>CAZTKJ010000028.1:0-14086 GCA_964614185.1 uncultured Lachnospiraceae bacterium
TTTACTGTGTAGAAACAAAAGAACCTAAGATAGCGCTTACTTTTGATGCAGCATGGGGAAATGAAGACACACAGAAAATCCTGGATATTTTAAAAAAACATGATGTGCATGTAACCTTTTTTATGACAGGAGGATGGGTGGAAAACTATCCTGATGATGTTAAAGCCATATTGGCAGCAGGCCATGATCTGGGAAATCACAGCGAAAACCATAAAAATATGAGTCAGCTTTCTGATGAGGAAAAAAAGGATGAGCTGATGAAAGTCCATCAAAAGGTACAGGAGCTTACGGGATATGAAATGTTCCTGTTCAGACCGCCTTACGGAGACTACGATAATGCTGTGGTAAATGTGGCAAAGGATTGTGGTTATTATGCGATACAGTGGGATGTGGATTCTTTGGACTGGAAGGATTATGGTGTAGATTCCATCATTAAAACAGTGACACAGCACAAGCACCTTGGAAACGGAAGTATCATTCTTTGTCATAATGGAGCTAAATATACGGCGCAGGCTTTGGATACGCTGATTACTAACTTGAAGGAACAGGGGTATACAATTGTTCCGGTTTCCGAATTGATTTACAAGGACAAATATCATTTGAATCATGAGGGACGGCAGATTCACAATTAGCAGTCGGAGCAGAAGCAAAAGAGTAAAAATATTGATTTTTGTAAGAAAATCCGCAACTTCTGATAAAAAGAAGTGCGGATTTTTCGTAGACCCTTTCAATATCTCTCATTTGCATAAGTCATGCAGACTTTTATGTTTCTAACATACTGATTATTTCTTGTATTTCAATGGTGGCATCTATCACACGTAGTACGACTTCTTCATTCCAAAACCTGTTTCCGCCAGAGAGTGCGTCAATCAAATTGAAAATAGCCACTGCATCTGCAACAGGTATAAAACCGCTTGTTTGCCACTCAGATAAATGCTCATTAAGATAATTCTTGATATCCGCAAATATTTGTTCATTAAAAAAGTTATTACAGCGCAATTCTACCAGCAATCCATTTTCACCTTGAATCATATCGGAGATGCTCACTTTGATCCCTCCTTCTTAAAGATCGATTATTTGTTTCTCGATAGTTGATGTACATATTCTAAGAAGGACCGGGCAGCGTTACCCTCTTTTTCATTATACTCCCATCCCAATTTCTCTCCAACGTACTTGGACACAATTTCAAATAATTCACACATGCCAAAAACAGACTTCCAGGCATTATCAATATTGCAATCAAAATAAGTTGACAAAAACATTTTCCAATCCTTTTCCGGAAGCCACTTGTACAAATATTTCGATGATTTTCCTGTGCTTACAGACCATCCTGTTAAAATACCAACTTTCCAATTCAACATAGTAATAAGCTGGTCCCTTACAACATGATTGGCCATATCCTGCACATAGGGGATTTCTTCTCGCCATAATCCCTTTGCTATATTATTGGTACACCACCAAAATTCATTACAAACTGCCAGATATTGTTCTTTCACAGGCTTTTTAACCCAGTACTGGCAATCTGTTGCTGCTTCTATTTCGGGTAATATTGCTTCTTTGTCCAACAAATTTTTGCAAAGTTTGTCATCTTGAATGTGGTGTAGTGCGTAATCCACAGACTGCACAGTTAAGTCGATTCGGGTTCCGTCTGCAAATTGCATTAGCCATCCATATGAATTTTCCTTATCACTTGGATAATATGGATTTTCATCAGGATACTGCATGTAAAGAATTTCTCCGAAAAGATTGATCCAGACTTTGTCTTCTATAAAACTTTTGGTGTCTTCCACAACATAAACAATATCATAATCCTGAAAAATGTCGTTTGGAACATTTGCGTTTGTTCTTGAGCCATTCATATACACAGCTTTAATTCTGACATCATTTTTCGCAATACCCAGGATCATGTCATACATTTCATTTTCTGTTCTCATAATTTACACCTCTGTTATTGCTTCCATTGTAATTCTCATCGCTGATGCTCTGCAAAAACTATATTTGCATCTGTCGCTTCAGCGCCGTTTAATATCTCCTGTTCAGATTCATAAATAGCCTGGTCAATACGATTGATTCTTGCAAATTTATCATATAATTCACTGCTCATTACAACTAAGTCGCTATATCCGTTTTTGGTAATAAAAATAGGCTCCTGCGCCTTGTGTGCAATGTTGGAAATTTCAGTTGTATTGCGCAAGTCTTTAATAGGCATTATAAGTGGCATAATGATTCACTCCTTTTTGACACAATTATAGCATGATTATGCGCAATGTACAATCGAAATATACGATGTGGCTGTTGTAAATTGTTACATACATTTGCAATTAACATAAAAGTCTATGATCAGGTACTTGACCAATAATATAAGATGATATACAATAAACAACATGTTAAGTGTTATTGTAATGTAGAAAATTGCAAATGAATACTGCAAGGGTGATTTTTAGTTTACGTTAGGAGTCTACCCACTTGTTGGCAACATATGTTGCTAGCGTTTTCGCCTTACAATTGCTTAATATTGTGGTAAATATATTTTCAGGAAGATATTAGCATGACTGTATGGTCATGCTATTTTTTTATAAGAAAGACCATAGTATCTTAATGCGCTTAAGGTATCTATGGTCTTTTTTTGTTTCATAAGATTAGGGCGTCAAAAGTCCTATATGACAACCGGTTGATGGTAGATTGCTCAAAAGAAATTTGAGCAAACGACTTGCACGATGGAGCCAAAACTCAAAAATCGTGGAAGCCTTTGCTGAACACGATTTTCGTCTTAGGAGGTTTGGCGGAATGGTTCGTGCAACGGAGTGCGCACGAATTCTTTTGTGCAATCCGCCATACAACAGTTCCAAACAGGGTTTTTGACACTCTAATCTTCATAGAAATGGCTTTGCTTGTTGTAAGGAGATACCATCATTTAGAGTGAAAGGAAAAGGAAAATGAATCGTACAATTATTAAAACAGAAGGCTTGGCCAAAAAATACCGCAGATACAAGAAAACAGAAGGAATTAAAGGAAGTATTGTGAGTCTGTGGAAAAGGGAGTATGAGGAAAAATTAGCAGTGAATCATATTGATCTGACTGTGGAGGAAGGAGAATTCATTGGTCTGATCGGACCTAACGGAGCCGGCAAGACGACCTTGATCAAAATGTTGACCGGTATCATTGCACCAACGGAAGGAAACATTGACGTGCTGGGATATTACCCCAATGACCTGAAAAATGAATTTAAGAAACAATATGCCGTTGTGATGGGTCAAAAAAGTCAATTGTTCTTTGAATTGACCGTAAATGATACCTTACGTCTGTTTAAAGAAATATATGAGATTCCGGAAGCAGAATTTCAGGAGAATAAAAATTATTTTGTCCGGTTGTTTGGCGTTGAAAAGCTTATGGAGGTTCAGGTAAGAACCTTGTCTCTTGGTGAAAGAATGAAAATGGAATTGATCGTGGCGCTATTGCATAATCCTAAAGTGTTGTTTTTGGATGAGCCGACTATTGGACTGGATGCAGTGGCATCTAAACAGATCCGTAAATTTTTAAAAGAGATCAATGAAGAAAAGAAAACCACAATTATTTTAACATCACACTATATGGAAGATATTAAGATGCTTTGCAAAAGAACAGTAGTAATCAATCATGGAGTCAAATTATATGATGGTGCTACAGATGAATTATTTCATAAGTATCAGCGAAACAAGAGGGTAATAGTGACTTTTGATACACCTGTAAAAGATATCTCCATTAAGACAAATGAAACATGTTTAGTTGAAAATAGTCTTTACAAAAAGGCATATGAGGTTTCCAAAGCAAATTCAAAAAATTTATTGTGGGAACTTATGGAATACGAACCCAAGGATATTGTTGTTGAGGAGGAAGAGATCGGTGTTGTAGTAGAACGTATTTATCAGGAAGGAAGTGAATGGCGTGGGTAAATATTGGGAGGTTTCCAAAACATATATGAAAACCCAGCTTGTATGGCGGGTGGATGTTATATTCAATATGATATTCACAATAAGCAAGATATTATTTGCCTGTTTGTTGTGGGGAATTATCTTTCAAAACAGGAAAATGATTGGTGAGTTTACATTTCACGGAATGATTTCCTATTATATTGTCAATTCATTTTTGTCCCAATTAGATATGTCCGGTGGAATCAGTAACGAAATACATGACAGAATCCGCAATGGAACATTTTCTAAATATATGGTAATACCTGTTGGAATACAAAAGTATTTCATGGCAATGGAGCTGGGTATTGTATTGTTTTATGTGCTGTTTGATCTTATTGCTGCAATGATCTGGGTATTTATATTCAATATTGAATTTGCATTTACCGATAATCTGCCGGTACTGGTTTGCGCAGTGTTGATGGCAATATCAGGTATGCTGTTTATGGTACAGTTAAATTATTTCCTTGGTTTATTAACTTTAAAGTATCAGGGAATAAGTACGTTTTTAATGATAAAGAATAACTTGATTTCATTAGTTATGGGAAGTATTGTTCCGCTGGCGCTTTTTCCGGAAGTAGTGGTAAAAATCATGAGAATATTGCCATTCTATTATGTGACATATTTACCGTCCATGCTATTGACCGGAATGTGTCAGGAAGAAGCTGTAGCCGGAGTGTTTGTAATTGTTGCATGGTGTTTGGTTATGCAAATTTTGATTAACATTATATGGAATAAATATATTAGAAAGTATGACGGGGTGGGAATATAATGAAAAATTTAAAGAAAAATATACGTGTGCTAAGGGAAATGTTATATTTGCGCTTTCATGGACTTACTGTATTCCGACTGGATTTTTTTGCACCCTTCTTTATAGATGGCAGTTTGTTTGTCATACAGCTGCTGGCATTTGGTGTTATATATTCCAATATAGATATGATTGGCAATTGGCATCAGGGAGAAATGATTCTGTACATAGGAACTTTTTCATTGCTTAATGCAATCAATATGACATTATACTTTTTTGGAGTAAACGGAATCCCCGGGAAAGTGAAATCAGGTGAATTAGATTTATATCTGTCAAAACCGGTAAGTCCTTTATTTAGATTGACATTTGAACAGATCAGTCCCGGTTCCATTCCCCTTATCCTGATGAGTATATGCATCATTGCATATGGCGTCAGCATATTGGAGATGCAATTAACTGTCATTCAAATATTAATATATTTGTTTTGGATCATGATTATGGCGGTTCTGTATTACGATATGGAAGTCATCATCCGTTCTGTTTCTCTGTACCTCATATCAATGGCGCGTATGGGACAGATAGAAGATGCTAGCATTGATTTGTGCATGAAATTACCGGGAATTGCATTTTATGGAGTATATAAATTTATTTTTTATCTGGTGTTGCCATATGGGATCATGGCAACTCTTCCGGTACAAAGTATGATAGGGGAAATGAATTATAAGCTGGGAGTGTACGGAATATTTGTTGTTATATTGTTTTCCATAGTCACTTGTATTGTATGGAAGCGAGGATTAAAATATTATAATAGTGCAAGTTCGTAGGCATCAATACAACCGGATTGGTATAAAAACCTTATCAGTGAAATGGAGAATGAAAGATTATGCGAGAGTTCAAATTAGACGACTCACCAATTACCTATTATATCAGCGGGAACCAATACAATGAATGGATTCTGTTTTTTCATGCTGCATTTGTTGATCATCAAATGTTTCAATCACAGATTGAATACTTTGGAAACAAATATAACGTGTTAGCAGTTGATATTATCGGACATGGACGGTCAACAGATACAAAAAAGGGTGACAGTATCGACAATATGTCGGCATGGATATACGAAATTATGAAAACAGAAAAAATTGAGAAAATACATATGATCGGTGTTTCGTTAGGTGCTGTTTTAGCACAGGATTTTGCAAATCGGTATCCGGATATGGTAGGTTCGTTGGCTTGCTTTGGCGGATATGATATTAATAATTTTGATATGAAAATGCAGAAAGAGAATAGTGCATCGCAGATGCTTATGATGTTAAAAGCTCTGTTTTCCATTAAATGGTTTGCAAAAGCAAATAAGAAAATATCTGCATTTACACTGAAGGCCCAAAATGAATTTTATGATATGAATATTCAATTCCCAAAGAAATCATTTAAATATTTGGCCTCTTTGAACAGGATGATAAATACACATCAAACAAAGCATAGGAAGTATCCTCTGCTGATAGGGTGCGGGAAATTTGATATACCAATGGAACTGGAAGCAGTAGAAATGTGGAAAAACAGAGAGCCGCAATGTAAAGTTGTGATCTTTGAAAATGCAGGGCATTGTGTAAATATGGACACCCCACAAGAATTTAATGAGGTGATAGAAGAATTTCTGGAAAAAAAATTAATCTGATATGCCTAATTACTCAAAAAATGAACTGCATTAGTATCATATAAATAATGGTTCCGGAAAGTATGCTGATCAGAGAATTCCGTTTCCAATATTGCAGCATGGCTACGCTTATGGAAGCAATCAATTCCGGTAAGCCAAAGGGAGCTGCTGTGACATCCACATCTTTCAGACAGTAAATGACCAGCATTCCAATAATTGCTGATGGAAGTACTTTTCCCAGATAGACGATATATACAGGGGTACTTTTCCGAAAGATCAGAAATGGAGCGAAGCGCAGCAGCCATGTTACAAGTGCCATTGTAAGTACAAGAATTGCGGCATATATATCAAAATTCATTCTGCTTCCTCCTTGTGGAATGGGATTTGCTTCTGAACAACTGTTAAAACCAAGGTAATCAGAAGCATAGCCGGAATCAGAAAATGTTCCGGGCCCAAAACCAGCAGGCACAATAACGAACATGCAAGGCCTGTCAATGCCGGAATATGGTTCCTTCCGGAAATCCATTGCTCTGTAAAGGAAGCGATAAAGAGCGCTGTCATGGAGAATTCTATTCCTTTTGTAGAGAATGGCAGTACACTTCCTAACAGATTTCCAATTATGCTTCCCATAATCCAGTAACACTGATTGAACAAAGAAACAAGAAAACGATAGAGATTGCCGGATCTTTCATCGGGAACCTGTCCATCACAAAGAAGAGAGTAGGTTTCGTCTGTTAAGGAAAAAATCAGATAGGGTTTATATTTGCCGGTATCCTTATAGCGTTCAATCATAGAAATGCTATAAAACAGATGGCGCGCATTTACCATAACAGTTGTGAGAATCGTGGTAATGACAGAGGCGCTCCCGGCTATCAATCCCACACCTACATACTGCATAGAACCGGCAAAGATGAGACAACTCATTGCCAGCGCCCAAAGAACTCCGTACCCTGCATTTCGAAGTAATATGCCAAATCCAATCCCAAGAATTATGTATCCGGCCAGTATCGGAAGGGATTTATAAAATGCTTGTCTTATAACAGAAGTAAAGTTGTTCTTCATGCAAATCCTCTCACTTTCTCAACCTGATTATTTTACTCTATATTTCATACTCATTGCAAGTTTTTTGGAATTGTGCTCCTGCAGAAAATAGCTTATACTTATTAAGTCTGATCTTTAAGGAGGAACAATGATGATTATGGAAAGATGCGGATGGTGCCTTGATGGCGGGATTTTACAAAAATATCATGATGAAGAATGGGGGAATCTGCTTCATGATGATAAAAAGCATTTTGAATATTTATTGATGGAAGCCATGCAGTGCGGCCTGAACTGGACAATGATGCTGAATAAGCGGGAAGTATTCAGAAAATGCTTTAATGATTTTAATTATCAGCTCATTGCCGATTATACCGAATCCGATATTGAAAGAATTATGAATACAGAGGGAATGATAAGGTCGAATAGAAAGATTTCCGCAATTATTAATAATGCCAGATGCTTTTTGAAGATCATAGATGAATTTGAAAGCTTTGATAATTATATATGGTCTTTTTCGGACTATCACACTTTTGTTTATGTAAAGCATCAACAGGGACATGGAGAGGTACGTAATGAACTATCCGACAGATTGAGCCGTGATATGAAAAAGCGGGGATTTAAATATCTGGGTTCCATTACGATCTTTTCCCATTTACAGGCCTGCGGAATGATAAATGACCACTCATGTAATTGTTTCAAGTATGAGAAATTATTGAAAGAAGGCAATATAAGGTACATATCCTAAAGCAGTTGCGCAATTGACTTTAAGGAGCCTATCTTTTATAATATGATAAAATCAGAAATATTTTAAAGTTAGGTTTTTGTTTCTGAAATCACATGAAAGGCAGCTAAGATTCTAATGAGAAAAAAGGACAGCAGACTGCTTACGACTATTACTATAATTCTTCCGATTTTTATTGTGATTGGCATGGGAGTGCTTTTTCTGCAAAATCATCTGTACAACACCAGAGAAAGAGTACATCTTTTTCCTGATGGCAGACACGAGGGCACTGCGTATGTCTTTGACGATATTACAGTGGATTTTACAACAAGAGGCGGGGATACCGGTGCATGGATAAGTCCGTCCGTTCAGGATGAAAATGGAAACGTTATTTTGGAGGAACCCGTGGGCACGATTTATGAGATGCTTATTGTTAACAATTCCTCCGATACCATTACGGACTGGGTAGCTACTGTATATATTCCTGAGGAAATGTGTGTAAATAATACATGGAACGGTAATTTTGAATATCACCAGAACGTAAAGTCGGGAAATGAAAAGGTTCAGACTCTTGATCTGGCGGAATATACTAATTATGATATAATTCTTGATCATTTTATGTCAGGAATAGGACCTATGGTTTGGCTGCATGAGGGGGATTATTTTGCATATTATCCTGAAGAGGAATGGGGTGATAAGCCGATCCTTCCAAAGGCTGATTCTGCGGAAAAGGAAAGCTATGCAAAAGTAGGGTTTATAATGTATATGGAGGGAAAATCCATTGATTACTTAGCAAACTTTTCAAAGGGTGAGATACGTTATTATATGCATAGAAGCATTTTAAAAAACCCCTTTTTCTGGATGTTTGGCATAGCACTGATCATTTGGATAAGCTGTTTCCTTGCGCTGATCATTGTAAGACTGAATCTAAAGCGTTTTGCTGAGCAGCAGAAGCGTGATGAGCAGATCATTGAGCAGACCATGCGGACGATTGTTAATTTTATTGAGGCGAAGGATCCCAATACCATGGGGCACTCACTGCGCGTTGCTCAATATTCAAGAATGCTTGCCGGGAGTGTAGGATTTTCAGAGGAGGAGTGCAGGCATATTTATTACATAGCGCTCATGCATGACTGTGGAAAGATATACATACCCGATGAGATCCTTACCAAGCCGTCAAAGCTTACTGAGGAAGAATATGAATTAATGAAAAAACATACTGTATACGGCAGAGACATTCTTCGTGATTTTACTGCAATAGAGGGTATCGGTATGGGAGCCCTCAGTCATCATGAACGATATGATGGAAAGGGTTATCCGGATGGACTGGCAGGTGAAGATATACCGATCATGGCCCGCATTATCTGTGTATCAGATGCATTTGATGCAATGAACAGTCACCGCTGTTACCGCAACGCTCTTACGCCGGATGTAATTCTCAATGAGCTTAAAAATAACAGTGGAAAGCAGTTTGATCCGGTCATTATTGACCGATTGTTGAAACTGATTGAAAGTGGAGTAATTAAGATGTCCGGAAACGAGGCAGAAGGTAAAGAATAATTAAAATAATAGTACAGCAGGGACAAGTCAAAGTCCTTGCTGTTTTTTATTAACAGAAAGAACAACCGTTTATGGCATAAAGCACAATATCTTTGTCCTGCTAATAGTAATTATTAACAAACTTTAAGAAATAGGACTTTAGTCCTTGTAAGCTCAAGTTGCATCTGATAATATTGTATATAGGAAAAGTGGTAAGTTATACCATTGTGTCCTGGTAACTATAAGTTTTGTATCTATGTAGAAGGTAAAAAGAGGAGAGTAGAGGTATGGGTAGGCTTTCAAAGAGAATGAAAAGATTGCTGGCTATCTTGCTTGTGGAAGTGATCGTTGCAAGCAATGTATTGGTTTCCTATGCAAATGAAAAGTCAGAGCCTTTTCAGTGGAGTGAGGAGGAAATTACAAAAGAATATGGCGATGCTTACGAAGACATTGTGACATATTCTGACTATGATGAGGAAGATTTCTATGAAGAAGAATCTTATGAAGAAGATTCTTATGAAGAGGAGAATTTCTATGAGGAGCAGGAAGAGGACATGTCAGAAGATTCGGAAGTAGTCGAAGATGATTTTATTTCCGAAGATGGTTCAGGGGATGATGAGACTGATGTTGATGAGTCCGAGTCTGCAAAGTGTACTTGCGATGTTAAGTGCGCCACAGACGGATATGATGCAGATTGTCCGGTATGTTCTAAAGTAGCGGATGCAGATGATGCGGAATCATTCCTTGATGATCACTGCAAAGGAAAAGAAGAACAGGCAAAAGTACCTGACAAGAAGGAAGAAGTTGAGGCAGAAATCCTTAAGGTGGATAACAGTGTGACCGTGACAGCTATCTGCGTGGCAGACGGCGAAAAGATCGATGGAGCAGACAGCTTTGAAATCAAAGTCAATGATACGGTTGATGTTCTGGAGAAGGCACCGGAGATTGAAGGTTATACTTTTGCTGAGAAAGCAACCATAGAAGATGGTGGTAAGATCAGCAAAATCATGAAAGAGACCGTAGAAGAAAAGGAAGAAACCGAAGTTGATGGCGAGATGGTAGTGACCAAGATCACCACAACGACTTCTATGAGTTATTATGATGGAACACAGTGGAAAGAGCTGGAGGACGATATTGTTGTTGTATTTGAATATACACAGGATGAAGAGACCGATGGAAAAGCAGCAACGGTTAAGTTTATTGCGTCCTTTGTAGATCAGGACGGTAATGCAATTGAAGGCTATGCAAACAAAACCCTTACCTTTGACGATACATTAGATTTAACAGAAGAGCCTGTTGCAATAGAGGATTATACATATATTGAAGCTCAGATTAATGGTGTGGTAGTTACTTCTATTAATAAGAAGACAGAGACAGACGAGAATGGAGAAGAAGTTGTTACTTATTCCTACACGGCTGACGGAGAAGATGTAGAAGTAACTGAAAATACAGAAGTTACCTTAGTATACGAAGGCGGAGAAGAAGTTGTAGAGGCAGAGATCACTCTTGTCTGCGTAGACGAAGAAGGTCTTATGATTGATGGATATGCTAAGGCAGAACTTCCTGAATTTGACAAAGAGCTTGCTTTGGACGATCCGGAAAAAGCGCCTGTTGAAATCGAAGGCTACGAGTACAAAGAAGCACTCATCGATGGAACAGTGATCACATCGCTCGTTAAGGAAGCAGTCGATGAGTCAGATGAAGCAGTATCTGTGTATTCCTATGTAACCAAAGACGGCAAAACAGTTGTCATTGAAGAGGATACAGAAATCACACTTTCTTACGAAGAGGCAGAAGTGGCTGTAGAGCTTGATGCTACTATTGTAGATGAATTTGGTGATGAAATCGCAGAGAAATATACCAACATGGATATTTCCAAGATTTTCGATAAGAATGATGAACTGACACTGGATGATCCGGAAACTCCTCCGGTAGCGAAGGTATCTGTTCGTCAGAGCCTTTTCAAAACAATCAAGTATACATATGTAAAAGCATCTGTTGATAACGAAATTATCACAGGCTTAAAGAGAAAGGCAATTGAATCAGAAGACGCCAAGGCTTCTGAAAAGGAATATGCTTATTCCTACACAACAGACGGTGAAACATGGACGAAGATCAAAGAAGACACTACTGTGATCTTCGAGTATTCTGATGGAAAGAAGACCACTTATACTTATGAAGACAGTTATGTTTCCGTAACTGCAACTCTTCAGCATGCAAATGCGATTCCGGATGATGCTGAATTCGTAGTAACACCTGTAACATCTGACACAGCAGGTTATAACTATGATGCTTATATGGAAGCATTGAATAAGAATGCAGTTCAGATTGGCGATTCAAAAGAATCTTCTGATAAAGATACAAAGAAATACACGGAAGATAATACTCTGCTCTATGACATTGCTTTCCTTGCAGAACAGGTGGATGAGGATGGAAATGCAGTTGAAGGAAGCAAAGTGGAATACCAGCCGGCAGAAGGTATGGTTAAGATTTCCTTTACCTTCAAGCAGAAACAGTTGGAAGAAGATTTAAGTGCAGAGAAAGCAGGGGATGTGACAGTTGTTCATATGCCTTTGTCAGATGCAGTTAAGGAATCTGTTGATACTACGGCTGATGCTACAGGAATCAGCGCAAGTGATATCAATGTGGAAGTTGTTGATGCAGCTATATCAGTTGCAGCAGAACAGGTTGATTTCAGCCTGAGCAATTTCTCAATGGTTGGTATTTATGATGAAAATGGAAATATAGTGATAACGCCTGGCACACCAGTGTCTATTGAAGATGTTTTAGGTGAAGCTCTTTATTATGGTGTAGTAGCTAATGAAATGACAGTTGTTGGTCATATGGAAACAAACTTTGCAACAGGATCATTGCATGGTGATGCACAGGTGCAGGCTTGTAAGAATGATGGCGGCGGTGCCGGAGAAACCTATATTGGTGAATATACTGGAACCAATTTCCAAATGACTTTAAACGGAAACGAGGGGGCATTGCTGATTCACACCACAGAAGAGGCTATGCGGAATTTTGGATTCATTATGAATCATCTGAATGACAGTACTGATTCTTTGGATAACCTTCAGTTCCCGAATGGTGTCATTGTAGATTATACAACCTATTCAGAGGCTGAAATTAAGAGCAAAGTATCCGGCATGGTAGACCATGTAGCCGCTGCATCTGCTTCCTTGAAGGCAAATGGTGATAGCGAGGGATATGAGTTTAATGATATTAGAGATGGTGATGTTATTGACATTGCAACGTTAGGAAAAGAAGTAGATGGAACATATTATATTAATTTCCAGGAAGGTGAATTCTGTAATGAGTGGGGTATGCCGCATTATACAATTAAGATCACTTCCGGACAGAATGTAGTTTTAAATATTCCTGATACGAGTGTTAAGTTTGGACAATTTACATTGGAGATAGATGGAAAGAAGTATACTACCCAAGGTAATGCAGACGAAGAAATTATACTGGAAAAGGTGATCTTCAACTGTCCGAATGCAACAAAGGCAGAAACTACAGGCGCTACTGATGGTACATTCCTTGTTCCTCATGCAGATTTTGATAACTGGAGTGTTGCAGCAGGCTTTTTGGTTGCTGATGTAATATCCCATATAGGCGGTGCTGAGTGGCATGCAATCAGTAAGAACATACCGGTTATAAATCCGGCTTCCTTTGTACTCAGCGCAAGCAAGACAGTTAATGGTCAGGTTCCGACGGCAGAAGAGAATGGTAAGTTCACATTTACATTATCTTCCGTAGCTGAGGATGGTTCAGAAACAGTCATTGAATCAGTAACCAATAAGGGTGGTTCTGTAGAGTTTACGAAGTTTGACAATATTAAGGAACCGGGTACTTACTGGTATAAGATTCAGGAAACCGGCGAGGTTGAAGGTTACGGTATCGACACTACCTTATATTATGCAAAGGTTGAGGTTTCTGCTGTAACAAACGGCTTGATCACAAATACAAGTGCAAAGGTGACTTACTACAAGGATTCCCAAAATGGAGAGACAAGTGCACCTGCATTTAATAATACGAAAGTCGAAAAAGGTTCTATCGAAGTAAGCAAGAAGGTTGTTGGAAAGACAACCAATGAGTCCTTCTTCTTTACATTAACAGGTTCCGATGGAAAGCCTGTTGTAAATAAAGATGGATCGTTAGCAGTATATGAAGTTAAGGCTGGCGGTACTGTACGTATCGATGATCTTGTATATGATACTTATACCTTGAATGAGACAAACGCAGAAGGAACCCCTGTATCATTTGAGAGTGGATTCCCTTATAAGATTACATATACTTCTCAGAATATTGTGGTAGAATCTAAAGAAGTACAGACAGCTACTATTACAAATACTTTTGAGACTACCAGCGTAAGCGGAAGCAAGACATGGAACGATAATGACAACCAGGACGGCAAGCGCCCTGAAAGC
>CAZTKJ010000028.1:14186-42556 GCA_964614185.1 uncultured Lachnospiraceae bacterium
AAGGGATACAACGTAGAGAATACGCATACACCCGAGAAGACAGAAGTAAACGGAAGCAAGACATGGAACGATAATGACAACCAGGACGGCAAGCGCCCTGCAAGTATCACGATCAACCTGTATGCAGACGGCAAGCTGAAGGACAGCAAGACAGTAACGGCAGATGACAACTGGTCATGGAGCTTCACGAACCTTGACAAGTATGCAAACGGAACAGAGATCAACTATACGATCACCGAGGAAGAAGTAGAAGACTACACAACCGAAGTGAAGGGATATGACGTGATCAACAACCATGCACCCGGAAAGACATCAGTAAACGGAAGCAAGACATGGAATGATAATGACAACCAGGACGGCAAGCGCCCTGAAAGCATCAAGATCAACCTGTATGCAGACGGAAAGCTTCAGGCAAGCAAGACGGTAACAGAAGCAGACGGATGGTCATGGACATTTGACAACCTTGACAAGTATGCGAACGGAAAAGAGATCGAGTATACGATCACAGAGGATGTGGTAGCAGGATACACAACAGCAGTAAACGGCTACAACGTGATCAACACCCACAATCCTGAGAAGACCAAGGTTGAAGGAAGCAAGACATGGAATGATAATGACGATCAGGATGGAAAGCGCCCTGACAGCATCAAGATCAGCCTGTATGCAAACGGAGAACTGAAGGACAGCAAGACAGTGACCGAAAGCGAGAACTGGTCATGGAGCTTCACAGGACTTGACAAGTATGCAGACGGAGAAGTAATCGAGTATACCATCAAAGAAGATGTGGTAGCAGAATACGACACAGAGATCAAGGGATACAACGTAGAGAATACGCATACACCCGAGAAGACAGAAGTAAACGGAATTAAGACATGGAAGGCTGATGAAAACGGCGAAGAAGCAATACCTGAAAGCATCACGATCCGGCTGTGGGCAAATGGCAAGGAAATTGACAGCAAGGTAGTAACAGAAGCAGATAGTTGGAAGTGGAGCTTTACGAACCTTGATAAGTTCAAAGACGGTAAGGAAATTGCTTACACCATTACAGAGGATAGAGTACTTGATTACTCTACAGAAGTTAAAGGATATGATGTAATCAATACCTACACGCCTGATTACACCCAGATAAGTGTTACAAAAGTATGGGATGACAATGATGATCAGGATGGAATCAGACCGGTCTCTATTATGGTTCAGCTTTATGACGGACTGTTTAAGAAGGGTGATGCAGTAGAACTGAATGAAGGCAATAATTGGTCATATACTTGGTCGAATCTGCCTGATTCAAGATTTGGTTTGAAGATCAACTACTCTGTAAAGGAAGTCGGTAAAGTTGATGGATATGAAGCAGAGGTTATTGACGGAACTACTACAACGATTACCAATGTGCATGTTCCTGAAACCGTAGAAGTAAACGGCGAAAAGACATGGAATGATAATGATAACCAGGATGGAATCAGACCTACAAGCATCAAAATTAATCTGTTGGCAGATGGAGAAGTAGTTGACAGCGTAGAAGTAACAGAAGCCGATGAATGGAAGTGGAGTTTCACAGATCTACCGAAGAACAAGAACGTGAATGGCGTTGTTTCTGAAATTGTTTACACAATTACAGAGGAAGAAGTAGATGGTTATGAGACAGAGATTACAGGATTTGATGTTACCAATACGCATACGCCGGAAGTGATTGAGATTGAGGGAACCAAGACTTGGGATGATGCCGATAACCAGGATGGAATCAGACCTACAAGCATTACAGTTCATCTGTTTGCAAATGGAACAGAAATAGAGAGCAAGACAGTAACAGAAGCAGATGGATGGGCATGGAAGTTTGAAAACCTTGATAAGTTCAAAGATGGTGTAGAAATTGAGTATACACTTACGGAAGATGTTGTAGAGGGATATTCTACAACAGTAGATGGATTCAATGTAACCAATAGCTATACACCTGGAGTAACCAGCCGTACGGTAAATAAGGTTTGGAATGATGCCGGAAACAGAGAAAATCTTCGTCCTGTATCGATTCGGGTTCAGCTTTACGCAGACGGTGAAGCTTATGGTGAGGAAGTAATCTTAAGTGAAGAAAATGGTTGGAGCTACACATGGAGTGATCTTGCAGAGAAGAAGAATGGTGAGTTTATTACCTACACAGTAGCTGAAATTGAAGTCATAAGAGGTTATACAGTAAGCTACAGTGATGATACCTTTGTAATCACCAACACTCATAAACCTACACCTACACCGACACCTACACCAGGTGGAGATGAACCGACACCTACACCGGGTGAAGAGGTTACACCGACTCCTGAAAACGGCGCAACACCTACACCGGGCGATGTGCAGGTATTAGGTGCAAAAAGAAGCGACAATGCAGTACTTGGAGCAAGAAGAGGCACTGACTTTGCAGTATTAGGTAAACGTAGAAGGCCTTCAACAGGAGATAGTTTTGCACTTCTCATTTGGATCATGATATTGTCATTAGGAATAGGAGGAACAGTTATTTCTTCCGCAATGCTCAGATATCAAAAGAAAGATGAGAAATAAAGAAGTTAAAAGATGTATAAAGTGAATGAAGAATCAGCAGTGGATAATTCCACTGCTGATTCTGCTTTTTCTGACAGATTGTACATGACATGGAATACCGGTTAATTGTTGCAGCATAGCCTGAATAGGTATAAAATATTAGTGTTATATACAAACCAATACAATAAGTCAAGGAAGTTATGAAAATGAAGAGAAGAATGAAACAAATTATAGCCTTTCTGCTGGCAGTAAGCCTTTTAGGAGCATGTGCAGCACCAAGACAGGAAAAGGAAGAGACAGCACCCATAGAAAATACAGACCAGGCAGAACCTGTTTTGACGCAGCAGGAAGAAGAGAAGGAAGAGCAGACGCCGGTATCAGCGCTGCCCTCTGATTATACAGGTGAGAGGCCTTTGCTGGTAACAAGCGCTGCCGAGGATGAGGCATCAGTAGTGCCCTGTGTGGAAGCTTATGAGATCAAACCGGATTTAAGCAACACAGAGAATTTGTGGCAGTTTTCTTACCTGAGTGATGAAATAACAGAAAAGCTGGGGCAGAATGGATTTGTTGTGTGCGGGTATGCCGGAAGAGAGTTCTTTGAAGTGTATGAAATGAACCGCTATGATATGATTCCCAACTTTGTAACCGTGGATTCCCTGATGCATACATATCATCTCTATTTCAGCTATTTACTGAAGAATATAGAAAAAAAGTATCTGGCAGATAATATTACTCAATTAAGCCTGCAGATGCTTGACAGCAGTAAAGAACAGTATGCCCGCCTTCGTGGTACGGAATGGGAAGAGGCTGCCAGACGTAATGTGGCATTTTTTACCATAGGAGCCAAGCTACTGGATGAAAGCACAACAGTTGATAGTGATGTGAAAGAGATCGTTGATTGGGAGCTTGCGCATATTGATCAGGCTGACAATGTTTATATGTCGGAAGTAAGTCAGATTATGGAGGATTATACGCAATATATACCCCGGGGATACTATGACGGTGATGAGAGGCTGGAACGGTATTTCAAGGCAATGATGTGGTATGGCAGGGTTCATTTTTCACAGGATATTGACGATATGGACAGAAGTGCGCTTTTGATAGCCAAAGCCCTGGCAGACAACGCAGAAACTTATAAATTGTGGGAATCTGTTTATGCCGTGACATCATTTTTTGCAGGTGCCAGTGACGATATAGGAGTATGTGAATATATACCGGCTGTTTTTGAAGCATATGGCAGTGATGCCACTCTTGAAGATCTGATTGGAAATCAGGATGCTTTTATGAACTTCCGTCAGATAACGGCCACCCTTACACCGCCCCAGATCAATTCTATTCCAATCCAGGACGGTGAGGATAATGTGATTCCCGGATTCCGGTTTATGGGGCAGCGTTTTACAATAGATGCAGCCATTATGCAAAAACTGATTTATAGTAACGTTGAGGAAAACAGTAAAGGGGAGAACCGTATGCTTCCGGATGTACTTGACGTGCCGGCAGCTTTGGGGAGTGAAGCAGCGCTTGATATTTTGGTGGAAGAGGGAGAAACGGATTATGCAGGTTATATGGAGAATATGAATCGTCTGAGAGAAGGCTTATCGGCAGCGGATGCATCCTTATGGTCAGCAAGTTTATATGCAAACTGGCTAAATACCTTGCGGCCCCTTCTTATTCCCAAGGGAGAAGGTTATCCTATTTTCATGCAGAGTGAGGAATGGACCAGGAAGAATCTGGAATGCTTTGCAGGAAGCTTTACAGAGCTAAAGCATGATACCATCCTTTATTCCAAGCAGGTAATAGCAGAAATGGGCGGCGGATATGATGAAGAGCCTGATGACAGAGGCTATGTGGAACCGGAGCCTCTTGTATATGCCAGATTTTCCAACCTGGCGCAGCTGACTGCACAGGGACTTAAAGAATACGGAATGCTTGATCCGTTGGACGAAGAAAATCTGAGGCGTCTTAAAGAGATGGCCGATCAGCTGCTTACTATTTCTAAAAAAGAACTTGTAGATGAAGTGCTGACTCCGGACGAATATGAATTTATCAAAAGCTATGGAGGAAGTATCGAGCATTTTTGGTATGAAGTTGTAAAGGAAGAATCTAACGATGGTGTTTCCACTCAGGAATGTCCTGCTGCAGTTGTCGTAGATGTAGCAACAGATCCTAACGGAGCGGTACTGGAAATGGCAACAGATGATCCGTCTATGATTTTAGTTGTGGTAAAAGTTGATGGGAAAATAAAGATTGCCAAAGGAAGTGTTTATTCATTTTATCAATTTATATGGCCTATGGATGACAGGCTTACAGATGAAAAGTGGCGTCAGATGATCGGTATCCTGCCGGATGAAGACGGAAACTATAATTATGATATCCCGGTAGAAAAGCCGGAATGGACTTACAGTTATCGATATATCTATGAATAAGAACAGGTTTTTAACCAGAATAATCATCCTCATAATGACATTGACAGGAATACTTGCAATCCGGTATTTTCTATGGAACAGCGGGGCGTTCCTGCCAAAGTGGATAGAATGGACAGATCAGACATTTTATGATCAGTCGGGCAAGCATGAAATTCTGTTAGAAAACAGGTCTCTTTGCATTTTGGCCGGTGATGATGTGATTTGGACTTCCCCGAAAGAAGTAAAGATTCAGGAGGCATTGTCCTGTGATATTGATAATGATGGAGAGGACGAATTGCTGCTGCTTTGCTGGAAGAGAGGCAGGTACGGAACCCACAGGCCTTTCTGGGTGGATCGGGATGAGTCAAAATGGTCACAGCATATTTTTGTGTATGAATATAATGGCGAAGAAGTCAGGCCCAAATGGATGTCCTCATATATTGGACAGGACGTTACGGAAATGGGAGTGAATCAAAAAGAGGGACGGCAGGTTCGTCTACTGCTTACAGCTCCTGATGGGAAGGTCAGCAGCTGGGTATGGAATTCATGGGGATTTACGAAAGAAGATACAGATGTTTCATTTGTGGTATTTGGGGATAATCTGATTCACGAACCGATTTACAGATATGGCCTTAGCCATGATGAATCCTTTGAATTTTTATTTGAAAATTTTAAAAATATTATTTCGGCAAGCGATGTTGCCGTTATCAATCAGGAAACGCCGTTTACAGCGGACCCTTCTAAGTATAGTGATTATCCAAGATTCGGGACACCTGTTTTTGTAGGGGAATCCATTGTCAACGCAGGTTTTACAGTAGTAACCTGTGCAACCAATCATGCCCTTGACAGAGGAATTGAGGGAATCAATACTACCAAGGGATTTTTTGATGACCATCATGTGAAATGTCTGGGTATACAGGCTGAGAATGAAAAAGAATATTGCCCCTATCAGATATTGGTAAAAAACGGTATCTCTATAGCACTGCTTAATTATACTTATGGTACAAACGGAATCAGCATTCCGGATGAAAATCCATATATGGTTCATTTACTGGATGATGAAGACAAAGTCAGAGATGATATTGCCAAAGCAAGATCTGAAGCAGATTTTGTGATTGTCTTTGTACATTGGGGTACTGAATATTCAGAACAGACAGATTCTTTTCAGCAAAAGTGGACACAGATCTTTTTAGAGAGTAAAGCAGATGTAGTAATCGGGACACATCCTCATGTACTACAGCCCTGTGAAATGCTTGAGGATGAGGACGGACATAAGATGCTGGTGTTTTACTCCATTGGCAACTATATCAGCGCCCAGTCAGAGAAAACCTGTGTAAAGGGCGGAATGGCAAGCTTCACGGCATCTCTTACATCAAAAGGATATGAGATTACGGAATATACATTGCAACCACTGTCTATTACATGGCAGGAAGGCAGATATATGGTAGATATAGCAGAGAGCAAACCATAAATGAAACTGTTATGCTTCCTGTTTTTTAAAACCAATCTCAATTTTATCATTTTTTTGTTTTAATTCTGCTAACATTTCCTTAACTATTTCCTGGGAGCTGGCTTCAGCCTTGACCAGCTTACCGGAATGGGTTTTCAGCACCAGGAAATACAAGTCAAAATTTGCTACGCCACAGCAAAGCCTTCCTTTGACCTCCTCAATACGCAGATAGGCATGTTCAATCTCTTCATAGGGAAGAGATTGCCATTTTAATCCTTTTTTATAAGAAAGTTCCTGTTCATAAAATTTGATTTTCTTATCTTCCATCATATTCTCCAACTATATCAGTGCTGTATTCCTTTTTGTGTAATGTATTTGATGCCTAAAAAGGATTTCAGACCCAAAGTAACCGTTTCCTCTATCTTTAGCCGGTAGGGAGGAAGCAGTACCTCTCCTGCCTTTGTCTTAACGGTATAATACCCTTTTTTGGTTTTGAAGTAGTCTGCCCGCTTTTCGTCAATGAGCTGAAGATGTAGTTCTGTAATCTCGAAATCAGAGTTATTACTGGTGATCTCTTCCACTACAATGATATTTTTCCCCTTCTTACACATGTATTCCTGTAATGGTTGTTCATAAATAAATTCCATAGGGAAGCAGCTCCTTTCCTGTTTACCATAACATTTGTACGGGTTTATTGCAATATGCGATTTGCTGTTAGCAAAGAAATTGACAATTTTCGCATATGAGAATAAAATAAATATGGATACAGGGGAATAATTTATGAGAGGTATTACAAATGTTAGCAGGATTTATGACAGTTACTGAAACTGCGGAAAAATGGAATTTAAATAAAAGGACAATCCAGATTATGTGCAGCGGAGGTCGGATTAAGGGAGCAGAAAAATTTGGTAAATATTGGGCAATTCCCATAGACGCAGAAAAACCAATAGATCATAGAATTACTAATGGTCAGTATAAAAACTGGCGAGATAAGATTATAAATGTAAGGGATAGTAAAAATGAACATACTATGCGTGATGATTAATGGATTGTGAGATCGCAAATAGTTTTGATAATGAGGAGGGTTATATGGCTGTACATATTTTTACTGTATCAGAAGAAAATTATAAAGTATGTGTTAAAAAAGGTATTGTTGCATTGCCGGAAGCGAAGGATGGGCAACGCCATGATAATGTGGTTGATGGATTACTGTCAAGACTTGCCGGAATTAAAGAAAATGATTATGTTTTAATGTATGTGATTAAGTCAAAATCATTACGAGGAGTTTGGCAGGTTGATGGATGCCCATTTTATGAGGAAACGCCTATATGGCAGGATAGACTGTATCCATTTAGATGTAGGATTAAATGGTCACATTACAATTTCAAAAATGATTTGAGACTGGATGATATCAACGATTTGTGTAATATGGGAAAGATATGGACCTGGGCGTTAGAAAGATCAACAGGTGCTAATTCAATGTTCTCAATATCAAACGGAGAATTCAATGTATTATTAAAGGAATTTATGAAAATAAATCCATTTACAGGGCAAAAAGGAATAATAATGCAGCCATACCCATATCGTCCATTTAATATTACTGATAATCTTCATTTTCAAGATAAGAATCCTAAATATGAATTTACGATTATGGCATTATTGAGTGCTGAATTTGCTAAAGGATCATATACAGATATATTTGGAAATTATTCTGATTACTTATGCTATGTTCCAACAAATCTGGGTAAAGAAATGGATTTCTTACTTATGTTTGAAAATCCGTTGTTGACAGGAGAAGTTGTTTCATATGATATTATTGAAGTAAAACGAGATAAATTTAATGAAGATGCGCTAAAACAGTTGATTAGCTATGAATCATGGTTTCTACAGAAAAAAGTTTCCGGTGATTCCAATATGGTAAGAACTACGGCTATAGCTAAATCGTATTCTAGAGATGTTGTGCAATATGTTTCTCAGAGAAAACGAATTGAGAATAAACCAATTAAGTTATTACAATATTATTATGAAAATGGTATATTGAAGCTTGTTGATAAAACTGTAAAAGGATAATTGGATATATAGATATAATAATGCGTGTATTAGGCTAGAATCTAATATGTTATTATGGCTCTGTTTTTAGAGAGGACGATTTATGGATTTCGATATTAGAAAATTTGATGAATATAAAGAAGATAATCGCCGAGAAGTCAAGAAAGCCAAGGGTGGATTGCCGAATTCACTTTGGGACACATATTCTGCATTTGCTAATTGCTATGGCGGTGTTATTATTCTAGGGGTGGCAGAGAATAAGAACGGCTCGTGGAGAACAACAGGACTTCAAAGCAGTGATGAAAGAAAGCTATTGAAAGAATTTTGGGATACAATTAATAACCGCAAGAAAGTCAGCCTTAACCTGCTTTCAGATAATGATGTGGAAACGTATGCGGTTGGAGAGGAACTTATTATTGTGATATATGTTCCTATGGCTAGAAGAGAACAGAAGCCAATCTATATAAATGATGATTTGTTTGGGGAAACATTTAGGCGCAATTATGAGGGAGATTACAGATGTACCCGTTTACAAGTTAAGACAATGCTCCGTGATCAAACAGAAACTACGGTAGATATGGAAGTGCTCGATAATATATCTATGGAGGATTTGAATTATGAAACAGTACAGGGATACCGTAACAGTCATAGGACATTAAGGAAAGGACATCCTTTTGAACGACTAACTGATAGCGAGTATCTGAGGAGTATAGGCGCTGCTGCCATATCCGAAGAGGATGGTCATTTACATCCTACGGCAGCAGGTATGCTGATGTTTGGTTATGAATATAATATTGTAAGGCAGTTCCCAGAGTATTTTCTGGATTATCGAGAGGAACTTGATCCGGTTATCCGTTGGACAGATAGATTACAATCGAGTTCAGGCGAGTGGTCCGGTAATCTTTTCGATTTCTATTTTAGAGTTTATAACAAGATAATCAAAGACGTTAAAGTTCCATTTAAAATGTCTGGCGGAGAGAGGATTGATGATACACCAGTGCATAAGGCTCTTAGAGAGGCATTAGCAAATTGCCTGATAAATGCGGATTATTTTGGTGTCCGTGGCGTAGTGATTCGGAAAGAGGAAAATAGAATTATTTTGGCGAATCCCGGATATATTAGAACAGGGAAAAAGCAGATGCGTTTGGGTGGAGAATCAGATCCTAGAAATAAAACACTTATGAAAATGTTTAATTTAATCAATATTGGTGAACGAGCAGGTAGTGGAGTTCCAAATATCTTTAATATTTGGGACAATGAGGGTTTTATAGAGCCAATTATTGACGAACGATTTGATCCTGATAGAACGATACTGACGCTTTCATTTGAAAAAAAGCGACAGAAAAAAGCGACAGAAAAAAGCGACAGAAAAAAAACGACAGAAAAAAAGCGACAGAAAAAAGTTACATTGAAAGCTCAGGCACAATATGATGCTATTCTTACATTTATGAATGATGATATGTGGTATAAAGCAAGTGAATTCGAAGATGTGTTGGGAGTTAAAGCAACAAGAACAAAAGAGTTGCTTAGAAATCTTGTGGAAGAAGGAATTCTTATAGATAATCAAGTTACAAAAGGAAGAAAATATAAAAAAATAATCAAAAAGTGATAAAAATTAAAGATATATCATGTTTGCGAAGTAGTAGCATGGGGAGGAACAGACAGCAATGACAATAGAAGAGGCGGGAGGGTGTGAACAGATCCATAAGCGCCGTGTGCGTTATAAAGGAACACATCCCCGTACCTATAGCGAGAAGTATAAAGAACTGAATCCGGAAAAATATCAGGATACCATAGAAAAAGTAATCAGTAAGGGAAGTACGCCGGCAGGTATGCATCGACCCATCTGCGTCACGGAAATCATGGACTTTTTACAGATAAAGCCGGGGCAGAAGGGCGTAGATGCCACCTTGGGATACGGTGGACACAGCCGCCATATACTGCAGCAGCTTAACGGATGCGGGCATCTTTATGCTCTTGATGCAGATCCCATTGAAATTGTCAAGACAGAGAAGCGATTACGGGATTTGGGATATGAAGAAGAGATTCTGACGGTCCTTTGTCAGAACTTTGCATTAATAGACAAAGTAGCGGAAGAAAAGGGACCTTTTGACTTTCTTCTGGCTGATTTAGGTGTTTCTTCCATGCAGATTGACAATCCGGAGAGGGGATTTTCCTATAAGCAGGAAGGGCCTCTTGATTTGCGCCTGAATCCCCGGGAAGGGATACCTGCCTCCCTGCGGCTTAAAGAAATGACAAAAGAGGAAATCCAGGGGATGTTAGAGGACAATTCTAATGAACCATATGCCAAAGAAATTTCAGCCGGTATTGTTTCACGGCTTCGTGGCGGGAACATCATTGATACCACCACAAAGCTTTCGGAAGTGATTGCCGAAGCATTATCCTTCCTTCCTCAAAAGGAACGTAAGGATGCCGTCAAAAAATCATGTGCCAGAGTGTTTCAGGCACTTAGAATTGATGTTAACAGCGAATATGAAGTATTGGACACTTTTTTACAAAAGCTGCCATCTGTTATGGCTCCCGGCGGAAGAATTGCCATATTGACGTTTCATTCCGGGGAGGACAGATTAGTAAAGAAATCCTTTAAAGAGTTTCAAAAAAGCGGCATATACCGTGAAGTGGCAACAGAAGTGATCCGTCCCTCCGCAAAAGAGTGCGCAGAAAACGGCAGAGCACGTTCTGCAAAATTGCGCTGGGCAATTAAAGAATGAGAAGTAAGCAGGAGGAAAAGCAATGGTCAAACCGGAGGGAAACAAAAGGATTTCAAAAGAAGATACGTATTTAAACTGTGCAGAAAGTTTTGCCTATAGAAGTACCTGTTTAAAACGGAAATATGGAGCAGTCATAGTAAAGGAAGATGCTGTAATTTCCACAGGCTATAACGGTTCTCCCAGAGGCTATGAAAACTGTTGTGACATAGGAGACTGTCCCAGAATAAGAAAAAACATGCATCAGGGAGAGGGCTATGGCATGTGCAGGGCAGTTCATGCAGAAGCCAATGCTCTGTTAAACTGTTCCAGAGAACAGACGATAGGAGCAGATTTATATTTATCATCAATCAATCCTAAGGACAGTACGGTTCATAGTGCAAAACCCTGCCCTCTTTGTGCCCGGCTGATCATCCAGGCCGGTATCAGGAATGTGATCTTACGGCAGAAAGAGGGTGCGGGAGATTATATTGTTATTCCCGCAGCAGAATTGGACTGGTATATGAAGGAAGAATGACTTGTCTCTTCCAGTGACTGTGATATAATAGTCGCAAAAGAAAACAAGCGGCTGCGAAGCAGACATTTGTTTTCATGCGACATTAACGAGCAAATGTCCGATAAAATCGGACAGAAAGCGCGTGAGCGCGAGTTTGCGAGTTTAGATGATATAATAAACTCAAAAATCCAGCCGCTATGCGGCTGCCGCGCTACGCGCTCAAAGATTTTTTCGTTATCATGTCAGGTGAAATGGGAATAAAACAGGATTGGCAGGATATGATAATGTTTATGAAAACTAAGAAAAATATCCTCCAATTTGATTTTTACTGTATTCTGTTTTTTGTATCAGCGGTTGCAGGCTGGATATGGGAAGTGCTTTTATATCTTCTTACAGAGCATGCTTTCATTAACAGAGGTGTTTACAAAGGACCTTATCTGCCCATTTATGGTGTTGGAGGGATTCTTTTGTGCATCCTTTTACGTCGTCTGCAAAAAAGGCCTCTGCTTATATTTTTTTGTTCCATGGCTTTATGCTCCCTTCTGGAATATTTTACCGGCTGGTTTCTGGAAATGCGCTGGGGTATCAGATGGTGGGACTATGAGGGTCATTTTATGAATGTCAACGGAAGGATCTGTCTGCTTGGGGCACTTGCTTTCGGACTTGGAGGAGAAGCATTAATCTGTTTTTTTCTGCCTCTTTATGAGAGAATTATGAAAAAGATTCCTAAGGGAATACGGTTGTGGGTCAGCATTGCGCTGATATTGCTATTTGTAGCGGATGCGGCTTATGCGGCCATAAGACCTAATACCGGATATGGTATCACAGTAGGGAATTAAGGCGGCTATGGGGTCTTATGCCAGAGCAGCTAAACCGGAGGAGATAGGAGAAGAGAATATGGAACTTTGGGATATTTATGACAGTAATAAATGCAGAACGGGACGTACCATGAAGCGGAATGACTGGATCTTGCAGGAAGGGGAATATCATTTAACGGTACTTGGCGTAATTGTAAGGCCTGACGGGAAATTTCTGATTACTAAGAGAGTCATGACAAAAGCCTGGGCTCCGGGATGGTGGGAAGTGCCGGGAGGAGGCGTACGGGCAGGTGAAGATTCAGAGGCTGCCATTATTAGAGAAATCAGAGAAGAAACAGGACTTGATGTTACAAGAGGTAAGGGAGGTTATCTTTTTACATACCATAGGGAAAATCCGGGAAAAGGGGATAACTATTTTGTAGATGTATATAAGTTTGTAGTGGATTTTGAGGAATCTGATGTAAAGATCCAGGAAGAAGAAGCAGCAGGGTTTCAACTGGCAGCTTTGGATGAAATCAAAGCTTTGGCAGAACAGGGAATATTCCTCCACTATGACAGCATCAGACAGGCTTTTGAAGAAGCGTAAGATTTAATTGATTTAGGCAATTGCGAAATTTATAAACTGATGGAATATTCTGGCAATATATTCTGCGAAAAGTCCTCTGCACCATGAAATCAAGACCATAAAAGGTAGGAGGGACATTTCCCGACTAACTTTTGTTTTACTGGGCTTGATGGAATGTTTGGTGCAACAGAATTTGAGTGGAATATATTGTCAGAATATCTTCGCAATATTGAATTTTACAATAAAATGAAAGGAGACTAAAAATGCTTGAATTTAAGTATGACACACAGCTTCTCATTGAGGGAGAAGATCTTGACGAAGATGAAATCAGCCAGTATTTTACAGAGCACTTTGAGGGAGACTGTTTACTGGCAGTAGGAGATGAGGAACTGATCAAGATTCATTTTCACACCAATGAACCCTGGAAAGTATTGGAATATTGTGCTTCCATTGGTGAAATTTATGATATTGTGGTAGAAGATATGGACAGGCAGTCCAGAGGATTAAAAGGCTGACCGGCAGCAGAGGATCATTGTTTCTTTTTTATAAAATAGTACAAAACAGATATTCCGCATATCACCAGAATGATTCGTGTGATGCCGGAATAGGTATCCAGATAACGGACAATGATGCCCCATGATTCCCCTGCCAGTGCCCCTAAGAATACAAGGACAGTATTCCAGATAAAGCTTCCGGCAGCGGTGAGGAGCAGAAAAGGAACCAGCTTCATTTCCGCACAGCCGGCAGGAATGGAGATGAGACTGCGCACTATGGGAATGAAACGGCAGACAAATACGGTAACGCTGCCTTTTTGTTCAAACCAGGAGATTGCTTTTTCAATATCTTCAGGATGCAGATGGAGGATTTTTCCGGTTTTGCCTGATAAGATCCGGCATAGTTTTTCATAAGATAAAAGATAACCAAGGCCATATAAAACAATGGCGCCAAGGAGGGAACCTACGGTGGCCGCCAATACCACACCGGTAAAGGTCAGGTCAGAGCAGGTAGTCATAAAACCTCCAAAAGTAAGAATGACTTCTGAGGGAATGGGTGGGAAGATATTTTCAATTCCGATCAAGCTGGCCACGCCTACATAACCGAAGCGGCTCATGATTTCCATAATCCAGTTTGGCATAACACATGTTTCCTTTTTGCACTCTATAGAAATGTATGTTTTTCCATGGATAAAAATGAAAGCACTTTAAAAATTTCAATTCATTTTTGCAATTTGGACAGGAAGAATTTTTATTATTTTAGCTTTATAAATTGACAAACAGGTCATTCTACATTATGATAAATGTGTTTAAAGGCGATGACAAAGAGAAGTAATGCAAAAGCTCACTTAAAGAGAGTCGGGGATGGTGGAAATCCGGCAGTAGAATTTGCATGAATAACACTTTCGAGCTGCAAGCTGAACAAAAGCATATGATTGTTTTTTAGTAGGTGCGTCGTCAGTCCTGCGTCAAGGGGCATTTAAGAGACTGCTTTAGCAGTAAATCAGGTGGTACCGCGGATAATTATTCGTCCTGAATTGATGAAATATCAATTTAGGACTTATTTTTTATCTATATGAAACAAAAAGAAAGGAAGAGGAAAATGGGATCATTATATCGTGAACGTACTTTGAATCAGATTTCTGAAGAAGATATCGGAAAGGAATTGCGGGTTGCAGGATGGGTAGAGAACATCCGTGATCACGGCGGCGTTTCCTTTATAGATCTGAGAGACATGTATGGCGTGCTTCAGATCGTCATGAGAAATACGGAGCTGTTAAAGGGCATCAGTAAGGAAGACTGCGTTACCATTACAGGTGAAATGGAAAAACGTGATGAGGAAACTTACAATCCTAAGATTCCTACGGGTACCATTGAACTGGAGGCTCATTCCATTGAGATTCTGGGAAAGGTATACAGGCCGCTGCCTTTTGAGATTGCATCCTCTAAAGAAATACGTGAGGATCTTCGTTTGAAATACCGCTACCTGGATTTAAGAAACAGAAAAGTGTTGGATAATATGATCTTCCGTTCTGAGGTAATTCAATTTTTACGTACTAAAATGACGGAAATGGGATTTATGGAAGTACAGACTCCTATTTTGTGCGCTTCCTCACCGGAAGGAGCCAGAGATTATATTGTTCCTTCCAGACATTATAAAGGGAAATTTTATGCACTGCCCCAGGCGCCTCAGCAGTACAAACAGCTGCTTATGGTATCAGGAATTGATAAATATTTTCAGATAGCGCCCTGCTTTAGAGACGAGGACGCACGTGCAGACCGCTCTCCGGGCGAGTTCTATCAGCTGGATTTTGAAATGAGTTTTGCCACACAGGAAGATGTGTTCCATGTAGGGGAAGAAGTATTGACTGCAACCTTTGAAAAATTTGCTCCGGAAGGATTTGAGGTAACCAAGGCTCCTTATCCTGTTATCAGTTATAAGCAGGCAATGCTGGAGTTTGGCACAGATAAGCCGGATCTTAGAAATCCTTTAAGGATCATTGATCTTTCAGAGTTCTTTAATAAATGTACTTTTAAACCTTTCCAGAATAAGACCGTAAGAGCTATTAAAATTCATGGACACCAGTCTAAAGGTTTCCATGAGAAGATGCTGAAGTTTGCTACCGGAATCGGTATGGGAGGATTGGGCTATTTAGAGGTTCAGGAAGATCTGTCCTATAAAGGTCCTATTGACAAATTTATTCCGGAGGAGCTTAAGGCAGAGATGAGACAGCTGGCCGGACTTGAAGCAGAAGATACTATTTTCTTTATTGCAGACAAAGAAGAAAGAGCAGCAGCTTATGCGGGACAGATCCGCAATGAGCTTGGCAGCCGCCTTGATATCTGTGAAAAGAATGCTTATCGCTTCTGTTTTATCAATGATTTCCCCATGTTTGAGCTGGATGAGGAAACCAAGAAGATAGGATTTACCCATAATCCCTTCTCCATGCCACAGGGAGGCTTAGAGGCTCTGCAGAATATGGATCCTCTTGAAATACTGGCATACCAGTATGATATTGTCTGCAACGGAGTGGAATTATCTTCCGGTGCAGTTCGTAACCACAATATGGAGATCATGGTAAAGGCATTTGAAATTGCAGGCTATGATGAAGAAGTTCTGAAACAGAAATTTGGGGCTCTTTACAATGCTTTTCAGTTTGGCGCACCGCCACATGCAGGAATGGCTCCCGGTGTAGACCGTATGATCATGCTTTTAAGAAATGAAGAGAATATTCGGGAAATTATTGCATTCCCTATGAGCGGAACTGCACAGGATCTGATGTGTGGCGCTCCTAATGAGGTAACGGAACAGCAGCTTAGGGAAGTGCACATTAAGGTACGACAATAGAAAGCAGGTGGCTAATGTGAAACAGCACAGTGGTATGAAAATATTTATTGTGGGCGGAGGCGAAATCGGAAGAGCCCTTGCAGAACAGCTCTCTAAAGACGGATATGAACTGACAGTCATTGACAGAAATTCGGACGTAGTAGGAAGCCTGGGAAATGCCATGGATATCATCTGCTATGAAGGGAACGGGGCATCTTATGCTACCCAAAAGGCCTTGGGGGCAGAAAAAGCAGATATCTGGATTGCAGTGACGGAATCGGATGAATTGAATATCTTAAGCTGCATGACTGCCCATATGCTGGGGGCAAAGCATACAATTGCGCGTATCCGGGATGTGGATTATGCCAGACAGAATCACTTTTACAGAGACAGGCTGGGACTTTCCATGATCATTAATCCGGAGCTGGCAACAGCAATGGAAATCGGGAGGCTGCTTCGCTTCCCATTAGCTACCAGAGTGGAAGTCTTTGCAAAGGGCCGGGTAGAACTGGTAGAAATGAATGTAAGAGAAGACAGTCCTCTAAACGATAAGTCCCTGATGGAAATTACAAAGAATATGGGTATCAATCTTTTGATCTGTGCAGTAGTACGGCAGGGAGAAGCATTCGTACCTAAAGGCGATACCGTTATCTGTAAAGGTGATGTTTTGTACCTGACAGGAGCAGCAGAGGAGTTTCGCAAGGCATTTAAAAAGTTACGACTTCCGGTCAAACCCCTTAAATCAGTTATGATAGCCGGAGGGGGCAGAATCTCTTATTATTTGTCAGAGGTGCTTTTAAAAGAAGGGGCAAAGGTTACGCTGATAGAAAAAAGTAAAGAATATGCGGAAGAAATCTCGGAATCTATAGCAGGAATCCATGTAATCTGTGATGACGCCCTTACTTACTTTGACGCCATGTCCCAGACAGATATTCAGAATACAGATGCCTTTATAACCCTTACGAATGATGATGAATATAATCTGATAGCCGCTATGTATGGGGAATCCCAGGGAATTGGCAAAGTAGTTTCACGAATCAATGCCAAATCAAGACGGAAGGTATTATCGTCAGAAAGTAAGATCTGTACCATTTCCAGAGAAGACGTTGCGGCAGACAGGATTTTAGGATACAGCCGCTCGCTCCTTAATGCAGAAGATAATGATGCGGTAGAATCTTTATACCGTCTGATGGATGGAAAAATTGAATTTATAGAATTTAAGGTAGATGAAAATGATAAGAACCTTGATATTCCGCTGAAAAATTTAAAAATGAAAAGAAATACCCTTATCGGATGTATCATGCGGGATGTTAATACGATTATTCCCAGAGGTGATGATGTGATTCAGGCAGGAGATACAGTTCTCGTTGCTTCTATCAACAGACAGATTGCCCGTCTGGAAGATATTTTTGTTTCCTGATCAATGGGAACAAAGCAGTTTTTGAATATCAGAAAGGCGTATGTATTATGAATAAGCGTAAAATCATCAGTATTATAGGAAAGATTATTTTAATAGAGGCAGCTCTTATGATTCCGGCGCTCTTAGTTGCCATTGGTTATGGAGACGGGGATGCCCCGGCATTTATCGGTACCATCATTCCGGCCATAGTCCTGGGTTTTTTCTTTTCGTCGGTGAAACAGTCGGATAGAAGAATCAGCAGCAGGGACGGCTATTTTATTGTAGCTGCTGCATGGATCATTATTTCTTTGATTGGTGCAATGCCGCTTTATTTTGCAGGGGGATTTCATTCATACTGGAATGCGCTGTTTGAAATCGTATCAGGTTTTACTACTACCGGAGCATCTGTACTTGCAGCACCTGAAGAACTGGGGCATGGTATCATTTTTTGGAGAAGCTTTACCCATTGGATTGGCGGTATGGGGGTGCTGGTCTTTGTGTTGATGGTAATGCCTATGGAAAATGATAATTCCATGCATCTGGTACGGGCAGAGGTGCCCGGTCCTACGGCGGGAAAGCTGGTGCCGAGAATGCGCACTACTTCTATGATCCTGTATGGGATTTATACAGCAATGACGCTGATACTGGTGATATTGCTGATCTGTGGAGGCATGCCGATTTTTGACAGTTTCTGCATTACCTTTGGTACGGCAGGTACCGGGGGATTTGCCGTTAATTCCGCAGGAATTGCAGGTTATAACAGTCTCTATATAGAAATAGTGGTTGGGATTTTTATGCTGCTTTTTGGAATTAATTTTAACGTCTACCATCTGATCCTGTTTGGCAATATAAAGGATGTTCTGAAAAATGAAGAAGTAAAAGTATATCTTGGCATTGTTGCTTTGGCCACAATGGCTATCTCCTTTAATATTGTAAATCAGGCAGGAGCCATGGGAATGGCTGTGCGGGAGGCTTTTTTCCAGGTAGCCAGTATCATTACCACTACAGGATTTGCTACAGTGGATTTTAATTACTGGCCGGAATTTTCTAAACATACACTGGTACTTTTAATGATCATCGGAGCCTGTGCAGGTTCTACGGGAGGCGGTTTCAAAATATCACGTGTGCTGATTTTGATCAAATCCTTCTTTGCAGAAATCAGAAGGATCATTACACCAAAAGCTGTCATTACTGTACGGCTGGATCATAAGCCGGTGGATAAACAAACTGTAAATTCCACCAAAGTCTATGCAGCAGCTTATATGATTTTAATCTGTGTTGGTACATGGATCCTGTCATTGGACGGCAAGGATCTGACTACGAATATTACTGCTGTTTTGTCCTGTTTTAATAATATCGGGCCGGGTCTTGCCCTGGTGGGGCCAATGAATAACTTTAGCGTATATTCCGATTGGGCCAAGGTATTGTTATCCATTATAATGCTGACAGGAAGACTGGAAATATTCCCAATGTTTTTGCTGTTTGCAAAATCAACCCACGATAAATAGAATGATGTAAGGGGGCGTCCATGAAAGTCTTATTAATCTTACTGGAAAAAATGAAGAAAAGTATACAAATAATATGTGGATTGCTGGAATTGATCGTAGCTGTACTGGTTCTTATCGGTATTTTACTTTCCATATTCAGTCTTGTGGGCAACATAGAGGTTTTTCAACTGCTGTTAACGGATACCGCGTCATTTAAACAGTATTTGGCTCAGATTTTTATGCTGGTGATAGGAATAGAATTTTTAGTAATGCTTTGCAGACCCAGTTCAGAGAATGTAATTGATGTCATTATTTTTTTGGTGGCAAGGCATATGATTGTTATTGATACTACACCTTATCAGGACTTTGCCTCGGTAATCAGTGTGGCAGTTCTCTGTATTGTGCGCAGATATCTGAGGGTGACAAAGGAAAATCAGGAAGAAAAAAAGAGAACAGAGCAGAAATAAGAAATGCCGGCACGCTTTGCATGCCGGCATTTGATATGTAATAACAAGATTTCAAGTTTAGTATTTCATAGCCTCTTCTTCGCCGTTCATAACCCGAAGAGCGCCTTGTGTTAAGGCAAGAAGTTCATCTTCACCGGGATATACGGTAAAGGGAGCAATAAATCCTGCCCGCTCCTGCATCTGATCAACTACATCCTTATTGTAAGCGATACCGCCGGTTACGATGATCTGGTCTACTTTTCCCTTTAATACACAGGACATGGAGCCGATATTTTTGCAGACCTGCAAAACAAAAGCTTCACGGACTTCTGCAGCATGAGCATCGCCGTTTTCAATCATTTTAGCAACATCCCGCATATCATTTGTTCCCAGATATGCATTGAATCCGCCGTTTCCTACTACTTTTTTGTAAACTTCTTTTTCCGTATATTTACCGGAGAAGCACATTTTGATCAGTGCGCCTGAAGGAACAGCACCTGCTCTTTCCGGTGAAAAAGCGCCGTCACCGTCCAATGCATTAAATACATCAATGACGCATCCTTTTTCATGAGCGCCTACGGAAACGCCGCCGCCCATATGAACTACGATCAGATTTAAGGAATCATAGGAAACTCCCTTTTCTTTTGCATAGCGCTTGGCAACTGCTTTCTGGTTTAATGCATGGAATACGCTGGTACGAGGAAGCTCAGGAACGCCTGAATATCTTGCAATAGGAATTAATTCATCCACTACAACAGGGTCTACAATATAGGAAGGAACACCAATGGAATCACCGATTTCCCTTGCCAGGATACCGCCCAGGTTAGAGGCATGCTGGCCCTGCTTTCCAATCTTTAAATCTTCAAGCAGTTCATCACTGACTTCATAGGTACCGCCGGGAATAGGTTTTAACATACCGCCCCGTCCTACGATTACCTGCAGGGAGTTAATGTCAAAGCTCTTTTCCTCAAGGAGGTCAAGAATGATCTGTTTTCTGAAATCTTTTTGGTCTACGATAGAAGCATACTGCGCGATTTCTTCGGTAGAATGACGAAGGGTCTCTTCAAATAACAGGGTTTCATCCTCAAATACACCAATCTTAGTGGAGGTGGAACCGGGATTAATGATTAAGCTTTTTATTGACATTTGAATTCCTCCATATCTTAATTATTTTTTGACATTGCTTCTGCAACAACAGCGCCCAGAGCAATGGAATTTACTTTGGTTTCAAAATCGTCAGAACGTGATGTCAGAATAACGGGAGCCTTGGTTCCGGTAAGAATATTTCCGTTTACGACCTTGGCAGTATGTACCAGACACTTGTATACAAGGTTTCCGGCATGAATATCGGGGAAAAGGAGAATATCGGCGTCTCCCTGGATAGCTCTGTCGGTAGCACCTTTGTGCTTGGCAGCTTCAGGGTCAATGGCCAGGTCTAAGGATAAAGGACCGTCAACAATACATCCGGTAATTTTTCCTTCCTGATACATCTGTGTCAATTCACCTGCTTCAACGGTTGCAGGCATCTTGGGATTTACCACTTCCACAGCAGCAAGAGGAGCTACCTTGGGATTTTCAATACCGCAGGCATTGGTGATTTCCAGTGTGTTGTGGATAATGTTTACTTTGTCTTCCAGTGTAGGATAGGGAATGAAGGCTACATCTGTTAAGAACAGAAGATGGTCGATGCCTTCAATGTCAAATACACATACATGGGATAAAGGCTTGCCGGTACGAAGACCTACCTCTTTGTCAAGAACACTCTTGAGAAAACCTTTGGTGTCGATCAATCCCTTCATGTACATGTCAGCTTTTCCATCATGAACCAGTTTAACTGCAGTAAGAGCAGCTTCTGTTTTGTCCTCTACGTGAATGATTTCAAAACCGCTTAAGTCCATATTGAGGGATGCAGCGATTTCTTTGATTTCTTTTTCATTACCAACTAAGATGGCATCTGCAATTTTTCTTTCCTTGGCAGCTTTTACAGCTTCCAGTACAGCAGAGTCCTGAGCTACGGCAACGGCTACTTTTTTAGTGCCGCACTCATTGACCTTGGCAATTAAATCAGCAAATGTTTTACTCATTTCTTTTCACCTCGTATGTTTTATTTAAATTTTATTATAAGAAACACTTCGTTAAAATAGTAACACTGTTTGAAAAAAAAGGCAATCATTTCTGCAACCTCTTTCTTAGCAGCAGGGTATATTAATAGAAGGATTTGTGCCAGAATAAACAGTACAGACAGATTTCCTGTTATGTACAGAAAGGAACAGAAAGAAAATGAGGAAAAAAGCAGGGAATGTCATAGCGGCAGTATTGATGATAAGTATTTTACTTGGCGGATTTGACCGGATAGAAGTAAAAGCGGCAAATGAAGATCAGGCAAAGGAAATCCAGGAACAAGCCATATCTGTTACTAAAAAGCGTGTACGTCCGGTGAAGAAGGGAGAAAGTCTGACAGGAATTGCCAGAGATGTCTATGGAGACAGTTCCAAAGCAGAGCTTTTATATGAGGCAAATAAAAGTATGATCGGGGAGAATCCTGACTATTTACAGGCAGATACTTATCTGGTACTTCCGGAAATACCCTCTGAGCAGATGGAATGGAAGGAGCTGTATGAAAGAACAGGACAGAAGGATAAAGAAAACGATTATGAATGGGATATTTATGATGCCTGGTGTAAGGAGGATGTTCCTTACAGGATAGAAGAACATTACTTCTACAAAGACCCGTTGGATGAGGATTTTGGAAAGTGGGAAGCTTCTGAAGAAACTATGGATATCTGTTATCCCCAGATCGTATTTAAAGATGGAAGAGACGCTACCCTTATTAATATCGCCATCAGAGACTGTGCCATGGATTCTGCTTATTTTCTTTATCTGGAGCCTTCTGACGAGCTGCTTGCCACCTGTAAAAACGATGAGAGATTTGACCTTTCCTGGCTTATAAGCAGGGTACATTATCAGATTACTTATATGGATGACCATCTCTTCAGTGTAACTTTTCAGGATTCCTATTTTTCCGGAAGTATTTATACAGAAAGTTATGAGCTTCGGGCTGTTACCATTAATCTGGATACAGGACATGTATACACTAGAGATGAACTGTTTACAAATAAGGAACAGCTGGCAGAAAAGGTGCATGATATTCTGCAGTCGGAATATGCGGAAGAAGATAATCAGTATCTGGTTTATGAAGAGATCATGGATACCGAACTATTCAGGCAGCTTCTTGAAACAGAACGCTGGATAGACGGGCGCTATAAGGGCGTTATGTTCCTTGACAAAACGGGCATCAATATCGGAGCCAGTTTCAGGGTAGGAAATGACGGATTCATATGGCGGGGATACCGCACAGCACCTTTTACGCCACAGGAGATAGCAGAGTATCAGTCAGATTCAGATTTTTTTGAAATATGGAAGCCAAATTTATTGTAAAACCTGTTGCACGAAATCATATATTTGATAATATATAATTAATTTTATTTTCACACTAAAGGAGGAAAAAGATTATGAACGGCAATTATGAAAAATGGCTGGAAAAGGAAAAAGAATGGGTCAATGAGGCCGAGAAGAAATGTAAGCAGGATACGTTGAAGTATTGTCTGCTGACATTAGTGGGTTGTGTTGTGGTGCTTGGCGCTATCGGGCTTTTTGCGGCAGGTATCGATGTACAGGCCATGCTTCGGAATATGCTGATTGGATTTGTTGTGGGAATTGTTATGGTGCTGTTCATAGTTATGATGACTAAACCTACCTGGCCCGCTAAGCGCTATATGAATCTTCTGAAAGTCCAGGTGGAAGATGTGCTTTCTTCTGAGGAAAGAGAAGAATTTGCAGCACAGATGCTTGGAAACGATATGAAACGGGTTTCCTGGATAGGGGAAGAAAAAACAGAAGAAAAGGTATTGATCACCAAAGATTATGCTCTTCGTGTCACCGGAAGAGGAGGGGCTGTGATGGTACAGCTTCAAAAGGTAAAACGTGTTGAGACAGATGTGAGAGAATATACCGTTACAACAAGAGGCAATGGTTTTAAAATGGATCAGACCTCAACAGTTTATCCTATATGCTTCTATTATCAGCAGCCGCTGGAAAATAGCAAAGGAAAATGTGATAAGGAATTTATTTTTACCAGACGGGAAGATCGGGAGAAAATATCCCATATTCTGAATGAAATGAAAATCGGAGAGCAAAGTTTATGAAACAGATGTTAAGAGACATGAAAATGAACTCATTTACCATTCTGCTTCCTAAGATCGTTATTGTGGCAGGAATTGGAGTTGGGGGAATCTTTATGGGAAGAGAATACCCGATCATGTATGCTGTTGCTGCTGTAATGCTGCTTTTAGCGCTATGGCTTCTGATCAGTTCATTGTCCGGGCGCACACTAAAGACAGTAAAGGAATTTATTTCAAAGCTGAATGTGGCGGAGCAGGAAAAGCTGGGTCTGGATTATCAGAATGCATGGAAGGGCAGCCGTACCATCAGAATAGGGAAGGACTTTACCTTTGTGTGTGATGATGCCGGCAGAATCTACCGAAACAGTGAGATCATATGGATATATGAATGGCATGAGAATGCAGGCTCAAATAAAAATTATTATTTTAATCTGTATCTGATAGATAAGCAGGAACCGGAAATTCTGGGTACTACGGAGAAGACTTATAAGAAGATCATGGAATATTATGAAAATAATTTCCCTCATATTGTGGTAGGACGCAGTGATGAGGCAGGTTATTTGTACAACAATGACAGAGAAAAGTTCCTGCATCTGAAATATTATAACGGACAGGAGTAAAAGGAGATCAAACAATGGCTGCATGGCTTGACAATGCAATTTTCTATGAAATATATCCTCAGTCTTTTGCGGATTCCAATGCAGATGGGATTGGGGATCTGCAGGGGATCATATCGAAGCTTGACTATATCAAGGAACTGGGATGTAATGCTTTGTGGCTCAATCCCTGCTTTACATCGCCTTTTGGGGATGCCGGTTATGACGTGGCGGATTATTATACCATTGCGCCAAGATACGGAACCAATGAAGATGCCAGAGAGTTGTTTGAGGAAGTACATAAAAGAGGAATGCATATTCTGCTGGATCTGGTGCCGGGACATACTTCCGTGGAACACCCCTGGTTTAAGGAATCTATGAAGCCGGAACGTAATGAGTATACGGACAGATATATATGGACGGACAGTATCTGGGAGAGTCCGGAAGATATGGGAAGCATAAGGGGAATTTCCGACAGGGATGGTTCCTGCGCAGTTAATTTCTTTTCTTCCCAGCCGGCGTTAAATTACGGATACTATAAGGTCACAAGGCCATGGCAGATGTCTATGGAAGATGAGGGACCAAGGGCAACCCTGGAAGAAATGAAAAATGTCATGCGCTTCTGGCTGACTATGGGATGTGACGGGTTCCGCGTAGATATGGCAGGTTCTTTGGTGAAGCAGGATGAAGAAGGAAAGGGAACTATTGCTCTTTGGAAAAAAGTAAGAAGCTTTTTAGATGAGGAGTTCCCCGATGCCGCTATGGTTTCTGAGTGGGGAGAACCGGATAAGTCCCTGCAAGGTGGCTTTCATATGGACTTTTTGCTGCATTTTGGCCCTTCCCATTACAATGATCTGTTCCGTTGTGAGCATCCCTATTTTAAGAAGGAAGGCAAAGGAGACATTTCAGCATTTGTAGCTAAATATAAAGAGAATTATGAAAAATCCGAAAAAAAAGGATTGATCTGTATTCCTTCCGGTAATCATGACATGGAAAGAATATCATACCGTATGGATGATGAGGACAGAAAGATTGCTTTTGCATTTCTGCTCTCTATGCCCGGCGCGCCCTTTATTTATTATGGGGACGAAATAGGTATGCGTTATCTTGAAAAGGTTGTTTCTGTGGAAGGCGGTTATAATCGGACAGGCTCCCGCAGTCCTATGCAGTGGGATGAAAGTGTAAACGCAGGCTTTGGCATGTCCTCCAAAGAAAAGCTGTATATCAGGCAGGATGAAAGTAAAGACAGACCTACTGTCAAAAAGCAGCAGGCAGATAAGAATTCCCTTTATCATGAGATCAGGAAACTGATCGGAATCAGGCAGAGCCACAAAGCCTTGCAGAGCAAAGGAGAAATAGAGTTCATTTTTGCCCGGAAAGAGGCTTATCCTTTTGCTTATCTTAGAAGCAGCGGGGAAGAAAAGATTCTTGTGGTGCTGAATCCTTCCAATCAAAATGCGGATTTTGAATATGACTTAAAATCTGCAAAAACTATCTATTCTTTTGGTGGAGAAGTTACTTTGCAGGACGGCAGGATCACTGCACCGGCATGTTCTGCAAATTATATTCTGCTGCAGTAGACTACTCTATGGCATTTGCTCTTTGAGAGAAGAATAACAAAATATAGCTACAGTGAACAGGGAACTGCAGTCAGATGCAGTTCCCTTTTTACTGTTATATAATTTTAAATTGATTGTTTTTTATGATATAATGAGCGTTAGCGAGAAGAATGAGTTTACTCATTCGGCGAGCGGCGAATGCTGATCATGAATCGAAGATTCATGATATATTATGAAAAAAATATAGAAGATAATGAACAGGAGAAATCTTATGCCGTATAAGATATTGATTATTGATGATGATACGGAACTTCTCAAAATGCTGAGAAAATATTTTGAAATGAAAAAGTACGAAATAACTACGGCAGAGAATGGCATTGAAGGATTAAACAAAATAAAACTGCAGCCGGACATCATACTATTGGATGTAAATATGCCGAAAATTGATGGGATAGAGATATGCCGGAAGATACGGGATAAGGTATCGTGTCCGATTATATTTTTGACGGCACGGGTAGAGGAACAGGACATTGTTAACGGGTTTTCTTCCGGTGGCGATGATTATATTTTAAAACCATTTAACTTGAAAGAGCTTGATGCAAGAATTGCAGCCCACCTGAAACGGGAGGAACGGCGTAAAATCAAGACAGAATGCAGTTTTTGGGGAGAATTGTCGATTGATTATAGGGCTAAGACCGTACAGATTCATGAAAAATATCTGGAGTTGACAAAACTGGAATACGCAATCATTGAATTTTTATCCATGAATCCGGGAATGGTCTTTGATAAAGAAAGAATTTATGAGAAAGTCTGTGGATTTGATGCAGAGGGTGACAGCAGGGTAATTACGGAGCTGATTCGCAGAATCAGAAATAAGTTCCAAAAATATACAGAAACGGAATATATTGAAACCGTATGGGGGATGGGATATCGATGGATAAAATAAGAAATCTTTCCGTGAGAAAAACAATTCTCTTATATATGGCAGTTGCCTTAATTTGCAGTTTTCTTCTTTCGGCATTCATAGTCAAAATTGCGTCGCGGACACAAATGAGTGTCTGGTGGAATTATGTAGACGAGGAAGCATATTTTAAAGCAGTAGAAAGTAATGGGCCTTATCATGTAACGGATATTCCAAGACCAGATGCTTATGAGATGACGCAGTCAGATCATTTTGTGTCGGAGATTTGCGATTTTTTACAGACTTATACCATATTGATTCTGTCTATGGCGGGAAGCTGTGGGGCAGTTTTTCTTTTTTACCGGAATAAGCTGAAAAATCCGATTGAGGAGCTGGCTTTAGCATCAAAAAAGATTGCCGGTAATAATCTGGATTTTAACATTACCTATGAAAATAAGGACGAAATGGGCGTGCTTTGTATGGAGTTTGAGCGAATGCGGGAGCAGCTTGCCCGAAATAACCGGATATTGTGGAAAAACATTGAAGAGGAAAAGATGCTGCGTGCAGCTATTGCACACGATATACGCTCCCCCTTGTCTGTTTTGAAAGGATATCAGGAAATGTTGATGGAGTACCTGCCAGGTGAAAATATAGATATGGAACAGGCAATGGAAATGTTGTCAGAAAGCAGACATCAGATTGAGCGTATGGACACTTTTGTAGAAACAATGCGAAAAATGAGCAGTTTAGAAAGTCGAGAGCTGGCTGCGGGGGAGATTTCTGCCGGACAATTAGAGGCCGATATCCAGGCAGAACTTGCCATTTTGGAAAAAGAGTATGGAAAACAATGTATTTTACAGGTGCCGGCATCAAATGAAATATTTTGTGGAGATAAGGAAATCGTTTTGGAGGTAATGGAAAATCTGTTGTCAAATGCCCTTCGTTACGGAAAGCATCAAGTTGAAATTATGGTAAGGGTAGGATATTCTGAATTAAGCATTTACGTCAGGGATGATGGGGAGGGTTTTAAAGAAGATGCGGAAAAAATCACGGAAGCGTTCTATGGGCAGAATGTGAAAGACAGCCTGAAACATGCAGGAATCGGAATGTATATTAGCAGGATGTACTGTGAAAAGCATGGGGGAAAATTAGTTTTGGAAAATGATGAACAGGGTGGGGCTGTAGTAACAGCAATATTCCGTCGGATTGCGTAAGTGATCCGGCGTTTGTTGTCTTTTTGTTGTGATTCCTTTTTTAAAATAAAACCATTAAGAAGAAGGAGAAGGTGGAATTATGTGGTCAATTTTGAAAAGGGAGGTAAGGAATTACATCAAAAATCCTTTGTTTTGGATTGGGATCGTAGTTGTTGTTTTTATGATATTCCCAAATTTAAGTCCCTATCTGAATATCCATTATCTTGCAGAAGGGGAGGAAATTGTGAATGA
>CAZTKJ010000029.1:0-40352 GCA_964614185.1 uncultured Lachnospiraceae bacterium
TCTATATGCTGCGTTGATTTTAGTTTGGACAATAATACGCATGTCTCCACATGCACCGTCATCCCAAACTGGTCCACGCCTCTAACTCTCTTCACCTCATATCCGCCGTCACACAAGATCCGTAAATCTCTTGCCAGCGTTGCGCTGTCGCAGCTCACGTATACAATTCTTTCAGGTTTCATATTCAGAATGGTTTCTAGGCAGGTTCCATCACACCCCTTTCTTGGCGGGTCTAATACGATTACGTCAGCAAAAATTCCTTCTTCTTCATACTTTTTCGGCAAAACTTCTTCTGCTTTCCCCAGAAAGAACTGTGCATTTCCGATGCCGTTATTTTGGGCGTTTTTTCTGGCATCTTCAATTGCCTGTGGAATGATTTCCACACCATACACCTGCTTGGCCTTTCCTGCCAGAAAAAGAGAAATCGTACCGATTCCGCAATACAGATCCCAAACTGTTTCCTTTCCTGTAAGCTGTGCATATTCCAGTGCCAGACTATATAATTTTTCCGTTTGAATGGGATTTACCTGATAAAAAGACAATGGTGAGATCATAAATGTAATTCCCTTTTCTGTCAGGGCAAAATCCTCTGATGTATTCCTTACATGGATGGTGTCACTGATACTGTCTTTTCCCCAGATAGTAACAACTTCTCTCCCCATAATTACGTTCGTATTTTCCGTATTGATATTGACAGAAATACTCATCATCCCTGAAACGCCGGTAAGCTTCCCAATCAGTTCCTCCTGATTTGGCAGATAGGATATTCCGGTGCTGTGTCTGTTTTGGGACTTCTTAGGTTTTTTCCAATTGATCACTAAGCACACCATCAGTTCCTTACTGGTAAATCCCTTACGGATCAGCACATGTCTGACCAGTCCCATTCCTGTCTTTTCATCATAGGCCGTAACCTGATTTTCTTTCATATAATTTAAGATAATTTCCAGTATTTCTTTATTTTCTGCCGCTCCTAAAAAACAATCTGTATTGGCAATAATGGAATGAGTTCTTCCTGCATAAAATCCGGCAATGGGATTTCCTACCTTGTCCTTTCCGATAGGATATTGCGCCTTATTTCTATAGCGGAAGGGATGCTCCATTCCTACAATGGGCTCCATTACACTGTCTATAAATTCTGGTATGAATCCGCCAATATGAATAAGATGATTTCTGATTTTATTTTCTTTAAACTGCAGCTGCCTTTCATAAGACATAGCCTGTATCTGACATCCGCCGCACTGTCTGTGAATAGGGCAGATGGGTTCCACGCGAAAAGGAGAAGGGCACATCACCTTCTCCAATCTTCCAAAGCTGTAATTTTTCTTTACTTTGGTGACCCGTGCCTGGATCAGATCTCCAATAACGGCATCTTTAACAAAAAAGGGATAGCCTTCTATTTTCCCTATCCCTTCTCCATTGCTGCTGATATCCTCTATTTCTATGGTCACCACGTCATTCTTCTTATATTCCATACTACTCCATTCTTGTTCCCTTAAGATTAGAGTCAAACAGCCTGTTGAACCCAAGCCATCCGGCATCTGTGGTACTTTCCATAATTTCCGTAAAAGTCTGCATTTTGGCATCCGTATTATCAGCATAGCTGAGAGCAACAGCTTCCATAATAGCCGGTTTTTTAGGAGAGCCGAATTCATATTCTCCATGATGTGCTAAAATACAATGCTTTAACTCATTGGCAAGCACAACAGGGAATCCGGGAATCTGCCGGATTTTTTCTCCTACCATTTCCACGCCTATTACAATATGCCCAAGGAATTGCCCGGCATCCGTATAATCATTTTCGGGAAAGGGAGAGATTTCCTTGGTCTTTCCCATATCATGACAAATAGCCGCTGCAATCAAAAGATCCTTCTTTAATAACGGATATGCCTTACAATAATAATCACATAGTCTGGTGACGCTTAACGTATGCTGCAAAAGACCTCCTACAAAACCATGATGAATGGTCTTGGCTGCCGATGATTGCTTAAATGCTTTGATGAAGCTTTCATCCTTTATTAAAAACTCTTCTAAAAGCTGTTTCAAATATGGATTTTCTATCCGGGCAACAAATCCAAGTAACTCTTCATACATCTCTTCAATATCAAATTTACTGACAGGGAGATAATCTGCCGGCTGATATTCACCCTCCTGGCATTTACGGACTCTCTTTACATTTACCTGAAGAGCGCCCTGAAAACTGGTAACATCACCATAGACCTCTATGTAATCAAGAGTATCAAACTCTGCAATTCCTGCATTGTTAGGATCCCATATCTTAGCATCAATCGTTCCTGTTTTATCCTGCAAGATAACCGTATCATAAGGTTTTCCGTTTTTCGTTACAGCTGACATTTTATGCTTACAAAGGTAAATATCAAAAACTCTGTCACCATCATTGTAATCTTTAATAAACTTCATCTCTATCCTTCTTTCTGCTTCATAGAAAGCACTACTTCCAACTCTATCTCCGCATATCCTTCTGGTCCTTGTCTCAATAGTCCCACAGAAATCGTCTGCTCCGGTTCACTTCCTATAATGCAGTTAACCAATTCCTGATACGTAGTGATCTTATTTTCTTCAACTGTAACAATGATATCCCCGCTTTGAATGCCTGCTGTCATTGCCGGAGAATCCATATCGATCTCCATAATATATGCGCCAAAAGGAACTTCCAGTTCTTCATGGGCTTCCGGCGTCACATCTGCCCCATGTACCCCCATATAAGGAATGTCTTTATCATTGGATAAACGCTCAATTACCTTTTTCAATTCCGTAATACCAAGAGCGCCTATCAAATTCTTGGTATCACTATTATTGTTATAGGTATCAATGATTCCTATCAATTGCCCCTTCAGATTGATCAGAATACCGGTAGCGCTGGTGCTGCCGTAAATGTCCGTAGTCATCCGCTTATATCTGGAATCCGGCAGATTAATAATATTTCCTGATGACGTAACAAATCCATAGCAGACAGAATTCACACCCATAGGCTGTCCTAAGGCAATAACCGGCGTACCTGCAAGATTGCTTCCGGCAGAAGTTCCAAGATCAATGGGCTGCACTGCATCTAATGTATCTCTCTCCATACTCGCTTTTGGTACGGACAAAACCGCCAGCTCTGTATTATTGTCTTTCTTCTTTATGGAAGCCTCATATTCCATATTGTCTGTAAAAGTAATTTTCAAGGAATCTGCATCTGAAATAGTTCTTACATTGGTAAGGATCAAAAGTTCTTTTCCATTGTCAGCTACAATGACTCCCGCTATCATACCTTCGTTTTCATACGGATTATTAAACCAGTCTATATCAGATGTAACACCCACTACAGTAACTAAAGACTTATTGGCCTCTTTTGCCACTGTGGAAAGTGCACTATAAAGTGAACCGTAATCTTCTACGCCCAGTTTCATTTCAGAAAGCACCTGTGCAATCTGTTCATCCTCAAGTACCGGAGGCTGTGTGGGTTCAGGATTCATCTGTGAATCGTCCGCTATCATATCTTCCGGCAAAATCTCATTTTCCTCTGTCTCCTCTACAAAGACCACTGTAGACGGCTCTTCCTCCGGATATAATCTGTTACTGATAATGGGTTCAAGAAGCAAAAAGGTCAGGCATGCCACCGTACCAAAGATCACTGCCATTGCCGCCGTGATCAGTGTACGACGAATCAGCTTTCTTCTGTTTAAGGGACGCTGCTTAATTGTCTCCTTCATAAAATCAGTTTCCTGATTGTGTTTTTCTTCCATGCCTAAGCTCCTTTAGTCTTTCTTTTTAAAAGCAAAGAATCTCTGTCCGAAATAATTCAATATTACAAATAATCCCATACCGCAGACCATCGCAATATTATCCTGCCACTTCTGTGAAAAATCAGACAGTAACATTAAAATCAACTTTTGAGCGCCGCCATACGCAATCAGATAGCATACCGTAATATTGATAATAAATTTAACAATAATGATCGGTGACTTCTCATTGTTGCGGAAAGTAAAATATTTGTTCAGAAAATAACTGCAAATACTTCCAATCACATAATTGGCAGCAGAGGATACCCAGTAAGATAAATGAAAAACATTATATGCCATAAACATAACTGCAGTTCCCACGCCTGTATTAATAATTCCTACCAGCACAAACTTGACAAAAGTTATATCAAACTTATCTTTCAGTCTTTCCAGCATGACGGTGCCTCCCACTCCTAGGAAAAGTATATCACATATTTACTGATAAAAATATTCTTTTTCGATGTCCGTCTCCTGCCGCAGCCTGATATCTTCTGCGGAGGCCCCCACATAGACAGTATACTTTCCGGTATTCACGTGAAAAGACTTCCGTTCTATATCATAATATCCGAAAGAATCCTTTTTAAGCAGCATGTCCACTTTCTGCTTTTGGCCCGGCTCTAAATAGATCTTTTCAAACCCTTTCAATTCCTTTACGGGACGCTCTACAGATGGATCATTTTCAGAAACATAAAGCTGGATGATTTCTGCTCCTGCCACTTTTCCTGTATTTTCCACAACACAGGAAACCTTCATGCAAACATCTTCCTTTGTTTCTTCCCTTTGGATCTCAAGATCCGTATATTGAAAATCCGTATAAGAAAGTCCATGGCCAAAGCAAAATGCTGTTCTTTTTTTCTTCTTTTCATAATAGCGGTATCCTACAAAAATACCTTCTTTAAATTCCACTCTTTTCGTCAGGGCAAACTCTCCGTTTTCACCCGTTGGCGTATCCTCATAGCAGACAGGAAATGTTTCCGGAAGCTTTCCTGAAGGGTTGACTCTGCCAAAGATAATATCAGCTAATGCATTTCCTGTTTCCATTCCTGCATAATAGCACCAAAGAATTGCCTTCGCCTTATCTTTCCAGGGCATCTCAACAGGAGCTCCTCCAATCATCACAATCACCGTGTTTTGATTGGCGGCAAGCACCTCTTCAATCACATGATCCTGATCATAGGGCAGCTTCATACTGCTTCGATCCTGCCCTTCCACATCATAATCATGGTTCAGGCCCCCTATAAAAATTACCTGATCACATTCTTTGGCAAGACCTACTGCTTCCCTCAACAAGTCTGCTCCCTTTTCCTTTGATAAAGCGAGCTTTTCTTCTTCTCTGCGGGAAATTTCTTCCTGCCTGCGGGACTCTAACATCTTTTCCGTATCAAGACTGTCCTGCTGCCAGTTTTCTGCCCGAACCTGTTCTTTTTCCGGGATAAAGTAACCGGGCGCATACGTTACCTCCACATTACCGCCAAGTCGCACCTTTATTCCCATAAGTGGTGAAATTTCATATAATGCCTTTATTTCCGCACTGCCTCCGCCATTTGAATGAATCATTTCCGCATTCCTGCCGATAACGGCAATTTTCTTTATTTTTTCCTTGGAAAAAGGAAGCAGCTCTTTTTCATTTTTTAACAAGATCACAGACTCTGATGCCGCCTGATAAGCTGTTTGGTGGTGCTCCGGTGTATTATAAGTGCCGCTTTTGCGCTCTTTACTTTTTTCTCCTATCATCTTAAGCCGGAACATCATGCGAAGAATATTCCTGACCTTTTCATCAATATATTCTTCCTCGATCTCTCCCTTGGTAACAGCCTCTTTTAAAGGATCTGCAAGCATATAGTTATCAAATGTATCAAAAACTGACATTTCCACATCAAGAGGAGCCTTAGCCGCAGCCTCTGTTACGTGTACTGCTCCCCAGTCACTGATCACTGTACCGTCAAATCCCCACTCGTCCCGCAAAATATCCTGAAGCAGTTTTTTATTCTCACAACAGTGAATTCCATAGAGTTTGTTGTATGCCCCCATTAAAGACAAAGAACCGGCCTTTTCTACTGCTGCCTTAAAACCGGGAAAATAAATTTCCCGCAAGGTTCTTTCATCTGCAACCGTATCCACCATTAATCTGTCAGTTTCCTGGGCATTTGCCGCAAAATGCTTTACGCAGGCTGCCACATCATTTTCCTGAATTCCCTGGATTAAGGGAATCGTCATCTCCTCAACCAGCCTTGGGTCTTCGCTCATATATTCAAAGTTTCTTCCACACAAAGGACTACGCTTAATATTGATTCCCGGTGCCAGAATCACATCTTTTCCTCTGCCCCTTGTTTCTTCTCCCAGCACCTTTCCCATGCTATGGGCCAGTTTTGTATTCCATGTGGCTGCCAATGCACTGTTACTGGGAAGATAAGTCACATAATCATCTGTATTTCCTAAAGGAAACCATTTATCATTTTGAAATTCCTGTCTTACCCCCATGGGACCGTCAGAGAACTTTAATGGAGGAATGGAAAGTCTTTCAACTCCTTCTGTCCGAAAAAGACCTGCTCCGTGAATCATACCTATTTTTTCTTCAAGCGTCATTTCCTCTATCAGTGCATTAACTTCTTTTTCATAGGTTTTGTTCATATCCCTTTCTCCTTTGGCTGCCAATATTATAATCAGTATAAAAGCATTACTAAATAATTGCAATGAAAAGAAAGAACTGAACTCCGCATATGCAGAATTCAGTTCTTTCTTTTCATCGGCGCGACAGGATTTGAACCTGCGACCTCTGCGTCCCGAACGCAGCGCTCTACCAAACTGAGCCACGCGCCGAAGTGCTACGACATTACACATCATACAATTTTTAATCTTATTTGTCAATGTCTGCACTGTATATTTAGACGCTTATTTTATAAGATGCTTACTTAGTAAGCAGCAAGTACACTACTGTTATGATCAGGCCCACACAGAACATCAAAAGACCAAAGGACATACTCCTGCTGATAATAAATCTGTCTTCTCCCAATTCCTCATAAATTAAAGCATACTTATGTCTGTAATCCACATTTCGGTTTTTCTTTTTGAAAATAGTTGCATTGGCAGCTCTTTCAAATGCATTTGCTATACTTCCTAACAGATAGGTAAGACCATTGCCTTCTTCTAACTCGTGAGGAATCTTACTGTCCTTATAAATTGTTTTGCGAAGCAGCACAATGACAGCATCTGCAAAACTATCCAGTATTCGGCAGATCACACAAAGGACAAAGGGCAGAAACTTAAACAGAACGGGAACATAAATGGTATTTTCCAAATCAATATAGGGATTCCATCTGTTTAAATAAACGGTCTTCCCATTTTCTCTCCTGACCATCCACCATCTTACCACGATCAGATAAATCAAAACTCCGCTTCCTAAGGAAACCAGAGCTCCCTTTAAATTAACCAGAGAAAAGTATGCTATCTGCTCCTTTTCTTCCATATGCAGGAAAACCTGTCCCATATCTGCCAGTTTATCCATAATAATATGCGGGAAAAATCCCATAGTGGGAAGCAGAGATGCACTGACTGTAAGAACCACTCCGCTGATCCTGTTCATATAGTTTTTCCTCAAAGAATCATATTTTTCCTGAACCCTGTCATCATTATTCTTTTCAACAAACAGTGCAATATAAAGCTTTGTCATATAAGCAGTTGTTATTCCTCCGCTGAGCAGGAAAATCCATTCTACTCCTCTCATCAGCGAAGGACTGTACGATCCAACACCTGCACCCATCAATTCCATATATTCCGTTATGCTTTCATGGAGCAATATCTTACTGATATAGCCGTTCCAAAGAGGAATTCCGCTAATGCCAAGTGCACCCATCAGAAAAATATAATTGAGAAGAGGCTTTTTACGTCCAAATCCTTTTATCTCATTAAGATCTAATTTGTGCACATTCATAAAGACTACTCCTGCTGCCATAAACAGTGTCAGTTTGATCAGAGAGTGATTGATCATATGGAGCAGTGCGCCTCTTGTCGGCAATGCGCTTTCTTCTCCCAAAAGTCCCCACATTCCTATTCCTACCAAAATAAACCCTATCTGAGATACGGAAGAGCAGGCCAATGTTCTTTTCAAATCTATAGAAAACAGCGCTAATACAGCTCCTATGGCCATGGTGCATACTCCAAGAAATAACATCATGCTTCCCCACAATGCCTCTTCCTTAAAAATATAACCGCTTAAAATTAAAATACCGTATATTCCTGCTTTTGTCAGAACTCCGGAAAGGAGTGCAGAGGCCGGAGCCGGAGCTACGGGGTGGGCTTTGGGAAGCCAGATATGCAAAGGAAAAACCCCTGCTTTTGCGCCAAATCCAAAAAATAAACAGATTCCCGCCGGCCACAATTTCTTTGCAGTTTGGGAAGCCATACCGGTAATAAGTTCATTAAACATCAATGTTCCCATGGCATTGTATAAAAGAAAAATTCCCATCAGCATAACAAGTCCGCCAATCATAGCCACTGCAAGATAAGTTGCCCCGGCTTTCATGGATTCCTTTTTCTCATCCTGAACCACCCATACATAAGAGGCAAGAGACATGATCTCAAAGAATATGAAAAGCGTATAGAAATCAGCAGAAAGAAATACTCCAAGGGTTGCTCCGAGGGTTATAAGCAGAAACAGGTAATAACGGTTTTTGTTTCTATAATGGGTAAAGTATTCCCGGGAAAACAATGTGCTCATCATCCACATGAAGGAAATGATTGTTCCGTATAATGCCCTGAAACCATCAAGGGTAAAATGAAGACCGAATCCGCATATTTCCGGAACTGCAAAAACCAAACCGCTCTTAGGAATATTTCCTGTCATTAAATTTACGGTTAAAAACAAGAACACCACAAATGTAGCTGCAGTTACCGTATTTACAAAATAATCTCGGATATTTTCTTTATTCATTGTTTACTCAACTCCCTTCCGCAGACCTTAATACAGTCCCTCTGCTACACCTTTCAAAAAGTTTACAACGGGTGCAGAATATAGTCCAAGTACTATGATCCATATGGCAAAGACTGTCAGGGGAACCATCATTTTCCAGTTAGGATCCCTGAACTCTTTTATGGCGCGGTTATCAAAATCCTTCCCTGGAAAAAATGCCCTCACCACAATCGTCATCATATAAATCGCTGTTAATAATGCAGAAATAAGAAGACATGCAATTCCTCCATAGGCCAGAGGATTTTTACTATCCAGAGCTGCCGTTGCCAGATTCCATTTACTGATAAAACCTGCCAGTCCCGGTACTCCCATAACCCCCAGGGCAGAAATAGTAAATACTGCAAAAACTCCGGGCATCTGAAAACCCATTCCATTCAGTTCATATACATAATGTTTCTCTGTCTGATACATAATTGCCCCTACACAGAAAAAGGCGCCGATTTTCATTACAGCATGGAACAACATATGAGTCATTGCTCCAACCATTCCCAGGGGTGTCATAAGTGTTGCCCCAAATATAATGTAAGACAGATTACTTATGGTAGAATATGCCAATCTCCTTTTCATATGGGTTTCCTTTACCGCCCGGCTGCAGCCATATACCATAGTAAACATGGCAATACCCATCACTGTCCACTGTGCCCAGGTTCCCCTTAAAAAATTTGTCCCAAAACTGTAATATGTCAGGCGCAGAATTGCAAATGCACCGGCTTTTACTACCGCCACCGCATGAAGCAGCGCCGTTACGGGAGTAGGGGCAACCCCGGCGTCAGGAAGCCAGGAATGAAAGGGACAGATTGCCGCTTTTACACCAAATCCCATAAATGCCATTACATAGATCAGAAGAAGTACGTTCATCCTTTCGCCAATCTTGTCTAAATCCAGCACTCCTCCTAATACAAAATCCGTAGTTCTTCCATAAATAATAATAAAGATCAGGCCTATAAAAGCAAATGCCGCACCACCCAGAGAGTAATACAGATACTTTCTGCTGGCTAATATGGCTTCTCTTGTCAGGGTATGCATGACAAGGGGCACCGTAACAAGGGTAAGTAATTCATAGAAAAAGTACATGGTAAGCATATTTCCCGCAAAGGAAATTCCCAGAGTAACGCCATATGTCATGGTATAAAACGTAAAAAATATTTTTTCATGTTTTTCCTTTGTCATATACTCAAAGGCATATAACATTGCAAAAGGCCAAAGAGAGGCAACAATTCCTGCAAATACCATTCCCATGCCATCTACTTTAAAGGTAATTGCCAAATTGCCGGTAAATCTTGCCAGAGTAAATGCTTCTGCCTGATGATGGAAAAAAATCCTAAAGACCAGCACGGAATTCAGCACCACAACACTTTCCAAAAAAATCTCCATATGTTTCCTCTGCTTAAAAGGAAGAAAAGGGATCATAATCCCCGCAGCCATAGGAAGCAAAATAGCAATAAACATGATCATCTCTCTTACATCCTCCCTATAAAAACTTTGTTACACACTGCTGTATCAAATCAATAAGCACATTGGGAAACAGACCTGTCAGTACAGATAATGCTGTAAGTATCAGTATCGGTATCTGCATCAGCAATGACGGCTCTTTTTTTTCAAGCTTCTTGTAATCATAATCTGCTCCGGGAAAGAATCCCTGAATGGCAAGAGGCAGAAGATACCCTGCTGTCAAAAGTGCGCTGATCAGCAAAACAGCAGGACCTACCCATGCTATTTTCCCCATACCGGAATTAAGAGAACCTATTGCAAGATACCATTTACTGATAAATCCACCCATAGGGGGAATCCCGATAAGTCCCAGGGATGATATGGTGTAACACCACATGATGAATGGCATTTCCTTCCCGATTCCCCGAAGTTCTTCCACCCTCGTCTTCCCTGTCCGGTAAATAATGGCCCCGGCGCACAAAAACAACACTGCTTTCGTGAAGGCGTGACAGATGATATGTAAAATACCCCCTGTTACCGAACTTAAATCCATAACCGAAAGTCCGAACAAAATATAGGAAACCTGACTGACAGTGGAATATGCCAGGCGTTTCTTCAAAACCGGCTCCCGATAAGCCAGCATAGAACCCATAAATATCGTGACTAAGGCTAATATCATCCATACTGTCTGTACCCAGCTGCCCTTAAGGAAAGAGATGCCAAACAAATAGTAAACCGTACGGATGATACCTAATACACCTACTTTTACAATAATAGCAGAGAATACCGCAGATGCCGGCGCCGGCGCTGCCGGATGGGCTGCCACAAGCCATGCATGCATAGGAAACATACCTGCTTTTACGGAAAAACCAAGAATCATCAGAAAAGCCGCTATTAAAAGCAATCCTGTATGATCTGCCGCAAGATCTACATTGATTACTCCGCCTTCACTAAAGGTAAGGGTATTCCCGTATTTATTGATAAAATATAAGCCAAACAGCACCATATAAGCGCCGCATAAAGAATAGAACAAATATTTTAATCCCGCCATAACAGCTTCTTTTGTACCGCTATGAAGTACCAATGGCATGGATGTCAATGTAAGTATTTCAAAAAACAAGTAAAAAGTAATCAGATTTCCTGCAAAACAAAGTGCCATTAATACACCGAATACAATAAGATAAAACCCATAATATCTCTTTTCTTTCTGCTCATGCAGCATATATTCGAAAGAAAAAAGTCCGGCACAAAGCAGTATAATTGTCCCTACACATGCAAAAATTATCCCTACATCATCTATTTTAAAAAGAATAGGAAGCTTTTCTGTCAGGTTGAATGCAAAGAGTATTTTTCCTTTTCCCATAACCAAGGACAAAACTCCTAAAATGGCCGTAATCATAAGAACAGTTCCGGTCATTATAAGCAATGCTTTCCGGTTATTGGTTTCTTTTCTAAAAAGCAGATATATTCCCATCAAAATTGGAAACACAATTGGAGATAATATAAAATAACTCACCATAAACCTCCTTTATACAAACATGGACAGACCCTGTTCTATTAAATCTACGATAGGCTGTGAACTGATTCCAAGCATAACATTCAGCACAATAAAACATATCAGCGTCATAACATACAGCTTCATGTTTTTAAAAGTAATACTTTCATACGTGTTTTCATCAACAGGTGTATAAATGCGGATTACCGTTTTCATAAAATAAATTGCATTTAACACCGTACTGATTGCCAATACGATCAGCGCCGGCAGCATCTTCGCATGATTCTGGACTGCTGCCTGAGCAAATAGAAGCTTACTGATAAATCCTGAAAACATAGGCACACCTACCATGGATAATGATCCAACGGTAAAAGCAACGCCTGCCCATTTATTTCTGTAAGCTGCCCCTGTCAGATCAATAAATTTTCGGCTTCCTCCCGAAACATCCGTAAGTCCGATAGCCGCAATAAACAAAAGTGATTTTGTAGCCGCATGAGAAAGGATATGAAAGATACTGGCTGTCATACCTGCCGGACTTCCCATTCCGATTCCCATATAAATATATCCAATCTGTGCTATAGAAGAAAAAGCAATCATTCTGCGGATATCATTTTCTGCAATAGCGCTTACAGAGCCGAAAATCATACCCATTAACCCAAATAAAAACAATACATCGATAATACGGCTGTCCCCAAAGGATTCAAAACCGATTACCCGGTAAATGATCTTGATCAGCAAAAATATGTATCCCTTTGATACAAGGCTGGACAAGATTGCTGCTGAAGACACTGTAGAATAACCATATGCATCCGGCAGCCATGCATGAAAGGGAAACAGTGCACTTTTAATTGCAAGGCCTACGCTGATCAGCGCAATGGTAACAAGAAGCGGAACTCTATAAGTACCCTCTGCTATGATCAACTCCACGGACTCTTTAATATTGCTCATTAAAAGATGCCCTGTTAAGTCATATAAAATACAGATCCCAAGCAGCAGCATACCGGAACCTAAAAGGCTCATGATCATATATCGTACTGCGGCCTCTATGGTTCTTCCATTCTGCCTGATCATAATCAGACCGCAGGCGGCAATGGTATTGATTTCTACAAATACGTATGCCGTAAATAAATCATTTGTATAAATCAAGGCAAGGAGAGAACTTAAAAGTAAGTTTACTAAAATATAGTAAAGATTGTGCTTGCTTTCCACTACTTCCTCTCTTAGCTTTTTCCTTCCTCCAAGCATGGACAACAGCATAATGATACAGAAGAATAATGCCATTCCGGCTTCTAAAACGCCTGCACGGATTTCATTTCCCCAGGGAGCAGGAAAATGACCCATCATATAAATATAGCTCTCTCCCATATTCATCAAATATCCCAACAGCACAAAAGAAAGTATTCCGATTACCACCATTACAATGGTATTTACCCACTTAGCGGCCTTTCTCGGAAGGATTGAACAAAGGGTACCGGAAAACATCGACAGCATAATGGAGAAAAAGGGGAAATTTTTAATGAAGTCCAATTACAATCCCTCCTTTTTCAATCTGATAGAAATCTGATCCAAATCCAATGTATGATATCTGCGATACAACCGGATCGTCAACGATAACATCAGTGCAGATACAGATACAGATACTACGATACCGGTAAGGACCAGACCACTGGGAATAGGATTAATATAAGCATCCACATCCTGGACACCGTTGACCACAATGGGTACGGCTCTTCCATTAATATATCCTTTTTCCGCTAAAAACAAGTAAACTGCGGAATCCATAATATTCAGTCCTATAATCTTTTTTATCAGGTTCTTCTGAAGCAGCAGATTTGCAAATCCGATGACAAACAAAAGCATGGCTACTGCTTCTCCATAATTAAGAAATAAATTAGGTCCCATTTAAAAGTCTCCTCTTCGAAACATTACATAAAACGTATACATCGTACAGGCTACTACCATACCTACACAGATATTCAAAATAAAAATCAATCCGCTGCTCAGAATATGCCCCGGAGTGCCCAGTGGGATATGGCTTTCTAAATGGTTTGCTCCTGTAAAAAATGAATAACTTTTAGCCAGACAATATGTGGTCAGAGCCACAAAGCTGATTCCCTTATACGTTTTTTCCGAAAACAGTTTCCGGGTCCTGCGAAAACCAAAGGCATTAGAGTAGAGGATCAAACCGGCTCCGATCACAGAACCTCCTGAAAAGCCTCCGCCGGGAGACAAATGACCGTTTAAAATAATATAAATGCCAAACAGGATAATTGCCGGCACTAAAACCATAGCCCCTGCCTGCAGAATAAGATCATCTTTCGGTTCATAGATCCTGTCATTTTCTATCTCTTCCGAACCATCACCCTTTTTTCCGTTTACGTGAAGCAAAATCAAAACCGTTATGGTTGCCACAAAAAGTACGTTAGATTCTCCAAAAGTATCAAATGCACGATAATCTAAAATCATTCCGGTAACAATGTTGACCGCTCCCGTTTCCTGTAATCCTTTTTCTATATAGCGTGCCGGAACTTCATTATTTACAGGTTTGTCTACAGCCCCTGTGGGGGGAAGATACGATACGGTATAAAGCAAAAGACCTGTCAGGATCACGCAGAACAATATGGCCGCCACGATATATACCTTATGTGCAAAAAGTAACTTTTTATTATGTTCAATATCATATACTTTGTCCCGTATCATCTGCTTTTCATACAGATAATCCGACACAGAAGATTCCTCTGCCTCATATTCTTTTTGGGGCTGCATCTCTACTTCCCCAAGATAAGGGTCCTTACTTCCCGAAAGCCATCTGAAAAAATGAAAGGCTTTTGTTTTTTCATATTCTTTCCGGGCTTTTAATTTACTCATGAAGTCCTTCCCCCTCTTCTGCCTGTTCTTTTTCCTTCACATCATTTTCTGTCTGAATAGCACGTATTTTTTTTAAGGTTGCAAAAAACAAAATACTGGTTACTCCGGCTCCTACCGCAGCTTCCGTAATAGCCAGATCCGGAGACTCCAGACAGACCCACAAAATAGACATGATCAAGCTATAGGACATATATGTCAATACCGAATTCAAAAGATTTTTGGAACAGCTGACGGAAACAGCGCATATTATTAAAAAAAACATCAGGATAATCTGAAACAGTGTCATAACTGCCCCCTTTCTAAGGAATCTTCTTCCCTCTCTTGTTCCTTTTTAAGTTCTTCTTCAAGTACATGCAGGTCTTCATATACCATGCAATGTTTTTTCAGATTTTCGTTAGTTGCCGTCTCCAGTTTTGCCAGCATATGGGACGAAACAGGAGATGCAACCCAAAAGAATATGACGATCAACGCCAGTTTCAGCGTTGTAAAATTGACACCGTTAAAAATCATCAGTCCAATCAATGAAAAACTGATTCCAAGAGTATCCCCCATTGCTGCCGCATGCATACGGTTCAGCACATAGTTAAGATGAAATACTCCATAAGTTTCTATCAAAAAAATCAAAAGACCACAAAGAAGCATTCCGGCTCCCAGCAAAAAACGTATCCACTCTAATACCTGCATAGTGACTCCCCCTATTTTGTATTATCTTCCGTCTTGTCAATTTCTGCTCTGTTACGGCGCTTTTCTTCATAAATTCCTACATATACCTTAGTCAGTACCACTACTGCCAGAAAGCTTGCCATAGCATAAATCAGACAGATATCCACTAAATAGCTTTCCTTTAAAAGAAATGACATAATTGCAATAATGACCATAACCATAGTTCCCATCATATTGATGGCAACAATTCTGTCTGCAACTCTGGGGCCTGTTACTGCCCGTATTAAACAGATGATCAGCACAAAAGCAAGTATAAACAGAATGATCCAGCAAAATCCTTTGTATGCTGTCTGCAACAATGTCATATTTTCCTGCACACTCATATTTACTCCATCCTTTCTAATTTCTTAAGCAGAGTAACAAAAACAGATGTATCGATACCTTCTGCCAACTCCCTGTCCAGACAATGCACCACATATTCATTTCCTTCCAGAGAAACCGTAATGGTTCCCGGCGTCAGTGTAATGGAATTGGCCAGCATAATTCTTGCAGGAACTGTCTTTAAATCTACTTTAAAACGTACGATTGCCGGTTCCAGTTCATAGCGTGACGTCATGATCATTTTTATGACCAGATAATTTGCTTTAATAATTTCCTTTATCAGGATAAACAGATATTGAAGAATATAAATTAATTTTTTTAGTAATATCAGATCCGTCTTGGGACTGTAATTCATAAATTTGCAGATAAAAATATACATGACTCCCGCAATTACCACACCAAACGCTGCGATTTCAAGTGTAAACTGTCCGTTAAAAATGATCCATATCAGAAAAAATATTATGTACATACCAGATAACCACGCCCTTTTCTCTTCCTTTTAGCAAACGGAACAGGTGCTGCATTATGCAAGCACCTGTTTTATTTTCTCTTCTAATTCACTTTTTCCAACTGCTCCGATAGTCGTTGATACAGCTTCACCATCTTTAAAAATAAGGATTGTTGGAATCGACATAATACGGTATCGGCCTGCCAGTTCCATATTTTCATCGATATTGCATTTTCCAACCTTACATTTATCCTGGAACGTTTCTGAAAGTCCGGCCACAATAGGCGCCATCATCTTACAGGGACCACACCAGTCGGCATAGAAATCAACTAAAACCGGAAGATCACTTTCCAAAACTTCCTTTTCAAAATTGCTGTCTGTAATAATTATTTCCATATCCTTGCCTCCTTAAACAATCTCTGATTTTATTATTTTATTATCTGCTGATAATATACTTATAAATGGGATTTCCCATTGAAGAAAATTTTTCTTCATATTCCGTCATGATATTGCCCTGCATCATTTCCTCATCATGATGCAGATCATATGTGATCTTGATAATTTTCCATCCTGCTTTAGGCAGTTCTTCTACTGCAAAATCAAATAATTGCTTATTATCTGTTTTAAACTCTAATATCCCATCCTTCTTTAAGAATCTGTCATACCGTGTAAGATATTCACAGGATGGAAGCCTTCTTTTGGCATGCCTGTCCTTTGGCCACGGATCAGAAAAATTCAGATAAATCCTGTCTATTTCTTCTTTTGCAAAAACCTCATCAATATTCTCTGCATCCATCCGGATAAAAAGCAAATTGGGCAGCTGCTTTTCTTCCATTTTCTGAATGGCTCTAAGCAGCACGCTGGAGTATTTTTCTATTCCAATATAATTAATATCCGGGTTCTCTTTTGCCATTTCATACAAAAACCGTCCTTTTCCCATTCCTATTTCAATGCGGATAAGATGATCATTCCCAAAAATCCGGCTAAAAGAGCCCTTGTGCTTCTCAGGATCATGTATGATCAGACTGCTTCCTGCAATTACATCCCTGGCACCGGGTACATTTTTAAGTCTCATAGCCTAAAACCTTTCGTTTTTACTTTTTTTCTTCAGGCATTTTATTATACACCCTTTTGCCTCCAAAAAAAAAGAGGAAAAATGTTTTCTAACTATTCCCCCATATATATTCTTAAATTTTTGTAAAATTCATTTGGTTTTTTCTGAAAATAGTGTATATTATACGAAGAAGGAGATTTTATAATGAAGCATCGTCATATGAAGCGGATAAAGATTTTCTTATTATCCGTTTTTTTATATACATCCGCTGTTTTTTCTGTGCCTGTAACTTCGCTTGCTGCTCCCGCTTCTACCGAAGAAGCACTATCTGAAATGGAAGCCCGGAAAGAACTCCCTATTCAAAGTAATCAGATCAAAGACTGGCCGGATGGTCCTGCAATCGGCGCTGAAGGCGCTATCTTGCTGGAGGCCAATACCGGTGTAGTTCTTTATGCCAAAAATATCCATGAAAAATTATATCCTGCCAGTACCACAAAACTGATGACCTGTCTGCTTGCAATTGAAAACAGTTCTTTAAATGAAATTGTTACCTTTTCTCATGACGCTATTTTCAATCTTGAAAAAGGCAGCTCTAATATCGGCATTGATGAGGGAGAATCTATGCCCTTAGAAGAATGCCTGTACGGCATTTTAGTTGCTTCCGCCAATGAAGTGGCTAACGCTGTTGGTGAACATATTGCTGGAAGCCAGGAAGCTTTTGCCGATATGATGAATCAAAGGGCAAAGGAGCTTGGCTGTAACGATACGCATTTTGTCAATGCTCATGGTCTCTTTGATGAGGCCCATTATACTTCCCCTAATGATCTTGCTCTCATTGCAAAAGCTTTCTTTCAAAATGAGCTTCTCTCTAAAATAGGCAATACACCCTCCCATCATTTCGTAGCAACTGCTGACCAGCCGGACGATTTTATTACCAGAAATAAACATCAGCTGATTACCGGTGAACTTTCTTATGAAGGAATTAAAGGCGGAAAAACAGGCTATACGGATGAAGCAAGACAGACACTTGTAACCTGTGCCGAGAGAAACGGCATGAAGCTGATCTGCGTAGTTATGAAAGAAGAAAGTCCCTATCAGTTCTCAGATACGGTCAAGCTTCTTGATTATGGTTTCAGCAATTTTACTGTCGTCAATGTTGCAGAAAATGAAACCAGATACCGCATTGACAACGCAAACTTTTTTAATACTTCCTTTGATGTTTTCGGCAATTCCAATCCTATCCTTTCTCTTAATCAGAACAGCTATTTAATTCTGCCCAAGACCGTGGATTTCGAAGATCTGACCTCAGAAATTTCCTATGATGTTTCCCGGCAGAATGAAATTGCCGAAATAAATTATTATTATCATGGCGCTTATGTGGGCACCGCTTCCGTTGACCTGGCTGTCAGCCAGCATGCTGCTTATGATTTCGACAGTAAGCCGCTTATCAGCAAAGATCCCCTTTCTTCTAATGCAAACAGCACGGAAGAAAAGGTGGTTTTTATCAACATTAAAATCGTACTGATCATCATTGTAATAATAGCAGTGCTTTTGATCATTATTTTCATAATACGTGATCTTATTATAAATTACAGTTTTTTGCATAACCGTACCAGAAGGTCTTTAAAACAAAACAAGAGAAGGAAAAGAAAGAACCGGCGCAGAGATGGTCCCAACTTTTCTTCTTCCCGGTTCAATGACTTTCATTTTTAACAGTATGGTTTTTCCGTTTCTGTTTCCGATGCTCCTTAGCTTCTTCCCGCTTTTTGGAGATTTTGAGGCAGTCCTCTTCCGAAATAAATTTAGAGGTTTTTATTACATAGACATTATCGCCTTCCGACTTACGAATTCTGATTTTAGACTTCATGAATCCATGCACAGGACATGCGGCCACACTATAGTAATGCTTTCCGTTGGGTGTAAACCAACGGATTTTTTTTCGCAGGTTTTTATGACAGAGATAACATTTAGTGCTGATAACTTCTTTATCTTCCAGCGCTTCCTGTTTGTCCCGGAACTCCCGTGAAATATACTTCATATAATCATGGAAGAACACATGAATCTCTTCTTCTCTGGTTTTAGGAAGAATAAATGTATCTATTGAATAATTCATCAGCACTTCTTCCGGAAGCTGTTTTAAGATTTTGGCTGTATAATAAGCATCGCTGAACGCTCTGTGAAAAGGAATATCCTTTTCAATATGAAGAAAATCTATTGCATATTCCAAACTTCTTCTTAATTTGCTGTCTTCATATGCGATACTGAAGAGCTTCTGGGCATCTAAAAAACGGATGGGAACATCACTTAAAGGCTTCAGTCCATAATACCGTATATTTCTTTGCATCTCATATAAATCCAATGGACCCCACGTGCAAAAAATATAATCTTTTCCGCACCAGTCTAAAAATTCCCGGATAACCTCCTCAAAGGGTCTTCCTTTTTGCAGATCCTTCATATGAAGATGGATGATCTTACTGGTTATTTTATGCATATGCTGATAAACAACGGGCTTAACCAGCTGATTAAACTCATCTATCATATCCCTGTCACTATTTAATTTAATGGCTCCCATATCAATAATTTCAAATGGAATCTCTTTGATCTCCGGCTCTTCCCCTGTATTGCTCTGATTCCATTCCAGATCTAATACGATATAATCCATAATTTGCCCACAAATACCCTGTTTTCTACTTTTCCAACTGTTATTGTCTGTTATATCTTACCATACTTCTTCTTATTCTACTACCGGACAATAGAAACTTCCTGCAATAAACTGCCTCCTGTAAAAAATATTGACATAAAATCCCGGATTTGATATTTTTAGTTACATCACAACTTTTCGACGAGGTATCCCATGAAGAACGGCAAGTGGAAGAAATTCCTGTCATATTACAAACCCTATAAAAAAATATTTGCAGCAGATATGTTTTTTGCCTGTCTGGGCGCTGCAATTACTTTATTGATCCCACTAATTATCCGTTATATTACAAATGATGTGATCTACAGGGAATCTTCAGAATCTTTACATACCATTTTAATCTTAACAGGTGTTATGGCTGCTTTAATTCTTTTGGAATGTTACTGTAATTATTTTATTGCTTATTACGGACATATGATGGGCGCCAAAATGGAATACAATATGCGAAATGAAATCTTTGCCCATTATCAAAGACTTTCCTTCAGTTTTTATGATAACCAGAAAGTGGGACAGCTGATGAGCCGTGTTACCAACGATTTGTTTGAAATCAGCGAATTGTTTCATCACGGTCCTGAAGATATCATCATTTCCATTATTAAGCTGGCCGGTTCCTTTTCCATTCTTCTTTCCATTAACTGGAGGCTGGCTCTTCTTTCCTTTGCCGTAGTTCCCGCTATGTTGATTTATGCCGGTTATTTCAATATTAAAATGAAAAAAGCTTTTGTAAAGAACAGAGCCAGAATTGCCGATATCAATGCCCAGATCGAAGACAATCTTTCCGGCATCCGGGTAGTAAAATCCTTTGCCAATGAAGAGATTGAAATGAAGAAATTCCAGACCGGCAATGACCGTTTTGTGGAAAGTAAAAAAGAAAGCTACCGGTATATGGGATTATATCATTCCGGCCTTGGGGCTTTTACTACTTTTATCAGTGTTCTTGTAATTGCCTCCGGTGCTGTTTTCATTACCCGGGATATGATTTCCATTACAGATTTAGTAACCTTCCTGCTTTATATCAATAACTTTACGGAACCCATTAAAAAACTGATCAATTTTACGGAGCAATTTCAAAACGGCGCCTCCGGATATACCCGGTTTTTGGAAATCCTGGATATCCATCCTGATATCAAGGATAAGGCGGATGCCCTTCCCCTTGAACATATAAATGGCAGCATTACTTTTGAAAATGTCTCCTTCCACTATGAGGAAAATTCTGAGACGGTACTTTCACATTTGAACCTTCATGTAAAAGAAGGAGAATATATTGCCCTGGTAGGCACTTCCGGCGTAGGAAAATCTACCTTATGCAGTCTGATCCCCAGATTTTATGACGTCTCTGATGGACGAATCCTGATTGATGGTACGGATATCCGTGATGTTACCCTGAAAAGTCTGCGTAACAATATCGGTATTGTTCAACAGGATGTTTACTTATTTACAGGAACGGTAATGGACAACATCCGATACGGACGTCCTGATGCCACAGAAGCAGAAATTGTAGCAGCCGCTCAAAATGCCAATGCCCATGAATTTATTATGAACCTTCCTGAAGGTTATGATACCAATATTGGACAAAGAGGCATAAAACTTTCCGGCGGTCAGAAACAGCGCCTTTCCATTGCAAGGGTTTTCCTTAAGAATCCTCCTATCTTGATTTTTGATGAAGCCACTTCCGCCCTTGACAATGAAAGTGAACGTGTTGTACAGGAATCTCTGGAAAAACTTGCTAAAGGGCGTACTACATTTGTAATTGCCCACAGGCTCTCCACTATACGTAATGCTGAAAAAATTCTGGTGCTTACGGAAAAAGGTATTGAAGAAAGTGGAACCCATCAGGAACTATTGGAAAAAAATGGTATTTACGCCGAGTTATATAATATGCAGTTTAAGATACGATAAAAACGCAGGCCTTTCAGCCTGCGTTTTCAAATATTTTTATTAATTATTCTGCCATATATATGGAAATCTTTTTTTCAATTGCATCTATAGCTTCTTCCAAACTCTGCAGTCCCTGCATATAAGCAATTCCTTCTGTATACACGGTTTCCTCTAATACATCATCTTTTATATATGGCGTATCAGCCTGTTCTATATAGCTCCTAAGCTGAGCGATCTGCTCACTGTCCGGCCAGTAAATATTCATGGAAACATAAAATCCGTCTGCATTGCCTGAAGCTGCCGATCCGTAAATACCGTTTTCATCTACTTCCTCTTCATTGATCATAAATTTTTTTTCAAATGCAGTTTTATTAACTGCAAATCCTTTAAAAAGATTGGATTGGTTATCTTCTCCCAAACATACCTTAATAAAATCTTCTGCCTGTGGAATATTTTTCGATGCTGCGCTGATTCCCAAAAGTGTCTGGGCACAAAATACATGGTCAGACTGTCCATTCATGGGAATCCATGTACTTTCTTCAAATTGTTCTTTTTTCTCTACGGAAATCAAATTTGCATAACTGTATGGATCAACCAGCGTACCACATGCCATATAAGAAAGTTCTCCGATATAATCCATTGTGCTTACATAAGATCTCAAATACTGTGAATCATCTCTTGAAACTCCCATTTGCTGCAGATATTCGTCATTTAAACTGTTATATTCCTCGACAGTTTTTTCCGGAATGCCATCCATTTGCGCATCATAAATCCTTTTTGTCTGTACCAGAAATTCTTCTATGGATTCTTTATTGATCTTCCCTTCTTCTGATATCCACTCCGGCACGCAAACCATGGCAAATAACCGCATAATGCCTTTTTCCGTACAGATTCCCAGCAAATCCTTCCCCGGATGATCCTGCCGGAGTTTTTCCGTCATGTCTGCAATACCTTTCAAATCTGTTGCCTGGGAAGCATATTCCTCTGCTGTCAGTATAACCGGTACCTGTATTTCACAGGGTACTGTGTATATTTTATTTTCTTTTCGGAAGGCTTCTACAATATTGTCAAATAAACCTTCTGTTTCATCTAAGTTTTCCAAAACCGAACTTAAATCCAGGAGAGCTCCTTTATCTATATAAGAATCAAGGGGCATATCATCAAGTATCAGCACATCCGGTCCTTCACCTGCCATGATTCTGGTGTTTAGGCTCTTTAACGCATCTTCCTTTGTAACGCTTCCTTCCGTAATACCCACTTCGTATTCCACAAAAATTTCCGGATTAGCCGTCTGATACCATGTGATTGCCTGACGGATCGTATCATTTTCCTTCAGACTGTATACCTTCAGTTTTCCATTGGGCACTGTGGGAATATCGGGATCGTATGTAAAACGAACTACAGAGCCTCCTGCGAAAAGTGCCATAAATTCATTATTTTCAAGAGCTGCCATACTTACAATTTGGTAAGACGGATTATTGAAAATACAAAGGCTGCCGTCAATTACCTGCTCAATTGCGTTCCCTCCTATGACATGGCGGTATAATCCTTTTGCTCCTGCCAGATAAAGAACATTCTCTTCTCCAAAGAAAAAGTACATATCGTGCCATATGCCACCCATGCTGTCTCTGTTCTTATAATTTGTGTTTACAAATTCCCCTAAAACCTCATCTTCCAGATACTCCCCTTGTTCCATATCATAAATAAGGGGCTGCTTATAACCATATCCGTCTAAAACTGCCAGATTTCCTTGAAACTGAATTAAATCCGGACGGCCATCATCTAAGGTGAGAAATTTTTCACTGCTGCCGTCTCCTTTGATCTCATAAATATTCCCACTTCCTACGGTACTTACAAAAATTCTCCCTGTATCTGAGATATATACCTGCCATATGAAATTATCTTCTTCCGTAATCTCAGGATCCAGTATCATTTTTGTTCCATCCGGCTTAACAACAAGCAGCCTGGAATTTAAAGTAATCTCCTCTTCCTCTGTTTCACTATCTTCTGCATCGTCCTGATAAATAACTCCTATCGTATTATCCGGACCTACTGCCATACTCATAATATAGGTATCATTTTCCCGCATTTGATCATGCCATGGCCGGCTGTCATCTTCCCATGTTACTCCATTATCCTTTGAAACAATAAAAGGCTTATATGCATCGGTAATTACCAGACTTCCGTCTGACAAACGATAAAGTCCTCCGCCTTGCCATCCATTGATCCGGTCTGATAAGTCCGTTACGTTTTCCATATAACGTCCCATAGCCGTACCATCTTCCGGCTGTTGCATATTTTCCTTGCCTGCATCAGTACTCTGGGAATCTTCCTTCTTTGTGTTTTCCCCATTTCCTGTAAGACCGGAGCTATTACATCCAGCCACTGCCGTAAGTAATATGGTAAATAACAGCAGCGCTGCCAAAGTTCTTTTTCTTCTCTTTTTTTCCATGCTTATATTTCCTTTCTTATTCTGTCAATATCAGCATAACCATTCTATCTCTAAAAAACTTCTAAAAACTATTAGTAATTTCTTAAGAGTATTAAGAATATTTAAAGATTACTTAGAGATTACTATGATATAATGAGCGTTAGCGAGAAGAATGAGTTTACTCATTCGGCGAGCGGCGAATGTTGATCATGAATCGAAGATTCATGATATAATGGACACAGAGGAAAAACAAGCGATGCGAAGCAGCATTTGTTTTTCCTGTGTCGTTAACGAGCAAATGTCCGATGTAATCGGACTATAAGCGCGATAAGCGCGTATTTGCGAGTTTAACCACAAAGAAAAAATAAGCGACTGCAAAGCAGCATTAATGTAACAATTCAGGAGGCATTTATGAGAATTTTACTGGCAGAAGATGATATACAGTTGAATACAACCCTTACTTATCAGCTGGAAGCCGCAGGATTTCAGGTAGACTCCTGTTTTGATGGCGAAGAAGCCTTATTCTATGGCGAACAGAATATTTATGATATAATCCTGTTAGACAGAATGCTTCCTCACATGGAAGGCACTCATGTCTTGATTTCCCTCAGAAAAAAGAATATTACCACCCCGGTTATTCTTATTACTGCATTAGGTACTCTTTCCGACAAAGTAACAGGATTAGATTTGGGGGCTGATGACTACTTAGTAAAGCCTTTTGAATTTGAAGAACTTCTTGCCAGAATCCGTTGTGTTACCAGAAGACCACATACTCTTACGGATTATGATGTTCTGACGGTTTTTGACGTTACCTGGCAGATGGCTGAAGGTGTGCTTACAGGTCCTCTCGGAAGTTGTACCCTTTCCAGAAAAGAAGCTGAATTAATGGAAACTTTTTTACGTTCCAAGGAACAGGTCCTTACAAGGAATACTTTGCTTTTAAAAGTCTGGGGACCGGATAATAATGTTGAAGAAGGTAATCTTGACAATTATATTCATTTTTTGCGCAGACGATTGCAGATCATCGGCAGTAAACTACACATTAAAACAGTTCGCGGTGTCGGCTACAGTCTGCAGGAGAAATAATTTATGTTTAGGAAAGTACACCTGTGGCTTACTCTGCTCTGTGCAGGCATTACCACTGTCATTATGATTGTTATGTCCCTTTGCTATCTTTATGTTTCTGAGCAGGGACTCTACAAGCTTCAATTTCAGTCCTTTAAAAATGACATAAATACTATTACCACTAATTTGGAACAACAGTCTGTTATTTCCATGGAATGGCTTTCTAAAATGGAAACCCAGGGAAATTATCTGCTTTTTGTTTTGGATAATGGTATTCCCTTTCTTTATAATCAGTTAAATGATTCTGATGGTGCTGATGCCAAAAGTCTGCTGCTGGAAGAAGCTTTGGAGGCTTATCACAATACCATCTTAGAAGAAGATTCCATCAAAACTGATTCTTTATATTTATCTTATCATTCCGAATACAAATTTGCTTCTGCTTCCATGAATACCAATTATTTCGGAAGCGTTATCAGCATAGGCAGAACTTCTTCTTCCTTGCAGATCATAGTTCTTTCTTCTCTGACACCTTTGGAAAAACAGGTAAATGACCAGCGATATCACTTCATTTTAATTGATGGAGCTGCTATTTTGCTTCTTACTGCTTTTTCCTGGATCTTTACCGGAAAACTTCTAAAACCAATTATGGAAAACCAGCAAAAGCAAATTCAATTCACTGCTTCTGCCTCCCATGAGCTGCGTACACCTTTGGCTGTTATTTTATCCGCTGCAGAATGTTGTAAAACAGCCCCTTCTGAGAAACAGAAAACCTTTCTGAGAACAATCCGTCTGGAGGGTCTTCGTATGTCTGCACTGATCAATGATATGCTTACCCTGTCTCAATCTGATAATCATCAGTTTTCCATTCAGAAAAGACCCATTGAACTGGACACTTTACTTATGAACTCTTATGAGGCTTTTCAGTCTCTTGCAAAAGAAAAATCAATTTCACTTTTTATAAATCTTCCGGAGGATGCACTTCCTTTATGCCTGGCAGATCCGGAACGCATTAGTCAGGTTATTTCCATCCTTTTGCATAATGCGATCAGTTATACTCCGGAACAGGGAAAAGTATGGTTGTCCCTTTCCTATGATAAAGACCATTTTTACATATCTGTTAAAGATAATGGCATTGGTATCTCCGAAGAAGACAAAAAGAAGATTTTTGACCGTTTTTATCGGGCAGAAAAATCCCGAAGCGCCAAAGGACACTTCGGGTTAGGATTATCTATTGCTTATGAAATTATGAAATCCCACAATGGCAGCATTCATGTTACAGACAGCGAAGGCGGGGGAAGTAACTTTACAGCTGTTTTACCTCTGCCCAAAAAAGGAGAAACCTGACTTTCCTTTCTTATGCTTCTCATCCTACACGCAAATATCTACACTTCCGCCTTCCGGCATAGCAGAAGCTTCTGTCATCTGCACAGGCATTTCCATTCCTGAAATTTCCAGTGAAACGCCGCAATCTGCGCTTCTGCTGATTCCGCCTCCTGCATTTTCCTGCTTTTCTTTTTCCAGTTTATCAAATAATGCTTTCAGGTACTTCATATCTGCTTCCAGGATTTCTTTAAGCTCATCTGATCTGCGCTTTTTCTTCAGCTGCTCAAATTCTTCAGGCTTCATATCCTCCTTAGATGCACCTGCCAGCTCTTCTGTGAGCTCACTCAAGTCTGCGATATCTTCTAGATCCTCCATATCTTCCATGGATTCCTCCAACATCTCCTGAAGTTCCTGCATCAGTTTTTCTAATTCTTCTTTACTTAATTCATTCTCCTGCTTTTTCTTTTCGTTTTCTTCATCCGGACGGACTTCCTCTTCCAATTCAAACAAATCCGGCTTCTGATTTTGTTTTATGTTTTCCTCTTCCTGCAGATGCTTCATACGTTTACGGGCTATCCGCTCCATTTTTTTAGCATGAATAAGGGCGCTCTCCAATTCTTTTTCATCATACTCGCCATTCTTGACTTTTCTCTGAAGCATTGCAACTTTTCCCTGGGCTCTTATCATTACCTGCCGTGCTATGCCAGATGTTTTTGACATCATGATCTGGGATGAAATTTCCTTGAAATTATATTGCAGCTGCTTTTTCTTTTTATTATTGCTGGGCTTTGATACACTAAGCGTCCCTACTGTCATTCCATCTGCATTTTTAAAGGATATTACCTGCCTGTTGGAATTACTTGTACCGATTTTCATACTCATGTCCTTCTCCTCCTTGATCCGGCCTGTGGTATTGCCTCTATATTACTTATATCGGCTGCTTTTAAAATATCCTGTAAGCTGTTATAACCTTCTTTTTTATTCATGACATATTTTTACTGCTTCATTACTCATAACTATTCCTGCTTCCAGGAAAGGTCTTTAAATTCCGCCTGATTTCCGTTTTCGTCAATAGCATATAATCCCATAACTACTCCCGTGAATCCTCCCGCTACTTCTGAAGAAAGATATTTCGTACGGGCACTGCCAAGAAGTATTCGTTTCTGATCCTGTCTAATATAAAAATGATACTGAGATGGCGTTGAATCTGCCTCCAGGAATACTTCCTTCCCTTCATCCGGCAGTTCAAGTTCTTTTATAACCGTCTGTGCATCACCAACTTTAATGCGGAATACTGCTTTTGCCCTGCTGCCTTTCCTGATAACTGCCAGATCATAGTGCTGGTCTTCATCCATATAAAAGGTAATTCCGGATTCTTCTGCGCTGCCTCCTACCGTTACCTTAAGATATGTATGGAACTCAGACTGTCTTATCCCTATAAAGGTAGGTGAATCTGCTTCTTCAAGAGTGACTTTTGTACCCTTAAGCTTCATAATGCCTTTTTCAAACTGATAGTTTTCCTTATGATAATCCCGCAGATAACACCATCTGGGACTGTTTAAGTCTATCGTATCAAATGATACATCATAAACTCCGCTTACCTGCTTATTCAATAGGGAATCCATATCCATCCATTCTGTTACCGTTCCCTTTTCACCGGCAATAAACCATTCATCCTCTCCAAAGAATACCGGAGCGATAAAGACTTCCCGTCCCAGATGATGGTAAGGTGACCATTCCCCGCTTTGCCGAAATCCTAAACATACTATATAGTAATTTCCTTTATTATCTTCTATCAGATCTCCATGACCGATTCCCTGAATCCTGTTTTGATTACCGCCGAGATTTCTATTGGTCAGAACCGGATTATCTGGAAAATCTTCAAAAGGCCCAAAAGCCTCTCTGCTTCTGGCGTAAGTGATCATATGGCCATATTCCGTACCACCCTCTGCTGCCATCAGATAATACCAATCTCCAATATGGTAGAGATGAGGTGATTCCAGATAACGCCCACCGCTGCCGCTCCAGATGGGAATGCTCTTTGTCAACTTTTCTCCTGTTTCCACATTAATTTCACACTGCAAAATACAGGGATTTCCATCCTGTCCTGTACCGTTACTGGTAAAGTAAACTTTTCCCTCATCAAATAAAAGAGAGGGATCGATTCCTTCCTGATCAACAAAGACAGGATCGGACCATTCGCCATAAATATCCCTGGTAGAAATATAGAAATTCTGATTATAAGTATTGTTATTAGTCACCATATAAAAAGTGCCCTCATGGTATCTTAAAGTAGGCGCAAATACACCTCCGGAGCTGGGTACTTTATGCAGAGCTACCTGGTCATTTCTGGTAAGACAGTACCCTACCTGCTTCCAATTGATCAAATCGCTGCTTTCAAAAATCGGAACTCCCGGAAAAAACTGAAAAGAACTGCATGCAATATAATACATTCCATTTGCTTTGCAAATACTGGGATCCGGATAAAATCCCCGAATAATTGGATTTTGGATTTTCATATATTCCCTTTCTTACTTGTTTCTCTTTATAATTGCTACACCTGTTTTTCCAAGTCTCATCTTATCTCCTGCCTGATAGCTGCTTTCACTGATAATATCTATGCCTGCTCTGTCCAAAACAATTTCCGCTTCTTTATCTCCGTGGTTAAGTAAGAATAAAAAGCTGCTTTTTTCATTTTCCCTGACAGTAGCCTCTACTTTCTCAGGTACTTCTGCTACAGGACGAATTTCAAGCTCTGAACAGATTTCTCCAAGGAAATCCTGATAAAACTCATCACTGGAATGAGTTGCTACATAATATGCTTTTCCTTTTCCGAAAATATTACAGGTTAACACCGGCATATCCTGATAAAAGTCATGTTGATAAACCGACAGTTTCTCTGCTCCCTGCAGATGCAGTAAATCACAAAGAATAGATGCAGGATATGTTTTCCCCTTGTATGTAAAGGAATTTTCTTCTCCCTCCGGAAGGGCATCTGATTCCTCTACCCAGATTCCCAAAATGTCTTTTAATCTTCCCGGATATCCGCCTGTAATGACTAAATCATGATCTTCTACATAACCACTGAAGAAAGTGGTAATAAACCTTCCGCCGTCCTTTACATACTGACGTATTTTTTCATCAAAGCCATCTTTACACATATAAAGAAGTGGTGCAACTACTAACTTGTATGAAGATAGATCCATATCCGTGCTGACAAAATCAACAGAAATATTCTTTTCACTTAAAGCTTTATAGTAAGCCACAACTTCAGAACAATAATGAATCAACCGGCTTGGTCCGGCAGAATATTCTGCTGCCCACCAATTATCCCAGTCAAAAACAATTGCAATCTCAGCATTTGTCCTGCTGCCGAGAGTTTCACTGCCGATTTTTTCAAGTTCCTCTCCAAGAGCCGTAATTTCCCTGAATACTCTTGTATTTTCCGTTCCCACATGATCAATTACTGCTCCGTGATACTTTTCGCAGGCACCAATACTTCTGCGCATCTGGAAAAACATGACGGTATCTGCTCCGTGGGCCACTGCCTGATAACTCCAAAGACGCATTACTCCCGGTCTTTTTAACTTACAGTAAATATGCCAGTTACTTACGCTTGGTGTCTGCTCCATCAATGCAAATGGCTTGCCTCCTTTTAACCCTCTCATTAAGTCATGCTGCATAGCCGCATAAGCCGGAAAAGAATCGAAAGCCGGATAGTTATCCCAGGATATGAAATCCATAGACTTACCCCATTTAAAGTAATCCAGAGGTTTATACGTTCCCATTAAATTGGTTGTTACGGGAATATCAGGCGTATATTTTTTTACTGCTGCATATTCCATTTGGAAACACTCCAGGATGCTGTCTGAATTAAAACGGCTATAATCAAGAGAAATACCCTGGAAATTTGTGCGGACTCCATCCCAGTTAAATTCCTCCGACAGCATATTCGGTACTACCACATCTTCAAAATCATACATGGTATGACCCCAAAAATCCGTATCCCAAACACGGTTCAATTCATCAATGGTTTTATATTTTTCCTTCAGCCAGTTGCGAAATGCTTTTTCGCAGTTTTCACAATAACATTCCCCACCATATTCATTGGAAATATGCCATGCTACAATATTATCATAATCCTTATAGCGCTCTGCCAGTTTTTCTGCAAGGGCCACAGAATACTTTCTGTAAGTAGGGCTGTTGGGACATGAGTTGTGGCGGCTTCCAAACTTCCGCTTCATCCCATTGTGCTCCACTCTTAAAATATCCGGATGTTTTCTTGCCATCCACGCCGGATGGGCTGCTGTTGAAGTGGCCATACAGACTTTAAGTCCATTTTCTCTTACCATTTCCATGATCTTATCAAGCCGGCTAAAATCGTATGTATTCTCATCCGGCTGTAATGCTGCCCAACTGAATACATTTAATGTCACCACATCAATATGCGCCAGTTTAAACAGACGCATGTCTTCTTTCCAAATTTCCTCCGGCCACTGTTCCGGGTTGTAATCTCCGCCATATAATATTTTTTTAACTTTATTGTTTTCTATCATATTTTATCTCCTTATCTATTTTATTTTTTGTAGGTTATATGGTCAATATCCTCTGACCGCCTGCCATGGCAGTAACTTTACAATGATCGGGAAAAATGATATACTTCTCTAAAAAAGGAGGACTGTATCATGTCAAATGCCAGTGCGTTATCTGCAGAGGAAGCTTTACTTAAATTGCAAAAAGGAAATGAAAAGTATCTGGATGCAACCACCTGTCCCGGTAATATTTCACCTGAAATCCGTAAAGATACATGTGAAAATGGTCAGCATCCTTATGCTATCATTGTTACATGTTCTGATTCCCGTGTAATACCGGAAAGTATTTTTTCCGCAGGAATCGGAGAATTATTTGTTATCCGTGTTGCCGGAAACGTTATCAGTGACCATCAGCTTGGCAGTGTTGAATATGCAGCTGACCATCTTGGATGTAACTTAGTTGTTGTTCTCGGTCATACCAACTGCGGTGCTGTAGGCGCTGCAATGGGCGGACATGCAGAAGGCTTTATCAAATCCATTACAGAAGAGATCAAACTTGCTATCGGTGACGAAGCAGATGCTTACAAGGCCTGCTGCCTGAATGTAGAATATAGTAAAAAGAAAATTGAAGACGGCTTAGGCATCCCTAACGCTGACAGTAAGCTTAAAGCAATGGGTGCAGTTTATCATATAGAAGACGGCCACGTAGAGTTTATAAAATAGTAAATTATAAAAGAGACACTCGTTATACAGAGAGCAAAGAGTCCGCAAGCGGACTCTTTGTTATTTTATAAATTTTCTATGAACGTACCGGCCAATGAAATCCATGTCGTTACTTCCGGCTGTATTTCTTTTCCTTCTGCAGAGCAGGTCATCTTATTTCCCAGTGCAAGTCCATGACCTCCCTTTGGATATAAATGAAATTCTACAGGGATATTTTGTTTACGGAGTGATTCTACAAACAAAAGTGAATTTTCCACAGGAACAGCCCCGTCTTCAAAGGTGTGCCATAAAAAAGTCTTCGGGGTATCTGCACTTACCTGATTTTCCAAGGACATTTTTTCAAGTAATTCTTCATACCGGTCTCCCAAGAGCATTTGAAAAGATTCTCTATGCGCAAACTCTCCGGAGGTAATCACCGGATAGCTTAACAGCAATCCATTAGGACGCAGCAGTTCTGTATCACCTTCTGTTAACTGCGTAAACAGCTTACTTTTCCAAAAACATCCAAAAGAAGCTGCCAGGTGTCCTCCCGCAGAAGACCCTTGAATCAACAGTTTATCTTCTTGAATATGCCATTCCTTTGCTCTTTTCCTGATTAAAGCCACTGCTTTTCCAAGCTCTAACAGCTGCGTTGGATAAACTGCCGGCGCAACTGAATAGCGTAATACTGCCGCATGATATCCCATAGCCATAAATTGTAGTGCTAAAAACTCTCCTTCCCGGACAGATATATGATTATATCCTCCTCCCGGGCAAATAATCACAATAGGACGTTCACGAATCAAAAGTCCTTCCAGAGTATCAATCAGATAAGTAGTCAATGTAGGATTTCCAATGCTGCCTTCCACTGTCATATCAAATACATCATAATTCATTCTTATACCTATGCTCCTTTTTAAAACGTAACTACTAAGTTGGTATCTCCTGACAAATTGATTACGGTATCTTTCTTATCAATCTTCACTTCACCCTGTGAAACAGAAATTGCAATCATATTTACAAGCCTGATGGTATAATCTTTATGGGATTTAACGCTGATCTCTATTTGATTTCTGTTTCTTTCCGCTGTCATTATAATTTCTTCTGATCGATCTGGTCCATAAACTACAGTACTTGCTTTTTCTCCATCCTGCAAAGCATATAAACGAAGCTCTGAACCGTTTCCATAATCGTAATCGGGTTTATCTTCATGAGCGCCAAGAGCAATAATGGAATTTTCCTTCACCATAAGAGGAATACTTAAATATCCATGCTTTTCACTGATCCAGCCGGCTCCCTGCTTTTCCTCTCCTGTAAAGAAGTCAGTCCAGATTCCCTTAGGAAGATAATATTCTGCAATTCCCTGATCATTAAAAATAGGAGCTACTAACAGACTGTCCCCCAACATATACTGTTTATCCACAAAATGACATGTTTTATCCTCTGTAAATTCCAGAACCATACTTCTCATGGTAGGTATTCCTGTTATGGAAGTATCAATTGATGTTTTGTATAAATAGGGCATCAGTTTCGCTTTTAATCTTGTAAAGAATCTTACAACATCCACAGCCTCCTCATCATAAGCCCAGGGAACTCTGTAAGAAGAACTGCCATGCAGCCTTGAATGGGAGGAAAGAAGACCAAATGCTACCCAGCGTTTGTAAACATCTGCCGTTGATGTATTTTCAAATCCTCCAATATCATGAGCCCAAAAGCCGAATCCGCTCATTAAAAGTGAAAGCCCTCCACGGAGGCTTTCTTCCATGGATTCATAATCTGACCAACAGTCGCCTCCCCAATGAACAGGGAATTTCTGTCCTCCAACCGTTGCAGAACGTGCAAACAATACCGCCTCTCCCTTGCCGCGTTTACGCTCTAACAATTCATAAACACACTTATTATATAAATATGTATAGTAATTATGCATTTTCTTAACATTTGAGCCATCAAAATACATAACATCTCTGACGGGAATTCTCTCACCGAAATCTGTTTTGAAACAATCCACTCCCATATCTAAGAGATACTCCAGCTTATTCTGGAACCACTGATATGCGTCAGGATTAGTAAAATCTACAATAGCCATACCCGGCTGCCACATATCCCACTGCCATACTTGTCCGTTGGTACGTTTAATAAAATATCCTTTTTCCATACCTTCATCAAAAAGACATGACTCCTGGCCAATATAAGGATTGATCCATACACAGATATTTAATCCTTTTGCTTTTATTCGTTTCAGCATTCCTTCAGGATCAGGAAATACACGGCTGTCCCAAACGAAATCAGACCAATGAAATTCTTTCATCCAGAAACAGTCAAAATGGAATGTCCTGAGAGGAATGCCTCTGTCAATCATTCCGTCTACAAAACTCATAACCGTATCTTCATCATAATTCGTGGTAAAGGAAGTGGAAAGCCACAATCCAAAAGTCCATGGAGCCGGCAGAGAAGGCTTGCAGGTCAAATCAGTATATCTTATCAAAACCTCTTTCATGGTAGGACCATTGATCAGAAAATAATCAAGATAGGAACCTTCTACAGAAAACTCTGTTCTTGTTACCATTTCCGTAGCCACTTCAAAAGAAACCTTTTCAGGATGATTTACCAGTACACCATATCCTTTATTTGTAATATAAAAAGGAATATTCTTATATGACTGTTCTGTGCTGGTTCCTCCATCAGCATTCCAGATATCTATACTCTGTCCGTTTCTTACGAAAGGTGTAAACCTTTCTCCCATACCATAGACTAATTCTCCAACTGATAAAGAAAGCATTTGACGAATATAGGTTTCTTCATTGTCACCGGAATCATAGGCAAGTCCTTTCCAGTCTGTCTTCATCAGTGCAAGGTCACGTCCCACACTCCTTGTAATAAATTCATCATTTCGTAAGTAAGTCATAGAAAAAGGCTTCTTGGCAATTACCAATGTAAGCGTACCGCTGGTAATTCTGATTTCTTTTTCGCTATCCTCCACACTTAAAGGCACTTCATCCGTAAGTTCTAATTCAAAAGCAGGCGTATTTACAATTGCCCCTTTATAATGATAGGTACGTACGCGAAAAATTTCAGGCGCCGGTGAAGTAATCTCTAATGTCAGATTAATACCGCCTAAAGTATCTCCTCTTTCTTTAATAGGGATCGTAGGTGTACATAATGTTACCTTTTTGTCTTCAATCTTAGAAAAATAAACTTCCTGAGGTGCAAAACAACTGCATCCTTCTTTTTGTAACCAACAACCATTACTGAATTTCATAGTTTTTACTCCCTTCTTTTCCTGCTTTCGCAAATAACGCCAAAAAACCTTAATTTTGTAAAGTTTCCTGGCGTTATTATCACGTTCCTGACTGGAGTCGAACCAGCGGCCTTTCGCTTAGGAGGCGAACGCTCTATCCTACTGAGCTACAGGAACAAAACTTAAATTACGTGCTCATTTTAGCATATTCTAATTCCTCTGGCAACCGTCAAATTATATGCCCTTTACTCAATTTGGAAAATTAATAAATCCCTGCATCCATATGATTCCTTTGAATCTTCTGCCTGCTGCCGGTTCACCGTAAAGGTCTTCCTTATTAATGCACATCTCAAATATCAGATTGTTACAGTTTAAGGTCATTACATAAATTTCCTCTTCTGTCAATTTATTTCTAACCAGATTACATTCTACAATCTCTGCCAATATGGAATAATGATCACACTCAATTCCATACGGCATAAAATAAGTATCTACCAGACTAAACACATCTTCCTTTTGGATTCTTTTGGAAATAGCCGTGTAAGTGTCCATATCCTCTAAGGTAAGATTTTCTATCGCTTCTTCATCCCCTTTTCTGGCAGCGTCAATCAGCTGCGCTCTCGTCATAAACGCACGCTTATTTTTTATCAGATCTTTTTCTGTTTTCATAATGGGAAGCATGATGCTCCCCTGACTGGAAAGAGCAGATAAAGTTAAAGTAGTTCCTCTGATTGGAAGAACGCCCAGATTATTGGCTTTTACATAGGGAATCATATTTTGCAGATAAAAGATCAGAGTTACTCCTACTTTAATGTCATCACAGACTCCTGCATAAGATTCCTGTGCCGCATGGCGTTCTACAGATACATCTTCCTCTGAACTGATAATATTACCCCTCAAGTAGGGGTAATAATAATCATAAGTGAACTTATCATCTTCATCAAATTCTCCGCAGACTGCAATACCCATTCCTTCGGCAAAATCTTTGCCAAACTCTGCAAGAAGCGTCTTTTCACCATTTGATGTATATGCTCTGTCTGTACCATTAACCACGATATCTGTCAGAAGCTTTTGCAGTTCTTTTCTATCTGTTAATTTGCTAAATCCAATTGCCCTTAAATATTTATGCAAAAACTTCACCTCCTGTTTACTGTCCGGCGATACCGTTATATCCATTTATAAACTATCGGATTTCTTCCATTCCACCCATGTAAGGTCTTAGCACCTCCGGGATCCTGACAGAACCATCTGCCTGGAGATTGTTCTCAAGGAATGCTATCAGCATTCTGGGCGGAGCAACTACGGTATTATTCAATGTATGCGCAAAATATTTGCCATTATTTCCATTTACCCTGATTTTTAATCTTCTTGCCTGTGCATCACCGAGATTAGAACAGCTTCCTACTTCAAAGTATTTCTTTTGTCTGGGTGACCATGCCTCTACATCATAAGATTTTACTTTAAGATCTGCCAGATCCCCTGAACAGCACTCTATTGTTCTTACGGGAATATCCATAGAACGGAACAGATCTACAGTATTCTGCCATAACTTTTCAAACCACATAGGAGATTCTTCCGGTTTACATACCACGATCATCTCCTGCTTTTCAAATTGATGAATTCTGTAAACACCGCGCTCTTCCAATCCATGTGCCCCTTTTTCTTTCCTGAAACAGGGTGAATAACTGGTAAGCGTCTTCGGAAGTTCTTCTTCCTGAACAATAGTATCAATAAATTTACCTATCATGGAATGTTCACTTGTACCGATTAAGTATAAATCTTCTCCTTCGATTTTATACATCATGGCATCCATTTCGGCAAAACTCATAACTCCTGTAACTACATTACTCCGAATCATAAAAGGCGGTACACAATAAGTAAATCCTCTTCCTATCATGAAGTCCCTTGCATAGGAAATAACTGCAGAATGCAGTCTGGCAATGTCTCCCATTAAATAATAAAATCCGTTTCCGGCAACCTTCCTTGCGCTGTCCAAATCTATTCCGTTAAACTTCTCCATGATTTCTGTATGATAAGGAATCTCAAAGTCAGGAATTACCGGTTCACCGTATCTGGTAATCTCTACATTTTCCGTATCATCCTTACCAATAGGGACACTGGGATCAATGATATTCGGAATTACCATCATGATCTTAGTAACCTTTTCCTCTAATTCTTTTTCCTGCTCCTCTAATTCCAAAAGACGCTTTGCACCTGCTGCAACTTCGGCTTTCTTTGCTTCAGCTTCTTCCTTTTTCCCTTGAGCCATTAATGCACCTATTTCCTTAGAAATTTTATTTCTGTTTGCTCTAAGGTCATCTGCTTCCTGCTTTGCCTTGCGGCTCTCTGCATCAAGGGCAATCACTTCATCCACCAGGGGAAGCTTGCTGTCCTGGAACTTCTTTTTAATATTTTCCTTTACTGCATCCGGATTTTCCCTTAAAAATTTTATATCTATCATAATAAAACTCCTCTCTTTAAAATACGCGTTTAACATTGTAATGTTATTATGTAATAAACAATTATTCAAGTACTTTTTCAATAAAAATGTTATTAGATTTTATCAAATCTATCAGAAAAACATTTGATACCAATTCACCCTGTTCATCTCTGACCACTTGAATGACAGGCCTGTCAGGAAATTCTCTATTTTGAGAAACTACCTTTCCAATATAGTTATTGCTTAAAAGAACTTTACTTCCTACAGGATATACTGCTGTAAATTCAAGAAAAGTATTTACTATATTAGCATCAAATTTTTGACCTTTAAAAGTTTTTAAGTATTCTACAGCCTGATATACTTTTTGCCTGTTGCATCCTATTCCACAGATTATTTCATCAAAGGCATCACAGACACTTACTATTTTTACCTCATATGGCAGTTCCTTTAATTTTAAAGGAAAGCCGCTTCCGTCCATTCTTTCATGATGGGAAAGAATGATTTTTTTACTCAAATTAGATATCCATACTTCCTTTTCTAAAACGGAATATCCATATATAGGATGCTTCTTATACTCTATAAGCTCTGTCTTAGAAAAATCCTCCATATTCCGATCAGTATATGGTACTTCAAGATAACGTAATCCCAGGTCGTGTAAAAGGCAGCCTACAGCTATATCATGAACAACATTCTTTTCTATTTTCAGTTTTAAAGCTACCAATACCGCAAGAGAACAAATGTTCACAGAGTGCTCATATATATCGGAACTTCTTTCTTTGATATCATAAATCTTTTCTACGATTTCATCTTCCTCTAAAATGTTGGAAATAATACTGTCAGCAGTCTGACTAAGTTCCATCAGCTCTTTACTTTGCCTGTAAATATGCTTTTCCATGATATCTCTTACTTTGTCATGAAATACTCTTTCCAGATTGCTTTTTAAAAGAAGTACTTCTTTTTCATGTAGAGCATCTTCTATAATATATACTTCTGTAATACCCAGTTCTTTGATTTTATCAATATATTCCGGACGCAGTGTAATCCCGTCTGATAAAAGAATTTTAAAATCAGAAGTCATAACAGTCTTTGCTAAAACTTCCCCACCTTTTAAATCAGTTACCTTACATAATTTCATTGTATCCCCTCTAACGATTATTCCGTAATTCCCATCGCCATATTAAGTGCCTGCTTCTCCTCGTCACCTAATGAGATATTGCTTTCCCCATTTTTAATTTCTTTCGTATAAGAATAACATCCTTCTGCACTATGAACAGAATTTAATATGAAACCATTATTTTGTTCATCAAGGAGCGCTAAGCTAAAACTTAATTTTCCTCCCATCTGATTAAAGGCATCATATTTTATTATCCCTATTTTTTGGAACGTTGATTCCATATTTTTATATAGTGTACGGATATCCCGCCTATTCTTTTCCATGGAAGATTTAATAAACTTGTTATCTTCAAATAATCCGACTATTTCATTTTCCAAACTCTTGGCGCTTTTACCTGCCATAAATTTTTTGTATTTCTTTCTCATTTTAAATATGGAACATATATTTACAATGCATAATATCAATGCTATCAATATTAATATCAGCATAACCAATATAATAATTCCTATATCTAAATTTCCTAATCCTAAGTCAGTTAAAAAGGAATTCTTCATTTTTTGTACCTTTCAATGTTTTATCTTATTTGAATTGTTAAATTATTTTGATAAGAGGTCAATTAACTTGTCCAGATCTTCGTGAGAGTAAAACTCTATTTCGATTTTACCGGTGCCATTTCCCTTTGAATTAATTGCTACCTTTGTACTTAACTTTTGCCTTAATTTATCCTCAATGTCGCGATAAATTACTTCTAAACTTTCATCTGTTTCAGCTGCCTTTTTCATTTTAGCAGGTTTACCTAAGTCTTTAACCAGTTTTTCAACATCACGTACACTAAGCTTCTCATCAAATATTCTCTGTGCAATCAAATATTGTTTTTCCGGATCTTCAATACTGATCAATGCTCTGGCATGTCCCGTTGAAATCATATCATCTATGATCATTTGCTGTACTTCATCACACAATTTCAACAAGCGGATAGAATTCGTAACTGCTGTACGGCTCTTAGATACTCTGTCAGCAACTTCATCCTGTTTTAAATTGAATTCTGTCAAAAGTCTTTTATAAGCCTGTGCTTCTTCGATTGCATTTAAGTCTTCTCGCTGAATATTTTCAATCAGTGAAATTTCTACTATTTCCTGCTCTGTCAGATTTTTAATTATAACAGGAACTTCTTTCAGTCCCGCTTTTTTTGCAGCGCGCCATCTGCGCTCACCGGCAATGATTTCATAATATGTTTTTCTATCCTGAACAAGAATAGGTTGAAGTAATCCAAATTGTCTGATGGACTCAGCTAATTCTTCCAATGCATCCTCATCAAAATTCTTTCTGGGTTGTTCCCTGTTAGGTTCTACTTTTGTAATATTTACAAGAGTTTCACCTTCTTTTTTTTCATCTTTAGCAGATTTTGATTTTACTTCTGTTTTTTTACTACTTCCTTCTCCTACCGTATTCGGTATTAATGCATCTAATCCTTTTCCCAATCCCCTTGCTGCCATACTTTTCTTCCTTTCGACAAAACTCTATCTGTTAATTACTTCTTCCGCCAATTCCATATAAGCTTCTGCACCTGCTGACTTTGCATCATACATTGTGATAGGCATACCATAGCTTGGTGCTTCAGCTAATCTGATGTTCCTGGGTATTAATGTTTTAAAAACTCTTTGATTCAAATGGCTTTTTACATTTTCAACAACTTGCATAGATAAATTAGTTCTTGAATCGTACATGGTAAATACCACGCCTTCCATTTCAAGTTCAGGATTTAACCTTTCTTTTACAAGATTAACAGTATGTATTAACTGGCTTAAACCTTCCATTGCATAATACTCACACTGAATTG
>CAZTKJ010000030.1:0-37688 GCA_964614185.1 uncultured Lachnospiraceae bacterium
ACTTTCATTACTATTTGTGCCGCCAACCAAAGGCGGCGGAATGGAGATTTTTATGGCAGCAAATGTAGAAACAATGTTTTCCGTAAGGGAAAAACCATGGCATGGGCTTGGAACTATTGTTATGGAAGCACCAACGTCAACAGATGCACTACGGCTTGCGGGGTTGGACTGGAACGTGGTGCAGGAGTCGGTCTATACCGGTTCAAAAGAGAAAGTGGAGGGGTATAAATTAAATATAAGGGATTCCGACAGGAAAGTGCTGGGTGTGGTATCTGACCGCTACAGGGTGGTACAGAACGTGGATGCTTTCAGCTTTACGGATGGGCTGTTAGGGAAAGGGGTGCGCTATGAAACTGCCGGGTCATTGCAGAATGGCAAAAGGGTATGGCTTCTCGCAAGACTCCAAAAAGAGTATATCATCGCGGGGGAAAGGGTCGGCTCCTACCTTGTATTTTCCAACACCCATGACGGTTCAAGTTCTGTAAAAGTAGCCATTACCCCGGTAAGGGTGGTCTGCAACAATACGCTCAATTTAGCGTTAGATACAGCAAGAAGGAGTTTTTCTATGATCCATACGGGGAATGTGCAGGACAAGATACAGGAAGCAAGAGATACACTCTTCATGGCAGAAAAGTATATGGACAATCTGGGTGTCGAATTTGAGCAGCTCCGCAGACAGAAAGTGTCGGATGCACAGGTGAAGGAATATGTTGAACTTTTATTGCCGATGGAGAAAGAACTTACTGCAATGCAGGCTAAGAACATACAGCGGCTTCGTCAGGATATGATGAAACGGTATTATGACGCCCCTGATTTACAGAAGGTGGGGAAGAATGCATACCGGTTTATCAATGCGGTGTCAGACTTTGCGACACACAGCACACCCTTACGGAGGACTGCAAATTATAATGAGAACCTGTTTGCGCGGACGATTGACGGGAATCCGCTGATTGACAAGGCATACCAGCTTGTGAAAGCTGCCTAATCAGCAGCTCAATGGGAAAAGTATATGCTGTGATGATGGGGATTGCTGATTGTAAAGTGTTTTGGTGTAAATATTGAAGGGTCTATAGCCTTTTGGTTTTATGGAAACAGAAAAGGAAATAACATATAACATATCACGGAACAAGATCCGGGAAATATATGCATCCGAAAGCAAGGGTTTCCGTATCAGACAGCATATGTGGAAAAAAGGAATAAAAAATAACAGAGATATGGGGATAGCGGAGACTGTTTCGGTCTTTCCTATCCCCATTATCTTTGTGACCATGAAAAGGAGGGATATCATGTTTGAAAAAATACCATTGGCAGGAGTGGATAATGCAGACTGGCTCCGTTTAAGGAAGACCGGCATTGGGGGTTCTGATGTAGGTGCGATCTGCGGTGTAAATCCTTACAGCAGCGCCATGAAGGTCTTTCAGGATAAGACCAGTGATGAAATAGAGGTTCAGGATAATGAGGCTATGCGAGTTGGGCATGACCTTGAGGATTATGTAGCGCAGAGGTTTACCGAGGCTACTGGTTTAAAAGTGAGAAAATCAAACTATATGTACCGGAGCATGGAGCATCCGTTCATGATCGCGGATGTTGATCGTTTCGTAGCCGGGGAGGATGCAGGGCTGGAATGTAAGACAGCCAGTGCCTATAATGCGGACAAATGGGCAGATGGGAACATCCCTCTCCATTATGTCATGCAGTGCTACCACTATATGGCGGTCACCGGGAAACGCACATGGTACATAGCAGTGGTTATCTTAGGGAGAGAATTCACATACCGGAAATTAGAGTGGGATGATGAGCTGATAGATCGTCTTACGGCAATAGAAGAGAACTTCTGGAATAACCATGTGGTACCGGGGATCATCCCACCGCCGGATGGGAGCAAGAACTGTGATGAGGTGATCGAACAGTATTTCCATACGGCAAGAAAAGAAAGTACGATTGAACTTGTCGGGTTTGATGAAAAGTTAAGACGGCGTGAAGAGATCCTCGGATTTATTGCTGAATTACAGGAAGAACAGAAGCAGATAGAGCAGGAAGTGAAGCTGTTCATGGAGGATAATGAATTCGCAAGCAGCAAGAGGTTCCGTGTTTCGTGGAAAAATATTGACTCCACGAAACTTGATACAAAGCGCATAAGGGAAGAGAAACCAGAACTTTATGATGTTTATGGAAAAGTTTCCCATTCCAGACGTTTTGAAGTGAAAGCAGCATAGGAGGCATGCTTATGGACGAAAAGGAACTGAGGGAATTATTACGGGAGCGACTACATATGGAACTGCAGCTTTTCAAGGATTCCATGCTCCAAAAAGAAAAAGAGGATATTTTCAAAGCTTCTTACAAGATAGAGATTTATGTGAATCTCTATGAGATATTGGCAGTGTATACTGACAATCTGCAGAATGATACCATGCGCAGGCTTCTTAATCTTAACTTTGGAATACTGGAATCCATTTATCAGGAATGGCTGACAAGAGAAGATAGCTTTTTTGATGAATTAAGGACATATGCGTGCAGTGAACTAAAAAATATTTCAGTAATGGGTAATCCGGAGAGCGGAAAGGATGATGAAGATGGAAAAGGATTTGATAAGGCTGCTTAAAGCAGAAGAGATAGAATGCAGGGTCTCTGTTATCAATGAAAAAGGCTTAAGTCTGCTTCTTTATAAGGATGCGAGGGTAGACCAGAAGATATTAGATGAAACATTTGGGGCATTTGGTTGGAAACGAAGCCACCAGTGCATAGATGGGAATCTTTACTGTACAGTGGAAATCTTAGATAAAGAATCCGGACAGTGGATAGCAAAACAGGATGTCGGTACGACAGGATGTGCAGAGAAAGAGAAATCCCAGGCATCGGACAGTTTTAAGCGGGCCTGTTTTAACTGGGGAATTGGCAGGGAACTTTATACTGCGCCTTTTATCTGGATTTCTGCAGACAGGGTGGCAATACAGATGAAAGAGGGACTGAACAAAGAGAAACGTTATTACTGTAACGATCATTTTTCGGTTTCTTCTATCCAGTACAATGAGGACAAGGAAATATCATCACTGGTAATCGTAAATGATAAGGGGCGGTCTGTATATGCAATGAAGCTAAAGGATGACAGCGGAACTGCGAATAGCGGTAAAGGAAAAGCTGCTGATGCGGACAATAATGAGAAAAAAGCCGCGCAGAAAAAGTCACAGGAAAGATCCGGGAAACCTTCCATTTCCAAAGACCAGATGGATTCTTTACAGGCAGAACTTGACAGGACGGGAGTAACAATGGAAACAGTACAGAAAAGATATAAGATACAGGAGCCGGGGATCATGAGCGAAGAACTCTACGGCAAAGTAATGACCGCACTGAAACGTACAAAATCAGCCAAAGCGGCATAGAGAGGATGGATAGTTAGATGATGAATTTTGAAGAATTTACAGATGCTGTATTAGCGGAAATCCAGAGTAAAGCAGATGGGGTATTTAAGGCGCTTATAAAAAATGTGACAAAGAACAACGGTATCAGGCTGACCGGGATAACAGCCGAGGCAGAGGTATGTAACGTTGCGCCATGCGTATATCTGGATAATTTTTATGAGGAATATGAGAATGGGGGAATGAAGTTATCTGAGACAGTGGATGAGATTTACAGGCTGCTTAAGAAACACCTGGATGATGCGCAGAGCATCAACATATCCGGATTTCTGGATTGGGAGACTGTGAAAGAAAGCATTTATGCGAAAGTGGTCAATGCCGGACAGAATAAGGAGCTGCTCGAAGGGACACCGTACAGGCTGTTTCTGGATATGGCTGTCGTATACTATGTAGTAATCGGCGGTTTTGCGGCAGAGGGCACCGGAACGATCCTTATCCAAAACGAGCATATGGAGATGTGGGGGCAGAATGAGGGGAATCTTTATTATACAGCCATTTCCAATATGCGTTCTGATGGAGAGCCATGTTTTGATAGTATGGAAACTGTCATAAAGAATATCATGCCGGAGGCTGCTAATTTGGGGAAAGATAGAGAGCAACAGTCGGATATGGGTATGTATGTCCTGACAAACCGCAATAAGTTCTTTGGCGCGTCTGAAATCCTTGATAAGAATACCCTGCATAGTATTGCTAATCAAATCGGGGACGGTTTCATTGTGCTGCCGAGTTCTGTGCATGAGGTCATTATATTGCCGTCCCAAAATGAAGAAGAATATGGGAAATTGGCAGAAATGGTGCAGGAGATTAATATGACACAGGTAAGTGTGGAAGAGCAGTTATCCAATCATGTGTATTCTTACAGCAGAGATGAGGAGATGCTGAAGATTGTTGCATGATGGTGGATGGGTGATGGCATGGAGAGCAGGAAAGTCTTATCAGAGATAGGACAGCCTGCTCTTTTATACCAGTTTTAGATAACAGAAGCAATCATACTGGCGTGGTATGGTATATGGAGCTGTGATATACAGATGTGGTATGGAGGATAGAATCAGGCTTCGGAGGGAGACGGAAGAGATTATGCGATAATGAATTAAATCATTAGGAAAACATAGTGCATATAAGAATGAAATAGGAAAAGTAAAATATTCTCTTTCAGATGGAACGGAAAATGGAGAGCATGAAGAAAAGCTTTTGGTGAGGAGAAAACATTTTGGGGTGAAGAGTGGACCTGATTTTATACTTTTTACATACAATATTATTTGTTATAATTAAAAAGCAGAAGTATATAAAGCTAAATTAAATGAAAATAGATTTGATGGTTGCTTGAGATTTGATGTGTCTGAGAGGGGAATTTTACTAATGAAGCTTTTTATAAAAATACGAAAAAAAATGAATGAAATAAATTTCCAAAAACGTAAGCGGGTGATTTTGAATCAACCGATTGAAGATGAATCAAATGATTGGATTGGGGTAAAAGTTTATGTTGATAAATTAGAAGCAGCCATTGACAATGGTGCTAAAATGATTGCTGTGACTTCTGATTTTGGCTCAGGGAAGTCTAGTTTATTAGCAATGTATAAAAAACGTATACAAAAAGGTGTTTTTTGCTTTAGACCTAAATCTATGTATATTGTTAATATGTGGGAAGTATTGGAGAAGATGAATGAAGGCGGAAGTTCAGTTGTTGAATTGCATAAATCTTTTCTTTTTCATGTAATTAACCAATTAAGTCCTTCGAAGGGAAGTTATATTAGTAAACGGTTAAGCAAAAATTATGGATTGTTTTCTATACAAAGTGATAGCTGGATTAAGAATATGATATTAGTATTGGCTGTCATTACAATAGCTATAGGTGAAGGACTTAGGCAATTTAGTGATAAAATTATGCAGATTGCACAGATTGAATCAAGTGAACTACAGATGATTATGTATGGTTCATATGTTGTGGGCATTGCATGTGTTATTCTTGTTTTGTTCAGAGCTGATTTTATCTTTTCATCAGCGAAATCAGAAGGAAATAGGGAAATTGATGAAAATGTTTTGATTGATTATTATAATCAAGAAGTTCTATACAAAAAATTTTTTAGACATTATATATTTGTGATTGAGGATTTAGATAGAACCAGTAATATTATAGCGGTGAAAAATTTTCTGAAAGAGATTAGAAAATATTATTTAACAGATCAAAATATTAGGAGTAGATTACATGGGAATAGAGTTACGTTTGTAGTAAATATAAAACCAGAATCTCAACTGAAGGAACATGATTCAAATAGAAATGGAGCGGGCCAAGAAGAAAGACTTTATGATAAATTTTTTGATTATATAATTAATTTGAGAAAAATTAATATTGATAATTATGATGTAATATTAAATGGTTTACTTTCTGAACTAAGAGAAGAGCTATTTGCTTTGGGATTAATAGAAGAAATGGAAGGTGTTTCTATAGATAGAATTGTTGGTATGCAATGGCTTATTAGAGGGGAAAAACTCGGTATCAGAGAGATTAAAAATAGATTAAATATGTCATTAGTCTTGTATGAAAGTCTTGATGAAAAGTTTAAAGGGAGAGGTATTACATATGAGAAGTGTGCTGTGGCAACTTATTTGATGACAGAGTATGAGGAGGATTTTTATAAAGTTGCAGACAGGGATTTTGAAAAGGTAATTGAAGAATATATAGAGGGAACGCTGGATTCTGATATAAATAATTGGAATGGAATAATAGGAAATTTATCAGGGGGATTTAAAAAGGCATTGCTGGAACTTGTTGAATTAAAATTAATAGATGCAAACTATCGGACGTATTTTTACAATTATCCCAAGGAAAGTAAATTATATGATATTAGTGAGATGATTGTGTTTAATAGCATAATATACAATGAAAGGCCTAAAAATACTGATGACTATAAAAAACATTTGGAAAATACAAATAGCAGTGTGATTATTGACGGATTAAACAAAGTGAATCAATTAAATATGGCTTTTCCGAGGTTTATTATTGAATTTGAAAAAATATATTGTCTTGCAGTTAATATATTTAGTCAAAAAGTATTCGATATTGTGCGTGGATTTCGGTATGATCAAGCTAACTTTGCTAAAACGTTAAATTATATTGAAATGATAATGCAGTACACTAATATTGATAATAGAGATGATGTATGGAAAGAAATGTCTGTGATATTTAGTGAAGCTACCGAAGATAGAGGTATAATTAAACAAATAAGAGAAAAAATTGTTTTAGTGTGCCCAGAAGAAGCAACGCTTTTTATGGAATTGTTTATGGGAGAAAATGAATTTATTTCCCAAAAAGAAATTAATTGTATAGAAAATATAACAATGATTATGCGATTAATTAATTATTCTAAAATAGGAAGTGGATTTGATGAATGTATTCTTATACATAAAAAAATAGTAGAAGACAGTAAGAAGAATGATGATTATATTAGATTTTATCTAACGATAATTGAATGTTTTGGAATTGATAAGTGTTATGAGTTAGTATATGAATATTGTATGAAAATTAAGGAAGTCCCGGATCAGTTTGTCGAAGTGTTGGTAGCAGAAGTGAATAATAAAATATTGTCAAAGGAAGAATATGTGGATTTGTTGGAAAATGCAGAAAAAATAAGTGATGGTGCAGTAGAATCTCTCGCTTCAATAGTATGGATAGGCGGACTTTCAGTAAAATTATGTAATAGATTAGCAGAAGTAGGAGAGTGGATTTATTATGTTTGCAATATGGCGATAGATCGACTGGGTGAAATAGATTTCCTGGATAGTAATGTTATTAAAGCAATTGATGTTAATGTAATGTGGCTCTACAAAAATGATAATGCAGTATGGCTAAAATTGAGAACAGAGGTATTAAATCATGATAAACTCATATCAAAGTATATGATGTTATTTAGTGATGATTTCCCTATAATAGCACAGCATGAAATTATGTTGATTACAAATATTGAGAATGCAATTAAGATTTTAACGGCAAGTGTGGTTACAGAAAGTGAAGTTGACTATATAGCTCAATATTTTAATCAGAAATCCCGAAATCAGACGGAAAGTTATAATATTTTTCAATATATTTTAGGGTTAGAAGAAGATATTGCTAAGCAAATTTTTTATGCACTTGATATAAACAGAAAAGTTCAGTATCGGAGAATGTCTAAAGCAAGAAGAAAAGAGGTTAGCACGAAATTAATTCAACTTTTAGATATTGAAACGGCCAGTGAAAAAATCCAATTTATGAATCATATTGGAACCTCAATTTATAGTTTAGAGAAAGATTTGTATATTTACTTAAATGATGATGAAAAGATGTTGAATGAGTATTTACATTTTATCAACTCTTTAGAACAGGTTGAGCCTTTCACAATACAGAATATTGTCAGACTGGATAACATTCAGATTTATAGTTCCGTTATTAATAATAAATTATATGAAATGAAGGAGTATGTGAATTATGTCTCTTCAAAAACAAGAGGAATGCGGAAATTCGAAATGGAGGCGGACAAAAAATCCATATTATGGGAAACATATAAAAGGATGTTTAATGGAACACATAATAAGAGTACTCGAGCATATATGATAAAGAATAAGGAATTTTTGAAAGAACTTGTTGATGACCATGCATATGAAAATGCAGAAGATCAGATAATTGAATATACACATGCGATGCAGAGTACGGATTTGTTGCAGTATATATTTGATACGTTGCCGCAGAAAGAGGCAGAAAAATATTTTGCTTGTATTGAAGGATTTGATTCATTTGAAGCGGCGGATTATTTTGTAAAAAGGATTGTTGATGACAGTGTATTGCTGATTAGTGATAGTGTATATAATAATACACACGATAAATTAATTAATCCAGGATTGAAGGCTAGATACACGAAGGCAAGAAAGAAATTATTGCCCTCAAGCTAGTGTGTGAGTATATACCAAATCTATTCACAATGCATATTTTATCTAAAAATACCTTGGTACAGAGTATTGCAACCATTATCATATGACAGAACATTTCATATGTATTGAATTAGAAATGTTTTAGCAGTATAATTGATGTAAAACCTAATAACCATATGAGATATGGAGTAAAGATTAAAACCTCAGAGAAGAGATATCTAGGAAGGGAGTTTATTATGGCAAGTACAATTCAAGTGAGAGTAGATGATGATCTAAAACGAAAATCGGATATGTTGTTTAAGGACCTTGGTACTGATACAACAACTGCGATCAGAATGTTTTTAACACAGGCAGTCGCAAATAACGGATTTCCTTTTGAAATCAGGAAAAATATCAGAGCAGAATATGATCCATATGAAACAATGACAGAAGAAGAAATGCTGGCAAAGCTAAAGCGTTCTAGAGAACATTGTGAAGAAGGAAAATGTCGAGAAGCGGATAAGGTAATCTCTGATTTGAGGGGGAAGTATGGATTATAAAGTGATTATTACAGAAGATGCAGAAGCAGATATGGATAAGTTCGTGCATTACCTTTTATTTGAAAAGAAGAATGAACAGGCAGCATGCAATCTGATAGATGATTTTGAATCAACTATAGCTACATTAACTCATGCGGCGGAAAGTTTAAAGATGTGCGAAAATCAGCATTTGAATGATTTTGGGTATAGGCGGATTAACTTTGCATCTCATAAATATTTTATGCTTTACAGAGTGGAAGAAGATAAAGTCTTTGTAGATAATGTTTTTCATGAGCTTCAGGATTATGAAAATAAGATGATTTAGTTTTTATTTTTATGGGTTGTAATTCTAAGTCTAATTTACTTCAGTACCAAATATTATTTTGCGGCGTTAGTTTGAAAATATGTTGATATTCATCCAAAGAATTAGGAACACTGGTAAACAAGGTTTGAGTAGGCAAAGCAATTCATATCAAGCATATTTTCAAACTAACGCTTTTTTACATATTTTTGTATGAATTGCAAGTCTCAATTCCCAATATAATAATGAAAGAGCAACATCTATTATGTGACAGTTTTAATATATGAATTTGAACCAAAAATTTGTAGTCGGCTTTTATAGTAAACGGAAGAAGAAAAGATATTCCTAAAACAATTCATAAATTCGTAGCTGTTATAGAAATCTGCTACACATTAAATAGGATTGTTTTCTAGTATTTTCCTTCTGAGTAGTTTGTAAGAAATTTATTAACATATGAAATGACGGTTGCACATTCATTTACTGAGTCATCAATTAATTTATCCAACGAGAAGTCTGTTAATTCATTTTCTGATATGGCTTTCAATTTGGCTATTAGAGTATTTATTATTTTGGCAGAGAATTCGTCTTCTGGCGTGCTTTGTATCAGCTTGTTGATCAATTCGTTTTTTGAGTCGATTTTGGGGTTGAATTTTAATTTATTTCTTATTTCATATTTAAAATTATTTTTACAAAAATCAAAAAAATCATTTAAATTATGCTTTATATTTATATTATAAAAAACAGATAGGGAAGAAGCTACGATTTTATTATGAATATTCCATTCATAGCTGTCTTCAGGGAATCTATCCCGTATGGTGGCTACATGCTTGCAAAACTCAAAACATAATTCTTTAGATAGTCTGCTATCATCTAAACTATGTATTGTATTGTAGATTAGTGGATGTAATCGTAATACGAATGTTTCTTCATTTCTTATAATCCAGCAATTATTTACAAGGCTACGTATATCATCTTTGGAGTGGTGAGTTAATTCCTCAAACAAATCTGTATCTACTCCTGCAAGTGGCATTAACGACATATAGCACATAATAGATTTCTCAATATCGGATAATTGAGAAATATCAAATATTCTTTCGAGGATTACATTTATAGCATTCTCGATAAGTACACCATCTTTTGTTATATGCACTGATTCTGATGGAAGGCTTAAATTATCGCTTATTAATTCATAGATTCTGTCTTCCGTCAGAGAACATCTTTCGGGCAATTTAGCTAAGAGGGTAATCATGAGTGTATGTTTTTCAATCAAGGAAAATAATTGGTTCAAAATATTTTTACGACTATCGAAATAGTTCTTATGATCAGAAAAGTCACTAAAACGATGATATTTATAAAGCATTAATAAAGAATCATCATCTAGTGGTAGTATATTTACAATGTTCTGCTTATCTTGATGTAAAGTGTTCCGACTTGTTATCAAAAAGTGAATATGTTGACCGCAGTTTTTTAGCTCCTCAAAGTCTTTACGCTCTTTCCATGTAAAAGGGCGATTTAGATTGTCTAGAATAACAAGCGTGGGAGTGAAACATTTTTTCAACTTAGTTATTATGTGATTGAAATTCTCTTTGTCATTCTTTTGCTCTGTTTTTTTATTTGGTGGTAAATTGTCAAATTGCAATTTGTTAACTGCTGTTTGCAGATTGTCAGAATCTTCACAGACAATATGTTGTATTGTCCATCCACCTTCTGCGGTTAAACTGTGGGCATAAGATGATGCCACATATGATTTACCGATGCCTCCGATACCTGTAATAATGGCATAATTACTTGTTGTAAATATTTCTGCAATGAGATTCAATTCCTTTTCTCTGCCAAAAACCAAAGGCTTTTCCGGTAGAATATGGCATAATGAAGTAGGCACTAATCTGAGTACATCATAAAATAGGGATAATAAACTTCTATAAAATATTACAGAGCTTTTCGTGCTACGATTAATAAAACCATGTTTGTCTATTTCGCTGAATTTTTCTTGTATATCTGGCCATGTACTTCTGGTATGTTTTTCGAAATATCGAATAAAGCCCTCATTGTCTATAGATAGTTTGCTGCGTCTAGGGCTGCGCTTTTCGTCAATTATCCACTTATGGATTGTGTTTAGTGAAAAATCCATTCCAGAGCTTTCGCATAAGTCATATGCTATTTCTTCTTTTTTGCCAGAGAGCTGTCCCGCATCTTTTAACGTTTGAAAAAAATCGTTTATTGTCATTGGACTGAGATTCCTTTCTAATATAGCTGAGCTTTCAATTGTACCCTTATTTATACCCTAAACAGTATCCTTATACTATGAGCTGAAGTTGGTAATATATCATTCAGAGCTGATAGGTAGAAAGGAGCTGTCAGCAATTAGTGTATCAAAGTTATTTTAACGATATTTTCCTTTAGTTTCAAGGAAATGTCTGATTTTATTAACGAGAAGGAGGATGAGAAAATGGATGACAATTTGGTATTTGACGCAGATGAGGTAGAGATAAGTGTTATGTCTGAAGGTATGGTGGTGGATTCAGAATCTTCGGTGTCTCTTGACGAAAATTATAGGAGCAGTGGGGATGTGTATAATATGTACCTCAATAGACTATCTAAGGTAAAAAACAAAAAAAAGAAGAAAAAAAGCAAGCATAGACACAAAAAAGAGGGTGACAATTTACTGTGCTTTCCTTTAGATGATGCATTGCTCCAATTTAGAAGAGAACGGTTTCAAGAGGGAGCTATTGCACGTGCAGGTAATAATATACCATCATCATTGATTCTTAATGGCAATAGTCCAGGGTTTTTCTTTGGTAAGACTATAACTGGTCACTATGTAGGGAAACCCCAAGTTAAAGATGGTCATATTGCGGTAATAGGAGGCAGCGGAAGTGGAAAGACAACTGGAATTGCAATTCCTACTACATGGACGTGGAAAGGAACAATTTTTTCCTTTGACTTTAAAGGTGATTTAATAAAGCGGGCGGCGCGGAGATCAGTAAAAATTCTTTATATGATCCGGGGTCAAACGAATAGTTTTTGGTATGATCCTTATTATATTCTACATCGAGATGGAGAGGAAAATTTAGTACAGAACGTGCGCGAATTGGTACAGGCTATTATACCATTGCCACGCGATGCTGACGATCCATTTTGGATTGTATCAGCCAGAAATGTTTTAACAGGTGCAGTTATATACTATTTTAGGTTAGGAAAAGACTTTATCGATTCTATGCTTGAAATTAAGAACACGAACATGGAAAAGCTGCTTGAAAAAATTAAGACGGATAAAATGGCTGCAGCATGTGTAAATCCAGACATAGGACTGAATCCGAAGACCTTGGCGGGAGTGAGCATGGAGCTACATAATCACATCATGGTTTTTGCAACCGATACTTTGATTCAGGATGTTTTGTCATCTTCAGGAGATATTCCTAAGGAGACTATTTTTTGGGAAGATTTAGAAAGAACTAGTATTTTTGTTAGAATCGACCAAAGTAAAATTGGGCAGTGGCAATCTGTGATGCGTTTAATGCTGGTTCAACTTATGAGGACATTAGAAAGACGACCTGAAAAGTATGAATTGGAAGGAATGAAAGTGAAACCAACACTGTTGATGCTTGATGAGTTCCCGCAGTATGGCAAAATAGATGTATTTGTTCCATCATTTAGGATTTTACGGAGCAAAAATGTAACAATTTCTATTTTTTGTCAAAGTTTGGCAGATTTGGATGAGATTTACGGTGAAGCTGCTCGCCGTGTTATTTTGGATAATTGCCCATATAAAGCAGTTCTTGGGGCCAGTGATGCCGAAACGCAACTGTTTTTTTCAAATCTGGTTGGAAGAGTAAGAGTTCCATCCGAAGGAGTTAGCGTAAATTTCGATGAGATTGGCCAACTTGTGGGGCATAGTGTCAACATTAATGAATCACGAGAACTAATTATTTATCCTCATGAATTCTCATCACTATCAGATATTGTTCTCTTACATCCAGAAATAGGAGGATTTTGTCGTGTGGAAAAGGAAACTCGTTTTAGAGATAGTTTAAACAAGAAGCTTATTGAAGGAGATAGATAATTAATATGTCACTAACATTGGAAGAACGAATTGAAAAGAGTAAGGCGCATACTGCAAAATTGGAACAGCAAAGAAGAGCGAAACAGAAGAATGAGCGGGATGCTAAGAAGAAAAAAGATCAACGCAGGAATTATATTGTAGGAGAACTGGTTACTAAATATTTTCCAGAGCTTATGAGCTTAGAACCAGGAACTATTACTGAGAATGTAGACAGATTTTGGCAGTTGGAAGCAGTGTTATCGATGCTGGCAAATAACAAAGAATTAATGGAGCATTTAAAAAAGAAAGCACTTTGTGAAATGATATCTCCTGATAAATAAGAATGCGAAATAGTAGCAGAAAGTGCGCGATGTGTAAGTGGACGGAAAAAAATTCCCAGAAGTGTGCAAACACTGAAGAAAGGAACTTGAAATGGCGAATTATCATTTGGAGATTGGAATTATTAGTCGTGGAAAAGTTCGGTCTGTTGTAAAATCTATCAGCTACATTTGCGGTGAAAAACTACAGGACCAATACAACGACAGGACTTATTACAATCGAAGACAAGATGTTTTGCAATACAAAATATTTCTACCAGACAACGCTCCGCCTGAGTTCAACCATCTTCAAAGTCTATGCAATGCGATTGATAAGGCTGAACATCGATATGATGCACGTACTGCTCGTGAGTTTAAAGGCTCGCTACCTAATGAGCTGCCTTTTCTTGAACAGTTTCAGATTGTCAAAGATTACATTGACAATAATTTTGTTTCTTATGATTTATGTGCAATAGCTGCAATCCATGAAGGGAAAAATGAAGCAGATCCCAAAAAGAATAATCCTCACGTTCATATCATTGTTCCTACCCGATCTGTTACTCCAGATGGCTTTAGTAAAATGAAGAACCGTGAGTGGGATAAGCGGAAGTATATTTGCATTTGGCGTGAGGAATGGGCCAATGAGCAAAACCGTGCTTATGAACGAAACGGAATGGATATACGAGTCAGTCACGAAAGTCTTGAAGTTCAGGGAAAAAACCAGGAACCGACCATACATCTGAACCGAATCGATTTTCAAAGAGAAAAATTGGGGGAACGAACTGCTGATGGAGATAAGAAGCGTGCAATTAAAGCGCGGAATGAAGAACGTATTCGCCAAAAACAGTTGGAAGAAGAGCGTGACCTAGAAATGGAATTATCTAGATGATTTGGGCACGACACTACAAGTAATTGTTTCGTATGTCATATTGCTTCAATAATATATTATTAAAAGAAGCATAGCAAACGAAAAACAGACACTCCATATATGTCTATTTTGAGGACAGACATCATAAGATTGAGAAAGGGTATCAGAGAGGAGGTATCACCCCGCTGTGAAGAAGCAGAAATTGAATTATCGGTTTCATAACCCCAATCCGGCGGATGTGACCGCCGACTACATATTGAAAGTATTCATTGGAGTTAATGAGAAGAAGGTTGAGCAGGCTATAAAGATAGCTGCAGATCAGCTAAATAGTGAAGAGAAGAAAGAATGCCCTGCATAACGCGGGCATTCTTTTTTATGTTTCATATCGAATGAAAAGGCTTGTCTTTTTGCATCCTATATAATAGTATAGATGTAACAGAAATTATAGAAAGAACAGGGAAGCAATCATATGAACATAGCTGCATACTGTCGTGTTTCTACAGATAAAGAAGATCAGCTTAATAGTCTGGAAGTGCAAAAAGAGTTTTTTGCTGAATATACAAAAAGAACAGGGGATACTTTGGTCAAATTATATGCGGATGAAGGCATTTCCGGCACGAAGATAAAGAACCGTAAAGAGTTTTTGAAAATGATGTCAGATGCGGAGCATGGTATATTTGATATGGTGGTTGTTAAGGATATATCTCGTTTTGCAAGAAATACAGTGGATTTACTTCAAAATATCCGCAAGCTGAAAGCGCTGGGAATCGAGACGCAGTTTCTTACTGCCAATATGACCAGTATGGGAAACAGTGAATTTGTACTTACCATATTTGGTGCCTTAGCACAGGAGGAAAGCGCGAATACATCTAAACGTGTTAAGTTCGGCAAGAAAATGAATGCCGAAAAGGGCCGGGTTCCCAACATCGTGTATGGGTATGATAAAACCATCGGAGATTACTTTAATTTGGAAATCAACCGTCAGGAAGCGGATGTTGTAAAACAGATTTACCATTGGTATCTTCAGGAGCAGTGCGGTGCGGCAAAAATTGCCAATATGCTGAATGAACGCGGTATTAAGACAAAGCGTAATTGTAGCTGGAGCCAGAACGCAGTCTGTAGGATTTTGACAAATGAACTGTATACAGGCAAGATTATAAATGGAAAAGAAGAAGTGGAAGATTTTTTAACTGGGCAAAGAAAAGAAAAGGATGAGACAGAGTGGATGGTCGTTGAGCGTCCTGAGTTAAAAATTATCGAACAGGAAGATTATGAGAAAGTTCAGGAGATTCTTCATGGCAGACATGCAGCCTTTAATATGAAGAAAGAGCGGCAGAGTAATAAACATCTTTTTTCTACCTTAATTCGCTGCAAGGAATGCGGTTGGTCGTTTCGCAGAACAGTGCGTACTTATAAAAATACCTATGTCCGTTGGGTATGCTCCGGGCATAATGGAAAGGGAGCGGATAGTTGTCCCAATGCTGTCTCTGTTGACGAAGATGAGTTGATTAATGTACTGCAGGAATATTTTAACCAGATGCTCCGTCAGAAGAAAAAGGTTATTCATCATGTGGTAGGTGAATTTCAGCGAGTATATAAGGCGAAAGACGAAAATATTGAATATGAAAAAGAGTTAAAGAGCCAATTAAACAAACTGACAAGAGCTAGAGAAAAATATATGAATATGTATGAGGATGATCTGATTTCTAGAGAAGAACTAAATGAGAAAATTGGTGGTTCAAGAAAAGAAATAGAACGTCTGGAAAATGAGTTAAAAATGGTATCCTATCATCTGACAAAGGGAGAGCAGTTAGAAAGTATATTAAATAATACCTTTAAGCAGATTGAAGATGTTGCGGATGTAAGGCAGATGACAAACACACAGTTGAAAAAGATTATACAAAAAATAGAAGTAGATAAAGAGGGTAACGTCGAAATTTATCTACGCCTATTTGGAGAACTTGGACTGGATGAAACAGTTTTAATTGAGAGTGATTTTGAGAATGAAAATACCGCTCGAGTTTGTAACGTCCATGCATAAAGATGTTACAGAGCGTCTTACGCAGATTAACCCATCGTTAGCAGGAGAAGCAAGAAAGGTTTTGGATGTGAATAAATCGGAGCGTCATATCAGAGGAGGCATGGCGACCAGAGAAAAGTATCTGCATCAACATATAATAGTTGATTAATCAAAAATGGAGATATCATAATTCAATCGGGAAAACTTAAAATTGTGTGACCGATTTGAATTATGAAATTTCCTCTATTGGCAAATAGAGAGAAATTATATAAAATTAATTTAGGCCGCATTTTTTGATTTAAAGGAAGTGCGTGAGTAGAAATAGTTTTATTTAATAATAGAACAGCTGCGTTCTATTAAAAATCAATAAGCATGTGCAGAATATCAATCCTGCACATGCTTATTATTAAATTAAACTAAGATTTGTATTGATATCATTTGCCATATATGTTATTATATTAAATAAATACAAAATATTATCCAAAATATTATAAAAAATTGGAAAAGGACAAAATATGGGATATATATACAAAGCACATATTAATGATAAGGGAGAAGTGCAGAGCGTTAAAGAGCATAGTGAAAATACTGCTGACTTATGCAGGCAATTTGCGATACCAGTATTAAAGGATGTTATGTATATTATAGGAATGCTACATGACATTGGTAAATTTCAGAATGCTTTTCAACGTAAAATTGATGGAGAGAATATCAGAGTAGAACATTCTACCTGCGGAGCACTGGCTGCAAAAGAAATGTATCCCAATGCAATAGGATTATTAATGGAATATTGTATTGCAGGACATCATAGCGGAATACCGGATGGAGGATATAAAAATGATGCTTTTGATCAGCAGACACTATGCGGAAGGCTGAAGAGGCAGTTTGATGATTTTAGTGCCTATAAGAAAGAATTTTTATTTCCTGAAATTAAGAGAGATGAGGTAATACAATTTTTTATGCAGGATTGTGATCAAAATTTAGATTTAATTGTGGACAAGTTTGCATTTTTAACCAGATATTCATTTTCATGTCTTGTAGATGCTGATTCTATTGATACTGCTGAATTCTGTAATGGGGATAAGATAAGGCCCTTGAAGACTGATTTTAGAGCATGTCTGTTAAAGGTGAATAAGAAACTTGATTCTTATGTCTGCACAACATCTTTACAGAAATCACGAACACTTTTGCAGCAGCAGGCTTTTGAAAAAGTGAATGAAGAAGCAGAAATTTATCTTATGAATATGCCGACAGGAAGTGGTAAGACGTTATGCAGCATTAAGTTTGCACTGGAAAGGGCGAATATTAAGAAGAAAAAAAGAATTATCTACGTGATACCATATAACAGTATTGTTGATCAGACAGTGTCTGTGTTTGAAGAAGTGTTTGGCAGTGATGCAGAAATACTGCGGCATCAGTCAACCTTTTCTTATGAGGATGATGTGAAAAATGATGAATCGGAAGATTATAAAAAGGCAGCCAAAAGCGCTGTGGAAAACTGGAATGTAAATTCCATTATTATCACTACTGCTGTTCAATTCTTTGAAACTGTTTATGCTAATAAGAGAGGTAAGCTTCGTAAAATGCATAATATGGCAGACAGCATCCTGATTTTTGATGAAGCGCACTTATGCCTCAAGATTATCTGCAGCCATGCCTTCGAGCTATTGCCTATATAACGAGATATTTAGACAGCGAAGCAGTATTTTTGACAGCTACCATGCCTGATTTCTCCGAGTTGTTGCAACAGTATGCGTTAAGCAATAGTAAAATTGTAAATCTAATTGAAGATACTTCTTTATTTTCCCAATTTCAGAAGTGTAATTATCAATATCTCAGACCGGTGAGTACAGAGACCATTCTTGAAAAAGCCATGAGTTATCCGTCCAGCCTAATTATAGTAAACAGTAAGAAAATGGCTAGAAAACTTTTTAATGAGTGCAATACTGAAAAGAAGTATCATCTTTCGACTTATATGACATCTATTGATCGTAAAGAAATAATTGGGGAGATACAGTTGGAGTTAAAGAAATTGGAAGAAGACTTTCCCGATTATAAAGATATACCGAAAGAAAGGCGGATTATCATAATATCCACATCATTAATAGAAGCAGGAGTGGATTTGGATAGCTATACAGTATTTCGAGAACTTACCGGACTGGACAGTATTTTACAGGCAGGAGGAAGATGCAACAGGGAAGGGAAACGCAGTAAGGGAGAAGTATTTATTTTTGAGTTTGATAGTGAAAACAGAACAAGGCAGGATATAAGAACTAATATGACCAGGGGAATTATTGACAGATATAATGATATCTCATGTCCACAAAGTATTAAGGAATACTACAGTCGATTATTTTTTATGAAAAAAGATGATATTCAAAAACATACGATTACGCAGAACTGTCATGATATTTCTTATATACCATTTAATGAATATGCTCATGAATTTGAATTGATTGATTCGAAAACAGTTGCATTAGTGGTGCCCCAAGATGACATGAGCAGGGAGATAGTGGATGCTTTAAGGTATACAGGAGGTGGTATTGGTATTGGAAGAAAGCTACAAAAGTATACATGCTCTCTGTATCAGAAAGAGCTGGATGATTTGATACAGCAGCATGTGGCAAATGATTTTGGCACAGGGATTTGGTGCCTGACTAATCCGGATTATTATGATGAAAAAAAAGGCATTTTGTTTGAAGCAAAGGATTACTTCATATAAAATCAAAGAAGGGAGTGATAGATATGAGCTATGGATTCAAATTGATGATAGAAGGAGATTATGCATGTTTCACGAGACCTGAATTTAAAGTAGAAAGAGTGACTTACGATGTGCCTACTCCGGGAGCATTGGAAGGATTGTTGAAAAGTGTATACTGGAAACCGGCTATATGTTACGTAATAGATAAGATTATAGTTTTTAATGCTATTGATCTTGCGAATATACGAAGAAATGAAGTGAAAGACAAGATACTTTACAGTGCTCTTAAAAACCAGATGAGCGGTAGGGGCGGAGACCCTTGCATTTATACTTCGGAAAGCAGAAGCCAAAGAGCAGCTATGGTTTTGAAGAATGTAAAATATGGGATAGCATTTCATTTTGAATTGACAGGGTTAAAAAATGAACAGGAAAATGATGCGGAAAACAAACATTTTAATATTATAAAGAGACGCTTGGAAAAAGGACAGTATTTTCGAGCTCCTTGTTTGGGCTGCAGTGAATTTCCAGTAAAAAGAATGGAACTTGTTAATGAATTTGATGAAAACTTAATCAGTAATTCTATTCTGGATATGGGAGATGTGGATTTGGGTTTTATGAGCTATAAAGTGGTCTTTGACGATCATGGAAAACCGATTAATGGGGATTGGGAAAATCCTAAATTTTCAGACCGGGCATCCACGCTCTATTATCGACCACATATGATAAATGGAATAATTGATGTTGTCAAATACAGGGAGGGATTAAAATGCTAATAAGAGCTTTGTATGATTATTATGATATGCTGGCTGCAAATAATAAAGTTCTCCCTGATGGGTATTCCAATGTCAAGATACATTATCTGATTGGCCTGACAATGGAAGGAAAAATAGATGAATTTATAGAATATCAGGAAAAAACAGAATACAAAGCTGCTAAGGGACAGATTAAGGAGAAGTGGGAACCAAAAGAGATTCAAATGCCACAGCGAACTGAAAAGCCGGGAATTGACAGTAATATTATAGAGCATAGACCACTTTACATTTTTGGATTAAATTTAGAAGACGGAGTTTTGGCATCTAAAGACAGAACAAATAAGGCGGCTAAATCTCATGAAGCGTTTGTAAATGTCAACTTAAAATTTATTGAAGGCATAGACTCTCCTGTAGTTAATGCATACCGGAATTTTCTGTTAAGCTGGAATCCGGAAAAAGAAACAGAAAATGATAAACTTCTGGAACTGGGAAAGAATTATGGGAAATCAGGATTTGCTTTTTGCCTGGCAGGATACCCTGACCAATTACTGCATGATGATATCCAGATAAAAGAAAAGTGGAATAGTATCTATAATACGGCATTAGGAGAGACTGAAAAGGAATATATATCCCAATGTGCAATTAGTGGTGAAAAGACAGCGATTGCAAGAATACATAGTAAGATTAAAGGGGTTTATGGAGGTCTTGCAACAGGTTCTGTTCTAGTAGGGTTTAATAATCCATCAGAAAATTCTTATGGCAGTGAACAATCGTATAACAGTAATATTTCCCAGGCAGCTATGAAAAAGTATACTGAAGCGTTAAACTTTTTATTGGGGAGTCCAAATCATAAAAGGTTGTTGGATGATGTGACAGTTGTGTTTTGGGCAATGGATACAAGTGAAAAATGTGAAGACATGATGCTGGCTATGCTTTATGGGCAGTCTGATAAAATGAATGAGGAAGAGACAGAGCATATGCTGAAAGAATTATTGCGAAGTGGCGCCAGGGGGCAGCTGATAGAGAAAAGGCTGCAGTCTCTTTATATGATTCAGCCTGATGTTGATTTCTATATGCTAGGATTAAAACCAAATTCATCACGACTTTCCGTAAAATTTATTTATAGAAAAAAATATGCGGATATTCTTTGGAATATTGCAAAATTTCAAAGAGACGTGCAGCTGTCTGAGGAGATTTTACCTGTTTCCATAGCAGGAATTAAGGAAGAAATGCGTTCACCTAAAAATACTTCTGAGAAAATCAACCCGGCATTACTTACAGGACTATTTCAATCAGTTTTATATGGCACTCCGTATCCTGTATCTTTGTTGGACACGGTTGTACGAAGAGTAAAAACAGATAGTGGAAGTATTAGTAGGATACGAGCAGGAATTATTAAAGCCTGTATTAATAGAAATAACAAAAAGGAGGAATTTAATGTGGCACTGGACAAAGAAAATTATGGACAAGCATATTTGTGCGGAAGATTATTTGCAGTGTTAGAGAAGCTTCAGCGTGATGCATCGAAAGGCAGTCTTAACAGAACTATTAAAGATGCTTATTTTGCTTCTGCTTCATCTAAACCAGCAATTATATTTCCAAAGTTGTTGAAACTTGCTCAAAATCATCTGACAAAAGTTAAAAACCCGAAGTTTTATAACATATTGATAGGTGAAATAATGGATAAGATAAACAGCGAATTTCCGGAAGTTCTTTTACTTCAGGATCAGGGAAGATTTATCATAGGATATTATCAACAGTATCAGAGTTTTTTTGAAAAAAATGAAAAGACAGAAAGTAATATTGAGGAGGAAGAATAATATGGCAATTGAGAACAGATATGATTTTGTAATGCTTTTTGATGTGGAAAACGGAAATCCCAATGGGGACCCTGATGCTGGTAATTCACCACGTGTGGATGCAGAAACAGGATATGGATATATTACAGATGTATGCCTGAAAAGAAAGATCAGAAATTATGTTGAACTATGTAAAGAAGGAGAAGCTGGATATAATATTCTGATTAAACCGGACAGATCATTAAATACCAAATTTACTGAAGCCTATGAACAGGAAGGGCTAAAAACAAAGAATAAAGGAAAAAAATCGGATGATGTAAAAAAGGCGCGTGACTATATGTGCAAGAATTATTACGATGTACGTGTTTTTGGAGCAGTGATGTCAACTGGAGATGATCCATGTGGTATCGTTAGAGGACCGGTTCAAATCAACTTTGCCAAGAGTTTATCTCCGATTAACATTCAGGATGTTTCCATCACTCGTCAGGCACGCACCACAGAAGAAAGAACAGAAACCGGGGAAACTGAAATGGGAAGAAAAAGCGTTATTCCATATGCACTATACAGAGCAGAAGGCTATATTTCTGCGGCACTTGCAAATAAGGTATCAAACCTATCGGAAGAAGATGTGGAGCTTTTGTGGACAGCTATTGTCAATATGTTTGAAAATGATCATAGCGCTGCAAGAGGAAAAATGTGCATGAGAAAGCTCTATATATTTAAACACAGCAATATTTTAGGTAATTGTCCTTCTCACATTTTGTTTGACAAAATACAGGTGGAACTTACCCAAAAGGATTTGCCTCCTCGTGAATTTGGAGATTATAAGATTATATTGGATGATAAGATGCCGGAAGGCGTTCAGGTAATTGAAAAAATATGAGTACAGCAGAAATAGCCATTCGTTCCATTCAACATTATATGTATTGTTCACATCGCTGGGGACTGCTTGAAATTGACAGGGCATGGATAGAAAATGCGTTTGTTACAAAAGCAAATCTTATTCATGACCGTGTGCATAATCCTGATAAAAATTATACTGCAAAAGGAAAAGAGGTATATACTTCAGTTCCTGTATATAATGATTTGGAGCAGTACAATTTGTATGGGATAACAGATTGTTTGGAAATGACAAAAGATAAACAGGGAGTTCCCATCAATGGAAGTAAAGAAAAATATAGTATCTGCATTGTGGAATACAAACCAACGAAGCCGAAGGACAAAGAATACTATGAGGAAGATTACATGCAGGTTTTTGCTCAGAAAATATGTGTGGATTTTGTATTTGGATGTGATTGCAATGCGGCTATATATTATGCAGACGTAAAGAAGAGAATAATGCTGCCAGTAAAAGAAAACTTTGAAATTTATAATCAACAATTGATTGATTTATTGTATGAGATGAGAGCTAACCTTGAAAAAGGTATTATCCCGCCGATTCGAAAAGGGCAAAAGTGCAACGGATGCTCCATGAAAGATTTGTGTATGCCATCAATAAAGCAATCAAAAAATCTTTTGGAACAGATAAAGAAAATTCAGAACGAAGAATGGTAGAGAAACAATTATGAGAAAACTCTTAAATACAATTTACATAACAAATGACCAGACATATTTAACATTAGATGGTGAAAATCTTGTATGTAAAATTGATGGCGAAGTAAAATTGAGAATCCCATTTGAAAACATTGAAAACATTGTTTGCTTTAATTATGTCGGATGTTCCCCGGCTCTAATGGGAAAGTGTGTAGGTAAGACAATACCAATTAATTTTATGTCTCCTCAGGGGAAATTTCTTGCAAAGGTCTGCGGAGAAACGAAGGGGAATGTATTTCTTCGAGTAGCTCAAATTGATAAATTTAGAGAGAAAGGATTATGTCTTGCGCAAAATACGATGGCAGCCAAGTTCAGTAATACAAGACAGCTTATCAGAAGAACATTGCATGATAATACACAGTTAAGAGAAGATGCTCAGATTAAAACGGTCATAGAGGTTCTTAATGCAGGAATAAATAAAGTATTTGAAGCAAAAAGTATAGAAGAAATCATGGGAATAGAAGGAAATTGTGCACAAAATTATTTTTCTATTTTTGATAAACTGATTACGAATCAGAAAGTCCCTTTTACATTTGAGTTTCGAACCAAAAGACCACCATTAGATCCGGTCAATGCTGTTCTGTCATTTGTATATACATTGCTCACCAGTGAGTTTGCAGCAGCATTGGAAACAGTTGGCCTTGATAGTTATATTGGATTTTGCCATGCGTTGCGAAGCGGAAGAAGCTCGCTAGCATGTGACTTGGTGGAAGAAGTGCGTTGTATAGCGGAACGCTTTGTTATTACGCTTTTAAACCTTCAGATTATTGGCGAAAAAGATTTTGAAAAACAGATATCAGGAGCAGTGTGGTTGAATGATGAAGGAAGAAAGAAGGTTTTAACACGTTGGCAGGAAAAGAAACGCACAGATATAGAACATCCGTATTTAAAGCAGAAAATTCCGTATGGACTTCTTCCATATGTGCAAAGTAACCTTCTTGCAAAATATGTGAGAGGAGAGACAGAGGCTTATCCTTCTTTTTTACTTAAGTAGTTTTAGGATAAATTTTTTGAAAGTATTTACTGATGTTTTAGAATCACTGATACTCCTTGCGATTGTAACCTATCAAGTGGAGGTGATATTTATGATGGTATTGATTAGCTATGATGTTAGTACTGTGAGCGAATCGGGAAAAACAAGATTACGTAAGGTTGCTAGAGAATGTCAGAATCATGCTCAACGTGTTCAAAATTCAGTTTTTGAAGCAGATTTAGATTATTCCTCATTTCTCAAATTAAAGGATAGACTATGTAAATTAATAGATACGGAAAAAGACAGCTTACGTTTTTATTATTTGGGGAATAACTGGGAAAAGAGAATAGAGCATATCGGAGCAAAAAAAACGTATAATCCTGAAGGGGTAATTATTATTTAGCATTTCCTCTAATGACATACAATATGTGAGAAAGAAATTTTTGAATTAAGTGCTTTCTGTAATCGTACAATGTAAAGCTATAAGATTAATTGATATTTTTTTAAAAGTAAATATAGGCGAAGCAGAAGTGGTTTCAAAAACACTGTTAGGTTCGCCCCCAAAATATAGTATTTTGACAAAAAACGAAAAGATATATACTGAAAATTAAAGTCCGTCCACTATATATAGATGACATGATTGCTAAAACACAAGATGTAGCGGTCACGTCCTTCGTGGACGTGTGAGTAGAAATTGCGCTACAGAATATTATGTCATGGTAATTACAACGTCACGTCCTTCGTGGACGTGTGAGTAGAAATTGGAAAGCAACCGGCAGATCTATCTGGAAAGGGCGTCACGTCCTTCGTGGACGTGTGAGTAGAAATGGCATGGAGGTTGCAATCCTGAAGGGAACTGGAAGTCACGTCCTTCGTGGACGTGTGAGTAGAAATAAATGTTCCAATAGATTATGGTTATGCAATTTCGGTCACGTCCTTCGTGGACGTGTGAGTAGAAATCTGTCATGGATCCCCATTCACTTAGTATTTCATTAGTCACGTCCTTCGTGGACGTGTGAGTAGAAATCTTCGCCTTTGTTTTTATTTTTTACGTACTTACAGTCACGTCCTTCGTGGACGTGTGAGTAGAAATAATTGAATACTGACGCGCCACTTGTGTATACGTTGTCACGTCCTTCGTGGACGTGTGAGTAGAAATCATCTGCTGGCTGAATCCGTCCAAATACTGAATCGTCACGTCCTTCGTGGACGTGTGAGTAGAAATAGTACAATCACATTCACATATATACCAATTTCCACGTCACGTCCTTCGTGGACGTGTGAGTAGAAATAGTAAACTAAATAAAGCGTTAAAGCCGCATCAGAAAGTCACGTCCTTCGTGGACGTGTGAGTAGAAATGCAGACGGATGGATATTTAAAAACCAAGTAGGTTGTCACGTCCTTCGTGGACGTGTGAGTAGAAATACGGAGGCATCAGAAGACTTAAGCGCGGCACAGGCGTCACGTCCTTCGTGGACGTGTGAGTAGAAATACTTTCCTTTAAATGCTGGAAAAAGTAATTTCTGTCACGTCCTTCGTGGACGTGTGAGTAGAAATTTCAGAAAGGCTGTATTTTTATAATTTCAGGGCGTCACGTCCTTCGTGGACGTGTGAGTAGAAATTTGCTACGCCTGTTAATGTAGAACTTTCTTTTAGGTCACGTCCTTCGTGGACGTGTGAGTAGAAATAAAACGGTTATCAGCTACGAAACAAGACTGCCGGAGTCACGTCCTTCGTGGACGTGTGAGTAGAAATTTGGGGTAACAGATAATTCCGTTAAGACGGTTTTGTCACGTCCTTCGTGGACGTGTGAGTAGAAATTGGCAGTGCCACGAAAATATAAAACTGACGGGAAGTCACGTCCTTCGTGGACGTGTGAGTAGAAATCTATATCGTTTTCTATCTCGTGGATCACTTCTTTGTCACGTCCTTCGTGGACGTGTGAGTAGAAATGCTAAATTATAAACGTATCTAACCGCACACAAAGTGTCACGTCCTTCGTGGACGTGTGAGTAGAAATCATAATAGAAACAATCTGTGGACGTACAGTACCAGTCACGTCCTTCGTGGACGTGTGAGTAGAAATCATGATTTATATTTCAAAGAAAAAGACGTCTAGTGTCACGTCCTTCGTGGACGTGTGAGTAGAAATCAAAAAGAAATAGACGAAATTCCATTTTGCGCATGTCACGTCCTTCGTGGACGTGTGAGTAGAAATTCAATACAGTAACAATGAGATTGCTTAGACTGCGGTCACGTCCTTCGTGGACGTGTGAGTAGAAATTTGCACAAGCGTCTGCCATTGCGTGCTTTGCCATGTCACGTCCTTCGTGGACGTGTGAGTAGAAATTAGAACAATTGTTCTATTATGTATTTCAATTCCGGTCACGTCCTTCGTGGACGTGTGAGTAGAAATAAGCCGATATCAACTATCTGGTAATCTACGCCTGTCACGTCCTTCGTGGACGTGTGAGTAGAAATAAAAATGATGTTACCAGTCCGTATCTGTTGGATCGTCACGTCCTTCGTGGACGTGTGAGTAGAAATCCTTACAATAGGACAGGCAAGTGGTACATTGCCGTCACGTCCTTCGTGGACGTGTGAGTAGAAATATTTCCACCTTTTAGTAGGGAAGTTGGCAGACAGGTCACGTCCTTCGTGGACGTGTGAGTAGAAATAGGATAAACAACAGACGCAAAATTACGCACACGATTGTCACGTCCTTCGTGGACGTGTGAGTAGAAATCTCTGGGTAGAGGGTGTCAAGGTGCCATTTGAAGGTCACGTCCTTCGTGGACGTGTGAGTAGAAATATCCAGAGAATCAGTAAGATTGATGGAGGAAGATGTCACGTCCTTCGTGGACGTGTGAGTAGAAATCCTGCAGAACAAACAGGAAGAGCTGACAACATAGTCACGTCCTTCGTGGACGTGTGAGTAGAAATGACATAAATTGTATGTCTGGTGCCAGCTGGTACGTCACGTCCTTCGTGGACGTGTGAGTAGAAATCAGAAAGGAGGAATGCCAATTATGTCGGTAACAGTCACGTCCTTCGTGGACGTGTGAGTAGAAATTCTGTTTCTGACGTGGTAGTGCTTCATCAGAACGTCACGTCCTTCGTGGACGTGTGAGTAGAAATGCCATATAGATCTGTAGACAGATAACGGCTGTCTGTCACGTCCTTCGTGGACGTGTGAGTAGAAATCCACATTGTGACAAATGTGAAAGTTGCATACTGGTCACGTCCTTCGTGGACGTGTGAGTAGAAATAGCTAATTTAGTGATATAATTAAGGACGTTTTTGTCACGTCCTTCGTGGACGTGTGAGTAGAAATCGGATCAGTTTTAATCCATTCAAACAGGTTGACCGTCACGTCCTTCGTGGACGTGTGAGTAGAAATCATCTATCACCATTTATACATACTTACAGATTTTGTCACGTCCTTCGTGGACGTGTGAGTAGAAATGCCTATTAACTTTGCTTCATCCATAAGGGCGGTGTCACGTCCTTCGTGGACGTGTGAGTAGAAATGCACCGCCTCCGCCGGCAAAGTTGTCTACCATTGTCACGTCCTTCGTGGACGTGTGAGTAGAAATTGTCTGTAACATAATAAAGCGGCCTGAATCTATGTCACGTCCTTCGTGGACGTGTGAGTAGAAATACAAAAGCTGCTTCCGAAAGGGCAAGCAGCCGGGGTCACGTCCTTCGTGGACGTGTGAGTAGAAATTATGGTCACAAGGCCGAACCTGTCGCGTGCCGTAGTCACGTCCTTCGTGGACGTGTGAGTAGAAATCAACAATTTACAGGGAAAAGAGGATGTTCAGATTGTCACGTCCTTCGTGGACGTGTGAGTAGAAATAGATATTATGAAGGCGAACATGATATAAAAAACTGTCACGTCCTTCGTGGACGTGTGAGTAGAAATATCAAGAAGAAGATCGCAATTTCGGACGAGCAGCGTCACGTCCTTCGTGGACGTGTGAGTAGAAATTGACAGAAGCAATGCGTCCACGCTGCAGACGGCGGGTCACGTCCTTCGTGGACGTGTGAGTAGAAATGTAGCAGATGCCTTTAAGTATTCTGATACTATTAGTCACGTCCTTCGTGGACGTGTGAGTAGAAATCGTCAAAGAAGGTAACTATGTCGGTGGAGCAGCGGTCACGTCCTTCGTGGACGTGTGAGTAGAAATGCTCATGTCCTCAATGCCCTGTTCGTCACAGAACGTCACGTCCTTCGTGGACGTGTGAGTAGAAATTCCTCTAAGCGGTTCAAGATCGGGGTTTTCGGCGTCACGTCCTTCGTGGACGTGTGAGTAGAAATGGAAGATCAGTCGCGTAATTGTTAATGATTGCAGGTCACGTCCTTCGTGGACGTGTGAGTAGAAATTTTCATACATATCAATGCATTCCTGCAATGTTACCGTCACGTCCTTCGTGGACGTGTGAGTAGAAATAGCAGCGTAAAGCTAGGAAACAAATTGTTGGTACGTCATGTCCTTCGTGGACGTGTGAGTAGAAATCAAGCACAGTAATAACAACATCTAACGCACTAAAGTCACGTCCTTCGTGGACGTGTGAGTAGAAATCACTGCATTATCTGTGCTTGCGCCGAAATCACCGGTCACGTCCTTCGTGGACGTGTGAGTAGAAATAGTCTATACAGGGAACGAAAATAATGGGATCTTGTCACGTCCTTCGTGGACGTGTGAGTAGAAATTGCCAATACAAAGGCAAAAAAACGTCAATTGTGGTCACGTCCTTCGTGGACGTGTGAGTAGAAATTCGGATGAACGCTTTGTTCATATGATTGCGGAATGTCACGTCTTGTATGGGTATATGAACAAAAATCTCATACTGTTCTTTTCAGCTGGTGGGCATATGAGATTTAATTCTTTGACTCGCTGTTGATCTTTGAGGACAGTTTTCTGAACAGCACCATAGCTGTCCATGATGCTGCATTGGGATAAATTAAGCTCTGTAAGCCTTATGGATGCTTAATACTTGGGAATAACGGTGATTTCCTTGGAAAGGGAACTTTGATTTTTGAAGTTTTGACAGGCAATGTGTTTTACTCCGGATTATTTATTGTATTTTGCATTTTTCCAATTCAGTTAATAATATATGCTTGTTTATGCATTTTATATTTGCTTTCATACCCCTACATTGCAACAAAGTTGAGTAGTGGTTCCTTTAATTGCTTTTTGCTCTTCTGAGACACTTAGAGTAGGTTTATTGATCCTCTAGTAGCTCCCTCCCTTTCTGAAGAATTAATAAAAAGAGTACCAGACATTGCTGTATGATACAAGATATCAAAATATTATAACTTACTATATTCACATTTCCCACATATCTTCCGTGCTTCCTCGATATCCTTAACTTCTGATAGTTCAGGTGTAGAAGATACCGCGAAGTACCGATTTAAGCACATGAGTGAATCGTAACACAAATTTGGATCAATTATCCTTTTATACACCGGACACATATGATCTGCATTATAATCTAACTTACTGGATATATTTATTACCTCTAACATTTTTATCATTTTCTCACCAAGTAGGGTTTTATATATTTCATGCTGCCTTGAATTAAAATATTAACTTATTACCATCTGCTTTGAAGACTGAGTTTCGGATTCCCAGCTATATTGGTAGTGTGGTAAAACAGATAGAAGGAATTAATATTTACACTGACCTTAGGTTTTTTCTTAGAGATATTTTTCCATCCATTTGTTTGCATGCTCCATCATATCCTGCATGGTTGTATGAGTAGAAATAATGTTCCTTAGACTTCTATTGACATAAATCGTTGTTATGGTCACTTCTGAAGAATAGGGAATGGCAAAATATATGTCTGGAATTTTAAGCTAATCCCTTTTTTATGAAAATCAAATAAATTCTACTTCATCAGATTTTATTTCGGTAATCTTAACTCCTATTGTTGAAGGCATATCATAGGCTATATCATATTGGTACTTCTTTTCATCAATTAGGATAAAATCGGCATTTTTTTCAAGAATATCGCTATCAAGAGTAAGCAATATCATATTATTAAGTTTTAATTTACTCTTTACTTTCATAATAATTTTTAAACTTCTCATTATATCATTCCAATTGATTTTTGGTTTGCTCACTTTTCTAGGATATAATATTTCTTTTAGCATGGCAATATATATTTATTGTTTGTCGTTTTTTACTATAGCTATTGCAGCCCTTTGCTGTTTCTGTGGCTCTATTTTGCTTTTTATTTCAGCTTCTTTTGAAATATTGGGTAGATCACTTACAGAGAAATTTAGAATTAAATAATATTGGGCACATTCAATAGAGTTCTTGCCTTCGTATAGAAAATAAATTTATCATTTGAAAATATTTTATAGAGCTGTCCATTTTTTAGAGTTATTTGTTTTTACTTAACAAGTATGCAATAGAGTGCTGTTATTACATATAGAGGAAAGGAGAAAAGCCAATGTCACATAAGAAAAAGCGAAAACAAAGAGAGCGAATCGCAAAGCTGATAATACAACTGCTAGTCGCAATAGCAAGTGTAATATCTTCAATAGCAGCTTTGATTCTCGCCCTCAAATAGCTAAGAACAGGGGAAGGAAACTTCCCTTACTTCTTAAAAAAATCTTATCACATTGGTTAGTAAATGTAAAATGAAAAAAACTTTTTTGTGTGCCGCAACCTTAGTTTTTACAATCATTATTGCTTTCTGCTTTAACTGGATCCGTCCTGCCACTGTTGCAGTATTTGTTATTGCAGTCATTACCCTTAGTATTACCATCAAAGAAATAAGGAGTACAATTCATGAAATTAAAAGAGATACGGATTGAGAAAGGCCTTTCTGTTCCCAAACTGGCGGAATTAAGCGGTGTCACTAGACGTACCATCCAGGACATTGAAAAGCTAGGTGACTGTTTAGTTTCTACCCTCATCAAACTATCTGAGGTACTTGAAGTTTTTATTGATGAATTATTATAATAATATGGCAGAATGTGCAAATTATATTTATTTTTAATAAGTTATTATGCTATTTTATAGGTAGGTATTTTTAAAAGCGTATGATGAAATCTGAGTCTCATGCTATAGTAGTCATCTCTTATTTTATTTATAGTCTAATCTATGTTATAGTTGCTATGTCATGTTTTGCGTAGAGGTATAGTAGAAATGTAATAGAACAACATTTGAAAGCTGACTGGATGAAAAGTAGATGATGGAAATAAGTTTTAAAAAGAAATTATAGAACTCAAAACATATTCGAATAAAGTAAAAGGCAGCAATAGGCATGGCTTATGCTATGAGTAAAATGATACTATATGGAATTAGAGGAACGCTTGCCAATGTTATGGTAGGATGAATTTAGGATGTAGCAAGTGATGTGATGAAATGAGGATGACAACAGCCTATGAAAAGGAGATTTAAAATGACAATAGAACTGTTTGATAGGATTTAGGAATATACGGATGAAATGCAGTCAGGCAATGAAGCTCTTGCGGAAGCATTTGTCAGGGTGAGGAATAATGAATGCGATCCTTCAATTGTAAAAATGCTTGTGAAATTTTATTTTGAGAGGTATAAAAAGTGAGTATTAAGTTACCGAAATGTGATTTGTGTAAGCATTATCATGAAAACATAAAAGATAAAATGTGCTGTGATGTCTTTCCAGAAGGAATTCCCCCGAAAAAATAACATGGGACGATGAAAATGTAGAATGTGCAAACGGAATCAAATATGAAGATGAGGAGGAAGAACGCAAAGAATTTATTTCTGATCCGGACAGTATTTTTGCTAAAGTGCACCTTATTTAAAATTATAATGAAATGATTTAGGTAAAGAAAACAGTCAAATTGGCTGTCTTTTTTATATGTTTGCCTGAATAACTGTGAAGATAAATAAACTGCGCGAAAATATACCCTTGCAGAATGGGATATAAACATCTGTATCACAGCGAAGTTATTGCATATAAAAACAGTGTGATGGAAAGAAAAAGAGGATGAAACAGTTAAAAGGAGAAGAGTTCTGCTTTGAAAATAAAGGATCATGATGACATGAATGAGAGCATGAAGGGATTCATTAAATGAAAGAATTGAGAAAATATAATAATATTTTGACAAGGATTTAGGATATCTATTATAATAGAAAAAATTCTTATGCAAAAGAGCTGTGAAGAAGGCAGCTGGGAGAGGACATTATGGAGAGAGAAATGGTCATAGTACTTGACTTCGGCGGTCAATACAATCAATTGATTGCCAGAAGAGTCAGGGAATGTCATGTATATTGTGAAGTGCATCCCTGTACGATCAGCTTGGAGCAGATTAAAGAGATGAATCCGAAGGGCATTATTTTTACCGGAGGACCGAACAGCGTTTATGGCGAGGATTCTCCCCGCTATTCTAAAGAAATTTTTGAACTGGGAGTTCCGATTCTGGGCATCTGTTATGGCTCTCAGCTTATGGCATATCTGTTGGGCGGAAGCGTGAAGACGGCGCCTGTCAGCGAATATGGTAAGACGGAAGTTAATGTGGACAAGTCTTCTATACTCTTTGGCGATGTATCTGAAAAGACAATCTGCTGGATGAGTCACACCGATTATATTGAAAAAGCACCGGAGGATTTCAAAGTAACTGCACATACGCCGGTATGTCCGGTGGCGGCAATGGAAAATGCGGGGAGAAAGCTTTATGCAGTTCAGTTCCATCCTGAGGTTATGCATACCCAGGAAGGTATGAAGATGCTTTCCAACTTTGTATATCAGGTTTGCAGATGCAAAGGTGACTGGCGTATGGATGCCTTTGTAGAGACCACAATCGCACAGATTCGTGAAAAAATTGGAAGCGGCAGAGTACTTTGTGCACTTTCCGGCGGCGTGGATTCTTCTGTGGCGGCAGTCCTTTTGGCAAAGGCAGTGGGGAAACAGCTTACCTGCGTTTTCGTAGACCATGGACTTCTTAGAAAAGATGAAGGCGATGAGGTAGAGGCGGTATTTGGACCCAAGGGACCTTATGATCTGAACTTTATCCGTGTCAATGCCCAGAAGCGTTTTTATGGAAAGCTTGCCGGTGTGACGGAGCCGGAGGCAAAGCGGAAGATCATCGGTGAGGAATTTATCCGTGTCTTTGAGGAAGAAGCAAAAAAGATCGGCACGGTGGACTTTTTGGTACAGGGAACCATTTATCCCGATGTGATCGAGAGCGGCCTTGGAAAAAGCGCTGTGATCAAATCCCATCACAATGTAGGGGGGCTTCCGGATTATGTTGATTTCAAGGAAATTATTGAGCCATTAAGGTTGCTATTTAAGGATGAAGTGCGTAAGGCTGGACTGGAGCTTGGCATTCCGGAATATCTGGTAAACCGGCAGCCTTTCCCGGGACCGGGGCTTGGTGTCCGGATTGTAGGGGAGGTAACTGCCGAGAAGGTTCGAATCGTACAGGAAGCGGATGCGATTTACAGGGAAGAAATTGCAAAGGCTGGTGTGGACAAAGGCCTTGGACAGTACTTTGCAGCGCTTTCCAATATGCGGAGCGTAGGAGTTATGGGGGATGAAAGGACTTATGATTATGCAGTTGTGCTCCGTGCAGTTAATACCTCTGACTTTATGACAGCGGAAGCGGCACAGATTCCGTGGGAAGTACTCAGTGTAGTGACAAGCAGGATCGTGAATGAGGTGAAGGGGATCAATCGGGTACTCTATGACTGCACCGGGAAACCCCCGGCGACAATCGAAATTGAATAAAGTATATTGTTTAAATAAATGCAACTTTTACTCCAAAGGGTTTGTGCATGCGCTGCATCACAAATTCCGGCAAACTAAAATGCAGCGCAGAAATGAGGGAAAATATGAAGCAGGATATGATTGTAATTCTTGATCTGGGCAGCACGGAAAACACTACAATTGCCCGTCAAATAAGAGAACTGGGAGTGTATAGTGAGATTCATCCCCACGATATCACCTTAGAAGAATTGAATGGGATGCAGAATGTGAAGGGGATTATTTTAAATGGAGGGGAAAACCGTATTGTAGACGGCAAAGCGGTAGAAATATCCCCGGAGCTTTATAGCTGTGGTTATCCCATGTTTGCCATTGACCATCCCACTGCTCAATGTGACAGGAAACAGGAAGTACTTCCGGATAAGGAGTCTTTAAAGGAATTCGTGTTTGATGTATGCCATGCTGAGGCTAACTGGAACATGAAAAATTTTATTGAAGATCAGGTGGAGCTGATCCGTAAGCAGGTTGGAGACAAAAAAGCCCTTCTTGCCCTTTCCGGCGGAGTGGACTCTTCAGTTGTGGCAGCACTGCTGATCAAGGCAATCGGGAAGCAGCTGGTATGTGTCCATGTGAACCATGGTCTGATGAGAAAGAATGAATCAGAAAGTGTTATTGAGGTATTTCAAAAGCAGCTTCATGCAAATCTGGTTTATGTGGATGCCACGGAAAGATTTTTGGGAAAACTTGAAGGAGTTGCAGATCCGGAACAGAAGCGTAAGATCATCGGTGGTGAATTTATCCGGGTTTTTGAGGAAGAAGCCAGAAAATTGGAAGGTATTGACTTCCTTGGGCAGGGAACGATTTATCCCGATATTATTGAGAGCGGAACCAAGACGGCTAAGATGGTGAAGTCCCATCATAATGTGGGCGGTCTTCCGGAAGATTTGAAGTTTGAACTGGTGGAGCCGTTGAAGCAGCTGTTTAAGGATGAGGTAAGAGCTTGCGGAATTGAACTTGGGCTGCCTGCTGAAATGGTTTATCGTCAACCATTCCCGGGACCCGGATTAGGCGTGCGCTGTCTGGGAGCGATTACCAGGGACAGGCTGGAAGCAGTGCGGGAGGCTGATGCTATTCTCCGTGAGGAATTTGAAAAGGCGGGACTCAATAAGAAGGTATGGCAGTACTTTACCGTAGTGCCGGATTTCAAGTCGGTAGGTGTGAAGAATAATGCCAGATGTTTTGATTACATGGTGATCATCCGGGCAATTAATACCATTGACGCCATGAGCGCAACGATTGAGAGGGTAGACTGGGATGTGCTGGAAAGAATTACAAACAGGATTTTGGCAGAGGTGGAGCATGTAAATAGGGTTTGCTATGACATGAGTCCGAAACCGCCGGCTACGATTGAGTTTGAGTGATCAAGAAGTAGATTTAGTTTCTATTGTGAAAACACGTACATAACCATTAGATTTACATAGACAGTTAAAGTACTTAAATAAAAATAGTTAATACAAGCAGAGGACACGCCGAATGTTATTAGGGACGACAAAATAAAACTATTTTAAATAAATGGAGGAATTGATAGTCTTGAGAACAGAGGAAGACGTTAAAATAAAAGTTTTATTACCATTTTTGGAGAAGGAAGGATATGATCCTTCTTTATGTGAATTTGAAAAGGCAATAGAAGTACATGAGGGAAGAAAATCAAAAACAATTTATGCAGATGTGATTGTTTATAGTACAAAAAATCATGATACACCATTACTATTATGTGAAACAAAGGCACCAAAAGAAATATTAAATAAAAATGTAAGAGAGCAAGCAATTTCGTATGCTAGATTGTTACCTCAAATTGTTCCTTTTGTGCTTATAACTAATGGTGATCAAATACAAATATACGAGACATTAAATAAGTCAAGGTTACCCGCGTTACCAAGTAAAAAGGAGTTAAAGAAAAATACTGTTAAATATTTAATTAGTAAAGAGTTGCAAAATTCTCTTAGAGCAGAGGCGCGAAGAGAATTGTTTATTATAGATGATGTTTCTCTTTTTAAGAATATTTTGAAGGCATCGCATAATGCGATAAGAAATAATGAGGGTTATGATCCAACGGTTGCTTTTGATGAAATGTCGAAAGTATTGTTTTGTAAGTTATATGAAGAAAAACATTCTAAAAATAATAGATTTACTTTGGCGATTTATGATCAAACATTATCTGATTTAGGTGTGAATGTAGTAAAACAAATTTTTGAAGAAACCAAAAATGATAGTAGATATTCAAATTTATTTGAGGAAAATACCAAAATTAACTTGAATGATAGAACGATACGAAAAATAGTTGAATTATTTGAAGGATATGACTTTTCATTGACAGCATTTGATATTAAAGGAGAATCCTTTGAATATTTCCTCGGAGATACATTTACAGGTGGATTAGGAGAATATTTTACGCCAAGAAACATTGTGGAATTCATAGTCGATGCTATTAACCCTAAAATTGGGGACAAGATAGTTGATCCATTTTGTGGAACAGGTGGATTTTTGATTTTTGCATTTGAGACAATAAGTAAAAAAATCAGAGAACAAGATTTTTCAGAAGATGAAAAAGATAAATGGAAGTATGAATTATCAAATAATTCAATATTTGGAACAGATTGGAAAGAGCGAACATCACAATCTTGCAAAATGAATATGATGGTTCATGGTGACGGGAGTGCAGGAATATTTATGCATCACGGTTTAATTGATGTGGAAGGAGAAATAGAAGAAAATAAATTTAACATTTGTTTGACAAATCCACCGTTTGGATCATTAGAAAATGATAGGGAAATTTTAGACAATTATGAGTTGGGAAAGGGACGTAGTTCTCAATCAAGATTAATATTAGGAATTGAAAGAGCTATAAGATTAGTTAAACCCAATGGATTAATAGGTATAGTTGTGATTGATGGTGTTTTGAATAATGATTCTATGGCATATGTTCGTGAATATATTAAAAAGAATACATATGTAAAGGCATCCATCAGTTTGTGTAAAGAAACATTTGAAGGATATGGAGCCAGAGCGAAAACCAGTATACTATTTTTGAAAAAGAAGAAAGAAGATACTCAATTAAAATATGATACTTTTTTTGCGATAGCTAGAAACACGGGATATGCGCCAAATGGTTCTCAGATACCAGGAAATGAGCTATCAGATATTCTTGTGGATTTTAAGGAATATCAATCGGGTGGTTGTGACTTTAGATATGATAACTGTTGGACGGCTACAATACAAGATAGAATGGATGCAGAATTCTATTTAGCTAGTAAAAAAAGGGAAGAGATGCAAACGGTTAATCATATTTTTCCTTCTATAGAGAAAGAGATTTCTAGTATGCAAAAGGGAATTCAGTATCTCAAGGATAAAAGTGGCATAATGTCTACTGATACAGAATACACAACTCATATTTTGTCAGAACTAATTGAAGAAGTGAGTGAAAAAATAACTATAGAAGAAAATAGTCTATATAAAGTATTAGGTGTCAGGTGGTGGGGTGGAGGTGTCTTTGCCAGAGAAGAAAAATTTGGAAGAGACATTAAAGCAAAATATTTGTATAAAGTACATTCTGGCAATATTATTTACAATAGATTATTTGCTTTTAGGGGGTCTTTTGCGTTATTGACAGATGAGTATGATGATGGTTATGTATCAAATGAATTTCCAATGTTTAGAGTCAAAAATGTTGTGATATAACATCGTTGTAACAACTCGACCTAATAAGATATAATCTTAGGA
>CAZTKJ010000031.1:0-37292 GCA_964614185.1 uncultured Lachnospiraceae bacterium
TACTTTTAGGTATGATCCGGGACACAGGGTATGGAATCTCGGATTACAATTCACAATCTTAAAACTTACGAAAAATTTTTGCTCTGTCTTAATTTTTAAAAAATTTTATGCTATACTGATAAGTACTTACATATTAATAATTGTTATTAGTTTTAGTAGGATAAGAAATAAGAAAGGCGTTTGATAGCATTGCAGTTTAACAGATCAAAGTTCAAAGAAAAACTGAAAGAGATTTTAATGGCAGTATTTCCCATTATAGCAATTGTGCTGCTGTTATGTTTTACAATTGCACCTATTTCGCCCAGCATTCTCATGGCATTTTTAATAGGAGCAGTATTATTAACAGTAGGAATGCTGCTTTTTTCAATTGGTGCGGAATTGGCCATGACACCTATGGGCGAGCGGGTAGGTACCACTATGACCAAAAGTAAAAATTTGCTTGTCATGGTATTGGTCAGTTTTACTTTAGGATTTATTATTACGATTTCAGAGCCGGATTTACAGGTATTGGCGGAACAGGTTCCTTCTGTGCCCAATATGGTGCTTATTCTGGCGGTGGCAGCGGGGGTAGGATGTTTTCTTGTCATAGCCTTGCTTCGTATGTTGTTTAGAATTGCGCTGGCTCATATGTTGTTAATTTTTTATGCAGTTTTATTTATCCTGGCGTATTTTGTTCCTAAGGATTTTCTTTCTGTAGCCTTTGATTCCGGCGGCGTTACTACCGGTCCTATGACAGTTCCTTTTATTATGGCTTTTGGTATAGGTATTGCTGCGATCCGAAGCGACAGACATGCTGCAGATGACAGTTTTGGTCTGGTTTCTCTGTGTTCCATTGGACCTATTATTGCCGTTCTTATATTAGGGATGATCTATCATCCGGAAAGCGCAGATTATGTGCCTAAGTCTATACCGGATATTGAAAATTCCGTAGAGCTGTGGGGATTATTTTCCAAAGGGTTTCCCACTTACATAAAAGAAATGGTGGTTTCTCTTTTTCCTATTATTTTGTTCTTTGGTATTTTCCAAGTGATATCAAGAGATATCAAAAAGAAAGCTTTAATAAAGATTATTATTGGTCTGGTTTATACATATGTAGGACTTGTGTTGTTTTTAACAGGTGTAAATGTAGGATTTATGCCTGCCGGTAATTATTTAGGACAGGTAATTGCCGGATTGCCTTATGGATGGATCATCGTTCCTATCGGCGTCATTATCGGTTACTTTATTGTTTTAGCGGAGCCGGCAGTATTTGTGCTTACCAAACAGGTAGAAGAAATAACCTCCGGAGCGATTTCTGCAAAAGCAATGGGAACCAGTTTATCTATCGGTGTGTCCGCGTCTATCGGAATTGCCATGATAAGAGTGTTGACCGGTATTTCTATTATGTGGTTTGTTGTTCCCGGATATGCAATTGCACTTATACTGACCTTTTTTGTACCTAAGATCTTTACGGCTATTGCATTTGACTCCGGCGGTGTGGCCTCCGGTCCCATGACAGCTACGTTTCTTCTGCCTTTTGCCATGGGTGCATGCAGCGCTTTGGGAGGAAATATTGTTACAGACGCCTTTGGTGTAGTGGCCATGGTAGCAATGACGCCGCTTATTACTATTCAGGGACTGGGATTGATTTATCGGCTGAAAGCAGAGCGCTTGCAGAAAGAAACTGTGGGAGAGGCTATATCTATTGATATGTATGGCGATATGGAAATTATCGAATTGTAAACGAGGTGCTGTATGAGTAAGTTATGTCTGATGACTACCATTATTAACCGGAATCAGAGGAAAAAGTATGTTAACCTGTATCAGGAAGAAAACTTGCAGGTAATGTTCAGTACACTGGGAGCGGGAACAGCTTCGGGAGACGTGCTGGATTATCTTGGACTGGAAGCAACAGAAAAAGCAGTTATATTCACAGTTCTTGAAGAAGAAAGCTGGATCAAAACAAAGAAGGATCTTCGTCAGAAGCTTCAGATCGATGCACCCGGCGAGGGAATTGCCTTTATTATTCCGTTAAGCAGTATTGGAGGGAAAAAAGCCCTTCAGTTTTTAACATCCGGACAGGAGTTTCAAAAAGAGGAGGAATCAGCTTTGAAGGATACCGTTTATGAACTTATTATTGTGATTGCAAATCAGGGATATATAGAATTGGTAATGGATGCTGCCAGAGCAGCAGGCGCATATGGCGGAACCGTAATCCATGCGAAAGGTACCGGGATGGAACAGGCAGAAAAGTTTTTGGGAGTATCTTTGGCGGCAGAAAAGGAAATCATTTTTATTGTGGCAAAAAAGGTGCAAAAAAATGATATTATGAAAGCGGTAATAGAAAAAGCGGGAATGGATTCGGAAGCAAAGGCTATCGTATTTTCCCTGCCCGTTACAGATACAGCCGGATTACGACTGCTGGAAGATTAAAAATGTCTATAAAAAAGAATCCGCAAGGCGGATTCTTTTTTATTAACATAAGAACGGCTCGCAAAGCGTGACGCCCTTGTTTATGATTTTTTTTGATGTATAAGTGATTTTAACGCTTCTTCTATATGTTTATCGGTTATGGTCTGGGGATCATTCGTTCCGATTAAATCTTTCAAATCTGTATTATTAAGAGTGATAACATGCTCCCGTGCACTTTCATCTGAAGGTAATGCATATTCACTCATTTCTTTTTCTAATTCATTCAACTGGCGCATAATAGTGGTAATCTGGCTTTTACCCAGATTTACTGCTTCCAGCAATTCGTTGTAATAGTCGGTTATACGATGACAGTCCGGAATATCTTCATATATTTTTTCCGGGTCATCCATAATACCTGATTCGTTACCGTTACCGTAAACGTAGCGGTTGTCTTTGATGTTTCTGTCTAAGAAGTTCAGAGTTTGTGTGATTTTTCCACCTTCGACTGTTATGATAAGCTTTGCCATAATTCATCTTCCTTTCTTTGCTTTTGCATTATTTTGCAGATGAAACTGCAACTTTTTGAAAGCTATCAATGAGATAATTATAACATATGTTGAAAGGATAAAAAATAATATTTATTCATAAATATCCACAATAATTCTATCCTCATAGGGCTTGATCAGCTCGTTTACGACTTCGTAAGAAAAATTATGGGAATCTTCAATAACCTGCCGGTAATTTTCTTTGGTGATTTTATGACTTCCCTCTATCATAGAATCACAGATATAGTGATTGATCTCAGGAGAAAAGTGAAGGATATCCATATAATTTTCCAGATTGGTAACGATCTCCCTGTCATTTAAAAAATAATACAGTTCTACATTGTCATACTTAAGCAGCTTTTCCATAGCGATTTCCATATTATAGAGATAGCTTTCCGTATCACCGTTTCTATAGATATTGTCCCACCACAGCATAGAATATGGCGGAATACAGATCTTAAAAACAGTTTCCGGATGCGATTCTATTTCAGAGATCAGAAGATCAATATTTCCATCCAGCTGTTCCTGATAATAGTCAGCTTCTTTCATTTCATTAATGGAAAGTTTTCTGATATAAAGGCCCAGAATCATATCGCTGTTAAAGTTTTTCCACTGTGCCCAGTTATAAGAGTTTCCTTCGTCATAATCACCCATCAGGGACTGTGCGATCAGATAAGGGATTTTTTCAAACAGCACATCTTTGTTTAACAAATATTCTATATCATTGAAATAATTATCATCATAAAGATAGACAGGACAGCCGGTGCTTTCAAAAGTAGTTATGGGATCAGCGCAAAGCGCTGAAGGATCAAGGTTATAAAAGACATATTTAATAGTATGGTTTTTAAAAGCGACATCTAAAAGGAAACACAGATCGGCAGTGGCCCCATAGGAACGAATGGCTTTAATGGAAACGCAGTCAAAGCCTTCATCAAACCAGTGGTTATTGTAATTTTCTGAGACGGAAGACCCGGCAATTACACTGTCGTAGTCAAAATTTTTAAGGGAACCGACACACTGATATTCTTTGTCGGTTAAAACGGCTTTTAATCCCGGCAGTGGCTTATGATACTGAAAAAAGGGATCAAACAGTACCACTAAGAAAACACAGAGCAAAAGCAGAAAACAGACCATTATAAAAAAACTTTTGATAAATTTCTTTGCCATATAAGAATGTCCTCTTTAAAAGTTGAAATAAATAAAAGTACTTACCTGTGAAAAAGAAATAATACACCACAGGAACAATAAGGAAGTAACAATACATAATTTAAGGTTCAAAGGCTTCTTTTTTACAATTTGCAGGGCATTGGATCTGCTGATGATAAAAGCGCTTATCAGCAGAAGCAAAATAAATAATACGCCGTATGCAAATGACAAAAGAGCCGGATCGATCATATTGATCATCTGTTTAAATATATAAAATTCAGGGATATCCAGTGTTGCTGCCACTTTATAAAAATAACCGGTTCTTTTAAAAGAAAAAATGTTTTTAAACATTTGGAATGCACCGGCCATATTGCTGCTGCCGAAGAAAATCAAAGACAGATTAAAAAAGCAGAAGGTCAGGATCCAGCCAAGCCATCTTGGAATGTATAATCTGGCAGGTACTTTATCATTGCTGCCCTTGACGCCGATTATTCCCAGATTATCCCATACAACTAAAAGACCCTGCATGGTACCCCATGCTACATATGTCCAATTAGCGCCATGCCATAGGCCGCTTAAGAAAAATACCATAAAGATATTCAGTAAAGTTTTTGCCTTTTTTCCACGGCTTCCGCCAAGAGGGATATATACATATTGAATAAAAAAGCGGGATAGGGTGATATGCCATCTTTGCCAAAGTTCCTTTACGGAACATGCTTTATAGGGAGAGTTAAAATTTATGGGAAGTTCAATATTAAACATATATCCAAGTCCCATTGCCATATCGCTGTAACCGCTAAAGTCAAAATAAATTTCAAAGGTATAGGCAAGGATTACCAAAAGAGTGGATGGTGTGTCAAGGAAAGCGTTTTGCTCAAAGCCATAGTTAACTGGAAGGGCCAGTACATCTGCAAGAAGAACTTTTTTAGAAAGGCCGAGAGTAAATAAAACAATTCCTTTTGCAAAATGGTCAGCGTGGAATCTGCGGTTGGCAATATCCTCAAATTGGGGCATCATTTCTTTATATAATACGATGGGGCCGGCCACCAGCTGGGGAAAAAAGGTAACGAAAGTTATGTAGCTGGAAAAGGGATAGTGACTGGCTTTGCCAAGGCATCTGTCTACAATAAAGGAAATCTGCTGAAAAGTAAAAAAACTGATCCCAAGAGGCAGCAGAATATTTTTAAGAGTAAATCCGGTATGAAAAACCATATTTACATTTTCAAAGAAAAAATCATAATACTTGAAGTAAAAAAAGAATCCCAGGTTAAAGAAAAGACCGGCCAATAGTCCTAAACGGGCAGTCAGCTTTGACTTTGAAAACTGCATCAAATAACTTAACAGATAATTTCCCAAAATGCTGACAATGATAATGGCCAGATAGTATGGATTGAAGTAACCGTAAAACCACAGCGACATACCTGCCAAAAAATATTGAGCGCCTCTATAAGCTTTTTTATTATTCAAATAGTACCAGCCTGCTAATGTAAGGGGCAGAAACAGAAAAATAAATATATAAGAATTAAAAAGCATGATTCTTCCTCTAAAAATCTGAAAATGTTCAATATAGTATAGCATGCACAGGCATAATTTGTCTAATACATGGAAAGAATTATAAGTATAAATCAGGCAATAAACGTGGAGGGAAAATCATGAAAAAAGTTTATTTAGCAGAATTATCAGCAGTATTTCTGGCAGCTGCCCTTTTTCTTGGCGGATGCGGCGGAAACAGCAGTGATAACAGCAGGGCTTATATAGATGAAAGTGACCGGATGGAGGAAGATGCTGTAAACACTTTTCAGGCAGGAAGCAAGTATAGGATCGTAACGCCTATGATGGAACTGAAGGAAGCCGTAGAAGATATTATAGGTGAAAATTACTGGCCGGATACGCTGCTCTCAGAAGAAGAACTGGCAGAGCGCACCGGTATTTCAGAAAATATGTATGACAGCTTCATGGCTGAATATCAGCGTTCAGAAGCCGGGATTGATATGATGATACTTGTCAAGGCCAAAGAAGATTCTGTTGAGAATGTAGAAAGATATCTTAATGAATATCGTGAACTGCTTTTAAAAATATATGAAAATCAACCACAGAATGAAGCTAAGATTTTTGCATCACGTATTGAAACAATTCAAAATTATGTATGTTATGTCCAGCTGGGTGCAGATATTACCGCATTAAAGGATTTAGGACGGGATGAGATGGTATATTACTGCCAGCAGGAAAATGAAAGAGCCATTGATATTCTGGAAAGAAAAATCTTAAGCTGGGATGAAGAATAAACAACGGATGCACGCTTTGCGAGACATCCTTATGTTAAAAGTGAGGTTAGCGCTTTATGGGCTAACCTCGTTTTTCCTTTACGGTATCTTCAATTAAATTGGTGATAGCTGTAATAGCTCCAAGCTGGTGGCTTTTGCCCATGGCATCAAGGAAAGTTTGTCTGGTAAAATATAATTCCGTTGCTTTTTCAATAAGCAGATCGGGTGATAGATCATCGTCATTGATTACCATACTATAACCCTGGGATTCAAAGGATCTGGCATTTAAAATCTGGTCGCCTCTGCTGCTGCTGGCAGAAAGAGGAATAAGAAGATTAGGTTTCTTGAGAGCCAGCAGTTCGCAAATGGAATTTGCGCCGGCACGAGAAATAACAATGTCTGCCATAGCAAAAAGATCTTTTAATTCTGCTTTGACATAGTCAAACTGTGCATATCCTTCCGTATGCAGCAGCATGTTGTCAATTTTATCCTTGCCGCAGATATGTGCTACCTGGAAATCCTGTAAAAGCTTAGGAAGAGCATCCCGGACGGCCTGATTAACAGACGCGGCGCCAAGGCTTCCCCCAATAACCAGAATAACAGGTTTGTTGGCAGTAAAATTACATAGATCAAAAGCTGCTATTTTATCTCCCCGGGTCAGTTCTTCCCTAATAGGGGATCCTGTTAAAACCGCCTTATTTTTAGGAAGAAGAGATACTGTTTCAGGAAAGTTACAGCAGATTTTCCTGGCAACGGAAATACATAGTTTGTTTGCCAGTCCCGGCGTCATATCAGATTCATGTATAATGCAGGGAATACCCAGCGAAGCTGCAGCCCGGACAACAGGGACGCTGACAAAACCGCCCTTGGAAAATACAATGTCCGGATGGATTTTCTTTAAGTATTTTCTGGCCTCTCCAAATCCTTTTATGACACGGAAGGGGTCCGTCAGATTTTTGATGTCCAGATAACGGCGGAGCTTGCCGGTAGCAATCCCATAGTACGGAATATCAAAATCCGTAATCAGTTTCTTTTCAATACCTTCATAAGAACCAATATAAGAAACTTCATATCCCAGCTCCCGCAAACGTGGCAGCAAAGCAATATTGGGCGTTACGTGGCCTGCAGTACCGCCACCTGTTAATACAATTTTTTTCATGGAATTGGTATTGTGCATGCAGGGCCTCCTGATCAATTATTGCCGTCTCTGATACTCTCCAGCGCCAAAGCAAGCTGGTCGGGACAGGATGTGTTCTTGAACCCGCAGCGGATTCCTTTAAGTTTGGAAATGGCATCATCCACTTTCATGCCGGTTACCAGAGAAGAAATTCCCTGCAGATTGCCGTTACATCCACCGAAAAACTGTACAAGCTTAATAGTATCATTTTCTACCTCTATGTCAATTGAAGTAGAGCATACGCCTTTTGGTTGATATTTCATAATCATAACCACCTTTCTGATAAATTACTATATCAAAAAAGTTTGCTCTTTTAAAGTAGTAAGAGTAAATTTGTCGAAAAGAGAAGATGCTTTAAGTACTCTGTAATATTGAGGAGAAAAACGCTTTCAACTATAATAATAGAAGTATTACAGAACAAGGAGGATACTTATGCCGGTTGTTTTTTTAAAACATAAATTTTTATTAATTGCTATCTTTTGCCTTTTGTTTCTTAGTATTATATGCCAGATTATCGTAGGTGTGATTTTTCAAATTATGATAAAAGAGGCAAATAATATGGCCAGTACGGAAAACAAGCTTTTAAAACAGTGCAAGCTGAAATATTCTAATTGTTATAAGTTGAACGGAAGAGTTGTTAATACATCTGTTTTTGTGGACAAGTTTATCCAGAAAATGAAATGTGCACATATATCACTTACCAGACTGTCACATATTTCAGGGCAGCTGATGATGTTGTCTGTTTTTGCAGCAGGAGTCATGATCTGCCTGTCACTTGCATCGGGAGATACTTTATTTCAGATTATTCCCTATTATCTGATTAGTATACTGGGAATGTATCTTTACTTTTCCATATCAGGAATAGTGGATATTCAGGGAAAGAAAAAGATGCTTAAAACAGATTTGGTAGATTACCTGGAAAATCATTTGATGCCCAAATTGGAAATGGAAAAGGAAAAAGCCCTGGCAGAAAACAAGGAGACGACGGAAATGCCGCAGGCCGTTATAAATCAGGCAATTCCCACCGGCAGTGAATATCAGGAGGAGCTTGAGGATCTGTTAAAGGAATTTTTTGCATAATTGACTTTTATCTGCAAATTTTATACTATAAAATCACCTGACATAGAAGGGATTTAAGCCTTATGAGTAAATTATGGTATAGAAGGCCGGCAGATGAATGGGAAGAGGCCCTGCCCCTTGGCAATGGAAGACTGGGAGCTATGGTATATGGCGGGGTGGCCAAAGAACATATTCAGGTTAATGAAGAGAGCATGTGGTACGGGGGAAAAACTGACAGAAACAACCCGGATACAAAGGAGCTGCTGCCACTTATCAGAGACCTGATCTTCAAAAAGGAAATTGCCAAAGCGGAAAAACTGATGAAGCTTGCCATGTCAGGATGTCCAAACAGTATGCATCCATATCAGACTTTAGGCGACATTTATATAGAGTTTGAAGATATGGAAGATGGTACAGATTATTACCGGGAACTGGATTTGGAACAGGCTGTATACAGGGAAAGATTTTACAGTGGGGAAACACTTTTTAAAAAGGAAATGTTTCTTTCAAATCCTGACGATGTAATGGTCATGAAATTCTCTGCGGAAGGCAATAAAAAATTAAATATGACAGCGCTTCTTGAAAGGAGCAAATTTTTCGATGGTGTGAAAAAGATAGGAAACAGCGGCATCTGCCTGTATGGGAATCTGGGAAAAGGAGGCTTTGACTTTTCCATGATGTTGTGTTCTGAGAGCAGGGATGGGAAGATTTCCACTATAGGAGAACATCTTCTCATAGAGGATGCCAGCGAAGTGGTTTTTTACTTTTGCGGAGACACTACATATCATATTTCGGAAGAAGAGCTGGAAAGTTCTATATGGCAAAAATTAGAGCATGCCAGGAAAAAGACATATGAAGAGCTTTTAGAGGCTCATATCAGAGATTATACGGCACTGTATGGAAGAGTACAGTTTGAACTGGGAGATTTGTCAGAGTATGACAGGATACCTACAGATGAAAGAATTCTGGCAGCAGGAAGGGCGCCTGCGGACAGAGGACTTTCCAAGCTGTATTTTGATTACGGAAGATATCTGCTGATTGCCTGCAGCAGGGAAGGAGGACTTCCCGCTACTTTGCAGGGACTTTGGAATCAGGATATGCTTCCTCCCTGGGACTGTAAATATACAATCAATATTAATACGGAAATGAATTACTGGCCGGCAGAAGTTTGTAATCTGTCAGAGTGCCATATGCCCTTACTTGAATTAATTAAAAAAATGGTGCCGGAAGGGCGTAAAACAGCGCAGATCATGTATGGGGCAAAAGGCTTTTTGTGCCATCATAACACGGATATTTACGGCGATACGGTAACACAGGATCATTGGATTCCCGGTTCTTATTGGGTTTTAGGCGCGGCATGGTTGTGCACGCATCAATGGACCCATTACCAGTATACGCTGGATAAGAAATTTTTAAAGGAAAGCTTTCCCATTATGAGGGAAGCAGCAGAATTTTTCTTGGATTTTATGGTAGAGCATGAAGGATATCTGGTAACCTGCCCTTCCGTATCTCCGGAGAATACTTTTATTCTTCCGTCAGGAGAAAAAGGCGCCAATATTTATGGTGTAACCATGGATAACCAGATCCTCAGGGATTTGTTTTCCCAGTGTGTGGAGGCGGCAAAACTTCTTGGCGTAGAAGATGAGTTAAATGAAAGAATTAAAGAGGCCAAAGAAAAGCTTATTCCCACCAGAATAGGAAAACACGGCAATATTATGGAATGGCCTGAGGATTTTGAAGAGTGGGAACCGGGCCATAGGCACATTTCCCATTTATATGGATTACACCCTTCGGAGCAGATTACGGTAGATAAAACGCCAAAGCTGGCTAAGGCTGCTGAAGTAACACTGAGCAGGAGGCTTGCCGGTGGGGGAGGACATACCGGGTGGAGTCGGGCATGGATCACCAACCATTATGCAAAGCTGTGGAATGGTGAGAAAGCCTATGAAAATATTGAAAAATTATTTTCAAACTCCACTTATTTAAATTTATTTGACAAGCATCCGCCATTTCAGATAGACGGTAATTTTGGTGTTACGGCAGCCATTGCGGAAATGCTGGTGCAAAGCACTATGGAAAGAACGGTACTGCTTCCGGCCCTTCCAAAAGTCTGGAGCACCGGCTCCATAAAGGGACTTAGGATCAAAGGATGCAGGGAAATAGATCTTGTGTGGGACAATGGTATATTGTCAGAATGCACGATTCGTTCTGAAGAGGAAACCGTCAGTGATATAAGGTATCAGGACTTTATAGAAACTATCATATGGCATAGGGGAGAAAGCAGAAGATTTATCTGGGATGGACACAGGCTTCAAACAGAATAAGAGGTTTTTTATAAAACAGAAACAGATGACAATAACAGGGAGGTAAAGATGGAAGAACAAAGGATAAACCAATCCTATAGTGAGCAGCAAACGGGGTATGAAGGGTATGGATATGAAGGAAATCCCTTTGAACAGATGGATCAGGATATGTGTAAGCGGTGTCACCGGAGAAAGATAGACCGCAGTGAAAATCCGGAATCAGTTCTTTGCAAAGACTGCAGAGAAGAGCTGATTAAACTTAAGGTGCCGCCGGTAATGATAGGAGTGGGAGTAGGCGTTGCCGTTTTGGTAGTGGTGTGCATAGCAGTATTTGTCATGGATATCATGAAATTCAAAAAGGGAGAATATCCACTGGATCTATTTACATATTTAAGTGAAGTCCGGGAGGAAGAAACGAAAGAAGAAGAAACGGAAGATAAGAAGCAGGAAGAATCGGCGAAGGATGAAGAGAAGCAATACCGACGTCTTGAGGGTCCGGCAACTCTTGAGATCGATGAGGCAACCCGCGCTTATGCCAATCTGGCAGATATAGGAAAGGTGATAACTGCACTGGATGGAATGATAGGAGATTTGGAAGAAGACCCTGACAATGTAGGAATGGCAGTGACTGCAGTGGATATAGCCATGAAATATTCTTATCCGGATTATGCGGCCTATGTTATTGATACATATCTTGTAGGAAAGAGTGCGCCGGATGATGTGTATGAGAGAATTACAGGATATATTGATGAGTTGAATATTTATTATGATACATATGATATCATTGATGAAATCTGGAATACTTTGGGAGAAGATGCGGCAGAACTGGGAGAAGATGCGGAGGCAGAAGAATATCAGGCACTTTTGCAGGTTTGTCATGATGAAATAGAGATTTATCTGGGTATGGAAGAGTATGATCAGGCATATATCAATTATGAACTTGCGTATATCTGCCATGATGAAGAAGAAAGAATTCAGCATTTGGAAGATTGCATTGCCATAAATCCTAATTTTTATGATGCTAATGCGCTTCTGGGTACTTATTACAGACGTCGTGGGGACTTAGAAAAAGCAAGGGAAATCCTGGAAAGATCTTATGCTGTAAATAATGAAGATTATGCTCTGCAGCGTTCTTTGGCAACCCTTGAGCTGGTAGAAGATAATCTGGCAGAAGGACTTATCTATGCAGAAAGCGCCTATGAGTCATATCCGGAAGGAAATTATGTAGTAGATACATATTTAATTGCATTACAGGCAAACGGAGAAGAAGAACAGGCCAAAGAGATCTTGCAGCAGTGGGAAGCACAAGGGTATGAATTTGATGATGATTTTTATTCTTTCATGGCAGGAAACATGACCTTGGAACAATATTATATTGGAGATTAGAGAGGGACAAAAGATGATTTTTATACCAGGATTTTTAATTTCAATTGTAACATTTCCGGGAGTGGCAGTACATGAACTGGCACATCAGATCTGCTGCAGGATTTGCAGGATCCCCGTCTATGAAGTAAAATATTTCAGGGTTCAGAATCCCTGTGGATATGTGGTTCATGAACCTACATCCAATCCGTGGAAGAATCTTCTGACAGGAATGGGCCCCTTTCTTATTAATACGATTCTCGGAATGCTCATTACATTTCCGGCATATTTCTGTCTTTGGGGCGGAGGAAAATACTTCTATGGGAGGAGTGGCACCAATGAAGTCATGACATGTGTTTATTGGGTGCTTTACTGGCTGGGTCTGTCCATTTTGATGCATGCTTTTCCAAGTACCGGAGATGCCAAATCGTTGATTCAGAGCGTTATGAAGAATCCGGAAGTAAGTATTGTTGCTAAAATAGTAACGGCACCTTTTATCGGATTGATTTATCTTGGCGCTATTGGTTCGGTGGTGTGGCTGGACTTGCTTTATGGAATCGGAATGTCCACTCTTTTGCCAATGCTTGCAGAAAGACTGCTGCACTTATAGGCTCCCTACGGTGATAAGCCTTGAAAAAAGCAGGGTTCTCTGTTAAACTAAAACATGGTTAATATTATTATCAATACTTTTATATAAGAAAAAGGAGCGGATATCATGAGCAAAGTAACATTTGATTATTCTAAGGCAGCGCCTTTTATTCAGGATCATGAAGTTGAGTCTATGAAAAAGCTGGCACTGGATGCAAAAGAGCTGCTGGTTTCCAAGACAGGTGCAGGAAACGATTTTCTTGGATGGATCGATCTTCCTGTAGATTATGATAAGGAAGAGTTTGACAGGATCAAAAAGGCAGCAGCCAAGATTCAGAGTGATTCAGAGGTACTGCTTGTAATCGGTATAGGCGGTTCTTACCTTGGAGCAAGAGCAGCTATCGAGTTTTTGCGTCACAGCTTTTACAATGTAGTAAGCAAAGAAGTAAGAAAAACACCGGAGATTTACTTTGTAGGTAATTCTATCAGCTCTACATATATTAAACATTTGATGGATGTGATAGGAGACAGGGATTTTTCCATCAATATGATCAGCAAATCAGGAACTACTACAGAACCTGCCATTGCATTCCGGGTATTTAAGGAATTGATGGAAAAGAAGTACGGCAAGGAAGAAGCAGCAAAGAGAATTTATGCCACTACCGATAAAGCAAGAGGTTCATTAAAGGGATTAGCTACGGAAGAGGGTTATGAAAGTTTTGTAGTTCCGGATGATGTGGGAGGACGGTTCTCCGTTCTTACCGCCGTAGGTTTACTTCCCATTGCAGTCAGTGGCGCAGATATCGACAAACTGATGGAAGGTGCACAGGCAGGAAGAAAGGCAGCACTGGAAGCTCCGTTCGAAGAAAATGATGCTGTAAAATACGCAGCTCTTCGCAATATTCTTTTGAGAAAAGGCAAACAGATTGAGATTCTTGCAAATTATGAACCCAGTGTTCATTATGTATCTGAATGGTGGAAGCAGCTTTACGGTGAGAGTGAAGGAAAAGACCAGAAAGGTATTTTCCCTGCAAGCGTAGATTTGACAACAGATCTGCATTCTATGGGACAGTTCATTCAGGATGGTTCCAGAAACCTGTTTGAAACAGTTATCAACATAGAAACAAGCAGAGAAGAGATTATTCTCCAGGAAGAGCCGGTAGACCTTGACGGATTGAATTATCTGGCAGGCAAGAGCGTTGATTTTGTAAATAAAAGCGCTATGAACGGTACGATTCTGGCTCATACAGACGGACAGGTTCCTAATCTGATGGTTACGGTTCCCGAAGTAAATGAATATTACTTAGGACAGCTCTTTTACTTCTTTGAATTTGCATGCGGCGTCAGCGGATATCTGCTGGGTGTAAATCCTTTCAACCAACCCGGTGTGGAAAGCTACAAGAAGAATATGTTTGCTCTTCTTGGAAAACCCGGTTATGAAGCACAGAGAGAAGAACTTTTAAAGAGATTATAAATAGAAAAAGAAGGTCTGAGGAATTACCTCAGGCCTTCTTTCATACTTTTCACATATTCTCCTACAGGAACGGGAGCATCCTTGCCATACTGTGCAATCAGTTTGACAATGGCAGACCCCACGATAGCGCCATCAGAAATAGCGGCCATTTGGGCTGCCTGCTGTGGAGTAGAAATGCCAAAACCCACAGCACAGGGCACATCAGTATTTTCTTTTACCAGTTTTACCATAGAGGCAATATCTGTTTTGATCTCACTTCTTACGCCGGTAACCCCCAGGCTGGAAACAATATAGATAAAGCCTTCAGCTTCTTTTGCAATGGCAGCAATTCTGTTTTCGGAAGTAGGGGCAATCAGGGAAATCAAGTCCACACCGTATTTTTTACATATAGGATAAAATTCATCCTTTTCTTCGAAAGGAAGATCCGGAAGGATCAGTCCATCAATACCGATTTTGGAACAGGTCTCAATAAACTTTTCCGCATCATAGGAATAAACAACATTAGCATAAGTCATGAATACCATAGGAATGGAATTGTTTTTGCGGATGCGTTTTACCATCTCAAAAATCTTATCGGTAGTAACGCCGCCTGACAGAGCCCGGAGATTAGCACCCTGGATAACAGGACCTTCAGCAGTAGGATCAGAAAAAGGGATACCCAGTTCTATCAGATCAGCGCCATTTTCCACCATACTGTAAACAATTTTTTCTGTAGTTTCCAGATCAGGATCCCCACAGGTAATAAAAGGAATAAATGCTTTACCTTTTGCAAAAGCCTCATGTATTTTACTCATAAATTTCCTCCCCTCTGTAACGTGCAATAGCGGCACAATCTTTATCGCCCCGCCCGGATATAGTGATTACAATAATCTGGTCTTTGGAGAGCGTGGGCGCCAGTTTGATAGCATGTGCTACAGCGTGTGCACTTTCAATAGCCGGAATGATACCTTCTGTTCTGGAAAGGTATTCAAAGGCATTTACAGCTTCTTCATCTGTGACAGCCACATATTCGGCACGTCCCATGTCATGAAGCCATGCATGCTCCGGTCCGATGCCCGGATAATCAAGACCTGCAGAAATAGAGTAAACAGGAGCAATCTGACCATATTCATCCTGACAGAAGTAAGATTTCATCCCATGGAAAATGCCAAGACGTCCGGTATTAATGGTGGCAGCAGTTTCAAAGGTATCAATGCCCCGACCTGCAGCTTCACAGCCAATCAGCCGTACATTTTTATTTTCAATAAAGTGGTAGAAGGTTCCGATAGCATTACTGCCGCCTCCTACACAGGCCATGACCACATCCGGCAGACGATTTTCCTTTTCCATAAGCTGTTGTTTGATCTCTTTGGAGATTACAGATTGGAAATCTCTGACCATTACAGGAAAAGGGTGAGGCCCCATAACGGAACCCAGGCAGTAATGGGTATCTTCTATACGGCTGGTCCATTCCCGCATAGCCTCAGAAACAGCATCTTTTAAAGTTGCAGTGCCGGTTTTGACCGGAATGACGGTAGAACCTAAAAGCTTCATACGGTAAACGTTGAGAGCTTGCCGTTTCGTATCTTCCTCGCCCATGAAAACAACACATTCCATGCCAAGCAGGGCAGCAGCCGTAGCCGTAGCAACACCGTGCTGTCCGGCGCCTGTTTCAGCAATGAGTCTGGTTTTTCCCATTTTTTTGGCAAGAAGAGCCTGTCCAAGAACATTATTGATTTTGTGAGAACCTGTATGGTTTAAATCTTCTCTTTTCAAATATATTTTAGCGCCGCCTAAGTCTTTGGTAAGTTTTTCTGCATAATACAGACGGCTGGGACGGCCTGCATATTCGTTGAAAAGAGATGTAAGTTCCTGATTAAACTGGGGATCATCTTTATAAAAATTGTATGCTTTTTCCAATTCGATAACGGCGTTCATCAGTGTTTCAGGAATATACTGGCCCCCATGAATGCCGAAGCGTCCTTTTGATTGTGACATAATATGCCTCCTTATCTTTCTTTTTTGTTCCGTTTAGGTTTTATCACGGACAGTATGAATAAAAATTTTTATTTTTTCATAATCTTTTCTACCTTCTGTTTCCACACCGGAGCTGACATCTACGGCATAGGGCTGTATTGCTTTTATGGCGTCTGAAACATTTTCAGATGACAAACCTCCTGCCAGAAAAAATGGTCTTCGAATATTTCGGATCAAGGACCAGTCAAAAGTCTCTCCGCTGCCAAGTCCATTGTCCAATAAGAGGTAATCAGAAGGGTACATAAGAGCTTTTTTAATATCGTCTGCTGTTTTAACGATGAAAGCTTTTATGATAGGATGAGGGCAGCAGCTGCGCAGAGTATTGAAATAATCTACTCCTTCATCGCCATGGAGTTGTGCCATCTGAATAGTTCCTTCCTGCAGCAGTGAAATAACATTTTCTACAGGCTCATTTACAAAAACTCCTACAGCGGGAATATGGGGATCTAATATCTTTCTGAAATGGGCGGCCTTTGCAGGAGAAATATAACGTGCTCTGCCTTTCAGAAAAACAAATCCCACGTAATCGGGCTGCAGTTCATTGACATAGGAAATATCTTCTTCCGTTTTTAAACCGCATATTTTAATCTTCGTCATGGTTTTTTCCCGCTCCTTTAATATCATAGCCAAGCAGCTCTGAGAGCATGGCCTTTTTATCGGCAGCTTTCATAAGAGTTTCTCCGATAAGAACAGCGTTTACATGAGCTTTTCTAAGTGTTTCAATATCTGTCGCTGAACGGATACCGCTTTCCGCCACAAATAAAACAGATTCCGGAACCAGGCAGCGAAGCTTCCCGGAATTATGGACATCTACGGTAAAATCCTTCAGATTTCGGTTATTGACCCCGATAATCCGGGCGCCTGCCCGAAGTGCAGATGCAATTTCGTTTTCATCGTGGGTCTCTACTAAAGCAGACAGGCCCAAGGAATCGCAAATCTTAATATAGTTGTTTATGGTTTCTTCCGGCAGCAGGGAACAGATAAGGAGTACCGCATCTGCCCCTAAAAGCTTTGCTTCATAAATCATATATTCATCTATGGTAAAGTCTTTACGGAGGCAGGGAATAGAAACGGCTTCTGAAATTTCCCGGAGGTATTTGTTACTGCCAAGGAACCATTTAGGCTCTGTAAGTACCGAAATGCAGGAAGCGCCTGCTGCCTCATATTCTTTTGCAATGGACAGATAGGGAAATTCTTCTGCAATGATCCCTTTGGAAGGTGAAGCTTTTTTGCACTCACAAATAAAGCTGATATCGCTGCCATGAAGGGCCTTTTCAAAAGGAAACCCCGTGTTGCAATCCATGGAAAGAGCCTGCTGCTTTATTTCCTCTAAAGGAAGTGATTTTTTAGCTTCTTTTACTCTTTCTTTTGCATATGATGCAATGGTATCTAAAATGGTTGTCATGATCAGACCGCCTTTCTGTAAATCAGGTATGACTATCTGCTATAAAAGCTTCCAGTTTAGCAAGAGCTTTTCCGGAATCTATCAGCTTTGCAGCAAGGTCAATGCCTTCTTTAAAGGTTTCTGCTTTGCCGCCGATATAAAGAGCTGCGCCGGCATTTAAAAGTACGGCATTCCGCTTTGGTCCTTTTTCACCCTTTAAAATGGCAACTGTAATAGCGGCATTTTCTTCCGGTGTACCCCCTGTAAGATCGTTCTTTTCACAGGTAGTAAGTCCAAAATCTTCCGGTGTAATGGTGTATGTTTTGTATTCATCCTTATCAAACTCGCAAATTAAGGTAGGAGAGCTGGCAGATATTTCATCCAGTTTATCTAATCCATAGACAACCATGCCTCTCTTTACACCGAGATTTACAAGAACCCTTGCAAGAGGTTCTACTAAGGATTCATCATAAACACCTAATAGCTGCATGCTGGGAGATGCAGGATTGGTAAGGGGCCCCAAAATATTAAATACAGTACGGATGCCCAGTTCTTTGCGAATGGAACCTACATACTTCATAGAGGTATGGTATTTTTGTGCAAAAAAGAAGCAGATTCCTGTTTTTTCAAGAAGTTCTACGCATTTTTCAGGAGACAGATCGATATTTACACCCAGAGCTTCCAGACAATCTGCAGTACCACATTTGGAAGAGGCGGCGCGATTACCGTGTTTAGCTACTTTGATACCACCTGCAGCAATCACCAGAGCAGAGGTAGTGGAAATATTAAAGCTTTGTGCGCCATCGCCGCCGGTGCCCACGATTTCAAGTACATCCATATTATGGACTACCTTAGTGGCGTGGTCTCTCATGGCAGCAGCACAGCCGGCAATTTCTTCTGTTGTTTCTGATTTGGTGCTTTTAGTGGATAAGGCAGCCAGAAAAGCAGCATTCTGGGTAGGGGAGGTTTCACCGCTCATAATTTCATTCATAACGGTATATGCCTCGTCATAAGTTAAATCCTGTTTGTCAACAATTTTTACAATAGCTTCTTTGATCATAATTTTTCATTCCTTTCTTATTGTGTAACATGATTTATAGTAAGAAAATTTTTAATCATGGTTTTTCCCTCCGGAGTAAGAATAGATTCCGGATGAAATTGAAGACCATAGACCGGATCTGTCCGGTGCATAACTGCCATGACTTCGCCATCCTCAGTTCTTGCTGTTACCTTAAGACATTCCGGAAGGGTCTCTTCTAAAACGGCAAGAGAATGATATCTGGCTACAGGAACTGTTTCAGGACAGTTTTCAAAAAGGGGACAGTTCTTATCTAACATGGTCTGGGACTGCTTTCCGTGCATCAGTTCTTTGGCATAAGAAACAACAGCGCCGTAAGCTTTGCAGATAGCCTGATGCCCAAGGCAGACCCCCAGGATGGGGATTTTATTTCCAAGCTCTTTTATAATGTCAATACAGATACCGGCATCTTCCGGTCTTCCGGGACCGGGGGAAATAATGATGACCTGGGGATTCATTGCTTCTATTTCCGCTACAGAAGCAGCATCATTGCGAATGACCTGAATATCGGGATTAATAGAGCCGATGAGCTGAAACAGGTTATAGGAAAAGCTGTCGTAATTATCTATTAATAGAATCATTCTTCCACCTCCTTGGCTGTGTTTAATGCATCTACTACGGCAGCAGCTTTATTTAAGCATTCCTGGAATTCCTTTTCGGGAACGGAATCTGCCACAATGCCGGCTCCGCTTCTGATAAATACTTTGCCGTTTTTCTTATAGGCAATACGGATGGCAATACAGGTATCCAGATTTCCGGTAAAATCAATATAGCCAATGGCGCCGCCATAGATACCGCGTTTGTTATTTTCCAGATCGTTGATAAGCTGACAGGCTTTGATTTTGGGAGCGCCTGAAAGCGTTCCGGCAGGAAGTATGGCGTTGATGGCTGACAGGGCATCTTCGTCTTCCCTGATTTCGCCTCGTACGGTGGAACCAATGTGCATAACGTGGGAATATCGTTCAATACAATGGTACTTTTCCACTTCAACCGTACCGAATTTACTGATCTTACCAATATCATTTCTGCCAAGGTCTACCAGCATATTATGCTCTGCCAGCTCCTTGGGATCTGCCAGCAGTTCTTCTTCAAGAGCTTTGTCTTCTTCTTCCGTTCGGCCTCTTTTTCTGGTGCCTGCCAGAGGAAAAGTATGGAGAATGCCGTTATCCAGTTTAACCAGTGTCTCCGGAGAGGCTCCTGCCACTTCCATATCGCTGCTGGAAAAGTAAAACATATAGGGCGAAGGGTTCAGTGTTCGTAAAATACGATAAGTGTTTAAAAGACTTCCTTCGAATCCGGCTTCCAGACGATTGGACAGAACGATCTGGAAGATATCGCCTTCTTTAATATGGTGTTTTGCCTTTTCCACCATAGAGCAATAGGCTTCTTTGTCGAATAAAGGTTTAAATTCCGTAGTGCATCTGCCGGGAATATCTTTAGCGGGTGTACCCTTCCTGATCAATTCAGACAGTCTGTTTAATTCCATAAGAGCCCTGTTATACTCGGTATCTAAATGTTCCAGCTTGATATTTACAATTAAAATGATTTTTTGTTTAAAGTTGTCAAAAGCAATTACTTTGTCAAAAAGCATCAGATCCACATCATTAAAGCCTTCCGTATCTGTGGCATTTAAATTTAAGGAAGGTTCTGCATATTTCAGATAGTCATAAGAAAAGTAACCTACCAGACCTCCGGTAAAGGGAGGAAGATGGGGAAACCTGGGACTCTTATGATCTTCAATGATCTGCCGGATATATTTACCCGGATCTGTGGTCTCAAAAGACAGAGAATCTATTTTCATCTGACCGTTTAAGCAGGTGATCTCCAGACGGGGGTCACAGCCCAAAAAAGTATATCGTCCCCACTTCTCATGATCTGAAATAGATTCTAAAAGGTAACAATGTCTGGAAGTATTTTTCAGTATTTTAAGAACTTCTATAGGAGTTCTGATATCCGATAAAATTTCCATGCTGACAGGCGCTGCCTTATACAGATTTTGCTTTCTCAGTTCTTTTAATGTGTCAATATCCGGCCAAACCATAGATTGCTTCATGATAAAATGCCTCCTTTTTAACCCTATAATTATCATAAAAAAAGTCCTTGACAGAATTTAAATTCTGTCAAGGACGAATAATTAACTATCCGCGGTGCCACCTTGATTTACAGCTTTACTGTACGCTTAACAGGATACTAACATATCCCTGACAACTGACGTATGCCTTACGTTGCAGAATACTGGACAAATACAAAAGAATTTGTTGTTCACTGCACCCTCAGCGGTCCATTTGATGACTTGTTTTCCGCCCGTTCTCAGCTTATCGGGCTCTCTGTGGGAGCATCATCACCTTTATCTCCGCCTCAACGGTTTAGATGATATTAAAATTTTCTTAATAATAACTCCGGAAAAGCAGGATGTCAACTAAAAATTTTCCATGGAGAAATTAATATGATGCCAGTACACCCAGCAGTGTAAAACCATCTCCTGTAGAATTTTCGGCTTTTTTAAGTGTAACAATATGCTCAGAGCATTCATCAGCAACAAATACTTCTTTGGCAGCAGCATAATTTCCCCAGCTGCCGGAAGAGTCGGCATTGAGAGTAGCAGCATATTCTCCATCTACGTAAACTTCAAACTGTCCGCTTTTGCCGTCGGCTGTGCAAAAGTACAACAATCCCAGCCGGCAGCAATTAACCGTAAAGGAAAGATCTCCCGAACCTTCCGTACAGCTGTAATCATTAGGAAAAAATGAGAAAACAGAGCTTTCCGTAAAAGTACCCATATCTATAAGAGAAAGAGAGGTACCATCTAAAATTTCAGAATTTAAATATACGTCAAGGGTAACAGCTTTTTGGTTAAAAGTTTCAGGTTCTGAAAATGAATCTTTAACGGTATATACGTCATTTAAATATTTCCAAAGAATTTCGCCGGCAATAGCATGTCCCATAGCAGAGGGATGGACGGTGTCCCCTGAAAGCTGCTGCTCTGTATAAAGGTTTTCATTCATCATATGATGGATCACATTTATATAACTTACCATAGGCAGTTTATAATTAAAGCCTATTAAGGAATGGATATCCTGTGCAGTGGAGCCGTTTGTCTGTCCCATAAAAAGAAGCATAACGGCAGGACGGCTTTCCGATAGAAGAATTCTTCTTACCAGATTATCATAATTTCTTTTGTCGATAACAGAGCTTCCGTCATTGACTGAAAACTCTACTAATACCAAATCCGGATGATAGTCCAGTACATCTTTTTGTACCCTGTGTACGCCAAGATAGGAATCTGTAGCGCCGATTCCCGCATTGATAAAAGTAAAGTCCGTCTCAGGAAAGGTATCGCTCCACCATTGAAAGAAAAGATCCGCATATCCCTTTTTGAAACCTACCTGACTGTCATTGATGCCGGTGGAAACGGTTCCCTGTGTAATGGATCCTCCGATACAGGCAATGGTAATATCTTCACCGGCAAGGGCTTTTTTCATTACGAAAGCAAGGGCGGCATTGTCCGAGGTATTCCATGGATGAGCAAGAGCCAGCTCCTCTTCTGATACATAGTCCGTAAGCGGTGTAATAGGAGATTGTGGAAAAGATTCTACAGGATCAGGACTTGGGGTTTCTGATACCGGAAGATCCAAAGAAGGTTCTTTTGAAGTATCCGTTTTTTGGCATGCCGTAAGCAGAATGCCGGAAACCAGTACTATAGCCGTCAGAGTGGCAACAGCACAAAATGATTTTTTTATATTCAATTTTGTCCGATGTTTGCAAGCTTCCAAAAAATTCATGTTTCTTTCTCTCCTGCATATAAATATCAAAAACATCGCGGGAATAAAGTAATATCCGGGCGGATGGCCGCTTATAAAAAGAATAGCATAAAGAGGGAAAGAATACTAACAAATTTCTTGCAATTCTGAATTTCTATGTTAAAATAAAAACTTGATAATAGACGGAAAGCCGTCAGCGGTTATGGTGCCGGAGCGATACCGGCTTAATAAGGAACAATGTGAAAATCATTGACAGCTTACTCTGAGGTAAGGCGGATGAGATTCCGTGGCAGAAATGCCGGCCATTGTACCGGTTGTGCTTTAAAAGAAGAGATTTTTATAAGAGCACAGGTATGAGAAGGCGGAAGATCAGAAGAAACCAAGTCCTAAGACTTGCCATAATCGTAAATCTGTTTCTTTGGTAGGAAGGAAAGGAGAAAAAATGAACAAAAAACAGAAAATTACTTTGGTGTCGGTATTTGCAGCCGTTCTTGTAATTATTGCAATTGCGGCGGGAGTACTGAATTACCGGGAGACACAGGTTGGAAAGAAGGAATTCCAGGTGGAGGTCATCTCCGACAGAGACGGATATTCTGAAACAAAGGAGTATGCTTCGGATGCCGAATATCTGGGAGAATTTCTAAGGACCATGGAAGGCTGCGAATGGCGGGATTCTGAATATGGCATTTATATTACGGGATTTAACGGTATGCAGGAGGATACTGCCAATCAGTACTGGTGGGGTGTATTTGTTAACGGAGAATCGGCTATGACAGGTGCAGATGAAATACCCCTTCAGGACGGAGACATATATAATTTTACATTGATGCAGGGGTGGTAAGATGCCGGTTCGGAAAATTACAAGGATAGCGTTTTTAAGCGCTATCCTTTATGTGTCTAAGGTGGTGCTGGAATTTATTCCCAATGTAGAATTAATTTCTTTATTGGTTATTTTATTTGCGCTGGTATACGGAAAAGAAGTTTTTTTAATCATTGCCGTATTTAATTTATTTGAGTTTATACAATGGGGACCGGGTACATGGTGGGTGTCTTATCTCTATGTGTGGCCGTTTCTTGGTCTTATAACGCTACTTTTAAAGAATCTGATAAAAGAAGAATTTCTTGTCTGGAGTGTTGTTTCCGGAATATTCGGTCTTATATTTGGTGCTTTATTTGCCCTTGTTTATATTCCCATAGATGGAGCTTATGCGTTGTCTTACTGGATCAGCGGCCTTCCCTGGGATGTATGGCATGCCGTGTGGAATTTTGTTCTGATGATGATTTTGGGGAAACCTCTATACTTTTTACTTAAGAAAATCGGTGTAAGGGAATAACCCATAAGTATAGCTTTTTGGAAAGCTTTGGTATACAATAAAGAAAAATATTATAGAGTGGGAGTACAATCACATGAAAATTGCAGTTTTAGAAAGAAACAGTGTAGGCCTGGATGTTTCAATAGATGCCATTGGTACTTATGGTGAAATGACGGCTTATCCCAATACGGTCAAAGCGGATGTAGCGGAACGGGTTAAGGATGCAGAGATCGTGGTAGCAAACAAAGCGCCTTTAAATGCAGAAACTTTAAAAGATGCCCCGAACATAAAGCTGATCTGTGAGTTTGCAACGGGATATGATAATGTGGATCTTGCTTACTGCAAAAGCAGAGGAATAAAGGTAGCTAACGTAGTAAATTATTCTACCGATGCCGTGGCACAGCATACCTTTGCCCTTTGCCTGTATATTCTGGAAAAACTCCATCATTATGATAATTATGTAAAGTCCGGAGAATATGCGGCGCAGGACAGATTCTCCAACTTTGATATCCCTTACACGGAACTGGCAGGCAAAACATGGGGAATCATCGGAATGGGAAATATAGGAAGAAAAGTAGCGCAGGTAGCCGAAGCTTTTGGATGCAGGGTGATCTTTCATTCCGTAACGGGAAAGAGCAGCTGCAGTGAGTATGAGAGAACGGATTTTGACACTCTTCTTGCAGAATCGGATTTCCTTTCGCTTCATTGCCCGTTAAGCGATATTACCAGAAACCTGATCAATCTTGATGCATTGAAAAAGATGAAAAAAACAGCAATTTTGATCAATGTAGCCAGAGGTCCTGTAGTCAATGATGAGGATCTTTACACTGCACTGACAGAAGGATATATTGCAGGGGCAGGACTTGATGTAACGGGTACGGAGCCAATGAAAGACAGTAATCCTTTAAGTAAAATAACAGACAGTAACAAGCTGATCATCACGCCTCATATGGCATGGGCCAGTATAGAAGCCAGAACAAGATGTGTAGCTGAAACCTGTAAGAATATTGAAGCCTTTTTAAAAGGTGAAGACAGAAATATCGTCAATAAAGCGTAATGAAAAAGAGGAATGGGACCAACTGACATATTGTGGAAAAGTGCAAAGATATGATATAATGAGCGTTAACGAGAAGAATGAGTTTACTCATTCGGCGAGCGGCGAATGTTGATCATAAATCGCAGATTTATGATATAATAAACGCAAGCTGTGTGGCTTGCGTTTATTATATCTATAGAAAGGCAAGGACATTTTTATGGGAATCGTTTTAAAGAATATACTGGCAGTTCTTCCGGGACAGGACAGGGATGAAATTAAAGAAACCAGTATTTACATTGAAGGAGACAGAATTGCAGCAATAGGAGAGCGGCCTGAAGGATTTACAGAGGACAAGGTCATTGAAGGAAAAGATAAGCTGGTAATTCCGGGACTGGTCAATTGCCATACTCATTCTTATATGGCATTTATGCGGAATGTGGCGGATGATCTGTCTTTTATGGACTGGCTCTTTGGAACAATTGACCCTATTGAGCAGCAGATGACAGACGAGGATACTTATTGGGGTGCCTGTCTTGCCATTATTGAAATGATGAAAAGCGGTACCACCTGTTTTAATGATATGCAGATGAATATCCATCAGACAACCAGAGCGGTAAAGGAATCTGGAATGCGGGCTGTTATCAGCAGAGGACTTGTAGGAAGCGGTCATGATGAAGCAGGGCAGATAAGGCTTAAGCAGGCATATGAGGAGAGAGATGCTGCCAAAGACTGTGACCGGTTAAGCTTTATGCTGGGACCCCATGCACCTTATACCTGTGATGACGGTTTTATGAGGATCGTATCAGAGGAAGCAAAAAAGAATCATATGCGCATTCATGTGCATCTGTCGGAGAGCGTCAGTGAAATAGAGCAGATTCATGAAAAGTACGGCTGCACGCCTATAGAAATGGCTGACAGGAACGGCCTTTTTGATGTTCCTGCCATTGCTGCCCATTGTGTGCAGATTACGGATAGTGATATGGATATTCTGAAAAGAAAGAATGTCAGCGTAGTGACAAATCCGGCCAGCAACATGAAGCTTGGCAATGGCTTTGCACCTGTTGCCGGGATGTTGGAAAAGGGCATCAATGTATGTCTGGGAACGGATGGGGCAGCATCCAATAACAGTCTGAATATGTTCCATGAACTCAGTCTGCTGACGCTGATTCATAAAGGGGTAAATAAGACACCTCAGTGTGTCAGTGCAAGAGAAGGCCTGCGGATCGCTACTATCAACGGCGCTAAGGCCCTTGGGCTTGAAGAAGAAATCGGCTCCATTGAAGCAGGGAAAAAAGCTGATCTGGCTATCTTGAATTTGAATACACCTTCTCTTACGCCCAGAAATAACCTGATTGCCGGACTTTCTTATTCTGCAAACGGTTCTGAAGTGGAAACGGTGATCATTGACGGGAAGATTACCATGGAAAACAGAAATATACTGACCATGGATGAGGAACTGGTATATAAAAAGGTCAATGAAATTATTACCCGTATGGGACTTGATAAAAAAGAGTATGAATAACAGATAGCTGTATAACAGTTATCATAGAAGTGATGATAGGACAGACGACCATCACTATAATAAAAATTCGGCTGAATATCTCATAATTTTATTGGAGGAAACAAAATGAGCAGTGAAATCAGAGACATTAATTTAGCTGAATCCGGTGAACGCAAAATTGAATGGGTAAAAAGAAATTGCGATTTACTTCGTACTCTGGAAGAAGAGTTTTCAGAGACAAAACCTTTTGCCGGAAAGAAGATAGTGCTTTCCGTACACCTGGAAGCTAAAACAGCGTATCTTTGCAAGGTGCTAAAAGCAGGCGGAGCGGAAATGTATGTAACAGGTTCCAATCCTCTTTCCACACAGGATGATGTAGCAGCAGCACTTGTAGCAGACGGACTTGAAGTACATGCATGGTATGGCAGTACGCCTGAGGAATATGAAGCTCATATCCGTCATACCTTAGAGGCCGGTCCTCATATTATCATTGATGACGGCGGGGATCTGGTAAATATGGTTCACAGTCATATGCCGGAACTGATTCCCAATATTATCGGCGGATGCGAAGAAACTACCACAGGTATTATTCGTCTGGAAGCAATGAACAAAGCCGGAGAGCTGAAGTTCCCCATGGTTCGTGTCAACAATGCAGACTGTAAGCATTTATTTGATAACAGATACGGTACCGGACAGTCTGTATGGGACGGAATCAATAGAACTACTAATTTGATCGTAGCAGGCAAGATCGTGGTAGTAGCAGGTTATGGCTGGTGCGGTAAAGGAACTGCCATGAGAGCCAAAGGACTTGGAGCAAGAGTTATTGTAACGGAAATAGATCCTATTAAAGCAATTGAAGCAGTTATGGACGGATTTGATGTAATGCCCATGCATGAGGCAGCTAAAGTGGGTGATTTCTTTGTTACCGTAACAGGCTGTGATAAAGTCATTGACGAAGAAGATTTTGCAGTATTGAAGGATGGAGCTATTCTTTGCAATGCAGGTCATTTTGATTGTGAAATCGATATGGCAAGGCTTCGTGAAATTGCAGTGGAAACAAAGGAAATGAGAAAGAACATCACAGGTTACAAGCTTCCTACCGGTAACTGGATATTTATCCTTGGGGAAGGCAGACTGGTGAACCTGGCAGCAGGTGACGGACACCCTGCTGAAATCATGGATATGAGTTTTGCTATCCAGGCGCTTTCCGCTAAGTATCTTGTAGAGCATGGCAGTGAATTAACTGAGAAGCTGATAGATGTTCCAAGAGAAGTGGACATGGAAGTTGCAAGGCGCAAGCTGGCATTCCTTGGGAAGGAAATTGATGTTCTTACCCCCGAACAGGAGAAGTATTTGAACAGTTATATTGTAAATTAAAAAGAATAGGAGGTCTGATCTATGCAGGAAACAATTATTATTCAATCTAAGGAACACCCCAATATTGATTTAAAAGTAATACCCGGACATTTTGTAACACCTAACTCTCATGTAAATTATTTTTTAGACATGACAACATTAAAATCCAGGTTAAGCGAAGCATCAATTGTAGCCAGAGAACTGAGCAGGCAGATATCAGCGTCTACGATTGTGGATACAATTGTCTGCATAGACGGATGCGAAATTATCGGTGCCTTTCTGGCAGAAGAGCTGACCAGAGCCGGAATTTATTCCATGAATTCTCATAAGACGATGTATATTATTACACCGGAATATGTCAATTCGGGACAGTTCTTATTCAGGGAAAATTTCCTTTCCATGATAAAAGAAAAGAATGTCCTGCTTTTACTGGCTTCTGCAACAACGGGGCAGACGATCATTAAAATAGCCCAGACCCTTAATTATTATGGTGCAACCATAAGCGGCATCAGCGCCGTTTTCAGTGCAGCAAACAGTATTATGGGCATTCCCATTAAATCTTTGTTTACAATTTCCGATATACCGGATTATAAAGCATATAATCCGGAAGATTGCAGCCTTTGTAAAGACAAACTGCCTATTGACGCATTTGCCAATGCATTTGGTTATTCCAGTATTAGGTAACGGTAAATAATAGTCAGTATGCTTTGCAAACTGCCCTTATATTAAAATAAAGCAGGCAGCAGTATTTTTAATGATAAAGTACTGCTGCCTGTTTAAAATACCAGGATCAATACAAAATATTGCAAAGGCGGTAATCGAATGGACAAGATCAATAAGTTATTACAAATGTTAATAGCAGATTCGGAGCAATATAGGAATATCTCTGTTCCTACAACAGAAACAGAAAAAAGAAATTTAATTCGCAGTTTAATGAATATCCGAATGCCGGGAACTATTTCCGAAGAATTATTGAATTTGCAGGATGAATATCTGCAGGAAGACCTTGAGGCAAAGGGAATTGTAAGCTTAGAAGATATTCCCACAATAAAGGAAGAATTTGGCAGCAAATCTTTTTTTGGGGAAAAAATATCACTTTGGCAGGGAGATATTACAAGACTAAAAGTTGATGCCATTGTAAATGCCGCCAATTCACAAATGTTAGGGTGTTTTGTACCATGCCATAAGTGTATTGACAATGCCATTCACAGTGCGGCAGGTATGCAGCTTAGGGCAGAATGTGACCATATTATGAACCGGAGATGCATTCGATATGGCAGAAAATATGAGGAACCCATAGGTACAGCCACATTAACAAATAGTTATAATCTTCCTTGCAATTATGTCATTCATACAGTTGGTCCTGTTTGTTATGACGGGCTAAATGACAGGCTTTGTCAGGATTTAAGAAGTTGCTATGAAAGTGTCCTGAAGTGTTGCGTGGATAATCATATCAGGTCTGTTGCATTCTGCTGTATTTCAACGGGAGAATTTCATTTTCCAAATGATAAGGCAGCGGAAATTGCATGGAAAACAGTAACCGCTTTTTTAGAAACTCAGGGTGACTTTATAGAACGTGTTATTTTTAACGTATTTAAGGACAGTGACAGAAAAATTTACGAAAAAATAATAGCCTTAAGTTGAAATAACTCAACTATCAGGTGAATGATCGTACGGTATTCTCTTTCTGCGTTATTGTGATAGCTATCTAGTTATACTAAAATAGAGACAACACAGAGAAATATCAGCAAAGGAGAAAGGCGGTAAGAATCATATGAAAACAGGAGAAGTAATCAGTAAAAGGCGTAAAGAGCTGGGATTGACACAGAATCAGCTTGCCAGGTTTCTTAATATATCATTTCAGGCAGTATCAAAATGGGAAAACGGCACCGCATATCCTGATATAGAAATGCTTCCGAAACTGGCAGCCGCTCTTAACACGACAGTAGATGCACTGCTGGGTTATAGCAGCGTAGTAACAGATTATGATAAGCGGTACAATACAGAAGAATATTACTGGGGACTTAGGCCTAACCATATTTGTTATGATATCATGAAAATTCTTCCTCCTATCAAACCATACCGTATACTGGATATTGGTTGTGGTGAAGGAAAGGATGCTGTTTTTTTTGCTAAATGTGGTTATATGGTGACTGCATTTGATATATCTGAACAGGGAATTGAAAAGGCAAAAAGACTTGCAGAGTATAATAAAGTTGAGGTGGGCTTTTTCAAAGCTGATATTTTTGATTATCGCCCTGATGAAGAATATGACATTATATTCAGCAGCGGAGTGCTTCATTTCATCCCCAAGACGGAGCGAAAAGAGTTTTTTGATTGTCTGAAAGCACATACTACGGATATCGGTATCAACGCGCTGAACGTATTTGTTAAAAAGCCTTTTATAGACCAGGCGCCGGACAGTACAAAGGATGAAGAAAAAGGACAGCCATGGTATTCAGGAGAGTTATTCGGATATTATCATGATTGGCTGTTCCATACATGCAAGGAGGAAGTATTTGACTGTAATAGCGGCGGTATACCTCATAAGCATTGTATGGATACCCTTATTGCACAAAGAAAAGAAGGAAACTTTTAAGAGACTTTACGGTATGTGGATAATGATTTGCAAAGTTCAGGCTCTTCCGAAAACAGCCACTACTGTTATAACTCCGTTATCAATGGTTGCAAATATCTCGCCATTCATCTTGTGCATAAGCTGACGGCAAATGTACAATCCAAGACCGCTGCCGCTGATATTTTCGGAATTTTTGCCACGCCAGAAGCTTTCAAAAATATACGGCAGTTCTTCTTTTTCCAAAGTGCAGCCGTGGTTTCTTACGGACACCAGTATGCCTTCATCTTCTTCGGAAAACAGCAGCTCAATGCGGCTTCCATCACCGTATTTTTGGGCGTTTTCGATTACATTCTGAAGTACCTCGATACTCCTGTCAAGATTACCGAAAAGCAGGCGGTTCCGGTATCTTCTGACAAGGAACTCTGTTTTTGTGAGCGTCAGTTTTTCGCTGTAATATGCAACAATACTCTCGATTAGATCTGACAGATAAAACTCGCCATTTTCCACTTCAAGACTGAGGAAATCTTCCCGGGAGGCAGTAACGATCTTTGATACATATCCCTCAATCTCATCTGCTTTAGCATTGATGTTTTCAGCAATCTCATACTGCTTTTGAGGGTCAGGATAGAGGTTTTTTGACAGCGCCTTGGCATATAGTTTGATAGCGGAAAGGGGTGTTTTGATATCGTGAGAGAGCGACAGAAGAAGGGTTTTTCGTTCTCTTTGCAGTTCCAGTTCACGGCGCTTTTGCTGCTCCATATTCTCACGCAGTTGATTCATTCCCCACAAAAATTTCCCGAAAAAACGACTTTTATTCTCCTTTAAGGGCATGGTGAGATTACCCTTAGAGAGCTCATAAGGCAGGTCCCGCAACCGTTCAAAAGGCAGCAGGATACTGACCCGGATATATAATAGTACCACAACCACCACCGCAGCTGCCGTACCGAGAACAATGTTCATAATAAGCACAGGCAGGGAACTGCCGAAGACGTTTTCCGCTGAATAATCAAAGCGGTACAGATTGCCGTTGATCTCGCGGATAATATAGTCCTTTGGAGAGCTGTAGAAGTCATTACCAAATTCTGTAATATCGGTAACATACGTACATTCCGACAAGTCTATGCTCTCAAGTCCGTTTTCGGCAATTTGAAGTGCCAGTCTGTTTATCTCTACACGATAGGGTCTGCCGTTTTCGGGCTGAGAGCAATAGTGGAGGAGCAAATTTGCAGATAGAAAAATAGCGGCGAAAACCGAAATTATCACTATTAAGATCCTGTAAAAGCTTTTCATAGATACTTATACCCCACTCCCCAGACCGTCTGAATTTTCTGAGGATCTTTTGGATTATCCTCAATCTTTTGCCGCAGCCATTTTATGTGTACCGTAAGGGTTTGTTGTTCAGAGAAACTGTCACTGCCCCAGACGGTGTTGAAGATGTATTCTTTTGAGAGGGTGCGCCCGCGATTTTCCATAAGCAGGAGGAGCAGTTCAAATTCCTTTGCTGTCATTTCAATGGGAAGGCCGTCTTTTTGCACGATATGTGTGGCTTTATTGATCCGTAGACTGCCGTCAATGATCTCATCAAGCAAATAATGCCGCTTAAAGATACCGCCTATTTTCGCAAGCATAATGTCGATATCGTAGGGTTTTTCAATATAATCATCGGCGCCGAGATTCAGCCCCAGCAGTTTGTCGTCCTTGCCTGTTCGAGCACTGACGATCAGTATGGGAGTATTGCTCTTAGCACGTATTCTTTCGCAGAGTGAAAATCCGTCCTTACCGGGCAGCATTATATCAAGTACAATAAGCCTTGCGCCGTATTTCTCATACAGTAGCAAGGCTTTTTCTGCGTTTTCGGCAATGGACACCGTGTAATTTTCCGCTCGTAAAAAGTCACACAGAACTTTTGCCAATTCTTTATTATCTTCCACAATTAAAATGTCAACCAATCTGTTTCCTCCGATAATGTTACCATCCCATTTCCATAAGCCAGCCGTTAAGTGCGCGTTCCCGGTCCCGAAGTTTCGATATGTCGTATTTACCTAAATTATATTCTCCTTTTATATTCCCATCAACTATATATAAAATTCTTGTGCATTTTGCCGCGACTTTTACATCGTGGGTTACAAGCATCACTGTGGTACCTTCCGAGTTCAGCTTGGCAAGCTCTTCCATAACCTCATTGGAAGATGCGCGGTTAAGGGCTCCTGTAGGTTCATCAGCAAAAATCATTTTCGGGTTGTTTATCATGCTCCGGCAAATGCAGGCGCGCTGCAATTGTCCACCTGACACCTCATTGATATCATTATCGGCAACATCAATGATCCCCAGTTTTCTCATTAGCCGGTGACCGCGCTCAAGGGTTTCGCGGCGGGTCTCTTTTATTTTGTCGGAGTGACAGGCAGGAAGAATTATGTTGTCAAGGACTGAAAGATTTTTCAGCATATGCATCTGCTGAAAAATAAATCCCATCTCGTTAAGCCGCAGATCGGCAAGCTCTTTTTGATTCATTTTGGCAATGTTCCTGCCGCAGAATCTTACCTCTCCTGCAGTAATGCCATCCATTCCGGAAACAGCGTACAATAATGTGGATTTGCCTGAGCCGGAGGGGCCCATAACAGCCACCATTTCTCCTTCATCAATATGAAAATTCACATTCTTGAGAACATTGTTCTGTCTTTTGTTTACTACATAAGTTTTGCAAAGGTCGTTTACTTCTAAAATGTTTGTCATAACTGCCTCCATTTATTCATTGTTGGAAATTTCCGATGAAGATATCTTCCGTAGTCCCTGGGCGGAAATAAACGCTGCCAGCGCTGTTACTACAAGAACGATCAAAGGATATACCACATATACTTCAGTTTCGCGGATCTCAAATTCAATACTGTAGGCGCCCACCATTCTGAATACGGGTGTAATTATCAATGATGACAATGGGGAGGAAAGGAGCGCACCTATAAGAACCGAAAGGAGCAGTACGATTCCTATTCGCAGAGTCTGCCATAATGTAAGAGAATTATTTTTAAAACCAACAGCCTTTAGCAATGCAATCTCGCCTTTTTCTTTGGTAATGAAACTCTTTACCATAAGCACTGCCACAAGAGCATTGATCCCAAGAATAATACTTAATATCAAAACCTTCATACTATCAAGCTGACTAGCAACGTCACCGATCATATAGTCGATATATTCGCCGGGAGTGTATATATCTGCATCAGGATAGAGCTTTTCCAGCAGTGTTTTGCGCCGGGCAAGGGCGGCTTTATCCGGAGCATCCTTATAATTTACCTGAATCCCGAAGCTGCCTCCTGCATAGTTGTAATCAAGTTCTGCCTCCTGATGAAAGCGTACGCCCTCACCCATATTATTCATGCTCTGATATATGGCGGTGACAGTGTAGGTTCTGGTGTCCTCACCTACTTTTATTTCCACATCATCGCCAATTTTTGCACCAATTTGATCTGCCGTCAGATATGTCAACGCCACCTCATGGACGTTTTGAGGGGGTGTACCGTCAATATAAGTATACATATCCGTTGTCACCTGACCCATGCCTTGGAAAGACAGCGAGTTTGTGCGCTTATCGCCTTTTAAAATATTTGAACGAAACATAATTTCCTGGAAAACATCAACATCTATTCCGTTTTCGGCAAACATTTCCCGTACTTCGGCAAACTGCAATTCTACCTTTGCCTTATTGTCTTCATTGGGATTAAACAGCAGTTCCTGAGAAATAATGTGGTCGCTTTTGGCCATATTAAACATGGTTATCAGATTATCGGAACGCAGCGTATTTATGGTGTTTATGGGAATAATTACCAGCAGCGTTCCAATTATAAAAATAATTATCATTGAAACGTAGTTTTTAATTCCGCTTAAAATGTCGTTAACCGCCATAAAAGGTATAGTGGGCATATGGGATTTCCCCAGGCGGAGAATCCCCTTTTTCTTGAAACGCTCTCCCGTTTCACCGCTGCGTATGGCATCAATCGGGAAAAATTTACGTATCTTTCGAGTGCAGAGATAACTGAACAGCACAACCACTGCCCCTGCCAGGATGGCGGCTCCGATATTTACCAGAAAATTGTCTTCGCCGGAAATAATGATTCTCTTTGAAATTCCGTTGAGCATGATCCTGCTGAAGGGGAAGCTCAATCCTAAACCCGCTACTGTGCCGATTACGGCAATGGCAAAATATTTCACTATATACAGCCCGCGGATTGTACCATTTTTAATTCCTATGGCTTTCATTACGCCGATTTCACGAAACTCCTCAGTGATAGTAAAGTTGATGATAAACCGAAGAATTACCATTGAAATGAGTATCAGACACAGGCTTACTACTAACAGGATTGCCGCTATAAGTATGTCCATAAGATACGTCATTTTTAGCATGGAATGATCAAAAGACATGATGATGTTTAGTCCCAGGGCGTTAAATTTGTCACGGTAATCAGTATCCGTTGTATGGACTTCTACCGTGCTGCAAAGAGTAGCACCCTCGCCGCCAAACAGAGCTGCATCGTTTTCGCTTACAAAAAATCTCGTCATTCCTACCATTGACGAGCCGAGAATAGCGTCTTTTGTGTACCCCTTTACTATGAATTCTTTTTCGATCCCATTTTGGCTTATCAATATTTTTCCGCCTTCGTGAAAGTTATTTTCCTCTGATTGGAATAGAAAACCGGTAACATAGATCTCACCATCGTTAATGTGGGTGATCTCTTCATTATTTTTATCAAAGATTTTTGTTCCCCCAAGAGTTGATAATGTTGCCGTGCCGGAATACTCCAGTTTTTCATCTTCCACCAGGATATTGCTTGGATCGATCTGAATAAGCTGCAAAAGATAATAATCATATCCGTTTTCCCCGGCAAAGTCCTCAAACCTTTCAATGTCCGGAGCGCTGGTTGAAGCAAACCAGTAATGGGGAGTGCCTGCTTTGCTAAAAAAATTGTCTAATGCGTTGTTTACCGTGATTAGATTGTTTGCGCTGCTTGCTATGAACGTTGCCGCTAAAATCACAAATATCAGAAGGATTATGTTCATGGTTTTCTTGCGTTTCAAGTCTTTTTTAAGTATGGTAAAATACATCCTGCCGCTCCTTTCACTTTGTGATTTCATTATAGAGTGGAAATTATTAAATAATCCTTAAATAAAAATCAGTTATAGTTTATAATAGTATGCGATACTTATTTTGAAAACAGGACAGTAAGAATTTGTTAATTGAGAAACATAATACTGTAAGAATATTCTGACAATATATTCCCCTCAAATCCTGTTGCACCAAGCATTCCATCAAGCCCCAATGGTCTTGATTCCCGCGAGCAACAAGCCAAGTGACTGCTTGCAGGCATTTGGCGACTGCCGCGAGGGTCAACAACCCATTGTGCTACAGCGGGGTTGTTGACGTCATGGTGCAGAGAATTTTTCGTAGAATATATTGTCAGAATATTCCGTTAGGTTATTAGCTTCGCAGTGGACAAAATTGAAAACAGAAAGAGGAGGAATCATGAAACGGAGCAGTCTGAACCAAATAATTAAACTGAGTGATGATCAGAAAAAACAGATAATCAGCGAAATAAAAGCATTTTATCTAGATGTTAGAGGGGAAGAAATAGGAATGATTGAAGAACAGCAGATTTTAGAATTGTTTTGTGAGCATATGGCACCCATTATTTATAATAAGGCATTAAATGATGTTGAATATTGGTATAAACAACAAATGGAGAATTTATCATCAGACTATTACCTGCTGTATAAGGATACTTAATAGTGAATTAATTGAAAAGATGCCGGAAATTCTTTAATTGTTGTGCAGGAGCAATGCCACTGCTTATAAAACGGGCAGTGGCATAAGAATCATTGTTTTTTTCCCATAGGGACAATTTGTAAAGTATAGCCTAAAGGTGTCAGGATTCTTAAGAGACTGTCGATTTGGGGAGAATGGACGGAGGATTCCATTCTGGCGATAACCGGCTGTTTGACATGACACATTTCTGCCAATTGGGATTGGGTAAGGCCCTTTTCTTCCCTTATATGAATCATTGTACGGATCAGATCTTTTTCAAGTTCAATAGCGTTCAGGTCCTCCTGACTTAAAACGAGATCATTTTTTAATTCTTTCCATGTAGGCATATTAATTATTCCTTTCCAAATAATCCTGTAAGTTTCTTTTTGCTTGTTCGATTTCTCTTTTAGGTGTTTTTTGCGTCTTTTTTATAAAATGATGCAGTATAATAAATTTTTTATCTTTATAATATGCATAGAGCAGTCGATTCTTCAGTGGCCTGAGTTCCCAAATTTCACCATCCAAATGCTTGGTGACAGGTTCGCCAATTCTTGTACCGAATTCTTCAAGTAAATCTAAATAAGCGACAATTTTGTTAAAGTTAATACGGCTTTCCTTGTTTGTAGAGGATTTCTGATTAAGTTCCCTGATAAAATCTGCAACTTCTGATTTTCCATTCTTATCTTCATAAAATTCAATTTCGTACATAGTATTTCCTCTTTGTAGTTGGATTATAACAAATTTGTTATTAACAATCAATAACAAATCAAAAGTATCAATTTAATTTTTTTGCATAACTGAATAATTGGGAGTATATATTGAAGGAACAGGATTTTAATATGAAAAAGAGGTTCTGTAATGATAAAAAGAGGACAGACAAAAAATGCCTGTCCCCAATTTTATTCTTTAGTTATAGTTATCAATGCAAGGCTGGAACATATCTTTGCTTATGCCGCATAAAGGGCAGCACCAGTCATCCGGTAAATCTTCAAATGCTGTACCGGGAGCAATTCCGTGCTCAGGATCACCTTTTTCAGGATCATAAGTATAGCCGCAAGGGTTACAAAAATATTTCTGCATAACGATATCCTCCTTTCAGGTTAATACATTTTAGCTGAAGTATCTCTTTAACAGACCTTCAAAAGCCTTTCCGTGTCTGGCCTCATCCC
>CAZTKJ010000032.1:0-35387 GCA_964614185.1 uncultured Lachnospiraceae bacterium
GGATGAAAACTGTCGTGAATTTGTGACAATGATAAATGAATGGTGCAAAAACACGGGAAAGGAAGTAATCGGCGAGTTTGTGGAAAATGAAAATATCCAGCAGACTATGGAAAAAATCGGAATTAACCATTCCCAAGGATACTATTTTGCGAAACCGGTAAAATGGGAGGATATAGAGGAAAAAGGAGAACACAATCATGAACAGAAAAAATGAATCGCCAAAGCCGGAGATGCCAATGACGCAAGGCGGTCAGATGCCTGAGATCATGCGCGCTATCATGCCGGATTTTCCAAAATGGAATCGTCTCTTCTTTCAGCTGGACTGCGTTTTTGTGATTATAAATCTTCTGCTGACCAGTACGTTTTTTGCTTTTTTTAAATGGGAGGATCTGATAGACACCTCCATGAGGAGATATGTTCTCCTGCATATAGTCCTTCCCTCCGTGCTGAATGTAATTGTTCTGCTGGTGGCAGCCGCGCTCAGAAAGCACCTGCCGGAAACGGATATGCGGCAGAATATGATCCCTGTTTTTACTATGCTGCTGCTGAACCTTGTCGTCAGTATGATACCCCATATTTTTTTCATTACTTTGGGTATCTTCTGCATCCCAATCTGTATGACCACGGTATACAGCAATCAAAAACTATGCAGAAGCGTGACGTTGATCAGTCTGGGCGGTGTTCTGGTCGCATCAATCAGGCAGTATTGGAGAACGGCGGCTACAGAGGAACACATACTTGTCTTTCCTCAGGCGTTGATCGCCGTTTGTATCCTGCTCACTCTGGGAGTAGTCGCGCAGGCCGTTGTAAGGATGACCAACGGGCAAAAGCAAAAGCTGATCCATTTCGCCACAGACATTAAAAAAGAACAGCGCAAGGCAGAGGCGGCCAGTGAAGCAAAAAGCCTTTTTTTGGCGAATATGTCCCACGAAATACGCACACCCATCAATGCCATTTTGGGCATGAATGAAATGATCCTGCGGGAAGCCCGCAACGAGCAGATCAAGGAATACGCGCAAAGTATCTATTCCGCCGGAAGTTCGCTTCTGTATCTGGTCAATGATGTACTTGATATTTCCAAGATCGAATCCGGAAAGTTGGAAATCTCGGAAAATATTTATGATCTGTCCTCCTTTATCCACGACTGCTATATCATGGTTGCGGAGAAGGCAGAGAAAAAGGGACTGGAGCTTACGGTTTCCTGCAATCCGCAGCTTCCTTCCAGGCTGAAAGGAGACGAGAGCCGTCTGCGTCAGATAGTTACCAACCTGCTCTCCAATGCCGCCAAATATACGGAAAAAGGGAGTATCACACTCTCCTTCGATCACTGCGATCAGGACGGGCAGATGATGCTGGTAATTACCGTCAAGGACACAGGGATCGGCATTCGCAAAGAAGATATGGACAAGCTCTTTACCCAGTTTGCCCGCTTTGATATGGAGAAAAACCGGAATATTGAGGGCACCGGTCTGGGACTGGCCCTTGCCAAGCGTCTGACCGATCTGATGCATGGTACCCTTGATCTACAGAGCGTATACGGTGTGGGCACATCCGTTACACTCACGGTTCCGCAGCAAGTGATAGATTTTGAGCCGGTAGGTGATTTTCAGCAAAAATATTTGTCTGTGATGGATAAGGGCGAGACATATCACCAGAGCTTTGAGGCGCCGGACGCAAGAATCCTGGTGGTGGATGACGTATCAGTCAACCTGAAGGTCATTGTCAATCTGCTGAAATCCACCAAAATTACAGTAGACACTGCTATCAGCGGCAGACGGTGCCTTGGAATGGTTCAGCAAATCGCCTATGACCTGATCTTCATGGATCACATGATGCCTGAGATGGACGGCGTGGATACATATGCGGAAATGAAGAAGCTGGAAAATTCCCTGAATAAGGATACTCCGGTCATCATGCTGACCGCAAACGCTGTCACCGGGGTTCGTGAACAGTTTTTGGAGGCAGGATTTGCCGATTATCTCTCCAAGCCGGTAAGTGGCGATAAGCTGGAAAGTATGATCCTAAAATACTTGCCCAAGGAAAAATGCCGGTGGAAAGCTTCCGGAGCGGATGTTCCCGTAAAAGCAGATGCTCCTGATCCCCTGACGGAATTGAGCAGGCTCTATCCTAAAGCGGATCTGTCAAAAGGGCTCATGACTTGCGCTGACGATCATGAGGTATATTTGGATCTCCTTCAGACTTATGCGGAGAATCCGGAAATAGACCGGCTGAACGAGTACCTGGAGCAGAAAAAATCGTACGATTACCGTGTCAGTGTCCATGGTCTTAAAAGTGCATCTTTAAGCATTGGATTTTCTGAGCTTGCAGCTCAGGCGCTTGCCCTGGAGAACGCCGCCCGAGAAGAAAACTGGGATTTTATCCGAGCAAACCACACCGCCTTTCTTGATGAGTACCAGCTGGCTGTCAGCGCAATCAAAAAATCTTGTGGCAGTACACATATTATATGACCCTTTCCGAAAAATCAGGGACAGGCATTTTTTGCCTGTCCCATCGTTTTTCAGTCTGCACTTATCACACTCTCATTTATGACAGTTACGCTTCCCTCATATACAGAGAACTTGTACTGTATCTGCTGTTTCTGATCCTCATAGACCCAGAAATCCAATGTATCATCGCTTTCGACTTTCGTTAAGGCTCCTCCTGCCTCTTCCACCGCTTTTTCCAGATCTGAAAGGGACATTCCCAAGGTAAACCGCCCGTCCCGGCTTCCGCCCTCCTGCATGGTGATCCCGACCAGCTTATCTTGGCTGTCAAAGTAGCAATGATACTGGCTATACTGCGCTGAAAGACCTACAGTATACCCTTCATTATATATACTCTCATCAACGCGGAAGGTACGCATATCAGCACTGCTTAGAATCTCCTCTGCTTCCTCTATGGACATTCCAAACTGCAGCTTGCTCAAAATTGTCAGATTGTTGTTTACGGAGTATTCTACTACCTGAATAGGAACAAAATCATCATTATACCAATGGGTCCGGGTTTCCTCAAGATCTCCATTCACTTGGGTTACTTTCTCCTTATCACCCATGTCCAGTCCAACAGCCAGCAATCTGTTGTCCTCTGTTAATACAAAAGTGTTATCGTTATAATCTGTTTCCCATCTTCCAAACTCTGAAGACCGGTTTATGGGATCACTAAAGATCATTCTGCCCGGCCAAACCATTTTCACATTATCCATGACCTTTACGGGAGTGCGGACAAAATCATCTCCCATTACAGGTGTTCCGCATTGTCCAAAGACATTAAATCCCCATGTATACAATTCTCCTGACTCACTGATGGCAGCACCGGTAAATGTTCCTGTGGTAACATATTTACACTGTTCCATGATCTTCATGGGCTTATCAGCAAACATTTTTACCGGATTAGATGCATCCTCTTCCACTTTCCAATAATTTAAGTAGTCCGTATAATCTACACTCGTATGTGTCGTAGGAGCATACTGTCCCCACCAATAAGCGGTCTTATTACTTTGAAGAGCAACAATGCATTCCCGTCCTGCTCTGGCATAAGCTACATCTGTCATTAAAAGAACCGGTTCCGTAACCTTTTGATAGTCATAGTTTGAATAGACCGGAGATTCGCTTCCTTCTCCCAAAAGCACTTCCGAATGATTCATACCGACACCATAGAGTTCTCCGCCTTCTGTCAGATAAATACAAAAATAGTCGTTCCATGAGGCATCCACAGAAATTACATTCTCTGCAATCTTAACCGGCTCTTCATAGTATTCCTCCATATCATAAGTACCTGTAGCGAGCTGCCCGAATTCATTCTTTCCGGTACCCCATAGCACTTTATTTTCATCTATATAATAATGATTTGAGAAAGTATAACGGTTGGTAATATAGTAATCTTTAAGCGAAAAGTTCTCCCCGATTTGAATCGTATTCAAATCTTCTACATAAAAAACAGGAAGTGCTTCTACTTCTTCACCGCTTGCCGCATCTGTATCTGCATTTTCTTCATCCATTTCGTCTGATGACTCTTCTCCCGGTTCTTCCGTTTTTACATTTTCCTTTGCATTGCCGCCCTTTGCTTCTGTCAAAAACAGCACAGACAGCGCCGCGATCACAAGTACTACTGCGATTCCTATTCCCGGAAGTGTATATTTGTATTTCATGATATTCCTGATCCTTGACTTTACATTTCCCTCATCAAAGCAAATCGGTGCAATAAATACTCTTTTCTTTCTTGACCCATTCTCTGCTACAATATGAAGCAGTGCATAAGCGTACTCCTTCCGTTTCTCCCTGCCCATAGTCCGGATGACTTCTTCATCACATGCCTTTTCCATATCACTTCCAAACAGAAAATAAGCAATCCAAATAAAAGGATTGAACCAGTGAATCAGACATACTACATAGGCAAACATTTTAAACAGTCCGTCTTTTCTTTTGACATGCATCTTTTCATGGGCAATAACATAAGAAAGATCCTCGGATTCCATAGAAACCGGCAGATAGATTTGGGAACGGATCAGGCCAAAAACCATAGGCATATCAATATTCTCCGCCCACCAGATATTATCTTCAAATAAAACTCTTAACCGCAATTTTCTTTTTAGCGCAAAATAGGAATATAACATATGCCCCAAGAGACCACTAAAACCCACCAGCCATATAAATTCTATGATGCTTTCGACCTCAAATTTGGCCGGACCGTTATCTTCTGTTTCATTCATTCCTGCAATATTTTGTTCCATTGCCTCCATCAAAGGCTGTTTCGCTTCGCAAGTTTGCTTATTTTCTGGAATTACCGCAGCAGTTTCTGCAGGGTCTTTTGGGGCAGCGGCAGACACATCGGCCATAGTATTGCCGGCAATACCCAAGGGATGGACAATATTTCCTGTATCGGAGACTTCTCTATACTCTTCATCCGGCACCAACCGGAGTTCTGATATCATCCCCATTTCTTCCGAAATGCTGACATCATTCCAAAATCCGACAGACAAACTCAGCTTCCACGGAAAAATGAAATACAGGAAAGTCATTGCCCAAAGGCCAAGAATATATTTATGTCCAATTTGTAATTTCTTCAGCAATAACCGAACAAGCAGGACAACAAGAATAATAACTACTCCGCGCAGGCTCATTTTGATAAGCGCATTCATAAAAGCATCCATGACTATTTCTCCATCATCTTTTTAGTTTTCCTCGATAATTCGTTTCAGTTCTTCTATCTCTTTTTTGGAAAGTTTTTTTTGTGAGACAAAAGCCGCAACAAAATTAGGAAGAGACCCTCCAAAAGACCCTTCCACAAACTCTTCACTCTGTTTTGCCTGAAATAACTGTTTAGAAACCAACGAAGATACCACACCTTTGTCATTTTTAAAGATGCCTTTGTCACATAGTCTCTTTAAAACCGTGTAAGTGGTGGTTCGTTTCCAGTTCAACTCCTGCAGACTTAAATGAGCCAGCTCTCCCGATGGAATCGGCTCATTTTTCCAAATAAGCTCTGCAAATTTCATTTCTATTTCGCCTAATTTGTACTCTGCCATAACATCCTCCTGTCTACACAATGTAGAACTCATATTGATATTCTACATTGTGTAGACACAGCTGTCAAGACCTGCTCTGCTTTATAGAGGCTTAGCTTATTTTTTATTATGACAAATTACATCAAGTTTATTTTTCTTATCATCCGGCTTTATCTTAAATATATAATCTAAATTCTCAAGGAGTTTAGAAGAAAGCTTAAAGTTGCACCACCAACAGTTGTATACATTTTTTTTAATTGCAACCTGAAATTGCACATTGGGCATGAAACTGCCACACCAGATGGTTGAACAAATTGCATTGATAAAATATAATTCATATTAAAGTATGAAATCCACATAATAATATAACGCGGCTATAAGAAGAGGAAAGGTATGGTTATTACAATGAATTTTGCGGAAAAAATACTAAACTTGAGAACAGAATATGGATATTCCCAGGAAATACTGGCAGAAAAGCTGAATGTAAGCAGACAAGCTGTCTCAAAATGGGAATCAGGCGCAACACTGCCTGAGACTGATAAGATAATTACTCTCAGCAATTTTTTTGGAGTATCAACAGACTATCTGTTAAAAGACAATATACAGCGTGACAGCCACGACAGCCTTGACCGCGTAGTCTTGAAATTTCTTGGCTCTGCAAAAGACATGGATAATATTTCAGAAGAACTGATAGATATTATGAGAGACGGCATTATTGATGATGAAGAGAAAATACGAATGGAATCTATCATTGAAACACTAGACACGATTTCACAGATCATTTCTGAAATAAAGCAAAAAATATATAGACAGTAGCAAACACAAGTTGCACGAATTGCCCATCTTACTTGATTGATTTTGAAAGCTATCTTACATATAATTTTGACAAGATAGTTCCAAAAACACAAAAAGGAGGCAGGCAATGAGCGTAAAAGACATTTATCTTAAAACCATGAAATTCTCATGGCTGAAACTTGCTATAGGAGCAGCAATTACATTGATATCCATAATATTGCTTCTGATATTTGTAGGTATAGGAGCTCTATTCCGGAACGGAACAATCCTTATGCTTATGGTATTATTCTGGCTATCCGCAAGCTTTGGTGTATATGAATTCATAATGTATTATGTCGGCTACATGATAAAAGCAGCACATATTGCAATAATAGCGACAGCAGTCACACAGGGGCAAATTCCTGATAATATGGTTGAGGCCGGAAAGGAAATGGTCAAAGAACGTTTTGCAGCGTCTAATGCATATTTTGCGCTGGATCGTTTAATCAGCGGTGCTGTCAAACAGCTTCAGAGAGTAGTTGGCAAAATTGATGATATTTTCGGCGGAATACCTGGCGTCAGTTCAGTTGTAAATTTTGTACAGATCTTTATAGGCATTGCTCTCGGATATGTGGATGAATGCTGTCTTGGCTATACTTTTTACAAGAAAGACGAAGGAGCTTTCAAGTGCGGATGTGATGGAGTCGTTATATATTATCAGAATGCCAAGCATCTGCTGAAAAATGCCGCAATCACATCACTTATAGTAATGGTCGCAACATTCGCTGCATGGGTCATTCCATTTGCAGTAATCGGAGGAATATTTTCACTGTTTAACTGGTCTCCCATTATTGCTTTCTTCCTGGCATTAATGGTAGCATTAGTCATAAAAGCTGCTTTTATCGACAGCTATATGCTGGTTAAAACAATGGTTTCTTACATGGAAGTAGCTCCCCAGACAGAAATTACATACGATTTGTATGAAAAGCTTTGTAAAATATCCGGCAAATTCAAAGATCTCTTTAATAAGGCACAAAATGAAAAACCCTTAACTTATTAATATACGCAGGCTAAACAGCTTACAGAAATGTGTGAAGAAAAGGCTGATAAAGCATCATATTTATGCTTTATCAGCCTTTTTGGGTTTAATGCCGTTGCGCTAAAAAGAGAAGTAATCTGCGCTTGTATTAAATTAGATTTTGGAATTCCAAATATTTTCCCTTCTTATATAACGTATAATAGAATTTGCAAATTCTAATTTCCAATAAAAAATAAATTTAATATTAAAAATTCTTCCAACAATGCTCCCTCATAAAACCGCTAATTACTTCGATTGGCTCTCCCTCATAAAATTCCACCAATAGTTTCTTAAATGCCGGCACTTCCTTTTCCGGAATGACTAGAAATCCCATTCCGTGTGCTATCAGATAATGGTTTGCAAATATAACAGATGCACGTTTGTTACCATCTTTAAACACCTGTGTTTTCATGCAATACAGGCAAAGGTCGATTGCAATATCGATGCTTTCCTTGTCCTGTGCACATATCTCATCAATTCTTTCTTTTACCACAGATTCAATCGGAATTGGCGGAACATAGGTGCTTCCTCCAATGGTAACCGGAATACCTCTGATACGTCCACCCTCATAAAAGAACCCTTCATTTACCAATTTTGCAATGTGGCAAAGCATGTAATAATTGGAATCACTCTGAATCACATCTGTATCCAAAATAAATTCCCACGCATGCTTTAAATTCAAAATCTTCTGAACATCTGTCGCAGACACTCCATTGACTTTCCCATTCTCGATAATATCTTCTGTTTGAGGGTATGAAGTAGCCACCCCCTCCAATACCGCCTGGTCATAAATATTTGACTTCATATTAGCTCTGGCAAAATCAAGGTTCTGCAATACCCTTGTGGAAAGTTCTTGGTCTGTATATCCTAAAGCGACAAGCTCTTTATTAATTTTACGGATTACTTTATTCAGTTCTCTTGCTTCTTTTGCATTACGAAGGAGCAACTGGTATAACTCATCTGAATAAGCATCCACATAAGTTGATGTCAATTTCCCTGCCACTCGCTTACGTATATATAAATATTTGGAGCCACTTTGCTCCTTTATCTCCGGATTTCCCTCATAAGGCATAAGATTCAGTCTTGCCTGACAATCTGCTCTTTGCTGTAATAATTCTTGTATCTCGGAGTAATTAACACCCATATTTCTACCTGCTTTCATTAGGGAACTTTTTTACAATTATTATACGCAAAAGTCCCCTAATTATCAATAGGGTCTCCTAATCTCAGCAAATACATATTTTTCTAAGATAACACCAAAGCAAAGTCTTATTAATATTTCTTCAAAATCAGCACAAGGAATAACCCGGAACTCACAACTCCTATAGATCCAAAGACTATACTCAGAATCAATGTAACATTGCTTGACGGGTCATAGAAATATTCGGGATTTGACGGGTCTATCATAAGCTCTGTACTGTCACCAATATTGTACCTTGGAGGGTCGGAGCCTTCATTGCTTGTTACCGTATACTCCACACCATTATAATTATAACTGAACACAGGCGCATGATAGTAGGATGCAGTACCATAATGGACTGTAGTATGCCTGCCTCTTCCATGTCTGCTTCTTCTATGGGTTATTTCCTCGTCAACAACAACTGCCGTTACCGTCTCTGTGCATTTTCCCTTTCTTATCATACGATTACCAAACAGAAACCCTTCAATGAGTATTGTTATTGTGATGATAATCAGCAAAAGTATCTTGTAAGGCGATGGCTTTCCAGATGATGAATTCATAACTATTTACACTCCTTTTCATATTAAACATATTTTAGGGTTTAAGTATCAAAAGTCCTGCTCGGAATTGTTGCATGCCAGATTGCACAAAAGAATTTGTGCAAACGACTTTTGCACGATGGAGCCAAAACTCAAAAATCGTGGAAGCCTTTGCTGAACACGATTTTCGTTTTAGGAGGTTTGGCGGAATGGTTCGTGCAACGGAGTGAGCACGAATTCTTTTGTGCAATCTGACAGCATCAACTTGAATACAGGACCTTTGACCCTGGTCATCTCTTACTTCCATGGACGTATCTTTCCTGTCCAGCCTTTCTCCTTCCAATATATTGCATCTGCCTCATTGAATCCCTTTTTCTGTGCAATCCGCATCAAATAGAAGAAGGCTTTCGTCTTGATTCCCGGTCTTATCTGCCCATAACCGGCTTTTATTTTTTCTGCTAAATCAGTGGTTTTTCCGTCAATTGCAGCTTTGATCTTTCCGCTGATTCTTTCATAAGATGTCTCACGTACTGCCACGCCATATCGATAGATCCGCCCTACTCCCCAAAAGTACAGGCTGTCTGCCATATCTTTATTTGTGGATCTCATTCCGGCACCGGCAGCCGTGGAAATACATACTGCCTGCTTACGGAACATCTTTTCTTCCGGCCTGTGTACCATCCACCGATAACCATAATGGTCCAGCAGCGCTTTCATTGCTCCTGTTGCATGGTAAACATATACCGGACTGGCAAGAATAATAACATCCGCTTCATCCAAAGCTTCCGTAATTGGTTTCAGCCTCTCATAGTGAGGGCACAGATACTCATTCTTCCCAAAACAGGTGGTACATCCCACACAGAAAAGGTCAAAATCCCTGGGAAGAAAAAATTCTTTTACTTCACTGCCAAGCTTTTCCGCAAGCTGTTTGGCAATATGATAGGTCGAACCCTTATGGTTTTGTCCATGAATGATGGTGACCTTCATTCTGCCCTTTCCTTCTGTCTCCTCAAAAGTAATGGTCAACTCTTTGTTATCTTCCGCTGCCTTCTTTAAAACCTTCTCTACCTTCAAATAATATCCCTCAGCTTCACAGGGGTGTATAATAACCAGCTTTGTGTCAGCCAGCTCGCAAAGACATTCATAGAGAGCATCCAGGTTTTCTCCATAGTATTCCGGAAAATTCAGTTTTTTCCGGATATAAGCATGTGCTTCCTCTTTAACGTCCATACGCCGTGCATCTAATATGATCTTCACGCTCTATTCCTCCCCATATAAAAGCTCAAAGGTTTGATAATGATCCTCTGTATAATAAATTAATCCGTCATTGGAATATACAATACGCTTTGCTCCCCGGTATCCACCGTTACTGTCAATATCACATTCATGGTAGTCCCTGCCTTCCTTTTCCGGTAGATTTCCTTCGAAATTTCCAAAATAGTCGCCTCCGATACTCTTACCCGGTGCCACCTCTCCCAGATTTCCTTCACTACTCACCCATCCAAGTGCCTTTGCCTCTTTCTTGGTAATGAAATTGTCCGGCAGATGCCCATAAAGAAATATGTACTGAGCGACCTCTTCCTTGGAAGTATAAGTGCCCTCCTCCAAAAGCTGCGTCTCCAAAGAAGCATCCGGTGTTTCCACTGCCTCCTGCATTTCCGGTGTTTCTATTGCCTCCAATATTTCCGGTGCTTCTGTTGCTTCCGGTATTTCCGGCGTTTCCGTTGCTTCCGGTATTTCTAATGTTTCTATACTTTCCTGGTCAGCTTCCGGAGCATCTGTATTCACAGCCTGTATCCCCAAAGGCGGCTGCCCGGATTCTTCTGCACATCCTGCAAGCAGACCTGCTGCCAGCCAGAATGCTCCCAGCAGATATCTCCATTTTCTTTTCATATCCTTTAATCTCCTTTACTTTTCCAGTCCATAAAAACTTATTTTCCTATACTTTCAAGTTGGTACTTCAAATCATTAGAAAATACTTCATCACCCGGAAAGCAGTCATTTTCAAACATATATACCAGGAAAGACAGTTCCTCTCCGGTCCGCTCACAAACTATATATCTGCTGTTAGGGTTAAAGGCTACCCAGCCATCTTCCGTTATTGTAGTGCCACCTGCAAGTATCACGTTTTCAGGTTTACCAGATAAATATTCATAATTTAACCGATAAATCTCCAATACCATGCCTTCAAAATCCTCATAAGTATAGCAGTGAGCCAAAGACTCGATCCGCCAATCGGTAAAACAATAATCTTCAAAGCTTGCACTCTCAATTGCATACCATTCGGCAACATGTTCTTCTGCTTTTTTCAATACAATGTCAGGAACATCAATATTGTCTTCTCTGCTTTCCTCTAAAAGCTCCTCATTATCCGATTCATCTATAGAGCAGCCCGTCAACATACCCAGGCTTACAGCCAAAACAACTACACTGGTTAATATGTAAAGTCCTCTTCTCTTTTTTATTTCAAGTAACATGCTTTTAAAACGCTTTTTCATAATCGACTTTCCTCCGTAAAATTGTGCAGATAAAAGGATTCTGCCTACAGACAACAACCTTGCAAAAATGTCTGTCATTACAAATCCCCCACAGAAATAACCTGTGGGGGAATCTTTTTAATGACAGTGATGCCGCTTTCCGCCATGGCCGTGTCTGGAAACGGTTTTGCCGGAAACTGTCTCGCAGGAATGGTCACAATAACCACTTGCATGCTCATAGCCACAATAATCCTGGCCATCATGAGTATGTCTGCCTTTCTCTTCACATCCCTCTACTGTACAAACCGGACAGCTGGTATCTGTGGTTTGTACCTGTCTATGATGCCCATGAGCAGACACAGGCATTACAAAAAGGACAGATATCAGAGACGCAGTTGCTGCTGCCGTAAGCAGCTTTTTAATCCACATGTTGAAAGAGCCTCCTTTCTTTGATGCAGATGTCTCTATAACCGAGAAACACATCTGAAAACTCTGTTATGAATCCTAGTATAACACTATCACATATTTCCTTCAAGGAATATTAAATATTAACTCTATCTGTTTTTATCACAACAACTTCTCTTCCCATTCTTTTTCTTTAAAACCTGCCAGTACAAAGTCTTCTCCCACAACTAATGGCCTTTTAACCAGCATTCCATTGCCGGCAAGCAACTGCAGCTGCTCTTTTTCTGACATATCTGCCAGTTTATCCTTTAAACCCATGTCCTTGTATAGCAGACCGCTTGTATTGAAAAACTTCTTCAATGGAAGATTGCTTTTAACATGCCATGCTTCTAACTCCTTATAAGTAGGGTTTTTCTCTGCAATGGGACGCTCCTCATATTCTACATTATGTTCCTTTAGCCATTTCAACGCCTTCTGACAGGTACTGCATTTTTTATAAACCAGTACTAACATATGATTTCCTCCTTTTATTCTTTGCACCATATTTTTTTATTTATTCATATCTGCCCATTATTTTTGATTCCTCAGACCGGTTATCAAACTCCATAAATCCCGGCAACAATCCTGTCAATTTCCTCAATAAATTGAGAAATATCCCGGGCTCCATGACCGGTCTTACATGCTCTGGCTATGGCTAAATGATCCTTATTACTTTTATCAAATTCCGGAATATTAAGTTTATTTAAAACATGAGCTGATATACTTGTAGGATTCATATAGCTCTTTACACAGTCTGCTATCAGTGTTGAACTCAATATTCCACACAAATAGTATGCTTCCTCTTCATTATCTGTACTGATGTACATGATCTTCTCGTTAGGCAAAAGCATCTTGTTCCCCAGATATTCATCCTCAACGCATCCGATCACTGCACAGATAAATTCCGATGCAATATATTTCCAGATGACCTTATAATTGGAAAATGTATAATCTCCAATCCTCAGTATGGCATGAAATTCCTGATTTTGAATTTCTTTTTCCCAGCCTGCAAAGCCTTTGCGCCCATCCAAATCATCTTTAAATTGAAGTAAGTAATGATATGTTTCCGGCACTTCAGTTTTTAACATTTCCTGTGAGACCGGCCACATTTTGGTTTCTTTGGTATGAGGGCAAAGCAAATATGTATCATAGGTAACGCTCCATTTTTTTACATTACTTCCCTTTAGCATTGGAAATACATATTTACTTTCAATTTCAGTTCTTACTTTCCTGGTCTTACGCTTTGCCCGTTCCACTATATTCGTTATCCGAATCTTATCCCCACTCTTTCCTGTCAAATTCATCCAGTACACTGCATTAGCACCACCGGTAAATACACCGGTTCTTGCCCTATAGGTATTGGTTCCTAATACCCTGGTCATGGTCTTTAATTCATTTTCGGAAGCAGTCAGCCAAATGGAAGTTATATCTCCTTCTACAGCAGGCATAGCCATTTGATCAATAATGGCCATCTGACTTTTTACTTCTCCAAGTTCCGAATAAGCATGAAATGACAGTTTTTTCAAATCTTCTCTTTTTTCCCAAAGAGCATAATAAACCGGATACTCTGTTTCCTCTCCTTTTTTGATATATAAAAGCGATGTGCTGTTTGCAGCATTCTCAAAAGCTCGTATTTTTGACAAATCGTCAACTCTTAATACTTTTATGCCACATTCATCTTTCAATCTAAAACGCCTGAATCCCACTCCGTTTTGTGATGATTTAAATACGCCTTGTCGCATAACAAAAGCCAATATCCCATTATCCTTAAGGAGCTTATCAATGACTATATAAGTTATTAAAACAGAGATATCTTCCTTAGAGAAACTTAAGTCCCGCCCTTTTGCGGAAAAAAGCTGATAATCAAGCCATAACTGCTGCGAACTTGTCCTATATTTTTCAGGCATATATTCCCAATTGACCCACGGGGGATTACCGATTATTATATCTGCCTTCTTTTGTAAAAGCATCTTTTTTCTGTCAAGGTTCCTATATTTATCTATTTCGCTTTCAGGATTTTCACATGTCAGAAAATCTAGAATCTCTTCACTTTCTGCCACCTCATCAAGCTTTACAATATCAGCATTGTAAATAGGAATTTCAATTTCTGTTTTACCATCCACCAAATCTATTACGGCAAGCAGATAATTTGTCTTTGCAGTTAAGACAGCTAATGGATTAATATCTGCTCCACTTACACCTGAAAGAATATCTGTAAGAGTACATCCTGCTTTCCTTTTTTCAATGATTGCTTTAAATACAAAGGTTCCTGAACCGCATGTTGGATCCATAAACCGTTTGTTTTCCGGTTGTGCTTCAAACTCAATTGCTGTTTTTATTGTTTCCTCCGCCAGCCAGTCCGGAGTATAATACTCTCCTAAAGCATGTCTTAGCTCTTTGGGAATCACTGCTTCATACATCTGCTTAATATAATCATAGTTATTATTCTTTGCAAATTCCTTTAAAGGCATGACACATTTGAAATGCTCCATGGCCATCATAATATCATCAAGTATCTGTTCAAAACCATTTTCCAGTTCAAAAACCGGCCAGCAGTACCAATCCGGGTAACAATAATTCTTAATCCCCTTAGAAACAGCAAAATCACCAAGCAGAATACTTGCATAATCCCTTTTTTCCAAATCATCTTCCGCTAAAATTTCCCCCATCATGCATTTAATAAGGATGTTGAAATATGTCTGAATCGCATAAAACAGCAATTGAACCTGCCCGGGCAATGTTCCTGCCCCTGCTTCGATTCCATAACGGGCTAATAGTTCCATATGATTTAATTTGTTATTGTTTGACAAATTTGCCTCTACATCCCCATAAATATATTTGAAATCTTCCTTCCAGCCATTGATGATTCCTTGTGTTTTTTTAGTCGGATTATTAAGAATATTGTAGATATTCGCTATTATATGATCAGATTCCCGTTTCAGATTTGATTGAGAATTATTTAAATCTACACATAGTCTATATATATTAATCATTGTCACGTTTACCCAAAAAGAGTTCCGTAATATCTTTAAAGCAGATTGGCTGCTCCGGATTCTGCAGGCATACACTGAAGCTATATTCCGGAATATCTCTTTTTTCATAAAAAAAGGCTGCCGGAGTGTCCATTCCCTTTTCAAATACAGCCCTCCGGTTCCAGTCAATTTCAAAGGAATCAAGGCCCTTTTTCATTCCTTCTCCTGTAAGCTTGATGTAGCTTTCCTTAATACTCCACATCCGGAAAAACAATTCTTTTCGCTCCCCATCGCTGCATCCGGCCAACATATGGTTATCTTGCTCCGTAAAAAAACGAAGAGCCAGTTTCTCTTTAACTACCGTCTGTTTTTGTATATCCACTCCTATGGGTTCCCCGCCTACTCCACAGCAGACATACTCACCTGAATGAGACAGATTAAAATACGTATCCGGATATTCCTTTAAAAAAGGTTTGCCGCCTTCTTCATATTCTATCAAAAAAGCATCTTCCATATCAGGAGCAAGGCAAAGCTCCCTGCAAAGGGCATAGTGCAGAACACTGCCTGCCGCAAGGCTTCTTGCCTGTTCCTCTCTTCCTTTTTGTTTCAATATTTTTTCTTTCCGCCCGCTTTCCACTTTATTCAGCTGATACTGAAAGATATCTTCCTGCAAGAAAGGGACATATTGGGCATAATATACTGTAATCATATCCATCCTTACTTTAAGGGATCTTTATAAAATTCTTTGAACTGTGTATAACCCTCTTTTGTAAGCTGTTCCTTTTGGAACTTCTTGTTCTTGTTCATACGTACCACAAGAACCTGCATACCCTTTTTTCGTTCTTCCTGAGCTTCTGCAATCACTTTACAAAGCTCTTTGCCGGGAATTCCTTTTTCAATCAGATATGCCACCTTTTCAGGCTGAGAAGGCACTTTAAAACCACTTTCCATAAGAAGCAGAATGATTCTTTCAAATCCAATGGAAAAGCCACAGGCAGGCACATCATTGCCCGTAAACTTACCTATCATCTTATCGTATCTGCCGCCGCCTCCGCAGCTTCCTCCAAATTCCGGCATGGCAACTTCAAAAATTGTTCCTGTATAATAAGACATTCCTCTTACCAGCGTAGGGTCAAATACCAGTTCAAAATCAGAGCTCTTGGTAGCTCCTACGCTCTCCATAATTTCCTGAAGGCTCACTGCCACTTCTTCATCAAGAAAACCTTCCAGCTCTTTGGAAAGATAGGCAAGTCCGTCTTCGGCTTCTTCCATCTTCTGGAACAGGGAAAGATATTTATTAACTCCTTCTTCCTCAAAGCCGTTTTCAAGCAATTCCTTTCTGACGCCTTCAAGACCAACTTTGTCCATCTTATCTAACGTAATGAACACACTGTCAAAAGTTTCTTCTGAAAAACCGCTGTATGCTGCCATTGCTTTCAAAATTCTTCTCTCATTAATGCGAATCTGGAAATTCTTAAATCCCAGTCTGCCCAGTGTTGTAGTAGTAGCCAAAATCAATTCAATTTCCGCCAAATTAGAGGGTTCTCCCAAAATATCAATATCGCATTGCATAAACTGGCGGTAGCGGCCTCTCTGGGGTCTGTCTGCACGCCACACATTTCCTATCTGGAGTGCTTTAAAAGGAGAAGGAAGTTCATTGACATGGTTGGAATAAAAGCGCACAAGGGGTACCGTAAGGTCATAACGCAGTCCGCCATCTACTAAATCCTTCTCTGTAGCTGCTGTTTCAAGATTCAGTTTCTCTCCTCTTTTCAGTATTTTGAAAATCAGTTTCTCATTCTCACCACCCTGTTTATTGCTGAGATTCTCTATATTTTCCACGCAGGGCGTTTCAATGGAAGTAAACCCGAATGTCCCATACGTTTCCTTAATTATATTGATCACATAATCTCTGATCTGCATTTCTTCAGGAAGAATATCCTTCATGCCTGTTACCGGTTTTTTGCTTAACGCCATTTTTCTGACTCCTATCCTGCTTTCCTAAAGCATCATTCTTTTGTTTTCTTATCTACAGACTATCCAGTCTATGCTTATATACGTTGCAATTCTACACTTTTTATCTGACGATTGCAAGTATTACCGATGGATAATTGACAAACTATTTTTTTCTATATTATAATGAAAAATGTTAGCGTCCAAATAATAAAAACCTACGCTTTTGGGAGGATAAGTTTATGTCTTTTGAATTTATAAAAAAATTACCTACGCCAAGTGAAATCAGGGAACAGTATCCCGTCCCTCAAGAGCTTGCCAAATTAAAAGAAGAGCGGGATCAGGAAATTAAAGATGTTATTACCGGCAAAAGCAACAAGTTTCTGGTCATCATCGGTCCCTGTTCCGCAGATAATGAAGATGCCGTCTGCGACTATGTAACGCGTCTTGCCAAAGTAAACGAAAAAGTCAAAGACAAGCTGATTCTCATTCCCAGAATTTATACCAACAAACCCAGAACTACCGGTGAAGGATACAAAGGGATCGTCCATCAGCCGGATCCTGAGAAAAAGCCGGATCTTCTGGCCGGTGTAATTGCCATGAGAAAGATGCAGATCCATGCTATGGATGTATCCGGTCTTACTGCTGCAGATGAAATGCTCTATCCTGAGAATTGGCGCTATATTTCCGACATTCTCTCTTATGTGGCAATCGGCGCCCGTTCTGTTGAGGATCAACAGCACCGAATGACCGTCAGCGGTTTTGATGTGCCTGCCGGCATGAAAAATCCTACCAGCGGCGATTTAACAGTTATGCTGAATTCTGTTTATGCAGCACAGCATCCTCATACTTTTGTTTACCGCGGATGGGAAGTAAGCACTCCCGGCAATGAGCTTGCCCATACAGTTCTTAGAGGCGCTACTAACAAACACGGGCAAAGCCTTGCCAATTATCATTATGAAGATCTGAACCTTCTTTTAAATTTATATAATGAAAGAGATTTGAAAAATCCTGCTACTATTATTGATGCAAATCACAGTAATTCTGCTAAACAGTATGAACAGCAGGTAAGAATTGTAAAAGAAGTAATGCACAGCCGTAAACTGAATCCCGATATTCACCAACTGGTAAAAGGCGTTATGGTGGAAAGCTATATTGTAGAAGGCAACCAAAAGGTTGGCGATGGCGTCTACGGCAAATCCATTACAGACGCATGTCTTGGATGGGAAGCTTCCGAACAGCTGATCTATGATATTGCTGATTATGAATGATCCTTCAGAAGATCTGCGCTATATCAGAAAGCAGAATAGGATTTACATAGCATTCCAAAATGCATCCTATGACTACAATACAGATAATCCAAAAGAGCATTCCTATCTGATGGATTATCTGTCTTTTTTTATTTTGATAAAAAGGCCAGATACTTTTTTCCTGGAAATATAAAAAACTGCAAGTCTGATAACACCAACACAGCATCATCATGATCGCTGGAACAAATAACAGGTGTTGTGGAAAAATCCCTGCCATAATGAGCAGTATCCCTTTCAGTCCAAACCGGATAATTGCCGCCGTAATTATCATTCCTGCCAATATTCCATGCCATGTAATACAAAGATAAGCTGCCCAGATCCCAAAATAAGTTGTAGAAACCAGTATTAGAACCAGAAACAGTTTTATTCTTCGGGGAAACTCATATTTTAGAAAATTTCCGCTGTTTACTTCTAAATGCTGCATTCTGTTTATAATAGTCGTGCTGAAAATCCCCTCGTCTTTCAAAGAGCCGGTATATCCCAAATTCATCAGCAAAATGCCTGCTAAGAATCCGAAAAGAAAAAGATAAAACCATCTGCTGTAAATCTTCCTTTTTTCCTGTTGATACACTGATTACCTCCACTGCCTTTAGCAACCATCTGTTTTAGAGGTCTTTATCCAATATATGAAAAACAGACAGTGCATATGCACTGCCTGTCAGAATACTTTCTATCAGAATACATTCTATCAGAATACATTCTATCAGAATACATTCTGTATACTCTTTATCTTAAATACTTTTCTTTATATGCCAATATGGCTGCCACTGTTTTGGAATCCTCAATCTCCCCTGACAGAATCTTTTGAATCAGCTCATCTACCGTATACGCTTTTACATCCACGTACTCATCTTCATCTAAATGCTGTTTTCCAGGGGTTAGACCCATTGCCACATAAATATCAATCTTTTCATTACAAAAGGCAACTGTTGTTCTGATGGTGATTAAAAGTTCCAGCTTATCTGCTGTATATCCCGTTTCTTCCTTAAGCTCACGAGCAGCAGCATCTTTAGTAGGCTCCTGCGCCCCGTTTAATCCTCCTGCGGGGATTTCCAATGTATAGCGATCTAAAGCATTTCGATACTGCCGTACCATAATCAATCTGCCTTTATCGTCTACCGGAACAACTGCTGCGGCTCCATTGTGCTTAATAAAATCCCACTTCACGATATTACCGTTAGGAATTTCGACAGTGTCCTGATAGTAATCAATAATTGCTCCTTTTTGTATCAGATCACGGGATAACCTCTTAAACTCTTCCATAATTTGCCTTTCTTATATAGATATCAATTGATCCTGCTTCTTTTTTCTATGATTTTTGCGCTAAAATCTTGTTAACGCTTACAAGCTTTACACATAATACAAACAGTTCTGCAGCTGTAGCCAGTTCTTCCGGCGTGGGGAAAGTAGGGGCAAGACGGATATTACTGTCTTTCGGATCCTTTTTATAAGGATAGGTAGCTCCTGCACCTGTTAAAATAACTCCTGCTTCCTTACACTTATTGACAATTTCCTTTGCGCATCCCTCAAGAGCATCAAAAGATATAAAATAACCACCGTTTGGTTTAATCCATGAGCCTATTTCAAGTCCTGCCAGCTCTCTTTCCAGAACCTCCAGCACTGCCTCAAACTTAGGACGTATAATTGCTGCATGCTTTTTCATATGCTCTTTCATGCCATTTATATCTTTAAAGTATCTTACATGGCGCAGCTGATTTAACTTGTCAAAACCAATTGTTTGAATCGTAAGAACTTTGCGGATACCCTCAAGATTCGGTTCTGAAGCTGCAATTCCTGCAATTCCGCTTCCCGGGAACATAACCTTGGATGTAGAGCAGAATTCATAAACCATATCCGGGTTACCTGCTTTTTCACACTCACTTAAGATCTCCAGCAGATTGTCGCTCTTATCCTCATAAATATCGTGAATCGCATAAGCATTATCCCAAAAGATCCTGAAATCTTCTGCCGCCGGCTTTAAGGCTGCAAATCTTTTTACTGTTTCATCAGAATAAGTGACACCCTGTGGATTGGAATATTTCGGTACGCACCAGATTCCTTTAATTGTGGCATCTTCACTTACCAGTTTTTCCACCATATCCATATCAGGACCTGATGCTGTCATGGGGATATTGATCATTTCAATACCAAACTGTTCTGTAATAGCAAAATGTCTGTCATAACCGGGAACCGGACATAAAAATTTTATTTTATCCAGTTTATGCCACGGCGTGCTTCCCATGACGCCAAACATCATAGAACGGGCAATTGTGTCATACATGACTGACAAGCTGGAATTTCCGCAGACAATTACTCTTTCTGCCGGTATTCCCAACATATCTCCTAACAGTTTCTTAGCTTCCGGTATTCCATCCAGCAGTCCGTAATTCCTGCAGTCTAATCCTGTTTCGGTTTTTAACGAAGTGCCTGTATGCAAAACATCCATAAAATCCATTTCCATATCAAGCTGGGATGCTCCCGGCTTACCTCTCGACATATCAAGCTTTAAATCTTTTGCCTTAAGGTCTTCATATTCTTTGTCCAGTTTTGCTTTAAGAACAAGAAGCTCTTCCTTGCTTAATTCTTTGTATGCTTTCATACCGCATTCTCCTTTTTTAATCACCATGTAGTATTGTTGAATAATTGTATACAATCCAACGCCATGTAATATTGTACTATAGACTTAAAAATACTACAAGTACTTTTTTCCTCTATTTAAAACACCTTGATTTCAGTAGTATTTCTTAGGAAAACAAAAAAGAGTTTGCCCTAAAGCAAACTCTTTTTATACATCATTATTTTGCGTAATCAATCACGCGAGACTCTCTGATAACATTAACTTTAATCTGTCCCGGATATTCCAGTTCAGCTTCAATCTGCTTGGATATATCACGAGCTAACAGTACCATGTCAGAATCAGAAATTTGATCCGGAACTACCATTACACGAATCTCTCTACCTGCCTGAATAGCAAAAGACTTATCTACACCTTTGAAATTGTTTGTGATATCTTCTAATTGTTTGAGTCTGCTTGTATATGTTTCAAGCGTTTCTCGTCTTGCACCTGGTCTTGCAGCAGATATTGTATCAGCAGCTTGTACAATACATGCAATCAATGACTGGGGTTCCACATCTCCATGATGAGATTCAACTGCATTGATCACAATTCCAGATTCTTTGTACTTTCTACATAGATCAACGCCAAGCTGTATATGTGATCCTTCCATTTCATGATCAACAGCTTTTCCAATATCATGGAGTAAGCCTGCGCGCTTCGCAATTCTTACATCCAGTCCCATTTCTGCAGCCAGTAATCCGGACAGCTGTGCCACTTCAATTGAATGCTTCAACGCATTCTGGCCGTAGCTAGTCCTAAACTTCATCTTACCTAATAATCTGACAAGTTCAGGATGAATGCCATGAACACCTACCTCTAAAGTAGCGGCTTCTCCTTCTTCCTTAATCATGACTTCAACTTCTTTTTGCGCCTTTTCCACCATTTCTTCAATTCTTGCAGGATGGATACGTCCATCTACAATCAGCTTCTCAAGGGCAATTCTTGCGACCTCACGACGAATAGGATCAAATCCTGACAGAATAACTGCTTCCGGCGTATCATCAATAATCAAATCAACACCTGTTAAAGTTTCAAGAGTTCTGATATTTCTTCCCTCTCTACCGATAATTCTGCCTTTCATTTCATCGTTAGGAAGCTGTACGACAGAAATAGTAGTTTCAGACACATGGTCTGCTGCGCATTTTTGAATAGCATTTACTACATATTCCTTCGCCTTTTTGTCTGCTTCTTCTTTAGCACGGCTTTCCATTTCTTTAATCATAACAGCCGTTTCATGCTTCACTTCATCTTCAACAATTTTCAGTAAATATTCTTTTGCCTGTTCGGAGGTTAAACCTGAGATTCGTTCCAGTTCCTGTAATCTCTGCTCATTCAGCTTGGAAATCTCCTCTCTCAGCTTGGAAAGTTCTTCTTCCCTTGCATTCAGATTCGCTTCCTTTCTCTCAATTGCTTCTGATTTCTTATCAATTGACTCTTCCTTCTGCTGAACTCTGCGCTCATAACGCTGTGCCTCAGCACGGCGCTCCTTAATTTCCTTATCCAAATCATTTTTGGTACGGATGGACTCTTCCTTTACTTCCAGTAAAGCTTCGCGCTTTTTAGTCTCAGCAGTTTTTAAAGCCTCATCAATAATCTCTCTTGCTTTTTCCTCTGCACTTCCGATTTTTGCATCCGATACCTTCTTATGATATGCAGACGCAAGCATCCATACAGCAACAGAAGTGACAATCAGAGTAATGATTATCGCTATTAAAACTTGCACCGCCATTACAGGAGCACCTCCTTATTAAATTTTCATTGTACGCTTATCTATATAGAATGTATGTAATCAAAAACCACGCTGCAAGCAACAGGTATCAAACTTGCAACGCTGCAAAGCAGTAGGGTATTTGATCCTCGCAGCATTCGTCAAATATCCATGCAAACATGGCGATTTTCCTTATTGCTCGCGGAATAAACATTCTAATAACAAATTTACAACACTTCAATTTTAAACTCAAATTGATGTTATGTCAAGGGAAAGTGCACATCTAATAGAATCGATTTGAAATCCTTTTCTATACAAAAATGCTGAAAATCGTTGTTTTTCTTCATATGAAGCCTCTGAAGGATTAAAATTTTTCTTTTTCATCCATGTAAGAATCTGTTCCTGTTCCAGATTCCTGTTATCATTTTCTGTACTTTTCTCCCAACTCTCCTCTACTATTTCCTTAGAAATCCCTTTCTGTATCAGAGAGTTAAAAATTTTCATCCTGCTTTTGCTTTCTTTATGGTATTCAATATAATCCAGTGCATACTGTTCATCATTGAGGTATCCAAAGGAAGAAACATAATTGATTGCTTCTTCCACGATCATTTCAGGATAACCACTGTTTTTTAATTTTTCTGTAAGCTGCTTTACCGTATATGCCTTTACTTTTAACAGACTCATTGCACGCTTTATAGCACGCTTCGGCAGCACCGTTTCCATGATTTCGCAATATACTTCTTCAGGGATGTTTTCTCCTTCTTTTAAATGAAAGCTGCGTACTTCACCTTTATACAGGACAAACGCTGCTTCCCCATTAATCGCAATCTGTACTCTGGCATTGGAAACTTCGGTTATCCCGGTGACTGTCATCATTTTTACTCTTCTCCGTCAGCAACAGGAGAAACGCCGATATGAAAATGCTCTCTGACCTTAGTTGCTACTATTTCGCATACTTCCGGGTGCTCCTTTAAATATGTCTTGGCATTTTCACGTCCCTGTCCAATCTTCTCACCTTCATAGGCATACCATGCTCCACTCTTATTAATAACATTGATGCTGGCAGCCAAATCCAGCACATCTCCTACATAGGAAATGCCTTCTCCAAACATAATATCAAATTCTGCTTCCTTAAATGGCGGTGCAACTTTATTCTTCACAACCTTTACTCTGGTTCTGTTTCCTATGACTTCCCCGCCCTGTTTAAGAGCTTCAATTCTCCTGACATCCATCCTGACAGAAGAATAAAACTTAAGTGCACGTCCTCCTGTGGTGGTTTCCGGATTACCAAACATAATTCCTACTTTTTCACGAAGCTGATTAATGAACACTACTGTACAGTTTGATTTGCTGATGACTGCTGTCAGTTTACGCAATGCCTGTGACATCAGTCTGGCCTGCAGTCCCACATGGGAATCTCCCATATCTCCATCAATCTCAGCCTTGGGCACAAGGGCTGCCACAGAGTCCACTACTACAATATCAAGAGCCCCTGAACGTACCATGGTTTCTGTGATTTCCAAAGCCTGTTCTCCATTGTCAGGCTGGGATATGTATAAATTGTCAACATCTACACCAATATTTCTGGCATATACAGGATCCAGGGCGTGCTCCGCGTCAATGAAGCCTGCGATTCCGCCGTTCTTTTGAACTTCAGCAATCATGTGCAGCGTAACTGTTGTCTTACCACTGGATTCAGGACCGTATATTTCAATGACTCGTCCTTTGGGAATGCCCCCAAGGCCAAGCGCAATATCAAGGCTCAAAGAACCTGTGGGGATTGTTTCTATATTCATCTGTGCAGCCGGATCGCCAAGCTTCATGACTGCTCCTTTACCAAACTGCTTTTCAATCTGACCCAGTGCCGCATCAAGAGCTTTTAACTTTTCATTCTTTTCCATAGATCATTTCTCCTTTTCACAAGAACATTCGTTCTATTAATAAGATAAAACAAATGTTCGTATTTGTCAATTATTTTTTTGTTTTTATTATCATAACATATATTATGTCCTATAAAACTCCCTCAATGGCATCTCTCCTTTCTTTCCTAATGTTTGCTTTGGATTTTTGGCAGAAGATGCCGGATATGCAAAGCAGATTTTCAGGCTGCATGGTCATACGCCATAGCTGAATATCCTGATAAGGTTATCCTATCATACCTGCTTTTTTTTCGCAAGCAAAAAAGCGCAAGCCCGCCGGCTTGCGCTCCAAGAATTTACTGCGTAAATTCTTGCCGGAATACCACTACGATTACAGCAATTCCCTATAATAATTAGAATATCAAAATCCTTAATGGGAACTGTTGTATAGCGGATTGTACAAAAGAAATTTGTGCAAACGACTTTTGCACGATGGAGCCAAAACTCAAAAATCGTGGAAGCCTTTGCTGAACACGATTTTCGCCCTGGGAGGTTTGGCGGAATGGTTCGTGCAACGGAGCGCGCACAAATTCTTTTGTGCAATCCGCCATCAAATGGCTGTTATACAGGACTTTTGATGTCCTAATCCTATAATGCAAAAAGAGCCCGCCATACAGGCGAACTCTTTTTCCGTCACATTTTATTTTTACAGATGCTTCTGATACCGCTCATAATCTTTGTATGTCACCGTTACCCATCCGTCATAATAATTAAATCCTATTTCCATCCCCATAGGTGTATAAAAAATGATCAGATGATCATTGCTCATCAGATAACTTGTAATTTCCTGATCCGACATATAATAAAATTCATCAATCTCACCATTCTGTCTTTCACATCTTTCTCTGAAATCTATGGAAAAGTCGTCATTGATATTCAACAGATCCGTATTATTCAGCACCATTCCGGTCTGTGCGTCAAAATTCAGTGAGATTACGTAGCTTTCTAAGAATTCTTCATTTAGGAATCCGTATTCCACATATATGATACTGAGAAATTCATCTGTCATATATGTTACATAGCCTGTACCTATATAATCAACCACATCTCCTTCTGAAAGAAACTCCGTCACAGATTCCATATATTCTTCTATTTCATCGATTTCTTTATAAATGGCCTGATTAATTCCATCAACATTGGGAATATCACCGCTGATAACAGGATAATCAAAGTACATATTTACGATGCATGCCCTATCTTCCGGAACGAAATCATCCCTTTCATAATAGTCAAAATCTGCCTGATAATTTAAATCCTTCCGGATTGCATTTTGGAAATCATAATATTCCGTATCAAAATCTTCCTTATCCTCATAAGAAAAAATCTCTTCATCCGAATCAGCTCTGCTGTCATAATCATGATCATAATCATAAAAATCCTCAGGCTCATAAGGCTCTTCGTATTTCTCACTATTCCCTATATCAATTTTAACAAGGAATTCAGCCAGTTGATACACACTGGCAATAAATGCTATCCACAATACAATAACTGCTGCTATTATTCCTAAAATCAAGCCGACAATTTGTCCGGCACTCCATTTTTCTTTCATTTTCCACCCCATTATACCAGGCTGTCTGTCTCCTTACCAAGACATGCCAGCAAAAACCGCAACGCCTGCTCTGACGCCTTTTTCCTGACAGAATATCTGTCTCCCTGAAACAGATTTTTCTGAACAGAAACTTTTCCATTAACATAACAGCCGATATATACAAGTCCCACCGGTTTTTCCCGGGTACCCCCTTCCGGTCCTGCAATGCCGGTTACAGCTATAGCCGCTTTCGCTCCTGATGCTTTGGCAGCTCCCTTAGCCATCTCCATAGCCACTGCTTCACTGACTGCGCCAAATTGCTCCAAGGTTTCTGCTTTCACCCCCAGAAGCTTTTGTTTGGAATCATTGGCATAAGTAATATACCCTTCTTTATAAATCCCGGAAATTCCCGCTACATTGATCAGCGTAGAAGCAATCATTCCTCCTGTGCAGGATTCTGCCGTAGTAATATCATATCCCTTTGCAAACAGGATTCCCACTACTTCTTCTTCAAGATTCATAGGTTTCTATATCCTTTCTGCTATCTTATTCCTTTGTTTCCTTCATGACTGCTTTGTTCTTTATGAGGTAATCCACAAGGGAAACTACTGTAAGGATTACTGCAATCCACAGAACAACTGTTGTTACAACATGCAGCTTTTCTATATCTGCAATCATTAAACACACGGCTATCATCTGGAAGGTCGTCTTAAATTTCCCCCAGTAACTTGCCGCAATGACTACGCCGTTGTCAGCAGCAATCAGTCGAAATCCACTGATGGTAAATTCTCTGGCAATAATAATGACTACCATCCATGACGGAATCCTGCCAAGTTCGATCAGGCAGATCAATGCAGAACACACTAAAAGCTTATCTGCCAGTGGATCCATGAATTTTCCAAAATTCGTTACCAGATTATATTTTCTTGCTATCTTCCCATCTAAAAGGTCTGTAAGGCTTGCTATAATAAAAATGGAAAGAGCAATCCACTTTCCCGCCGGAATTTCCGGCACCAGCAGAAACACAAGAAAAAAAGGAATCAAAATCACACGAAACATCGTAAGTTTGTTAGGTAAATTCATAATATACTCCTATACTTTTTTATATTTTCTACTCTTTTTCATAAAATATCAACTGTTATTCTCAGTAGCTTCTTCTACCACTTCACCTATCAGATCATATCCTCCTGCATCCGTTACCCTGACAGTCACATAATCTCCGCTCATAAATGTCCGATCTGTATTTACAAATAAATAACCGTCTACGCCGGGAGCATCTTTATATGTCCTTGCCACATAAACTTCTTCATCTGCCAGCTTTCCTTCTATTATCACCCTCAAAATCCGCCCCTGCATATTTTCTGCGGCTTCAAATGCAATCTCCTGCTGCAGTTCCATGATCTCTTCCTGTCTTTTTTCTTTCACCTCATCCTGAATCTGCCCATCCATAAGCGCGGCAGGGGTATCTTCTTCCGGTGAGTAAGTAAAGACCCCCAGACGGTCAAATTCCATATCATCAATAAAGGCCATGGTATCTTCATGATCTTCTTCAGTTTCTGTGGGAAAACCGGTAATAAATGTAGTTCTGATACAAATATCGGGAATTTCCCGGCGGAGTTTTTCAACCAAACTCTGGATCTGTGACGTATCTGTTCTTCTTCCCATCAGCTTCAATATGCGGTCACTTCCGCTTTGAATGGGAATATCCAGATAGTGGCAGATTTTAGGTTCTTCTTTTATCGTATGGATCAATTCATCCGTAATTTCCTCCGGATAACAATAAAGAATCCTGATCCATTCCAATCCTTCAATTTTGCACAATTCATGCAAAAGCAGCGGCAGTTTTTTTTCTCCGTACAGATCTGTTCCATAAAGAGTAGTTTCCTGTGCTACTAAAATCAGTTCTCTGACACCCTTATCTGCCAGCTGCCGTGCTTCGGAAATCAATTTTTCCATAGGGATGCTTCTATAATTTCCACGTACTTTAGGAATAATGCAGTAAGTACAATGTTTGTTGCAGCCTTCTGCTATCTTCAGATAAGAATAATATCCTCCGGTAGTTATAATACGGGTCCTGCCCCCAAGGGGCGCTTTATCCAGAGAATCCAGATGATTTCTGCTCCGGCCTGCAAGGACCTCATCTAATACCTCTGCAATATCTTCTATGGCAGTGGTGCCTACAATTGCATCTACTTCTTCTATTTCCTTCTGAATCTCTTCCCTGTAACGCTGGGCAAGGCATCCTGCCACAATCAGCGCCTGAAGTTGTCCACTCTTTTTTCGTTTGGCCATTTCAAGAATCGTATTGATACTTTCTTCCTTGGCATCATTGATAAAACAGCAGGTATTGATCACTACAATATCCGCCTCTTCTTCATCATCCGTAAAGGAATATCCTTTTTCCAAAAGCATGCCAAGCATCACTTCCGAATCCACCAGGTTTTTATCACAGCCCAGGGATATAAACAGTATATTCACACAAATCACCTTCTCTCATATAGCGAAACAGCGGCCATCCCAGGGGCCGCCATTGTTTATTCCTCATCAGAAAGAAGTTTGATTTTTCCCTGATTCAGCTCTTCAACAGCTATCGATAAAGGTTTGCTGTCCTTTGCGTTTATCAGTGGATCGTTTCCTGCAATAATCTGTCTGGCGCGTTTAGAAGTGGCCATTACAATTGAGTATCTGCTGTTTACTACCGGAGCCTCTCCGGTTTCAACCTCACTGTTTACTACCTTCATTAAATCTGAATAAGATGGGTGTAACATATTTTTCTCCTTTCATGAATGAAAAGCTATTTTACAAAAGCTTCCAGTTCCTTCCTTATACTGCTGATAAACTCCCGATTTCTTACAGGAGCCTCATGAGCTGCCAAAACCATGCTGTGCATTTCCTGCACGCACTGATCCAGTTTATCATTAATGACTATAAAGTCATAATTTTCAATACCATCCGCCTCTTCTACGGCACGCTTTAATCTTTGGGTTATGACTTCCCTGGTTTCCGTTCCCCTTTTTTCCAGCCGTTTTTTTAGCTCTGATGCGCTTGGCGGCATAACAAATAGCAAAAGCGCCTCTGGAAACTGTTTCTTTACTTTTAGCGCACCTTGTATCTCAATTTCCAGAATGACGTCTTTCCCCATTTCCAGTTGTTTTTCCACATATTCTTTGGGGGTTCCGTAATAGTTGCCGCAATAGCACGCATATTCTATCAGGCCGTTTTCTTCTATTTTCTTTTCAAATGCCTCTTTTGCCACAAAAAAATACTCTTTTCCCTCTGTTTCACCCGGCCTTGGCTCTCTGGTGGTCATGGAAACCGACAGTGCATAGTTATGGTAGTCCTGCACCATCCGCTTCATCAATGTTCCTTTACCGGCCCCTGAAAAACCGGAAACTACAACCAATATTCCTTTATGTCTCATTCTCCTCTTTACCTTCCGCCTGTGCTCGTTGGGCAATAGTCTCAGGTAACAGTGCAGACAACACTAATTGACTGTTTTCCATTACTATCACAGCTTTTGTCTTCCTTCCCTGAGTAGCGTCTATGGCGCTTCCGTCCTCTCTGGCACGCTGCACGATACGTTTTACAGGCGCAGAATCAGGACTTACGATTGCGATGATTTTTTCTGTATTTACAATATTCCCAAAACCTATGTGAATCAGCTTATTCAACGTTATCCTCACTATTCAATATTTTGAATCTGTTCTCTGACCTTTTCAATTTCCGTCTTTAACTCTATGGCATAATTGGAAATTTCCAGATCATTGGATTTAGAAAGGATCGTATTTGCCTCTCTGTTCATCTCCTGGGCTATAAAATCAAGCTTCCGTCCAATACTTCCGCCGGAAATCAATGTTTCTTTCGTGGTTTCAATGTGACTGCGCAGCCGCACCAGTTCCTCGTCCACGCATACTTTATCTGCAAAGATCGTCACTTCCATAAGAAGCCTGTTCTCGTCAATATTGGCATCATCCAAAAGTTCCTTGACCTTTTCTTCCAGCTTCTTTTTGTATTCTGCTATGATCTGGGGAGACCGCTCAGTAATGAGATCTACATTTTTAAGCATATTCTCCAGTTTTTCCGTCAGGTCATTGCGAAGGTTATCTCCTTCTTTGATTCTGGTGGCAACAAACCCTTCTGCGGCGCCTTTAATTGCTTTGTCAAGGATCTGCCACAGCTCCTCTTCATCAATTGTCTGTTCTTCCATGGTAAGAATTTCCGGAAACCTTGCAAGGCTGGATACTCTCACATCATTATCAAGGGAAAAATCCTCTGCCATTTTGGCAAGGTAATTCATGTATTCTGCAGCAAGCTCTTTATTATATTTTACACATACCTTAGATTCCGTAAAATCTTCATAGGTGATAAAAATATCCACTTTGCCTCTCTGAATATAGTTTTTCAGTTCACTGCGTATTGCTGCTTCAAAAAAGTTAAGCTTCTTCGGCATCTTAATGTTCACATCCAGATACCTGTGATTCACTGATTTCATTTCGACTGTAATTTTACGGTCTTTTTCCTGCACCTCGCATCTGCCGAAGCCGGTCATACTTTTGATCATGCTATTACTCCTTTGTACCTTCTGCAGCACTTCCCCCTGTCTGCGTATTCCATAATATTATAGGATAAGTATACAAAAACGTCAAGGTTTGCTTGTGGGAAATCAGCAGGTAGTATATAATGAAAAATAGTCTACAAAAGGAGTGAACTTAAATGGCATTCGATGGAATTACCATAGCAGCAGTTGTCAAAGAATTAAAAGACCACCTTACGGGCGGACGCATTTATAAAATTGCCCAGCCGGAAAATGATGAGCTGCTGCTTACCATAAAAACAATGGAGGGCGGACAACGCAGATTACTGCTTTCCGCAGCGGCTTCCCTTCCTCTCATTTATCTTACAGAAAGCAATAAACGGGGACCTATGACAGCTCCCAGTTTTTGTATGCTGCTTCGGAAACATCTTCAAAACGGCAGGATTACAGATATTACCCAGCCGGAACTGGAGCGGATCATACAGATCCATATTGAACATCTGAATGAGATGGGGGATTTATGTCAAAAGGTTCTGATCGTGGAAATCATGGGAAAGCACAGCAATATTATATTTACGGACAGCGAGAATATGATCATTGACAGTATCAAACATATTTCCGGCATGGTAAGCTCTATCCGTGAAGTTCTTCCCGGAAGAGAATATTTTATTCCCGCTACCCAGGACAAAGCCAATCCTCTGACAGCAGATTTTGAAAGTTTTGAACCTCTCATGACAGGGAAGGCTATGCCCATATTTAAAGCAATCTATAACTCTTACACCGGTCTTTCACCTGTGATTTCCCAAGAGATCTGCATGGAGGCCGATATTGACGGAGACACTTCCACTGCCGCCTTTTCGGAAGATCCAAATGGCCGGCAAATGCTTTTGAAGCTGTATCATACTTTTCACACCATGATGGACAAAGTAAAGCAGGGACTCTTTGATCCGGCTATTGTCTATCAAAATGGAATTCCGGCAGAATTTGCTGCTCTGCCTCTTCTTTCCTATCCTCCTGAGGATACCCGGAAGTTTGCTTCTATTTCTGCATTGCTTGAAAATTATTATGCAGAAAAAGGCCAGATATCCCGTATCCGCCAAAAATCCGCAGATCTGCGGCGGATCGTACAGACTGCTCTTGAACGAAATGTTAAAAAATATGATCTCCAGATTCGCCAGATGAAAGATACGGAAAAAAAGGATAAATACAGAGTATATGGAGAACTTCTGAATACTTATGGCTATCATGCAGCTCCCGGCGCCAAATCCATAGAAGCTTTGAATTACTATACCAATGAAATGATTACCATTCCTCTTGATCCGCTTTTATCCGCCTCTGATAATGCTAAGAAGTATTTTGATAAATATAGAAAAATGAAACGCACTTATGAAGCTCTTTCTACCTTGACTGTTTCTGTAAAGGAAGAAATTGAACACCTTGAATCCATCCAGACTGCTCTTGACATTGCTCTTCTGGAAGAAGATTTAATACAGATCAAGGAAGAATTAATTGAAAACGGCTACATCCGCAGAAAAGCAAATACCAAAAAAGTTAAAATAACCAGCAAACCCTTTCACTATATCAGCAGCGATGGTTTTCACATTTATGTAGGAAAAAATAACTATCAAAATGATGAACTTACTTTCAAATTTGCTTCAGGAGGGGATTGGTGGTTTCACGCTAAAGGCATTCCAGGATCTCATGTAATCGTAAAGACAGAAGGAGCGGAACTTCCGGATTCTACTTTTGAAGATGCCGCAAGACTGGCTGCCTATTATTCCAAAGGCAGGGAGCAGGAAAAAATAGAAATTGATTATTTGGAAAAAAAGAATGTTAAAAAGCCAAAGGGCAGCAAACCGGGATTTGTTGTATACTATACCAATTATTCCATGATGATCGATTCCGATATTTCCCATATCCGGCTGATAGAGTAAAAAAGAGCAAGCTATGCTTGCTCTTTTTCACTAACATAAGGACAACCCACAAAGTGCGGCGTCCGTTGTTAACATAAGGACAGCCCACAAAGTGTGGCGCCCGTTGTTTATTTTCTTAAATAACACCAGATGTAAACAAGCTCTTTACATGGTCGATTTCTTCCTGTGTTGCCTTTGCTGCCGGCACATAATAAGATTTTTCCCTTGCCAGCTGGTAAATTTCTTCCTGAGACTGTTCACATGCATTTCTGAACTGTTTTAAGGTCTGCTTTAATTCCTTATTCTCTGTCTGCGGAATCATCTCTCCAAAACGAACCAATTCCCCATTAATTCCTGCCAGTGTATCTGCTACCATTGTCTTCTCATTTAACTGCATTACGCCACCTCCTACTGCAAAAATTTCATTAACTGATTTTTATTGTCTATTGCAGATTTTGCCCCTTTTTCAAAAAACTGCCTGATCTTGGGATCCTTTGAATCTGCCGCATATTCCTTCATTTTGCAATGAGTTGTGTCATAACCGCCAATCAAATGTCGCAGATTCTGTAATTCAAGTTCCGATAAATTAGCCATAAAAAAACCTCCTTGGAAATAATCTTCATTGAAATCTCTTTCTTTTTCATTATTTCCTGAAGGTTTCTTTTTATTCATCCAGCCAGTAATCTTCTTCCGGTTTTATTTCTTCTTCCCTCATTTTAAATTTTGGAATTTTTTGAGTTTTCATGGTTTCCTGAAACTTTGGTATTCTCTTAGTTTCTTCAGGTTTTAAAGCCTTTTGTGTAATTGCTGCCTCTTTTGTCCTTTTGGGTTTTTCTTCCTCCGATTTCATGAGTTTCATTTTTTTAGCAAAATGAATCAGCATATGGCCTTTGGGCATTCCCCGCATCTCTTCTTCTGTCACCGCTCCCATTCGGATAATCAGTATAAAATATACAACTGCTGCCAAAATAACGGCAAATAGGAGAGAAACAATGTTAACCTTACACAGATAGTACAATCCGTAATATACCAGATAAGCCACAATTCCCATAACTGCAGACGCCGCTATAGGACGCAAAAATGTTTTATCGATCTCCTGTTTATATTCTAAATGCTTCTTTACGGAAAATCCATTCAGTATACACATCAGGAAAGAATAAATAATAATGGCAGCCACATAGTAATACGGTCCATACTGCACATCAAGTTTATAAATCATAAAAATCAGGGCTGCTGTCTGAAGAACCAGTGCTATAGCTGCATTGATCACGGGACTGTTCAATCTGCCAATGGACTGAAGCACCGCATTGGACAGAGTAGAGATTGCATAAAAAATAATACTCACCGCAAGTACCGAAAGCAGCGAGGAGGCCAGATCAATAGAAGCCCTTTGGGGATACAGTACCCACATAACAGGTTTCGCAAGCACACCGATTCCCACCGCTGCCGGTATGGATATAAGCATAGTCGCCTTCATAGATTTAGCAACTTCTCTTCTTGCTTCTTTCTTATCTCCTTTTGCATATTCCCCGGAAATGCCGGGAATCAATGCAGAGGCCATGGCTGACGCCAGTGCAATGGGAATATTGGAAACTTTTACCGCTTTCCCCACAATTCCTGTCTGGGAAGCCACCAGAGTATCTGCAAGCTTCTTACTCTCTATCATCATCCTCTGATAAACTGTCTGATTAATATAGGTATTGGCATTATAAATAAAAGTACTTAAGATAAAAGGCGTTACCACCATCAGGATCATTTTAAATATTTGGCTATAGGGTTCATCCTGATGCCCGGTATCCCTTGCAATCCGCTTTTGGATGGTCTTTCTGTTCAGAGCATATACCCCCGCCATAAAAAGCAGTGCCGTAAGTACGCCAATCCCGGTACCGATAGCACCTCCTGCCGCTCCCCATGCCAGCCCTTCTTTTGTATCAATACCTCCTGCAAAATCCAGCAATAAATATGCCATCAGAATACTGAAAGCAGCATTCAGGATCTGCTCAAGGATCTGGGAAACCGAAGTCTGCACCATGGTGCCATGTGCCTGGAAATACCCTCTGAGCACACCTAAAATACCACTGAAAAATATAGTAGGAGCCAGCACTCTGAGAGCCGGAACTGCATTGTCCAGATTGACCAGCACTCCCGCCCCTAATAACACAAATAAGCTGGCAATACCACCTACTACCAGCACATAAATAAACGCACACTGGAAAACGCGGTGTGCATTTCTATATTCTTTTACAGCTAATTTCTGGGCAATCACTTTAGAAATAGCGGAAGGGATGCTATAGGAGGATACCAGTAGTATAATAGTGTACGCGTAGTACGCCGTATTATAGTACCCCATGCCTTCATCGCCCAAAATCATATTCATCGGACTGTTATACAACAGTCCGATGATGCGGACGATGATTCCGGCTACCGCCAGAATCCCCGCCTGCATTATAAATCCATCATTCTTTTTTTTACTCGGCATCGCCTCTGCGCTCCATGTATTATCCAATCAGCCAGTCATACATCTCCTGATATTTTTTAGCCGAAACATTCCATGAAAAGTCGGCAGCCATAGCACGGTCCACAATCTTGTTCCACTCACGTTTCTTTTCGTAATAAATTTTCTCTGCATAGTAGATTGTTCCAAGCATTTCATGGGCATTGTAATTGGTAAAGGAAAATCCCGTACCGGTACTTTCAAATTCATTGTAAGGCTCTACTGTATCTTTCAGACCGCCTGTTTCCCTGACAATGGGAACTGTACCGTAGCGAAGACTCATCAGCTGGCTTAAACCACAGGGTTCAAACAGGGACGGCATCAAAAATGCATCACATGCTGCATATATTTTATGGGACAGAGCATCTGAATAATAAATATTAGCAGATACTTTATTGTTGTATTTCCAGTCAAAATGACGGAACATATTTTCATAACGCTCTT
>CAZTKJ010000033.1:0-31272 GCA_964614185.1 uncultured Lachnospiraceae bacterium
TTCTTTTGACGTGAAAAATCCGAGGCGAATGCCTCGGACTTTGTCTACAGTCTGAAGGCAGTTGCTTCGCAACTGCCTTTTGTTAACATAAAGACGTCTCGCAAAGCGTGACGTCCGTTGTTTTTTACAAGTAGTCCTTCCATGCCTTTTTAAGGAGCTGTATTCCCTCCCGGATCTCTTCTATAGAGAGAGCGCCATAACCCAGCAATACCGTATTGCTGTTATTTCCTCCCTTTGCCAAAACCAGTGCATCTGACATGCCATAAAGCCTGATCCCTTCTTTTTTTGCTGCTTCCAAAAGCTCCATTTCCGGCACTTTCTTCCTGCTGGTAAGGAGAATATGCAGTCCTGCATTTTCGCCTGATATTAAAAATCCCTTTGTAAAATCTTTAAGCTGCTCTAATAAAAAATCATGCTTTTCCTTATAAATCTTACGCATTTTATTCAGATATCTCTCAAAATATCCGTCTTTAATAAACTCATTCAGAATCTTCTGATCGATTCTTGATACTGTAGAAGCATAAAAGCCACAGTTTTCTTCATATTTTTGGCAAAGAGACACCGGAAGCACCATATATCCGATACGGATCGCAGGGGCTATGGATTTGGAAAAAGTTCCGATATAAATAACCTTTCCGCTTCTGTCAGAAGCCTGTAATGCCGGAATCGGCCTTCCCCTGTATCTGAATTCACTGTCATAATCATCTTCTATCAGAAATCTCCCCTCTTCCTGCTCCGCCCACTTAAGGAGCTCTAACCTTCTTCCAATGGGCATGACCACACCGGTGGGATACTGATGTGAAGGCATAATATAGGCAGCTCTGGCTCCTGACTTTTGAAGTTCTTCAATACAGATCCCGCTCTCATCCATAGAAATGGGTTTAATTTCATAAGCAAAAGATTGAAAAACACGGTAGGCACGCCGGTAAGTAGGGTTTTCCATGGCAATGGGCACGTGACGGCCAAGTATTTTTTCAAGCAGCATCAGCAAAAAGTCATTTCCGGCTCCTACTATAATCTGCTCCGGCTGACAGCTTACCCCTCTTGCAGAATGAAGATATCTGCTGATGGTGGTACGGAGTTCCTTATCCCCTTTGGGATCTCCCAGAGCAAACATCTCACTGTTGGCATCTACCAAAATATCCTTGGTGATCCTTTTCCATGTAGAGTAAGGAAAGTTCTTCATACTGATGGCATGCGGAGAAAAATCATATCTGGCCACTCCCTTTTCCATTTCCGTCTTATTTTTTTCCTGCACCTTCTCCTGTTTCTTAAAAGATTCCGGTTCCGTGCCGGAAAAGGAAAAAAGGTCCTCTATTCCGCAAACAAAATATCCTTTACAAGGTTTGGCCATAATATATCCTTCTGCCAGCAGCTGACTGTATGCAGAATCCACCGTATTCCTTGCAATCTGAAGATATTCGGCCAAAGAACGCGTAGAGGGAAGCTTCTCATTTTTCTGAAGCTTCCCTGTTCTGATTTCATTCCTGATATATTCATATATTTGCTGATAGATGCATTTTCCGGTATCCGGCTTTAACTCAATTGCTAAATTATTCATGATGCTCCGGCTTTCTGCTGCTTCATCTTTTTCACCAGTTCTTCCTTAAGATCCCTGGCTTTATCCTTGGTTCTGTTGTTGGCAAGGGATGATGTAAGAATTCCTGATATCAGTCTGGAGGCATTATCGTACTGTCCAAATTCCATGGAAAGCACTGCTATCAAATACTCGTAGGTAGGTTCATCCATACCGCATATGGGATATTCTTCCGTCTGCATTGCCGCAATAAGACCATCCAGTGCATTTTTCAGATATTCTCTTTCCTTCTTTTGAATCTCTGCAAGCTTTCCTTCATATCCTTCTTTCTCCGGATTGAGAGCCTCTCCCATACTGCGTAAAAGCCATCCTGTCTTTAAACAGGTATATGCTTTTTCACTGGTTTTACTGTTTCGCACCATGTTGTTTACCATGCACATCTTATACCGCCAGAGAGCCTCTTCATAAGTATAAGTGCTTCCTTCCATGGCCGGCGCCGTAAAACTGCTGGATATCTTTTCTTTTATTATAGGAATCTGATAAGTCTTTATGTCCTTAAAAAATTTACCAAGAGCCGCATAGCCGCAATGGGGACAGAGAATCACATCATATTTTATGGGATCAAAATTCTCATACACAGGTTTTAAATCCTTGTCGGTGCGAATCATTCTCGCTTTGCCTGAACGCACCATCTTAGCCTTAAAAGTCCCATAACATACAGGACAATCATGCCATTTATCAAATAAATATTCCTCTTCCTTCATTGATATGACCACATTCCTTTCCGCTAAGCTTTAGGTAATACATATGAACTTTTTAAGGAAACTATTCTGTTAAAGACAGGCGCTCCTTCCTTAGAATCTTTGGCATCTACACAAAAATACCCCTGTCTTACAAACTGAAAGCTGTCATAAGCCTTTGCATCCTTAAGAGCCGGCTCCAAATAACATTCTTTCAATACGGTTAAAGAGTTGGGATTCAGGTTCAGACTACCGTCTTCGTTATAAACGCCTTTTTCTTCATCTATAATATTCTCATACAATCTGACTTCTGCCTTAATTGCCTCTTTTGCCGGTACCCAGTGTATGGTTCCTTTTACTTTACGTCCCGTAAAACCTGTTCCGCACTTGGTTTCAGGATCATAGGTACAGTGCACTTCAATCACTTTGCCGCTTTCATCCTTGATACATCCTGTGCAGGTCACAAAATAAGCATTCATGAGACGGACCTCATTGCCGGGAAACAGACGGAAATACTTTTTCGGCGGCTCTTCCATGAAGTCTTCTCTGTCAATATAAAGCTCCCTTCCAAAAGGCACCTGACGGGAACCCATTTCTTCATTTTCAAGATTATTGGCTACTTCCAGCATTTCTGTTTCATTTTCAGGATAATTGTCAATAATGAGCTTGACAGGGTCAAGGGCTGCCATCATTCTGGGACGCTTCAGCTTTAAGTCCTCCCGGATGCAGTACTCAAGCATAGCATAGTCTACAGAAGAATTGCTCTTTGACACTCCACAGAGCTCTACAAATTTCTTAATGGATTCCGGTGTGAATCCTCTTCTTTTTAAGGCAGCAATAGAAACCAGTCTGGGATCATCCCAGCCGTCTACAATGCCTTCCTCCACCATCTTCTTAATATAACGCTTACCGGTTACCACATTAGTAAGATACATCTTGGCAAATTCAATCTGCTTAGGAGGATTAGGATATTCCAGTTCCCTTACCACCCAGTCATACAGCGGCCTGTGGTCTTCAAATTCCAAGGTACAGATGGAATGGGTGATCCCTTCAATCGCATCTTCAATGGGATGCGCAAAATCGTACATAGGATAAATACACCACTTATCCCCTGTATTGTGGTGAGCCATATGTGCCACACGGTAAATAACAGGATCCCGCATATTAATATTGGGAGAAGCCATGTCAATCTTTGCACGAAGGGTTTTTTCTCCATCGGCAAATTCTCCGTTTTTCATTTTTTCAAACAATGTAAGGTTTTCTTCAATGCTTCTTTCCCTGTTAGGATCATTTTGACCGGGTTCTTTCAGAGTGCCTCTGTATTCCCGCATTTCATCTGCGGAAAGATCCGATACATATGCCTTTCCCTTTTTGATCAGTTTAACAGCTCCTTCGTACATCTGTTCAAAATAGTCAGATGCAAAAAACAGTCTGTCCTCCCAATCAGCTCCCAGCCATTTGATATCTGCCATAATGGATTCTACAAATTCCGTTTTTTCCTTCGTAGGATTGGTATCATCAAAACGCATATTAAACTTGCCGTCATATTCCCTGGCAAGTCCATAATTTAAAAGAATGCTCTTGGCATGTCCGATATGAAGATATCCGTTGGGTTCGGGCGGAAATCTGGTATGTACGGTATCATACACACCTTCTGCCAAATCTTTGTCGATAATCTGCTGAATAAAATTCCTGGAAACTGTTTCTTTCTCTTCCGGATTCACATTTACATTCTGTTCTTTTTCGCTCATCTCTTACAAAATGCCAAACACCAAATAACAGTATGGCTTTACCTCCTGCATCTTTTCGTTAATCTACTGACCATCATAACATAAATTTTTTTAAGATTCTACTTTTATGAACTATGCTTCTTCTGTTTCTTCATAAGATTTATAGAAAATATCTCTTTCCACTATATAAATGTCATGCCTGTCTTCACAGCGTACTGCAAGGAAATCTCCCGGCATCCCAAGCATGTATTTATCCCTGTCCCATACAGGAAATACTTTTACCATTTCCGTCAGCATTTTCGCATAAATATGGGTTTCACCCATAGGAATACAGATCTTGGCAAATGGAACGATCTTCTTTGAGTTTCCATCAAACCTGTTACGGATGGTAGGCGCATAATCAGCCTGCAGTGTATATTCCTGCAGATTATATTTCTCATCAGTAGCCTGATAACGCTTGTTAAAATTTTCTCTGCTTATAGGATATACATCTCCCCTAAGACCGATTACAAAGATCGTGTCCTCTTCTACTGTCATATCCACATCCCCTTCCAGGGTACGGATGGTAATGGGTGTACCGACAGGCATGAGTTCCTTTGCCATAACAAATCCCTGAGGAAGCTTTCTCTTGGTATAAGCGCTCATGGAAGTAACATCAATATCATAAGTCTCTGCATCAATAATCTGGCAGTGATCAAAATAATCATTCATTCTCTCACTGAAGTATGCTTCTGTATGCAGCGTAGGATAACGTTCTTCATAGCGGTTCTTTCCGATAAATCCGCCGGCTTTTTCGCTATGTCCGCCTCCTGAACCGATATTGTCCGCCAGGAAGTCTGCCAGCTCATCTGCTCTTACTTCTTTTACACAGCTCCGCACGGAAAACTTAAATCCTTCCTTCTGTTCATTATAAACGATACAGGTATCCACTCCATCTGTCTGTAAAAGAAAATCACTGATCAATCCCAGAATATTGGGGTCACAGGGATTGGCTTTTATAATTGCATAACGGTAATCATCATTATAAATATACCTTGTTAGCGCAAGTCCTGCTAATTCCAGCTCCTGAAGGGAAATATTGGAATATCGGAGCAGATTGATCATATTTTTTTTACAGGGAAGAGCATCCCTCATATCCATATCCAGAGGATTATATATTTCCGAAAACTGATTGGTATCAGAAAGCAGCCCGTAATACAATGCTGTCCCCAGCTCGTATCTTCCTTCAAAAGAAAAGCCTTCTTCTTTCATCATATGCCATACCAGGGTAGCGCAGCTTCCCAGGGCAGGACGTATTTCCGCCAAAGGAACATCAAAGATTTCTACCTTATGATGATCGATCATGGCCACATTTTCTGCTGACATCTTTGTCACATTTCCTGCACCGTACTGACAGTCTACAGTAATCAGCAGTCCCTCTATGGGAATATCTGTATTTTCTAAATATATGACAGGAATGTTTAATTTACTGACCATCATAGTCAAATTCTTCTTTTGAATTTGATTTCTCCCTGCATATACAAGTCTGACATCTTTGCCTTTATCTTTAAAATAAGTATACAGACCGAACCCGGAAGCCAATGCATCTGCATCCGGATTGTCATGACATTGTATTGTAATTGGATTAAATTGTTCCAGTTGTGCTAATTTCATATTCTTATTTACCTTTTACCCCTTGATGTAATTTAGGTGTATATTTTTTTTCAAATTCAGCTCTCTGCATTGGCTTATCAAAATAGTATCCCTGTATCAGACTGACACACATCCCTGAGATGACTTCAAACTGTCCTTTGGTTTCAACACCTTCCACACAAAGATTAACATCAATTGCTTCTGCCAGCTCGGCTACCATTTTGATAAAGGATTTGGCATATACATCTGTTTCCAGATTTCTGATAAAACTCTGATCCACTTTGATCACATCGAAAGGAAGTTCTCTGATATGATTTAAGGAAGAGTAGCCGGTTCCAAAGTCATCCAGCGCTATACGGACTCCCAGTTTCTTGATTCCCCGCAGAACGCCCTTCATTCTTTCCATATCGTTAATGGCAAGGCTCTCTGTTACCTCCAGTGTCAGGTTATGGGCACAAATTCCTGTTTCCTGAATAATTTTTTCCACTTTTTCCACGATATCATTCTGTAACAGCTGAACTACTGACAAATTAACATTTACTTTGTAATCAGGATATCCGTGATCATTCCATACCTTACAATATTTGCATGCTTCTTTTAACACATAATTTCCAATAGGATTGATCAATCCTAAATACTCTGCTAAGGGAATGAACTCTGACGGCGGAATAAAACCAAGCTCCGTACTGTTCCACCGAATCAGCGCCTCCGCTCCTGTGCAGGGAAGATTCTCCTTTTGAATATCAATAATGGGCTGAAAATAGACTTCGAACTCATTATACCCTTTGGCAGTAGCTTCCCGCATATTCTTTTCCATATCAAGACGTTTGCCGGACTTTAAGTCAATTTCCTTGGAATACGTAGTAACTCTGTTTTTCCCTTTCTTTTTTGACTCATACATAGCAATATCTGCTTTTTTGATCAGCTCGTGAACTGCTTCTTTTACATTCTGGAATTCTACGATTCCCATGCTCATGGTACAGTAATAATCAGAGTTTTTAAGAAACCACGGCTTTTCAAATATTTCCTGAATGGCCTGTACTACAGTATCCAGTATATCATATTTGCCGGGAGGCACAATAATAATAAATTCATCTCCGCCCATACGGTAACAGGTATTCTCCACTCCTTTAATTCTCTGAAGGTCATGGGCAATGGCCTTTAGCAATACATCACCGTACTGATGACCAAGACCGTCATTGATATGTTTAAAATCATCCAGATCCAAAAAGAGTAAAGCTCCCATCTGCTGCGTTTTTTGAGCTTCTTCCACGTACCTTGCCAAATCCCTTTCACAGCACATGCGGTTATTTAAGCCCGTCAGATAGTCGATATTGGCCTGCTGCTCTATCTTTCTTTGATAAATCTTTTTTTCCGTTTCATCATAAAAAACACAAAGAAGTACAGAACTGCCATCTATCCATTTGACTTTAGTATAGTAGAGTTCATACCACTTTCCCTGTCTTTCAATAAAAATCTCACTGACGCCGCTTTCGGCAGTCATTCTCTGCTCCAGAATCCTGTAGATGCTTCCATCCTTTATTTCCTGATCAAAGGTTCGGTGCATATTTCTGTTTGCAAACAGCATGGTATCCGTGATCAGATCCTTAACATAGACGGCACCTCCTACATTGTCAAGAATCGCTTCAATCGATGTATGGGAATCCATCAGCTCATTTTTCCGGATCCTGCGGGCCAAAATACTCTGAAGAATTTTCACAGAATCATTTAGAAACTTAATTTCCTCTATCTGCCAGCTTCTTTCCTTTTTTTGCTCCATGAAACATGCATGCATATAAGGGTTTCCGTCAATAATGATGGGAAAGGTTATCACGGATTTGATATTAAGAGATTCCATCTCTTCGCATTCTTCCGATTTCAGATGGGTGCTGTCAGAAATAATTAAAGTTTTTTCCGTCTGTAAAAAGAAGGGGGTCTTCTGTTTTTCCTCTCCTTGATAAATTTCTTTTTCATCCTTGCCGCACCACTGGGCGATCACCTGCATATGATCTTTGTCTGTTAAGACACGGCAAATGACAGATGTGCCAATATTCAAAAATCTTCCTGCAGATTCCAGCATTCTGGTCATGATCTCTTCCAGCGGCGCATCACATCCAAGCAGATGGATAACTTCCGTCAAAGCTTCCATTCTCTTCAAACTGGCTGCCATTTCTTTTTCCGAATAACGGCTCTTTTTGTATTTTGCCTCCGTATCCATAAGGGTAACTCTGTATCTGATCAATTCTGAAGAAATGTCTCTGATCAAATCTACAGCCCTGTCAAATTCTTTTTCTGTAAGTACGCTTTGATACCCCAAAAGCAAAGGGCCCATATGCCCATCCATTTTAGAAACATCAGAAAGCACACCGCAAATCAACCAACTGATCACAGGCTTTCCTCCCTCCTTGACGGTCACTACCGCCAAGCGGAGATTCGGATAGCTGCTGTTTTCAATTGCCTGATCTTCCAGCGTGCTTTCAGATACTCTGACCAGCATATTTTGTAATTGCTCTTTATCAACTGCTTTTAAAATTCTTTCAACTTCATTGGAGTTGCCTGAAAACTTAGTAATAGGGGTTCCTTTACCGTCCACACAACAGGCAAAGACATTGGTCATTTCGCAAAAATACTGCTGCCACTTCTCCAGTTCTTTACCCTCCATCAAATTCTGAAGCAGATATGATGTTTCTGTTTCATGAATGTTTTTATCGTAACTGTCTGGAACCACCTTCAGTTTCCTCCCCTACTCGTCTACGCTATAATTTGGAGCTTCCTTGGTAATATGAATGTCATGAGGATGACTTTCTTTTAAAGAAGCCGCCGAGATTTTCACGAATTTGCCGTTTTCTTTCAATTCTTCAATGGTTCTGGTACCGCAATAACCCATACCGGAACGCAGACCACCCATTAATTGAAATACTGTGTCTTCCACTGTACCTTTATATGCAACACGTCCTTCTACACCTTCCGGAACCAGCTTCTTGGCATTCTCCTGGAAATAACGGTCCTTGCTTCCGTTCTCCATAGCGGCAATAGAGCCCATGCCACGGTATACCTTATATTTTCGTCCCTGATAAAGTTCGAATGTTCCCGGACTTTCATCACAACCTGCAAAAATGCTTCCCATCATACAGACATTACCGCCTGCTGCTATTGCTTTAGTCATATCGCCGGAATACTTAATACCGCCATCTGCAATAATCGGAATACCATATTCCTTAGCTACTGTATAAGTATCCATAATTGCAGAAATCTGCGGCACGCCGATACCTGCCACCACACGCGTAGTACAGATAGAACCGGGGCCGATACCTACTTTGACTGCATCTGCTCCTGCCTCAATAAGCGCCCTTGCACCTTCACCTGTAGCCACATTACCTGCAATGATCTGAAGATCCGGATATTTGTCTTTGATCATCCGAAGACAGTTAAGTACGTTTTGGGAATGTCCATGGGCACTGTCAAGTACCACTACGTCTACTTTGGCTGCAATAAGAGCCTTTACCCTGTCGAGCACATTGGCGGTAATTCCTACGCCTGCACCGCATAAGAGTCTTCCCTGTGAATCCTTGGCAGCCAAAGGATAACGAATGGTTTTTTCAATATCTTTGATTGTGATCAATCCTACGAGATTGTACTGATCATCAACAATGGGAAGCTTTTCTTTTCTTGCCCTGGCAAGGATGCTCTTTGCTTCCTCAAGGGTAATTCCTTCCTTGGCTGTTATCAGTTCCTGTGATGTCATGGACTCTTTAATTTTCTTGGAAAAATCTGTTTCGAACTTTAAATCTCTGTTAGTAATGATACCTACAAGCTTCCGGCCTTCCGTAACAGGCACACCGGAAATCTTGAACTTGGCCATCAAGTTTTCCGCATCAGCCAGCGTATGCTCCGGAGTTAATGAAAATGGATCGGTGATCACACCGTTTTCAGAACGTTTTACTTTGTCTACTTCCTCTGCCTGTTCTTCAATAGACATGTTCTTATGAATGATGCCGATACCGCCCTGCCTCGCCATAGCAATTGCCATACGATGCTCTGTTACGGTATCCATTCCTGCACTCATCATAGGAATGTTAAGCTTGATCTTTTTCGTTAGCCATGTCGTCAAATCTACTTCGTTGGGAATCACATCTGAATAAGCCGGTACTAAAAGCACATCATCAAAGGTAATCCCATTGCCAATTATCTGACCCATTTTCTCTCCTCCTGTACTTTTTATGATAAATTTCATTGTTGCCTAGTCTTTAAACACCTTACGGGGCGCTACCATCTGCATTGCCTTTATCATCTCTTCATTTGGTTCAAAAATAACCTTCTGCTTCCCTTCATAGTAAAAAACATAACGGCGGTCTGGCTGTTTTTCTTCTCCTGAACTGTAATCCACCAGCTTATCATTTCTGTTTTTGTAATTGTCAAGATGCCACGACTTGATGGGCGCTACAATTTCCATCTTATCCAGTTCAAAAGAAGCCACTCTTTTTCTCTTGCTTTTGGCCATAACCTTATCTATGGTCAGTTCCTTGTCCACATAAAGATACTCATATTCAAGATCCGCATTCATATAGATAAAATATGCGGCCACACCAAAAACCAATCCTATAAGCAGCGCCGGCATAATTACAAATCCTACTACAATAAAGCACACTGCCAGCATAATCGTCAATATCTTAAGGAACGTCATATACGACGGAGTTTTCTTTTTAACAAGCCATTCTACATATGTTTCATTCATATCCGTACCATACCTTTCTGTTCTTAACGTAATACAATAATTCAATGATAGTATATTTTATCAAAACTTTCAAGAGATATAGCGCCGTATTACTCTTTAATTTGAGTTTATAAAAAATTTACGCATTTTTAATAGACAGCATATTTTGTTTCGTTGACACATTTGGGAATAAAGCTATAATTATAAGTGAATATTCTAATATAATCTTTTCATAAAAGCAAGTGAAATGAGGAAAATATTTATGTTTCAAAAAGGATGGCAGCCCAAAGAATACAAAGGCGTTAGTGATGAGATCAAGCAGCAGCATATGAAGACAAAGGACATGACCTTCAAGGGAAAGCTCGGTTATTTTTGGTATTATTATAAGATACATACTCTGGTCGCTATTGTTGTGATCACCTTTGGTTCCATGTGGATTTACGATATTGTCACTGCCAAAGATCATAGTTTTTACGGTATTATGATGAACGCTTCCCATCTTGACGGCGATGCGCTTTCTTCTTCCTTTGAGGAATATGCCGGCCTTGACAGGGAAAAATACGAATGTTACATTGATACATTATCTACGCTGTCTTATCAGACACAATCGGACTATGATCTTGCCACATACCAGAAGACCGTTGCCCTGGTACAATCAAAAGATCTGGATGTAATGGTCTTAGACGGACAAGTCTTTTACAATTTCTCTTTTAACAGCATGTTTATAGATCTTCGCTACGTTTTTGACAGTGAAGAGCTTGCTAAATATGAAGGTCATATTTATTATATCGATCAAGCAAAGATTCGGGAAGCGGAAGAAGCAGATAATGATGATGAGCTGCTGGCTGAATATGAAAAACGTAATACAGCCACTTCCGAAGAAATAGCTATGGAAGCAGAAACCCACAGGCATCCTGAAGACATGGCAGAACCTGTTCCTGTAGGCATCTTTATTGATGATTCTCCCTTTGTGCTAAAGACAGACGCTTATCCACAATCCGTGCCCATTTACGGTATCGTCATCACCAGTCAGCGAATAGATACCGCAAAAAGCTATCTGGATTATATTTGGGAAGATAACATCCCCTTTGAGAATATGATTGCCCTATACTAAATCTGGACCATCACAAAAATATCATATATTGCCTTAATGGCTTCTTCAAAATCATCATTGGCAACGCCGATAATGATATTCAGCTCACTGGATCCCTGGTCAATCATTTTTACATTGACATTGGCATGGGCAAGAGCTGAAAAAATACGGCCCGCAGTACCTCTTGTGGACTTCATTCCACGTCCCACTACTGCAATCAGCGCAAGATCTGCCTCAATATCAATGGTATCCGGATCTGCCAGCCTGTGGATAGCAGATACTACTTTCTGCTCCTTGCTGATAAACTCATCCTGATGGACAAATACTGTCATAGTATCGATCCCTGAGGGCACATGTTCAAAAGAAATGCCGTAATCTTCAAAGGCCTGTAATACCTTTCTGCCAAATCCGATTTCTGAATTCATCATTGCTTTTTCTATATTTACAGAGCAGAATCCTTTCTTACCTGCAATACCGGTAATGACATACTGGGATTTCTGGCAGGTGCTTTCTACGATCCATGTACCTTCTGCATCAGGTTTATTGGTATTGCGGATATTGATGGGAATGCCTTCCCTTCTTACGGGGAAAATGGCATCTTCATGAAGAACACTTGCTCCCATATAGGAAAGCTCACGGAGTTCTTTGTAGGTAATAGTTTCAATTGCCTCAGGATTAGAAATAATTCTGGGATCTGCAATCAGAAATCCCGAAACATCCGTCCAGTTTTCGTATACATCAGCTTTAACCGCCCTTGCCACAATAGAGCCTGTAATATCAGAACCGCCTCTTGAAAAGGTTTTCACTCTGCCATCGGCAAAAGCTCCGTAAAATCCCGGAATAACAGCATGTTCCATTTTGGCAAGACGCTCACTTAATATCTGATTGGTAACTTCCGAATCAAATTCTCCATTATCTTTGAACCGGATGACCTCTGCGGAATCCACAAACTCATACCCGAGGTAAGATGCCATTACAATACCGTTTAAATATTCTCCTCTGGAAGCTGCATAATTTTCACCGGCTTTGTTTTTAAAATTCTCTGTGATAACTTCAAATTCATCCTTTAAAGAAATATTCAGCTGCAATCCGTCAATGATTTCCTGATAACGTGCTTCAATATCAGAAAGTTCTTTTTTAAAATCTTTCCCTGCTTCTGCAAGATAATAACAGTCATAAAGCATATCTGTCACTTTGGAATCTTCCGGAAATCTTTTTCCGGGTGCGGAAGGCACCACATATCTTCTTTGCTTATCTGCATGGATAATGTCAGCCACCTTTTGAAACTGATGTGCGCTGGCAAGTGAACTGCCGCCGAATTTAACTACTTTTTTCATAAACTCCTCCAACTATTTTAAACCTTTTCCATCAGGTTATTGTATTTGCAATAATTTATCTATTATTGTATGCCCACAGGCAATAAAATTGCCCCTTTCCCCGGCTTCTCTTTCATTATAATGCCATGTATGATCCTGGGGATGCGCACTGTCATAAATCAGATAGGGTACGCTGTCTGAAGTATGAGTCCTTACACGGATAGGCGTGGGATGATCCGGCATCACAAGCAGCCGATAGTCCTCTTTCTCTTCATCAAGGGCTTTCGTTAAAGGACCTATCACTCTCTTATCCAGATATTCTATAGCCTTTACCTTTTTTTCCACACTTCCCTGATGACCCATTTCATCGGGGGCTTCTACATGAATGTATACAAAATCATAACCCTGCTTTAAGGCATCAAGGGCTGCCTTTGTCTTTCCTTCATAATTAGTATTTAAGCCTCCGTTGGCGCCTTCTACTTTTGCTACTCCCATACCGGCTCCCACTGCAATTCCTTTTAGTAAATCTACTGCGGAAACCATCATTCCCCGGACACCGTTCTTTTCCTCAAAAGAAGAAAGCGCCGGTTTGGTTCCGGCTCCCCAGAACCAGCAGCAATTAGCCGGATGCAGTCCTCTTTTTTTACGTTCCTTATTCAAAGGATGGTCTTTTAAGATTTCATAACTTCTCTTCATCATGAAAAGCAGTTTTTCATCAGAAGGAAGATAAGGACCAATCACCCGTTCCAATATATCATGGGGCTGTGACAATTCAAGCACCTGCCCGCAATTCCATATGAGACAATGACGGTAGCTGGTTCCTACATAAAACTGATAAGTTTCATCCTGCAATTCTTTCTTTACCGCTTCAAGAAGAACTGCACAGTCTTCCGTACTGATTTCATCAGAACTGTGGTCTATAATGATCTGATCTTCAAAGGGAACATCATTTTCAGAAAGTGTTACAATATTACAGCGAAGGGCAATATCGGTATCTTTCATCGGCACTCCGATACTTAGTGCTTCTAAGGGGGAGCGTCCTGAATAATAACTCTTTGGATCGTATCCCAGTACTGAAAGATTAGCTGTGTCCGAACCGGGTTTCATGCCATCCGGAATGGTATGCACCAAACCGATTTCCGAAAGTCGGCTCAATCTGTCAAGGGACGGCGTATCTGCATATTCGATAGGCGTTTTTCCGCCCAGTTCTTCAATAGGTTCATCCGCCATACCATCCCCAAGAACCACAATAAATTTCTTATTACTCATACCGGTAACCATGCCTTTCTACACTAATTCTCAATTCTGATGCGGCTGATGATCCCAACCTCTTTTGCTTTTTTGTCAAATTCTTCCTCCCGCATTACATCGGTTACAAAAGCAAATTCTCCGGGAACATTCGCCTTAACAACCTGAATGCTTTCAAATACCGCAATAGCCTCTTTTTCCTTTTGCGCATCTACTCTTACAAAGAAGCTTCTTTCGGATTCTCCAATGCCGCTCAGTGCAATATCTTCATCATCCCAGAAGCACATAATGACCTTGCCGATGTGTCTTGCACAATCTACCACATCCGAAACTACTGCACTGGCCGTAGGAAGCTTTCCTGCTCCTCTTCCGTAATACATAGAATCCCCAAGCATATTGCCATGAACGCATACTGCATTAAATACACCGTTTACCATGGCCAGCGGATGATCTTTACTGATCATGAAGGGCGATACCAGGGCATAGAATTTACCCTCCGCCTCTTTACTTTGGGCCAGTAGCTTAATGGTCTTTCCCATAGCATGGGCATAAGTAAAATCTGTAGCTGTAATACTGGAAATTCCTTCCGTATAGATCTCTTCATACTTTACGTTTTTTCCACTCATAAGAGAGGAAAGGATTGCGATCTTACGGCAGGCATCATATCCTTCCACATCAGCCTCCGGATTTCTTTCTGCATATCCCTTTTGCTGTGCTTCCTTCAGCACATCTTCAAAGTCGGCGCCTTCCTTTTCCATCTTAGATAAAATATAATTGGTAGTTCCGTTTAAAATACCTGTAATTGCATCTATTTTTTCCGCTGTCAGAGAATAATTTAAGGGACGGATAATAGGAATACCGCCGCCTACACTGGCTTCAAACAAATAATTGCACTGATTTGCATGAGCCGTTCTGATAAGCTCAGGACCATGTACCGCTACCAGCTCTTTATTGGAGGTGCATACGCTCTTTCCCGAAAGAAGCGCACGTTTTGTAAAATCATAAGCAGGTTTTAGTCCTCCCATGGTTTCGCAGATGATCTTTATCTCGGGATCATCTAAAATTTGGTTGACATCGTGCACGATCTTGCTCTCATAGGGATCTCCAGGAAAATCCCTTAAGTCCAGAATATATTTAATATTTAACTCTGCACCTGATTTCTTGTTGATTTCCGCTTTATTCTTTTCAATAACCTCAACAACACCGCTTCCTACTGTACCGTATCCTAAAACCGCTATCTGAATCATTTTTCTTCCTCCTACTCTTTAGCCAGTATTTTCACATTTCTGACACCTTTTTGCTTTTCCATTGTTTCCAGCATCTCAGAAATATTTCCCGTAGTGGGAAGCACCTGCACGCTAAGACTTAAAGATGCCACTCCGTTAATGGGAATACTCTGATGAATGGTCAGTATATTTGCCCCAAATTCTGCAATAATTTTAAGTAAGTCAGACAAAAGTCCGGGTTCATCCGCCATTTGAAAGGTAAGGGTAATGGTTGTCCCCTGGGAATGCTCATGAAATTCAAAAATATCTTCTTTATATTTATAGAAAGAGCTTCGACTGATCCCTACCTGGTCTGCCGCTTCATTTACTGTATGTGCTTTACCTGTATCTAAGAGCTTCTTAGCTTCTACCACCTTAAGAAGCACTTCCGGCACAGCCTGTTCCCTTACTATATAATATCGTTTTCCCATAGTCTGCCCCCATAACAGCCTTACCTGCTTTCACACATTTTCTTTGTCCGTCTTTGTCATAAAGACATCTGTGCGCTGCCGAAAGATATTTTATCATATGATATTCTACTGTGCAAGCAGATTTTTATTTCATTTTCTAAAATACTCCGGTAATAAATATTTCCAGACCAATCACAATCAATATCACACCACCCAGTATAGTTGCTTTATTAGAAAATTTTGTTCCAAACCTTTTACCAACTGCCAATCCTGACATACAAACAGCAAAAGTTACTGTTGCAATAATCAATGCACATACGAATGCCATAAGCAAGTCATATTCTGCTATCGTAAATCCTACGGATAACGCATCAATAGAAGTGGCGACACCCTGTATCAAAAGGGAACCCACACCTATTTCAGTTCTTTCAATTTCATCCTCTTTACTTCTAACTCCAGTTATCAGCATCTTTCCGCCAAGAAACAGAAGCAGCACTAACGCAATCCAGGGAATACATTTCTCAAATGCCTTAAAATATTGGATTACCGTATGCACACATATCCAGCCGATCATAGGCATCACCGCCTGAAAAAAGGCAAATACTCCGGCAATCCCACACATTTTTTTCATCTTCATAGTTGGTTCATTCAAACCATTTGCAAGTGATACAGAAAAAGCATCCATTGCAAGCCCTACGCCAAGTAATACGCTGTTGAAAAAAAATAATACACTCCAATCCATCATTTGTTTCTCCTGAGTTTTAACATATGAAAAACCAAGTATAGCTTTTAAACTATACTTGGCTTCGTGCTTCTTTTATAACAGTTCCCTCAACAGGCTGTTAACCATTCCGGGATCAGCCTTCCCCTTCATTGCCTTCATCGTCTGGCCTACTAAAAAGCCAATGGCCTTTTCCTTGCCGTTACGGTAGTCCTCTACTGACTGAGGGTTATTTGCAATTACTTCTTCTACTGTCTTCCGCAATGCACCCTCATCATTAACAGTCTTAAGTCCTTTTTCCTCTACATATTGTTCGGGATCCGTATCATTCTGAAACATCTCTTCAAAAACTTCTTTTGCCACAGAACTGTTAATGGCCTTAGAATCCGTAAGCTGGATCAGCTTTGCAAGATGCTCCGGTGAAAAACGAATATCTTCAGGCTCCATTTCATTTTCCTTTAAAAGCCGCAGTGTTTCAACCATAAGCCAGTTGGAAACTTTTTTGGGCTGTGCTCCCAGTGCCACAGTCGCTTCAAAAATATCCGCCATGTGCTTTGTGCCTGTAATAATTTCAATATCGTATTCCGGAATATCAAATTCTTCTTTATAGCGTACCATCTTTTCTTCCCGGAATTCAGGCTGGTTCTTTCTGATGCTGTCAAGGTATTCATCGCTTAAAACAATAGGAACCAGATCGGGATCCGGGAAATAACGATAATCCTGAGCGTCCTCTTTGCTTCTCATGGCATAGGACTCTCCCTTATTGTCATCCCAGCGTCTCGTTTCCTGTATTACCTTTTCTCCTGCTTCCAGCAAATCCATCTGACGCTCTCTTTCACCTTCAATTGCTCTTGCAATTGCTTTAAAAGAGTTTAAATTCTTCATTTCTGTCCGGATGCCGAATTTCTCCGCCCCCACTTCTCTTAAAGAAAGATTCACGTCTGCACGCATAGAACCTTCCTGCAGTTTACAGTCAGAAGCCCCCAGATATTGAATGATCATGCGTAATTTTTCCAGATAGGCAATGACTTCTTCCGCACTTCTCATATCAGGTTCTGATACGATTTCAATCAGCGGTACGCCGGAACGGTTAAAATCTACCAGGGAACAGTCATCCCACTCATCATGAATCAGCTTTCCGGCATCCTCTTCCATATGGATTTCATGTATCCCTACAAATTTCTTTCCCTGCTGCGTCTCAATCTCAACTCTTCCGTTTCTGCATATAGGCAGATATAATTGAGAAATCTGATAGTTTTGAGGATTATCCGGATAAAAATAATTCTTGCGGTCAAATTTACAATGCTGGGTGATCTCACAGTTGGTAGCCAGTCCTACTGCCACTGCATATTCCAGCACCTGTTTATTCAATACAGGAAGAGATCCCGGCATTCCGGTGCAGACAGGACAGGTATGAGTATTGGGTTCTCCGCCAAAAGCAGTAGAACATCCGCAGAAGATCTTAGTCTTAGTTGCAAGTTCCACATGCACTTCTAAGCCTATGACTGTTTCATATTGCTTTTCCATGTCAATTCTCCTCCCTTCTGACAAAAGCGCCTCTTGCCTTTTCATACGTATATGCAGCACGAATCAGATCTTTTTCCTTAAAGCAGTCTCCAATCAACTGAAGACCGATGGGAAGACCTTTGCTGTCCCTGCCGCAAGGCAGACTGATTCCCGGCAGTCCTGCCAGGTTAACGGAAATCGTATAAATATCTCCCAGATACATCTTAATGGGATCTGACAGGCTCTCTCCCAGTTTCGGAGCTGTAGTAGGTGCCACAGGTCCCAGTATAATATCATATTTTGCAAAAGCTTCATCAAAGGCTTTCTTGATCAATGCCTTTACACGAAGGGCCTTTAAATAATAAGCGTCATAATAACCGGAACTTAACACAAAGCTTCCCAGCATGATCCTTCTTTTTACTTCCGCTCCAAAACCTTCGGAACGTGATTTCTTATACATATTATGAAGTCCCTGGTACTCCTGCGTACGATATCCGTATTTGATACCGTCAAAGCGCTCCAGATTAGAGCTGGCTTCGGCAGCAGCAATGGTATAATAAGCCGGTATGGCATACTCTGTTAAGCTTAAATTGAATTCCTCTACCAAAGCGCCTTTTTCCTTCAGAACATTAGCTGCCTTCAATACAGCTTCTTTTACTTCCGGATCAAGACCTTCTCCGAAATAGTCTTTGGGAATGCCGATCCTCATACCTTTTACATCATCTGTCAATGCACTGGTAAAATCTGTATCTTCACGCTTTACAGAGGTAGAATCTTTAATATCCCGGGATGCGATTACTTCCATAATAGTGGCGCAGTCTGTTACATCCTTGCACAAAGGTCCGATCTGGTCTAAAGAAGAGCCATAAGCAATCAGACCATAACGGGATACTGTTCCATAGGTAGGCTTCAATCCCACTACCCCGCAAAAAGACGCCGGCTGTCTGATGGAACCCCCGGTATCAGAGCCAAGTGCGTAAAAACATTCTTCGGCTGCTACTGCCGCTGCGCTTCCGCCTGAAGAACCTCCCGGCACATGCTCCGGATTCCATGGATTTCTTGTTTCGCCAAAGGCTGAAGTTTCCGTGGTGGAGCCCATGGCAAATTCATCCATATTGGTTTTGCCAAGGATGACCGCTCCTGCTTTTTTCAGGTTAAGAACAGCTTCTGCAGAAAAGGTAGGCACAAAATTTCCCAGTATTCTGGAAGAACAGGTTGTTAAAAGTCCTTCCGTACACATATTGTCTTTAATGGCTACAGGAACTCCTGCAAGGGCTCCTGTCAGCTCTCCTTCATCAATTTTCTGCTGTACTTCCTCCGCCTGCTTAAGAGCCCCTTCCCTGTCTACTGTTACATAACAGTTGTAGAGGCTTTCCGTCTTTTCAATCTGGTCAAGGACAGTAAGGACTGCTTCTTTCACTGTCACTTCTTTTCTTTTTATTGCCGCCGCTAGTTCTACGGCAGTCATATGAAGTATACTCATTTCTGCCGTCCTCCTATTCAAATGTACGGGGCACTACAAACATCCCGTCTTTTTCTTCCGGTGCATTTTTAAGGATTGCTTCTCTGTCATCGCCGTTGGTAACCACATCTTCCCGGAATACATTATTAACCGGAAATACATGAGACATAGGCTCTATTCCCTCCGTATCCAGCTCTCCCAGCTTATCAATGTAATCCAGCATACTTCCCATATCTTTCTTGGCCTGCTCCTTTTCTTCGCCGGTCAATTCAAGCTTGGCAAGTATTCCTACATATTCAATGGTTTCATCAGAAATTATATTTGCCATTTTATGATCATGTCCTTTCTTGGCCTGCAGATTCGTGCCTGAGACGCCAGTTTCTGAAATCTAACTATTAATAATCTACTACTTTTCCCTTGGTCTGTCCACTGTTTTAGTCGGGAAAGTGGGGCGTCCCGCCTTGATGGATGCCGAACTTTTCACGCATGGCAAGAAGTCTCTCCACCTGTTCTTTTGTCAGAGTATTCTGCTTTCCGATTATTTTTTCCGTAATCATCAGGATATTGGCATAATACTCCATGGATTCCAGACGATAATATGCAGCATAAGCATCTTCAGCCCATGTGACTGCACCATGATTGGCCAGCAGCACACCATTATGGGTATGACAGTAGGGCGCTATAACATCAGGAACTTCCTTTGTGCCAAGTTCTGCATAAGGCGCTATAGGTACGTCTCCCAGAATAATGACAGCTTCTGCCAGCACCGGTATATCCAGCGGGATACCTGCAATTGCAAAGCAGGTGCAGATGGGAGGATGGGCATGGCAGACGGACTTGATCCTGGGATTTTCCCTGTATGCCCTCAAATGCATTTTCAGCTCGGAAGAGGGCTTACAGGTTCCTTCCAGTATATTCCCTTCAAGATCTACCTTGACCAGCATTTTCTTTTTCATAAAGCCTTTGGAAACACCTGTAGGCGTTGCCCACACTTCATTGTCCCCGGTCTTAATGGAAATATTGCCGTCATTGGCAGCTACAAAGTTCCTTACATACATTCTCTGCCCTATATCAATGATGGCCTTTTTAGCCTGCTCTTCTATCTGCTTTTTTCCCTTTTTACTTTTCGCTTCCTTCACTTTCTTTTCCTTCCTGTGCTGCCAGCTTGTTTTTTCTTATTTCTTCAAGAGATTCTGTAAAAGGCGCTCTGGCAATCCCATATTCCGTTACAATTGCCGTAATCAGATCCTTGTCTGTTACATCAAAGGCCGGATTAAATACCTTGATTCCTTCAGGAGCCATTCTCTCTTTGTACCACATTTCCGTTACTTCTTCCCCCGGGCGCTGCTCTATTTTAATTTCCGCTCCTGTAGGCGTATCATAATCTATCGTAGAAGTAGGGGCACATACATAAAAAGGAACACCATACCTCTTGGCTACCGTGGCTACTACGGAAGTTCCGATCTTATTGGCAGTGTCTCCGTTTGCCGCTACTCTGTCACATCCTACAAAAACAGCATTGATCCATCCGTTTTTCATGACCATGGCAGACATATTATCACAGATTAAAGTTACATCCACTCCCGATGCATGGAGCTCATAGGCTGTTAATCTGGCTCCCTGCAAAAGGGGCCTTGTTTCATCTGCAAATACCCGGAAATGATATCCCCGCTCCTGCCCTAAGTAAACAGGCGCCGTTGCCGTTCCGTATTTGCTGGTGGCAAGCTGTCCTGCATTACAGTGGGTCAAGATGCCATCTCCCGGCTTTACCAGACTTAGTCCGAATTCTCCTATCGCCCTGCATACCCGTATATCTTCTTCTTTGATAACTTTTGCTTCCTCATGAAGCGCTGCCACTACCTCATCTACAGACTTTTTTTCTTCTCTTCCTACCTTTAGACACACCTCTTCCATTCTGTTTAACGCCCATGAAAGATTGACCGCTGTAGGACGTGATGAATTCAAATATTCCTTCTGTGTCTTAAATTCCTTATAAAAATCCTCAAAATCTTTCTTCTTTTCTCCTGCTTTTTTGGAAAGGACATAAATGCCAAAGGCTGCGGCCACACCGATTGCCGGAGCGCCGCGAACCTTTAACAGATAAATGGCATCCCATATTTCCTGCGCTGTATGAAGTCTGATTATTTCTGTTGTCCCCGGCAGTTTTGTCTGGTCAATGATTACGACACTACTATCATTGTCGTCTAAATCCACTGTTTCATATTCCATAATATTTTTACTCATTGCCTCTCTCCCTGCCTTTCTGCTCAAGGGCCTCCATAGTTACCATAACAATACATAAGAATACTGCAAAAAAGGAGACTGTTGCCTCTATCCTATTGGTCAGTCGTTTCACACGTTTATGCAATTTTTTCTGCCGTTTTTTTACAAGCTTTCTTTTGGCTTTTTCCTTTTTTGATAATCCAGTCATCTTCATTGACTCCTTAAGTCCGATTTTCGCTTTTCTCTTATTATTGCTATTATTTCATGTCAGCAGGAAATCAAGCGCGAACAAAGGGAGCATTTGATTTCACCTGACATGATAACGAAAAAATCTTTGAGCGCGTAGCGCGGCAGCCGCATAGCGGCTGGATTTTTGAGTTTATTATATCTTATTTTCTCACATCCCCGCCAAAAAAGGAAGTCTTAGTTTATACCTCCGTCAACCGCAATCTTTCAATAATACTCTTTTTACATAATGCATGGTAGCAGATGACAGGCAGTATGACGGAAACCAAAGCGATCAGCGGAATACTGATGATAAGGGGTAAAACATGGAATCCAAAGTGAAAACTACTCATCATTTTTTCCATCAGGTAAAGCAGACCATAGTTTATCACATTACCCAAAGTAAAGGAGATTATCAGAATCCATACACCATACCATATCCCTTCCATAGTCAGCATGGCTTCCAGCTGCTTCCCTGTCATACCTACAGACTGCATCATGGCAAATTCCTGCCTTCGTGACAGAATACTTGTGACCATGGCATTAATAAGATTCAGAATACCGATCAGTGCAAGGATCGCTCCCAAAAGACCGCCTATGGTGAAAAACATATTCATCTCGCTGGCAAACTCTTTTCGAAGAGATTCTCTCGTAATTAAAGTCAGTTCCGGATAATCCCTATCTATCAGTTCCCTTATGGAGGCCTGTACCTGCTCTTCCTTTCCTTCTTCCACAGTAAGACAGGTATGCAGACTTCCCTTCACATCATACAGCTCGTCAAAATCCTTTTCACATAGCAGCAATGTACAGCCATATAATGAATACCTGTGTGTGGTAGCGCTGTATGGCAGATTGGCATATGCCATGATCTGCAGCTCCTTCCCGGGATATTCATCAGATGATTCGTCTTCGAAGCGTCCAATGGTAATCTTATCTCCCACAGAAATCCAATTCTGGGATTCAAGATCATGTAAAAGCAGTGCATAACCTCCCTGCCTGAAGCGGTCCGCATCAAACTTCCCCTCCTTAATGGTGAGCAGAGACATCAGCTCTTCATCCAGACAATAACTGTCAGCATATGCTCTTTTCGTCTCCAGGAATTCCACGATAGCTTCTGCCGCATAAGGCCTGCTGCTGATATATTCTTCTGATCCATAATAGTTTTTGAATCGCTCAAATATTTCACCGGAAAGCATGACCTTCCCATATTTATAGCGTATGCTTCTTACTTCCGAAATGCCCTCTATCCTCTCTAAGGTTTCTTCCATTTCCGGCAAAACAGCTTCCGGATCCACGTAAGAGGCTGCCATATTGACCATACTGTTATGGGTGATCTGCATATCTGATACCAGATAGTCCTTTACGTAATCTTCAAAGGAAAACCCCTTTATGAGACAATAAGTGGCGTTTAAAAGAATCAGACTTAAAGACAGAGAAGCTATGACTATAGCCGTCTTTTTTCTGTTTCTTCCCATATTTGCCGCTGCCAGACGTGCTGCCGAAATCCTGGCTGTCTTCTTTTCCTTTTTTCTTCCAAAAGTACCTTCCACATAACGCACTGCCTCAATAGGCGATACTCTGGCAGCCAGATTACAGGGACGGATACAGCTGAGATAAACCACCAACAGAGAAAATAACGCGCTTCCGGCAAAGATATGTCCATTCAGTTCCACATTTTTTACACCTCTGGTATCTATAGCTTTGTAAACGGCTGGAAGAATTCCCTTGCCCACAAGCCATCCTGCAAGGAGTCCTATGGGGATGCCTGCTGCCGAAAGAAGGAGCGCTTGTCTGTGTACCATTGTCCGCAGCTGTCTACCGGTTGTTCCTATGGTTTTCAACAGCCCATAGTAACGAATATCTGTTGTCACGTTGATATAAAAAATATTATAAATGATCAAATAGCCTGACAAGATAATGATCCCTACAATAATGATCAGCAACGTTATTGATACTGCGTCTACACTGGACGCAGTATAAGCCCAGTTTACAGATTCATGCACTTCATCTTCCGTAAATCCGGCCAGCCTGGTCAACTCCTTCATCTGGGACTCAATATCAAAAGATGAATCGAACCATACGTTGATCTGCAAATAGCCGTCCGGCATGTAGGCTCCGTTTTCTGCCATACGCTCCTGATACTTCCGGGTATTGATATCCACATTCTCCTCCAGCCATTTTCTTGATATTCCAAAGCTCTGGGCATGAGAGGCGTCATTAGATTGGTAATACCCGCATAATACAAATTCTTCTTCTATGATCTTTTCATTTCCTTCTGAATCATGACTGGAAATAATAAGGGGAACTTTTACTCCCAATTCCATAGGCACTCCCAGCGCCTCCAGGACTTTGCTGGAGGCAACGCATTCATTGATCTCCTCCGGCATTCTTCCTTTTTCCGGATAGCAATAATTCCACTTTGCCATCTTATCTTCAAAATACCGTACTTCCGTCTGTATATCACCAAGCTCCGCATTAGAAGCAAATCCTGCAAAAATATCATAAGAAATATCTGCATAATGGTTGGTTCCTTTTACCATCTCATATTCTTCCATGGTCATATATTTATATCCGCCATGAGCGCATGTACCTACCTGCCTCATAGTACTTTCTTCTATAGAACTCACCAGGGAGCTTCCTACCGTAAATACTGCCGTAAACAAGACTGCCGTCAGACCGATAGCCAGAATGGCAATTAGATTTTTCCACTTTTTTTCCCGCATAGTTCTATAAGAAAGTATACGGATGATCTTTTTATTTGCTACCTTCTTCATGCTCTTTTCCTCCTGTCATGATCCTGCCGTCTTCTATCCGTATGATCCTGTCTGCCATCTGCGCAATCTCTTCATTATGAGTAATCATCACAATGGTCTGTTCAAACTTTCTGGCTGTTACTTTAAGAAGTCCCAGTACATCCTGACTGGTTCTGGAATCCAGATTGCCCGTAGGCTCATCTGCAAGCATGATAGCCGGTTTTGCTGCAAGGGCTCTGGCAATGGCAACCCTCTGCTGCTGACCTCCGGAAAGCTGGGAAGGAAGACTATTGATTTTATTTTCAAGTCCCAGTGTGCCGATGATCTTGTTAATATATGTTTCATCAATCCTGTTTCCATCCAGATAAATGGGAAATACAATATTTTCATAAACATTTAAAACCGGTACCAGATTATAACTTTGAAATACAAATCCAATCTTTCTGCGTCTGAAGATCGCCAGTGCATCCGCCTTTAGCGTGGAAATATCTTTGCCGTCTACATAAACACTGCCTTCCGTAGGATAGTCTAATCCGCCCAGCATATGGAGCAGCGTAGATTTACCGCTTCCCGAAGTTCCTACAATGGAAACAAACTCTCCCTGTTCCACTTTCAGATTCACACCATCCAGGGCTTTTACAAGGTTTTCTCCTTCTCCATAATACTTTTTAAGATCTTTGGTTTCCAAAATAACCATAATAACAAACCTCCTTGAATATATCTTTGTTCAGGGAACTTTCGTTTCCCTTCAAAGATATATTATCAAAGCAATCTTTCCCTCAGCTTTCTGAAATCTAACAGTTCTGTAAGAATCCTGTTACAAGCAGGAAACGCCACGCTTTGCAAACCTATTATGTTAAAAAAGGACTGTTCCCAGTCCTTTTATCTCAGCTTGTTCATATAAGCTGCATATTACTGCTTGTCTTTTACCATGTAAAAAGAAAATCTGCTTCCTTTTCCATGTTTTGATCTGACTTTAACATATCCTCCCTGCTTAGCGGCAATTTCCCTAACCAGATATAATCCCAAACCTACGCCTTCCTGCCCTGCAGCTTCCCGGCTTCTGTAAAAACGTTCAAAAATCTGAGCCTGTTCTTCTTCTCTGATACCCATTCCATAATCTTCCACATGAATGGCTGTAAATATTTCATAGTCAGATATGCTGATAATGACCTTGCCCCCGGGCTTACTGTATTTAACAGCATTATCCACCAGATTCCCAAGGGCTTCTGCTGTCCACTTTCTGTCAAAACAGGCTTCCTGTGAAGTCTCCTGATATACGATTTGAATCTGCTTTTGCAATGATGCCTCCCCGGCAGCGGACACCACCTCTTTTAACATGGGGTCCAAAGGCTGCTTTTGCGGCTGCAATGCAAATATTTCACTTTCCAGCCTTGAGGCCTTGACCATGGACTGAATCAAAAAATCCAGCTTTTCTGACTGATTTTTAATGTTTTCCACAATAGGGATCAGTTCCTGATCTGTTTCTTTTTCCTGAAGGATTTGGGAATACAGCAGAATATTGGCTAAGGGTGTTTTGGTCTGGTGGGAAATATCGGAAATCAGCCTCTTAACTTTTTGCTGTTCTTCCTCCATCCTGTGCTTTGAAGCCACAGAGGAAGAAAGGAAACGCTTCCACTTTACTTCCAGTCTGGAAAGTCTGCTTTCGTCATAGCTGCTTTCTTCAAAAGTATCATTTATGGCATCCTCCAGCATTCTTTCCAAACGTCTCATGGTTCCGCCTCTTACTTTTTCTGCTTTTTTAGTCCCTCCAAACATATCCCATACCATATACCGTCTGTAAATGTCCTTCTCCCTTTTCACCCAGTTTGCTTCTAAGCCGGTTGACTGCAACGCTGAGCGCATTTTCATCTACATATTGTGCACCATCTGTCCATATACTGTTATACAGTTTCGTTCTGCTTAATATTACATTTCTGTTTTCCACTAAAGCCTGCAAAAGTTTTAATTCCGTCCTGCTCAGCAGAATCTCTTCTTCGCCTCTTTTTATCAGCATGTCCTCAAAGCAAAAACATAACTCATCAAATCGGTAGACCTTCTTTTTATCCCGGACCGTATTTTTAAGAGCTTTGCTGATTCTTGCCCGAAGCACCATCAAGCTGAATGGTTTGGTAATATAATCCTCTGCTCCCAGTTCCAGCCCCTTAACTTCATCTAATTCAAAATCATTGGCTGTCAGGATAATAACAGGAATGCTCTTTGCCCACATCTCTTTTTTCCGCTTTACTTCTTTAAGTAAATCATAACCGCTGCCATCGGGAAGGTTAATATCCAGCAGTATCAAATCAATGTCTTTTCGCTCCAAAAGAGCCTCCCGTGCCTGCATCAGATTTTCACACAGTATGAAATCAAATTCTTCTCTCCCAAGTGCAAGCTCAATGCCTTCACGAAGTCCTTTGTCATCTTCTACCACAAGTATGTTTTTCACAATATTTTACTCCATTGCCTTCGCTATTAAGACACACACGCTTCTGACCGGTATGGTGATGGTGTTTCCCTCAAGTCTTTCCGGTCCCTGCTTTCCCGGTATATAAGAGGACAGATATCTGCCACTGGTATCAGCCGTTATATACCAGCTTAGTCCCACTCGCAGAGAAGGCAGGACACATTCCTGGTCTTCCCAAAAAGTATTAACGGCAAGGCAGATAATATCATCCGCCGTGTTCTGGGCATTCCTTCCGGCAAAAATGACCCGCAGCACCTTGGTATTGTTATCAATTCCCCACACCAGAGTCTCCGGAAAACCATTTTCGCTGTTGCCTGAGAATTTACGCAGTACAGGATGTGCTTTCCTAAAAGCAATCATATATTTGCAAAATTCAAAATGCTTTTTATTCTTCTTAATATCTCTCCAGTCCAGCCATGAGATTTCATTATCCTGACAATATGCATTATTATTTCCATATTGTGTATTTAAAAATTCATCTCCTGCAAAAAACATAGGAGTTCCACGGCTGCACATCAAAACTGCAAATGCATTCATGGCAAGACGCTTTCTTAAAGTGAGGACTTCCTCATCCTGCGTCTCTCCTTCTGCTCCACAGTTCCAACTGCGGTTATCGTTGCTTCCGTCCGTATTGTTCCACCCGTTTGCTTCGTTGTGTTTTTCATTATAAGAATACAGATCGCACAAAGTAAAACCGTCATGACAGGTAATGAAATTAATGGACGCATTATTACCTCTGTACTCCGGATTGTAAATATCTCTCGAACCGGTGATTCTGTTTGCGGCTGTTTCCCACATGCCAAAATCTCCTTTTAAGAAATTGCGCATGTCATCCCTGTATCTGCCGTTCCACTCCGCCCATCTGTTCCATGAAGGGAAACTGCCTACCTGATATAATCCGCCTGCATCCCATGCCTCTGCAATCAGCTTCACATTCCCTAATATAGGGTCAAAAGCAAGACTTTGAAGAAGCGGCGGCTTGCTCATAGGCGAACCATCTTCATTTCTTCCTAAAATAGTTGCCAGATCGAAGCGGAAACCGTCTACATGATAGGTCGTAGTCCAATACCGCAGACATTCCAGGATCATTTGGTGTACAATGGGATGGTTGCAATTCAGTGTATTGCCGCAGCCGCTGAAGTTATAATAAAATCCGTCCGGCGTCAGCATATAGTAAATATTATTGTCAAATCCCTTAAAAGAAAATGCTGCTCCCTGCTCATTGCCTTCCGCAGTATGATTAAATACTACATCCAGAATACATTCAATACCATTTTCATGTAATTCTCTGATCAGTTCCTTTAATTCCGTACCTTCTCTATTATGCTCTGTTCCTGTGGCATAGCTGGTATTGGGGGCAAAAAAACTGACAGTATTATATCCCCAGTAATCCATTACCGCCCTTCCGTCTACCAGACGATAATCTTTCATTTCATCAAATTCAAAAATCGGCATCAGCTCTACAGCATTAACGCCCAGTTCCTTTAAGTAGGGTATTTTTTCTTTTAATCCTTCAAAAGTACCGGGATGCAGGACTCCTGAGGAAAAATGTCTGGTAAAACCACGAACATGCATTTCATAAATAACAAGATCGTCTAAAGGTATCAACGGCTGTGTATAATTCTGCCAATCAAAGTCATCCTTTACCACTCTTGCTTTGTAGGACGTTCCCTCCTTTTTGGGAATTCCCCACACCCTTTGTCCGGTAACCGCCTTAGCATAAATATCAAGCAATACATTCTTTTTATCAAAAAGTAATCCTTCTTTGGGTTTGTAGGGACCATCCATGCGGTAGGCATATTCAAAATCATTGATATTTAAGCCAAATACAATCATGGAATAGACTTTTCCGATTTTGTAATTCTCAGGAAAAGGAAGCACTGCATATGGTTCTTCCTCCATTTTTCTAAACAAAAGCAGTTCGCAGGAAGTTGCCCCATAGGAGTATACTGTAAAATTCACTCCGCAGGGAATTGCAGTAGCTCCGTTTACCTCATACATACCGGGGCGGACTTCAAATCCCTCAATTACATCCATGGGTACCATATGAATTTTGCTCATAGGAGCAATAAGTTTATTATCATCTTCCATTTATCCGATGTCCTCCTGTCACTCTTTTATGAAGATATTTTATCAAACGTACTTTCTGTCTGCAAGTAGTATCATTTCTTTGCAAACTGCATTCAACTCCTCGCATTAAAGTAAAAGGCCGGCAGAAATCATCTTTCTGCCGGCTCTTTATATACTTTTATTTGTTGGCCATTTCAACTTTTAATTTTTCTGTCAATGCCGGAACGATCTTATTCAGGTCGCCAACAATACCATAATCAGCTACTTCAAAAATAGGAGCAGTTTCGTCCTTATTGATAGCAATGATAATATCAGCTTCTTCCATACCTGCAACATGCTGAATAGCTCCTGAAATACCGATTGCAAAATATACATTAGGGCGAACAGTCTTACCTGTCTGTCCTACCTGTAAATCCTTCGGTTTCCAGCCTGCATCTACAACTGCACGAGAACAGCTTACAGTACCGCCAAGTACTTCTGCTAAGTCTTCCAGAATCTTAAAGTTCTCAGGACTTCCAACACCACGTCCGCCGGATACTAATATCTTGGCATCCATAATATCAGCTACATCGGAAACTGCCTTAACAACCTTTAAAATTTCCACATACTTATCATTTGGTGTAAATCCGGGATTGTACTCAACAACTACTGCTTTCTTTCCTTCTTCTCTCGGAGCTTTCTGCATAACACCGGGACGTACGGTAGCCATCTGAGGACGGAACTCAGGGCAGGCAATAGTAGCAATGGTGTTACCGCCAAATGCAGGACGTGTCATTAACAGCTGGTTGTGAAGCTGTTCCTTGCCGGGAATAGGATTGATCGGGAAATCACCGATATCAAGCTGTGTACAGTCTGCTGTCAGACCTGTATGTATTCTCGCTGATACTCTGGGACCTAAATCACGTCCGATAGCTGTAGCGCCTACCAGGAAAATTTCAGGTTTAAATTCATCGATAACAGATGCAAGTGCATGTGCATAAGGCTCTGTTCTGTATTCCTTTAACTCCGGATCATCTACAACAATAACCTTATCTGCGCCGTATTCTGCAAGGGTATCAGCAAGGGCTTTTACTTCTGATCCTACCAAAACGGCAGTTACTTCTGTGTTCAAATCTTTGGCAAGGTCTTTTCCCTTTCCAACTAATTCCAAAGCGATTCCGCTAAGTTCATTATCAACTTGTTGGGCGAAGACAAATACGCCCTTATAATCTTGAATATTCATTTTGAACCTCCATTAATCTATTTCGTTCACTACGTCAGACTTTAAGTCTTTGGCTTATGTTAAATGACATGTTTAACTTTTAATTTGTCAATAATATAGTCAACTGATTCTGCTGCATCCAGATTAACCTTTTCGCCTGCTCCCTTTCTAACCTTATCGGAAGCTTTTGCAATCTGAGTAGGAGAACCCTTTAAGCCAAGATTGGAATCTTCTACATTAACCAGATTTGCTCTTCCCCATACAGTAATCTCAGCATTGTATGCATCAAAGATTCCACCCGGTGTCATATAACGAGGCTCATTTAATTCAGCAAGTGCTGTGATCAGGCAAGGCATTTTAGCCTTTAATACGTGATATCTGTCATCAAACTGACGTTCAACGATCACACTGTCACCTTCGATTTCAATTTTCTGTGCATAGGAAATAACCGGAATTCCAAGATGCTCGGAAATCTGAGGTCCTACCTGTGCAGTATCACCATCAATAGCCTGACGTCCTGTAATGATCAGATCATATTCCAGATTACGGATAGCCCCTGCCAGGGTCTGTGAAGTTGCCCATGTATCAGCGCCGCCAAGTACACGGTCTGTTACAAGAATTCCCTTGTCCGCACCCATAGCAATTGCTTCACGAAGAACTTCCTCTGCTTTGGGAAGTCCCATGGTAACTACAGTAACTTCTGCATCATATTTATCCTTCAGTCTGAGAGCTGCTTCCAATCCTGCTTTGTCGTCAGGATTCATGATGGTAAGCATTGCGCCTCTGTCAAGCGTACCATCGGGATTGAATTTAACGCCGCCCTTAGTATCAGGTACCTGTTTAATACAAACAACGATTTTCATTGTATTATCTCTCCTTATAAATTAATCTATTAAATCTTCAATTTGCTCGGCACTTCTTCCAAGTAAGCCGGCACTCGCAAACCTTCGTTTTGCTCG
>CAZTKJ010000034.1:0-29964 GCA_964614185.1 uncultured Lachnospiraceae bacterium
ATATAGATGCGGTCTACCACGTTATATAAAAGATGTACCAGCTGTGCCAGTATCAACGGGATGGACTGTGCGATAATATTTTGCCAGACCTTTCCCCTGGCAAAATCAGTTGACTGCATAATTAAATCATCTCCATTTTGCTTTCTAAGATATTTTTATTCTACCATGTGAGGTTGACAACTTTTATTCAATACGAACATAAACTGTTCAGGATCATACCTGATACAATCAAAATGATACCGATAAAAGAAATTGTAGAGGGAATACTATCATGAAGAATAACAACGCCCAATAGCAGAGTAAAAATAACCTCTCCTGATTGAGTAGCCTCTATTACTGCCAATTGCCTGGGATTTTCCCGTACAAGATCAGTAGCCCGGAAAAAGAATATTGTCGCCAAAATGCCAGAGAATATTGCGACACACAAGGATTGCACTACCTGATCAATAGAGGGTAAACCATCACGAAATATAGCAACACCACTACAGATGATCCAAAAAGGAATGCTGCATAGGGTCATGCCAAATACTCGCTGTATGGCGGAAAACCGGTCACCACAAACTTTCATCATCTTACGATTTCCCATAGGATAGGAAAAAGCTGCAATAGCGATAGCCACAATGGGTACCATCAGACCATGAAATCCCTTCTGGCGAAATTGGGGTATCTGCATCACAAATATCCCGCCTATAATGATGCAGGATAACAGAAGATTTTTCACAGGCAATTTCCTGCCAAATAGCGGCGTAAGCAATATCCCCGCTATAATCGTAAACTGCCAGGCCGCAGCCGTAAACCAGCTCTCCGCATATACGGACGCCAAAGACAAGGGTGCATAAAACAGGCCAAATCCCACTGTGCTCCAAAGCAACCACGAAATTGGCCGTTCTTTTATATCCTCCAAAACAGGGCGGTATTTTTGGTTTTTCAGAAGCAGAATAAACATTATCGGCAATGTAAACAAATATCGCAGTGCTGCGTTCCAAAGCCAATAACCACCCGACAGATTCATACTCCGATTCAATACAAAAGTGAATGCAAAGAAAAATGAACCAAGTATTCCTAAAAATAATGCTTTTTTCATAACGAGAGTTCTCTCTTTATTTTTTTGCTCTGACAACATAAAACATTATAGCGTATAATTATGAAGTTTTCTATATGCTCAAATGATTTTTACATGAAAGCCAAATAGAAAAGGAGCGGATAATCCGCTCCTCTGATTCCTTTAGTAATTCTCAGGTTTGATCTGGAAATAGCTTTGAGGATGCGCGCATACGGGACACACCTCAGGCGCCTTCTTTCCTACACAGACATGACCGCAGTTTCTGCACTGCCAAACCCTGTCGCCCTCTCTGGAAAATACCAGGCCTTCTTCTATATTGGCAATCAGCTTCCGGTATCTTTCCTCATGTTCCTTTTCTACTGCTGCCACTCCTGCAAACAAATCTGCAATATGGTCAAACCCTTCTTCCCGTGCTTCTTTTTCAAATTTTGCATACATATCAGTCCATTCAAAGTTTTCACCTTCAGCAGCATGCCCCAGATTTTCAAGGGTAGAACCGATTCCACCGTTTAACAGTTTATACCACATCTTGGCATGTTCTCTTTCGTTTCCTGCAGTTTCTTCAAAGATAGCTGCAATCTGCACATAGCCGTCTTTCTTTGCTTTGTTGGCAAAATAAGTATACTTATTTGTTGCCATAGACTCGCCTGAAAAGGCTGCCATTAAATTTGCTTCTGTTTTTGAACCCTTTAAATCCATTGTTCCTCCTTCATACTATAAAGTATTCTTTTATATTTTATTGATCATGCTATTTAACTTCTTCAAATCTGTCTGTACCCATACCGCAGATAGGACACTTGTAATCTGCAGGCAGTTCTTCTCCTTCGTATATATATCCACAGACCTGACATTTATACTTGCGAGAAGAAGCCTCCTCTTCCTCCGGAATATAAGTAGGAGCGTTTTTAGGGCTTTTTCCTTTAACTACTTTATGATAATACGCATAGGTCATGGCATCTGTATCAGAAAAGATTTCTCCTCCCACTACTTCCCCTAAAAATATAGTATGCGTCTGGGTTTCCATCTTATTGACCACATTGCAGACAATATAACCACAGGAATCACTGACAACAGGCATATGATCTTCCACAGAATATTTCACAGTGTCAAATTTGTTGACGCCTTTTCCTGACTGAAAACCAAAAGTACCAATAATGGTCGGCTCTGATTTCTCCGACAGAATGGAAATGGCAAATTTCCCTGTTTCCTCAATACACTTATTTGTATAATTATCATGGTTAATACTGACTGCTACCGTTGCCGGAGAGGAGGTAATCTGCATAGCGCTGTTTGCTATACACCCCGTGGGTCTTCCATTGTCCCATGTGCTGACCACATAAACTCCATAAGAAAGTTTGCGTAAAATATTGATATTCATAGCCGTTCTCCTGTATAAATTAATAATGATTACTACTTTTATCATAATGGAATTTCCAGTCTTTGTCAATTTAAGATTTTCCCCAAATTTTCTAAATTTATACTGCTATAAAATCCGGTGCAAAAACAGCACTTTTTATTAAGACATGTACCTCTAAACTTGCTATAATAATTAGGCATGCAAGGAGGTATACCATGAAAGATCAAAAAGAAGCTGTCAGGAAAGTTATAGACTATATTGAGAGGAATTTAGCGAAAGAAATCAACCTGGATAATATATCAAAAAATATCGGCTATTCCAAATTCCATCTTAATCGAATTTTTACAGAACAGACAGGAATTACAATTTATAAATATCTGCAAAACCGCAGACTTACGATTGCAGCCGAAAAACTGGTCAAAACAGATAAGTCGATAATAGAAATTGCCCATGAAGCCGGATATGATACACAGCAATCATTTTCTTTTGCTTTTAAGCAGGTATATTTATATCCTCCTAAAACTTATAGGAATATTGGAATCTTTGTGCCAAAACAAAACAGAATTTCCATGTACTATTCCTGTATGCCCGAACACTACAAATTTATTGCAGAAATCAAGGAGATTGCAGCATGAGTACGATTCCTTACGTCATTGAACAGACCAGCCGTGGGGAAAGAAGCTATGATATTTTTTCACGATTACTGTCTGACAGAATTATTTTCTTAGGGGAAGAAGTCAGTGATGCTTCTGCCAGTTTGATCATAGCACAAATGCTCTTTTTAGAAGCCATGGACCCGGAGAGAGATATACAGCTTTATATTAACAGTTCCGGAGGTTCTGTAACCGCCGGATTTGCAATTTATGATACTATGCAATATATCAAATGCGATGTTTCTACAATATGCGTAGGACTTGCTGCAAGTTTTGGGGCTTTTTTATTGGCGGGTGGCGCCCATGGAAAACGTATGGCGCTGACTAATTCTGAAATCATGATACATCAGCCGGCTGTACATGGTAATGGTATTCAGGGTCAAGCCAGTGATATACAAATAATGTCAGACCATATACAAAAAAATAAGCAGCGATTAAACCGCATTCTGGCCGAAAATACAGGACGTACCATTGAAGAAATTGAAAAAGATACGGACAGAGATCATTTTATGAGTGCAGACGAAGCCTTAAAATATGGTTTAATCGATTCCGTTATCTCAAAAAGATAAATAATAAAATAAATACTTTGCTTTGTTTTAGATTTTTGCTATATTAATCCATAGCAAGACATTTCAAATAAGGCCTAAAATAAAATTTGGTTACTTAAGAAAGGGGTTATTCATATGCTGAAAGAAAAAGGATTTTACAGAGGTGTCAATCTCGGCGGCTGGCTCTCGCAGTGCGACTACAGTGAAGAACGTCTGAATTGTTTTATTACTGAATCAGATTTTGAGAAGATCGCATCCTGGGGGCTTGACCATGTACGCATCCCGGTGGATTACAATATTCTGGAAAATGCAGATGGAACATACAAAGAGGATGGTTTTGAACGAATTGCAGGTGCATTGACCTTTTGCAGGAAATATCATCTGAATATGGTGATCGACCTGCACAAAACAGCAGGATTTTCCTTTGATGACTATAGTGAAAATGAGCATGGTTTTTTTGAAAGCATCGATTTTCAGGAGCGGTTCTATCGTCTTTGGGAAGAAATTGCACGGCACTTTGGCACATACTCCGATTGCGTAGCATTTGAGTTGCTCAATGAAGTGACTGACAAGAGCTATATCACGGTATGGAATCAGGTGGTCTGCAAGTGTATTGCCAGAATCCGCAGAATTGCACCGGATACACTGATTCTGGTAGGCAGTTACTGGAACAACAGTGCAAGCGCTGTGAAAGATCTGGACCCGCCCTTTGATGATAAAGTGATTTACAATATGCACTGCTATGAACCATTGAAATTTACGCATCAGGGAGCTTACTGGACAGATATGATCAATCGTGAGGACAGAGTCAGCTTTGCCAAAAGCGGAAGTACACCGGAGTTTTTCGATTCCATGTTTGCATCCGCTATCCAAAAAGCACAGGAAAATCATACAGAACTTTACTGCGGGGAATATGGTGTGATCGATATAGCTTCACCGGAAGATACGCTGGCATGGTATCAGACTATTCACAGCATATTTGAAAAATATGGCATTGCCCGCTGTGCATGGAGTTACAAGGAGATGGATTTTGGAATTGCTGACAGCCGCATGGATACTGTGCGTGAGGAATTGATGAAAAATCTGTAATTTCTAAAATCCTGAAACAATAAAAAAGAGTCCGCTGTGTGGACTCTTTTTTATTACAATAAACTGCCTCGCGAAGCGTGACGGCGTTTGTTTTTATTTCAATTTCCAGATGTCACGGTTATATTCCGCTATGGTTCTGTCTGATGAGAAGAAGCCTGCCTTTGCGATATTTACAAGCATCATCTCTTTCCACTTCTGTCTGTCTTCATAGTCTGCAAACATCTTATCTTTAACTGCAATGTAATCTTCAAGATCCAGTAATGTCATAAACCAGTCCTTATTAAGCAGCTCATTGTAAAGACGCTTCAGATTTTCCTTACGTCCTGCCTTCAGGGCCTGCTTACTGACAATAAAGTCCACTGCTTCCTTAATGACAGGACTCTTCTTATAATAGTCTTTGGAAACATAATCTGCTTTTTCATAATGCTTAATAACGTTCTCTGACTTTTCACCGAAAATATAGATATTATCATCTCCCACCAGTTCATGGATCTCTACATTGGCTCCGTCTGATGTTCCTAATGTCACTGCGCCGTTCAGCATAAATTTCATATTACCCGTTCCTGATGCTTCTTTAGATGCCAGTGAGATCTGCTCTGAAATATCGCAGGCAGGAATCAGTTTCTCCGCATAACTTACATTATAGTTTTCAACCATCAGCACCGTCATATAAGGGCTTACATCCGGGTCGTGGTTAACGATTTCCTGCAGTACCAGCAAAAGATGGATAATGTCCTGGGCAATCACATATGCAGGTGCTGCCTTTGCTCCAAAAATAAAGGTGAGAGGTCTTGCCGGCTTTTTACCATTTTTAATTTCCAGATATTTGTGAATAATATACAGGGCATTCATCTGCTGACGTTTGTACTCATGCAGCCTCTTTACCTGAATGTCAAAAATGGAATTCGGATTTAAGGTTACTCCTTCTGCTTCCTGTACATAAGCTGCCAGTTCTTTTTTACGGTTCATCTTGATTCTTTCCAGACGATCCAATACTGCCTTATCATTTTTAAATTCCAGCAGTTTCTCCAGTTTATCGGCATCCTTTTTAAATCCATCCCCGATAGTTTCTGCCAAAAATCCTGTCAGCTCCCTGTTGCAGGAAAGCAGCCATCTCCGGAAGGTAATGCCATTGGTTTTATTATTGAACTTCTCCGGATAGAGTTTATAAAATTCATTTAATTCTGTATTTTTCAGAATCTCTGTGTGAATGGCTGCAACACCATTTACAGAAAATCCGTAGTGAATATCGATGTGGGCCATGTGCACACGATTATCTTCATCGATAATCTGTACCTTGGGAGATTTGTATTTTGCCCGGATCTTTTTATCCAGTTCCTTGATGTAAGGCACTAATTGCGGAACTACCTTCTCCAAATATTTAAGAGGCCATTTTTCCAGGGCTTCCGCTAAAATAGTATGATTGGTATAAGCACATGTCTTGCTTACCACCTCAATGGCTTCATCTATGGTAAATGCCTTTTCCTCTACCAGAATTCGAATCAGTTCAGGAATGATCATGGTAGGATGGGTATCATTGATCTGAATAACGGCATGATCATACATCTTGCGAAGATCATATTTTTTCTCTTTCATTTCGCTTAAGATCAGCTGGGCAGCATTGGATACCATGAAATACTGCTGATAGATCCGCAGCAGATTACCCGCCTCATCAGAATCATCCGGATAAAGGAATAAAGTCAGGTTCTTTTCAATTTCTTCTTTATCAAAGTCAATACCTTTTTTTACCAGACCTTCATCCAGAGATTCAATATCAAATAATCTCAGTTTATTGACACCGCTTTCATATCCTGCCACGTCAATATCATATAATCGGGAGGTCACCTTTTTCTTTCCGAAATATACATCATAAGTAACATCTGTCTTTGTCAGCCATGAATTTTTTTCAATCCACTCATTTTTCTCTGCTGTCTGTAACTTATTCTTAAATACCTGCTTAAACAGGCCATAATGATAATTCAGTCCGATACCTTCGCCCGGAAATCCCAAGGTTGCAATAGAATCAAGGAAACATGCTGCCAGTCTTCCAAGACCGCCATTGCCAAGTGACGGCTCAGGCTCAATCTCTTCAATTGCAGAAAGGCTCTTTCCATACTTTTCCAAAATATTGTCCATCTTATCATAAACACCGAGGTTGATCAAATTGTTGGACAATAATTTACCAATCAGGAATTCCGCTGAAATATAGTAAATCTTTTTTTCTCCTTCATTTTCATCGGATACTTTCATCAGCCTTTTCGTTAAGGTAAGCACTGCATAATAGATTTCTTCGTCTGTTAACGTGGCAATATCCTTACCATACATATCTTCTGCAATTTCCTTCAGCTGTCCTTCCAGGTTCAAAACAAGTATATCCTTCTGTAGATTTGTTTGTGCTGACATAATGCCCTCCTGTTTTATAATTATACCATAATTTGTTTTCCGGTTGTTATTGTGAGTATATCATGGGAAAACGTTTTCCGCAAGTACCTTTTAAAATTTTCTCTAAATATATGCGGCATTTAACAGATAATGTCCTCATACTTCAATCTCACCAGATGATGCTCTGCCACTACAGACCGTCCTTCTTCCCCATTTAAAAGACGCTGCAGCTCTTCCATGGCCTTGGCGGAAATCTGTGCAAAATCCTGACGTACCGTATTCATCTGCTTTCCCACATATCCCATAAGGATGATGCCGTCAAAACCGCAGACCGGACGAAAAATGTCCATTTCAATCAATGCTTTCATGGCGCCAATGGCCATTAAATCGGATGCACATACCACAATATCCCTGTTTTTAGCAAATTTCATGGTAATATTCCTTGCCGCCAGTTCAGAAAATTCCCCGTTCCGAATCATCAGGGACAGCTGCTTTTCTTTTACCAGATCTTCTATACCGTGGATTCTTTCATCTGTTACATAGCCATTACGCTTTCCCGCAATGTAGAGTATCTTTTTGCAATCGTTTTCTTCTATTGTTTTTTTTGCCACATCATACTGAGCTTTTCTATGGTCAATCCCAATACAGCTTGTATCGTCATTTACAAAGGGAGCATCCACCACGACGCACTTAAATTTCCGGGAAGCAATGAGCTTATGAAGCACTTTATCCTCTTTAGACATGCCATAGATAATAATACCTGCAATACTTTGGGATTGAAGATATCTGGAAATTTCTTCTTCCGATTTGTCCCTGAACATGAAAAAGAAAAGCGTGATCACATCAAGATTCAGTTCCATTGCTTTATTCAGCGCTCCTGAGATGTAGCGCATATCGATTTCATCAATGGCATTTGTTTTCATGTTGCTGTTAATTAAAAGCGCTACTCTTCCGGCCTGCTTGGAAGAAAGGGCAGCTGCCACGGAATTCGGTACAAAATCAAGTTCCTTTACGGCTCTGTTGACCTTGTTCCTTGTTTCTTCACTGACATTAGGATAATTATTTAAAACTTTAGATACTGTTGAAATAGCTACTCCCGCATGTTTTGCAACATCTTTGATCGATATCATAGAGCTTAGACTCTCTTTCCATTTTATAAATACCGCATTCTCGGAAAACGATTTCTTCTATCATAATATAAAAGAGCGGCATTGTCTACCGCTCTTTTGTAAAATTTCTTCTCTATTCCATTGCTTCTGCAATTTTATTGATGGTCTTTATTACCTCTTCCGTTTCAAAAGGCTTGGTAATGAATTCGTCTGCTCCCTCTTTAAGAGCCTGTATCATTTTCTCTTTCTGTCCGGCAGCTGTAATCATAACTACATGTGCATCTTTATCTAAATGCTTGATCAACTGAAGAGCCTGTATACCGTCCGTAATCGGCATGGTAATATCCATGGTTACAAGATCAGGTTTTAACTCTTTGTACTTCAAAAATCCTTCATCACCGTTAACAGCTTCGTCAATTACCTCATATCCCGCATCTTCCAAGATCTGTCTTAACATTTTACGTGATGTTCTGGAATCATCCACAATCAATATTTTAACCATCTCCCTGCCCTCCTAATCCATCGTTATATCTTGCCCTACTGATATCAGGAAATTCATACGGTTGCCCCTTACATAAATAGGAATCACCAACATTTCCATACTTTCTACTTTCATAATGTCCTGTCCAAACTCAGGCGGGTAAAGTTCTAAAGAGACTCCCTTCTGACTGGCCGCTGATGCATATAATCCGTTAATGCAATTTAAAAGTTCACCAATAGAATCTAAAGCGTCCTCGTTAACTTCTTCAAATTTCTCTCTGCCAAAAATAGAGGCCACATATAAAAGTTCATCCTCCCTTCCTGCCATGCCGCAGGTAATGCTGGGAGTTCCTTCCATTTTTTGAATAGCCGCATTCTCTGCGCCTATCCCCTTGGTAATATAGGCTCTGTCAGGATAGATTTCCGTGTCCACACAACGCCTCATAGTACGAATGGCGGTTCCTGCCACGTCTAAAAACTTATCAGCTTCCACCGGAAGGAATATAGATAAAATACGGTCTACGTCGTCACTTTTAATATCATCAATATCAGAAGCCATCAATCCGTTATCATAGCGGTAATCCAGCATATACTGTTCTAACTGCTCAACAGTCATGAGCTGCTGATCTTCAAGAGCCTGTGCGAAAGCCAGATAAGCATTGCCCTGCTTCTTTAAAAGCGCTTCTACCTGATCTTCCGTCAAATATCCTTTTTCTACTGCAATATCGCCAAAACGTTTATCCATTACGGCCTGAAGCCGATTGACTTTTTCCGCTTCATCCTGTGACATAAGTCCCTCTGCCACAGCAATCAATCCCAGCTTGACCCTTACCTTCTGCTGCTGGGCTAAAAGGTCATTGAACTGTTCTTTCGTAATCAATCCTTTGGCTATTAAGTAATTTCCCACAATACTTGCTACCATGGTGTTTCCTCCTTGTATTCCCCATATATTTTAGAATAATATATTTCCTGCCTTAAGTCAATGAACAAAGAGTCTGTCCAGGGTCTTTTCTGTGAAGTCAAAAAGACAGCCCTAAAGGACTGTCTTTTATTTTCCATCTGTTATTTGCGCACTAAATGACGAGGTGTGCCGTTTACAAAAATCGGCAGTAATTCACCCATGATAAGAGGTCTTGCATAATTGATATATCCTTCATTCAATCCACAGCCGTCTTCTGTGATCCATTCTGCCGGAACAGGTCTTTCCACATTGGCAATGGCATGGATATCATATGCGCTTGTTCCACACTGATAAGGATCATCACCATTTCTGTCAAGGGTGATCATCATGCCTGTTTTTCCTGCTTCTGCTGCAAGAACTGCATCATGTCCTACCTGGAATGCTTCATTGATATCTGTTAAGGATGCAAGGTGGGTAGCTGCTCTTTGAAGGGTTGAAAACTCAACAGCTCTGGTCTTTAATCCTGTCTCTGCTGCTACTAAAGAAGCAAGATAAGCTGCAGTACCTGACATCTGCTTATGTCCAAATGCATCTACTGCAATATTTTCATTTGCAAGCTCACATACATAACGTCCATCTGCTACATGAACGCCTTCTGAAACAGCGATTACTACAGAAGACCTGGTTGCTGCCAGTTCTTTTACTTTAGCCATAAAAGCATCTATATCAAATACCTTTTCCGGTAAATAGATAGCGTCTGCTCCTGTGCAGTCATCACCCTTTGCAAGAGCTGCAGCTGCTGTCAGCCAGCCTGCGTTACGTCCCATGATTTCAACAATACAAACGGTGGGTTTCTTTGCTCCGAAAGATTCATTGTCACGGATGATCTCTTTTAAGCTGGTTGCAATATATTTTGCAGCACTGCCATAGCCGGGACAGTGATCTGTCACAGGGAGGTCATTATCAATGGTCTTAGGTACTCCCATGAATCTCTGAGGCTTATTATGTGCTGCTGCATAATCAGATAACATCTTAACGGTATCCATGGAATCATTTCCGCCTGCATAGAACAGACATTCAATATCATGCTTTTCCATGATTTCAAATACCTTTTCGTATACATCTTCATGTCCTTCGATCTTGGGCATTTTGAAACGGCAGGATCCAAGAAACGCAGAGGGGGTTCTCTTTAACAGTTCAATACCTGTAGGATCATCCAGATACGGCTCCAGCTCGATCAGCTTGTCCTCTAAAAATCCTTCAATACCATGTACCATACCATATACTTTCTTAACTCCGATCTGCTTAGCTGCGGCGTATACACCTGCTACAGAAGAGTTAATTACGGCTGTAGGGCCGCCTGACTGTCCAACTACGATATTACCTTTCATTTTTTCTCTCCTTAAATAAATATAAATTTTCCTATGGCCGTCATCACTTCACTTTCGGACGGCCTTTTCAACATTTCGATTATAGCAGACTTTTTACTGCTTTACAAGCTGATACATGCTAAATGTGGAAATATTCACCATCTGATAAGTTCCATCACTTTGCTGCTCTAAGGAAATTCCGTAATCATATTTGGCATTGGCAGTCACACCTTCTTTGCCTTCCATAGTGAGTCTTTCCGGAAACAGTACCAGATAAATTCCTTCTCCCTTGGAAAAACCAAGAGATTCATTTTCAATGTCACAGCCGTAAGTGCCTGTATGCATATTGTCTTCCTTTTGGTCACTGTCCATATACCATGTGTAGGTCCCGTCTTCTCTTATAACAAGATAACCGGCGCCGAACATATTCCACTCTCCTACCAGGAATTTCTTTGCCTCTTCTTCCGATTCTTCATTACCGGGAACTGTCATTACCACAGAATTCATTGCCTTAAGGGCTTCCTGCTGTTTCTTGTCAAACTCTCTATTGTCTGCCACATAGACCATTGTATACGCATAATAGTTTTCTGCAAAAAATCTTTGAAGACTCTTCATGACCTGTCCGTTTTCTTCATACTGACAGCTCCACTCATACCAGCTGCTGTCGTTTACCTCGATCTTTTTAGGTTCACTAAGTTCCTGATAACCCGGATAGGTACTGTAAATCTGCTTTGTCATCTGCAGCATATCCAGGGGATGCTGATACATGTTTTCCCTGGAGCAGGAAACTCCGAGCACTGCATTATCTCCTGATTCAAAAAGAAGACTGGAATCTGTTGCATTTTCTTCATTGCTGGTCCACACAGAATCGTCATACAGCATTACAAGACCTCCAAGACCCGCCTGCTTATACTCCTTTTCCTTCTTTCCGCATCCTGAAAGCGCTGCCAGTAAAAATACCGTAAGAGCTCCCAGATAGAATAATTTCTTACCTTTTATGATCATATTTCCGCCACTCCGTTCTTTAAATAAATTTCCCAAAGTAAAACACTCTGTTCCTATGCTACACCAAATTTCCGTATATCTCAATTATTCTTTTTTAAAAAATCTGCCATTTCACAAAATTTTCATAAAAAGCGCAAGCCCGGCGGCTTGCGCTCCAAGAATTGTTTCTTATTCTTCAATATCACTCATGATAATATCTATCATTTGTCTTGGGGTTACTACAAACGTTTTCTCCGGAAAGTGCTTAATATTGCCTGTAACCAAGTAGGCCTCCTCTGTTTTCCGCTCTTCCATAACTACTTCGTAAAATACTCTGTCTTTAGAATCAGGTAGTTCCACATTAAGTTCATCTGCATCAACATAAATACCCATCTGCTCAATTTCACCAACTACATCATCAATAATATCCTGTGTAAAATGAAACTTGGGTCGAGCAAGAACTTCCCTATATTCATTGACAATATGCATATTCAACAGCGGTATAATCATGCCATCGTAAACAAATTCCAATACATTGCCCGGAGCCGAATCCCATTTCAGCATAGCAGAAACTAAAACGTTGGTGTCAATGACTACGTAATACCTCAAACTGTTACCTCACTCTCTTACAGCAGATATTTCTGCATTAATTTCATCTAAAGACATTTCTGAAATTCCGTTCTCTGATGCGATACGACTGGCAGCCTTCATTGCGCTCAGACCACGATTTTCAGGAATACTATCTAACTTCATACTAAATGGAATACCATTTTCCTGTATAAGCCTTGACATGCACATGCGGAGATAGGTCTGCAAATCAATGCCAAGTCTTTCACAGATATTGACTGCCTTAATTCGTGCAGTTTCTTCCGCACGAAACTGAACTAATGTATTTGCCATGATTTATCCCTCCCAATAGATTTTATGTTTTTATTATAACATGTTTGATTGCAGTTGTAATCATTTGATTTTATATTTTCCTGATCTTTTTAAATTATTCAAATAAGCAGCCATTTCTGCAATCATCAAAATAGTAATAAGAACAAGTAAATGCTCCCTGCAATGCAGGGAGCATTTGTTGCGGCATCATCTGTCGATATGCATTTCTTAGTTCTTAATATTTACAGTCATATTAACTTTAACAGTATTGTACGTATCCGTAGCCTGATTGAACACATTCACATAGATTGGCAGTGTCACCTTGCTTCCTGCCTTGTACTTGCTTTTTGCCTGCTCGGAAGCAAACTGGATTTTCACTTTTGCACTCTTAGAATCTTCATCACGTTCAAGCATGTATACCCGGAAATCTGTATTACTGGTGACAAGTTCTCCTTCCTCTGTGCACAAAATATGCATTTCGCCCGATGGCGTATTGTTGATGGATGCCTTTATCTCTGCTACAGCGGCAGTATCAGATGAACCCTGTTTAAATAATGTCACTGCTGTTACATCTGATTTTGCAGTCAGTTTAGACTGTGTAGGTTTGATCTTAACAGGCACATAATATGTCTTACCATAAATGGTATGGACTGCCAGCCGCATCTCATAATTGACCTTGGTGGAAAATTCTTCTCCGTTCTTAGCTCTTACAATGCATTTTGCCGGATCTTCCTCATCCTGTTCCAGCCAGAATCTCCAACTCTCATTGTTGCCCTTTTCAGGAGGTTCAATATCAATCCACTCAATAATATCAGCGTCTTTGTCGGAAAGAGTTACATTGTAAGTGATTCCACTCTCATCTCTGTTCAGCAGATCTATTTTGCCACTGGCTTTTGCCGTTGCCTTTATTGCTTTGTTTTCTACAGCCACCGTAATCTTAACAGGCTTCAAGGTCATTTTGACGCCTGTTAAATCACCTCTGATAACCGGTGTGATTTCAAAGGAATAGCTTCCATTGTTTGCTACGCGGCCTTCTCTCAGACTTACTGCTATGATCCCATCATCCGGATAGAAACGCCAGTCAAACTTATCTGCTTCCGCCTGCTGCGCTGCTTTTCCCGTAAAGGCAATCTTGACGTCCTCGAAATGGCTTGAACCGTAATTCTTACTCAATGTCAGCTTTGTCTGCTGTTTTTTATTGAAGTTATCTTCCGGATTTTCCTCAAACAGGTATTTTCCCGTATAAAGCATGTTGCAGGTCAGCTTGCCGGAGGCTGCCTTTGCGGTGGGGATTTCATTCTTTACCGTCACCGTATACTTCTGCTCTTTCAAAGGCATCTCTATGCCGTTCTTTTTTGCATGCGGTTCTAACGTGAAGGTATATGAGCCCTCCGGCACTTTCTCAGAGCCTCTTACTTTCAATCTGTCGCCTTCAAAATCTATCTTAAGTCCGGATCTGTCTTCTTCTCCGGCGCCTTTTGGCCAGGAGGTCATGACTGCATCCACATATTCAAAATGCCATGACGTATCGGACAAAGCAATGAAGGTATTGTCTTCATTCATAAAGGCCATATTCATTTTGCTGGCGGTCTTACCATATTTCACAGCAGGCATTGAATTCTTAACTGTTACAGTCAGTTTCATGGCCCCGGGTATGGGTAAATGCACCTCGCCATCACAGGTTTCCAGTCCTGAAGGTGTTAATGTAAATTCATAGGTACCCGGCGTCACATTGACATGTTTATCATCAGCTCTTCTGTCACCCCAGCAGATGGCAAACTCTTTGCCGTCAGTCTCTTCTTCCTCCTGCCACCGGTCTTCGATCCATAGTTCCTCTTCCGCACCCTTTGGCTTTTTCGTTAATTCCCAGTCCCAGTAAATATTCGATACCATGTCTGCATTGGTTCCGGTCAGCAGAATGGAATTTCTCGTATACACATTACCTTCTGTCGCCACATCAATGGTTACTTTCGGTGCTTGCAGAGCTGCCGTTATCTTAGGTGAGTTCACCGTTACGGCAATATTGATACTCTTTAAATCCTTACGCTCACCATTCACCCAGGTATAAGGCGTTACTGTCACCGTATACGCGCCATCAGGTATCTCTGAATCCACAGAGCCTAAGATCAAATCTGCTTCGTCACAGATATCCCAGCCTGCCGGGCAGAAACTAATGTCTAAAAGGTCAACGCCCTTGGGGCCTTTGGTCACTGCCACGTCATAGCGCACCTCTTCACAAGAAATGCTTGGCTTCAAATGGATAAACTGCCATGTATTTCCTCTGGTATCCAGTTTATTAATAGTTACCTTCGTCTGGCTTGCACTGACAGTGGGCAGCGTATCTGTAATATTTACCGTCAATTTCACCGGAGACAGCGCTTTATCTTCTCCATCCGCGCCAATTACATAAGGCGTCAGATTAAATGTATAGCTTCCTTTTACTACTTTATCCGGCTTCGCAAAGTATGCCCTGTAAGTAATTCCATATTCATCGCTTTCTTCGTCTATTTGTGCTAATCTGATTACATTCTGCTTAGTTCCTGCATTGGTATCATCAATGTCGTACCAGGCAATTTTCTCTCCATTATTAAGAGTCAGTTTTACCTGATTACCTTCCTGAGCCCATTCATCGAAATTTTTGTTTACGGTAATGGTCTTAGCCGATAAAACAACTGCAGGATCAGCTGATGTCAGGTTGAAGGTCAGCTGATAAGAGGCATCGTAAGATTCAGTATTACCAATCAAACATATTGCCTGTGTGTAGGTAACCATTGCTTTGTTGACAGCGTCAGGTTTTCCAAGAGAGGTAACGGTTATACTGCCATCCTCTGCTGTTTCCAGTTTTACATAAGCACCGTCAGTCTCATCGTCTGTCAGCTGCCACTTTCCACCTATATTTACAAGATACTCTGTCCTTTCCGCAATGCTGCTGACAAATTCTGTCTGTCCCTGTAATGTAATATCTGCGCATCCTTCACGTCCTGCCGGAAGCAGAATACTGCTTGTGCTTAACTGAAGTTTCGGTTTCTCATTCTTTACGGTAACTTTCAGTTTTACAGGTTCTAAGGCTGCTCCCCTCCTTATTGGATTCCCTTCCTCATCTTCACCATATAACCATGCGTATACCAAATAATTATAAGTTCCATTCGGAGTTGCGGTAGTAGGAATGGCAGCAAAACAATAGATATCATTACTATCCGGATATTTTCCTTCCGAAAACGTAATTGCCGTTTCGTCATTATCCTGTATCGCTTTTGCTTTGGCATCAGCAGGCACTACCTCAATATCTCCAATACCATATCCATTGCTGGTACTGATTTCCGTAACAGCTTCAGCAGGTACATTTTCAAACATTCCGTATTCGTTAATGTCTTCTTCTCCGGGATAACTGCTGTTTACTGTAAGCGTACCTTTTTCAAGCTTCACCGCAGGTCTTGTGCTGTTAACCTTTACAGTTAACGTTACCGGCGCTAACTCTTGTATATTTTTTTCTGTGACTTTTTCCTCTACCTCATCCCACTTTGTATCCAGAACTACCTGAGGCGCAATTGTAAACTTATATGTGCCTTTCAGTGTACTCTCTGTTGCCTGTACTCTGATATCATCGCCTTCCAGATAAACTGCAGGACCATTTTCACATGTGTAGATGAATTGATACTCATCTTCCCCGCTGTACCTAGCATATTCGCTGAAATCAATGTCCTCACCATCCTCGCCGGGCTCGTCGTTCCCACCATCGTCCCAAGGTCCGACTACATACTGATAGTTGCCTTTGATATTCCACTTAATCAAAACTCTGGAGGACAAATCATTATTGTCTATCGTAACAGTACTTTGGGCAAGGGATGCCACAGGCAGTGTATCTGTTACCTGAACGCTGAAGTTGATTGGCGTGAGAGCCATTGGAGCTAAAATATCCTGCCAGTCACCTTCCTGAACTTCTGCATTGGTTCCAACTACTACATATGGCGTAACACTGTATTTATACTCGCCTGCAGCTGCTCCCTCTTCTGCCGATACACAAATACGATTATCATACACTTCAAACGTAATCCGGCTGTTCTCTTCTGTTATGCCATTAGGCCCTTTTACTAAAGTAATGCTGTCTTTAATCCAATCGCCGTCAAAACATTCCATCCAGCAGGAAGGACCGTAAAGAGTCTGAATCTGACTTTCATCAAACTGCAGACAGGTTTCCTCTTCTGTAAATCTATAATTTGTATTTACTGTCAGCTTTGAAGAAGAAAGGGTAGCCTTTGCAGCGCTTGTCGTCACTACTACCGATATCGTCTGTTTTTTTAATGAATGTTCAAAAAACGTATCTTCAATATTACGCTCCTCGGTCTTGATCTCACCGTCTTCATCCGGACCCATGGTAACCGTTTCCGTTGTATATGCTTTTACCTTCGGCTCCCATGTAAAGGTGTAGGTTCCCTTAGGCACTCCCGGTCCTACCGCAACCAGAATTTCTTCTCCCGCCTGCCAGAAGTCGATCTGATCTTCATAAGCTTTCTGCTTATCTGCAATAACCATATCTATAGAACCGTCTTCATTGCTTAACAGGTCATATCCTTCTGTCAATGTATAAGACAGTCCTGAAGTATATGCATTACCGTCAAAGGTTGCAAAATCTGCTGTATTAACAGTCACTTTTCCGCCGCCATTAACCTTTATTGATGGCGTTGCCGCAGTGATCTTGAGAGATACTTCTGCTGTTTTCGGACAGTTTCTATAGCTCTCTGATTCAACCGTCAGTTTTATCTTTTTATTGTTAAAGAGTTTGACGATTTCTGCGGGAGGCTTTCCATTAGCATCCTTAAATATAACACTGTACACACCTTCCTCGTTTCTCTTTAACTCAAAATATTGCGAAAAGCTATTAGTCGTAGCATCGGTTGTATCCAACGTAATTTCAGTATCTCCGCCGTTTACTACATCCCCCACCTTCACCGTCAAAGCGCTTTCTCTTTTAGAAGGAACGCTGAGGTCTATGGTATCTGTTGAAGTCACAGTGACCTTAGGCGCAGTGCCGCCAATCTGTAAAGATACGGTATATTCATAAGGTTCTAAATCCTGAAGTCCATTTTCACCTTCTGGGTCTTCATAAGTTGTATAAACCTTAAATTTAAGATTATATGTTCCGGAAGCCGGAGGGTCATTATCATATAAGTTTCTTATACTGAATGAAACTTTATCACGATAACCGATACAATCAAACAAACCGCTTATATCATCGGTATTGCCTTTTTTATTCAGTATTACTGACTCTATACCGGCTCTGTTTATCTTCACACCATCAGGAAGTGCAAATGTATATTCCGCCGTGCCGTACACTTTGTAGATATCCAGCGCTGCACTGTCATTATAAAGCCTTGGTTTTAAATCTCTTACGGTAAACAGCATGCTGATGGCTGCTGCATTAGTATCATTAACAGTTGCTATAATAAGCACTGTTCCTTCGCCTTTAAGCTTGATGCCTGTTACTTGATTCTTGTCAGATGGGTCATCTTTTACCAATTCTGCCAAGCCAGGGTCTGATACCGTCCATTTAAGTTTATTGGAAGGCAAGGGTTCGGGTTCTCCAGTGGTATTTTTAATATCGGAGATAGGAATAATATGCTCCCAGACATATTTACCATCATCATCTGTTTCATTAAGGTCGAAGACAAACTGATATCTTTCATCCGCCGGATCAATGGAGCTGTCAAGTACTTCCGCTCCTTTCCATAATTTCAGGGTAAAGCTTTCTACCAGATTTGCGCCAACGGATACCGTAAGAACCATATCTCCGTTATCTGCGTATGGTGTATACACTCTTACCAGTGCTTTTCCGTCTGCCTTTGCCGTAAGACGTAAAGATGCAGTTCCATCATTATTCTTAATTATTTCAGCATCTACAAACGTACTTCCTGAAATCACTTCACAGGAGACCTGCGCATATTCTTTACCATCAAAAGTTATGCCGTATTCTAAGAATCCGTCTCCTTCCATGCTCCGCTGCACAATGGGAATATCTACTGTATCTCCCTTCTTTTCCATAACAGGATTCCATTTATCGTCACAGGGAATCAAATCGTATTGTCCCCCTGCAACCGGATCGATCCATACAGAACAGCTGTCTCCAAACAGTTCAAAGATAAAATCTGAACCTTCACCGCCTTTGATATTGCCTTTACTATCCTTGCGCAGCTGCGGTGTCACTTCGTAAGTAATCGTAGCAACGTTATTACTATTTGTCTTACGCTCTATCTTCCATGCATCTTTGCTGTCTGCTTTTCTTCCTTCGGGTGTCACAACTCTGAGAACGCCTAATGCCTCATATTCCTTTAATGCATCTTCCGTCAGAACACATTCAACGTTCTTTTCCGTTTCTGAATCCCATTTGAAAGCTGTCACATAGATTTCCTGTGTATCTCCAAGAGTAATCCAGTTAGGTTGCTCATCCATCATATCATAGTAATCAGGGCGTACTGCAAAGTAAACAGTCTTTACGATATCATCACCCTTTTTAATATTGATTTTGACAACTCCGGGATTTACTGCTCTATAATAACGGCTGCCATCGTCTCTCCATTCTTCTGCAAATTCATCCGTTACCAGTCCCACATCTTTGCCGTTTTCATCATTAATTGTTGGTTCGTCTCTCTCTATTTCTACAGTCACATCTGTTTTGCCGGGATATCCGTTCTTCACCTTAGAAACAATATCGAAGTCAAAGGTTTCTGTTAATTCCTCACCTATACGAACTTCATAATATTCTATACCTTCGGATGACTTCACGGTACTCCGCAATGTATTGACCGTATAGTCAACAGCAGCGCTGCTTTCCGTCATGGCAATAAATTTGTATTTCCGTGTTTTGGAATTTTCAGCCACCCATGATTTTAACGCACTGTTGCCGCTATTATCTGTAAATCCGTAGAAAGTAACTCCCATTACAGAATCAGCTATTCCGCTGACAGGGTTGATTTGTGTATCTTCATTATATACATAAATATTCTTAGCCTGTGTAAGTCCGCCCTCCCATGATACCAGGGTAGATGGCAGCACCAATGTATCAACCGCAGTTTTTTCTAAAGCCTTGGCATTTATGTCTGTAATTCCCTCAGGAAGAACTGCTGCTGTTCCCATTTTCTCCAAAACCTTGATGGCCGTTACCTTCTCATAATCCGTTTCAATTTTCACGAGGATTTCACCCCAGGCCTCATATCTCGGGAAGGTATTGCTTTCCTCCCACCGGAAACCTGTAATATTGGAGAAATCCAACTTATATGTATCCTCCGTCCACTTGGCATCCCCGCGCCATAATAGATCTCCCTCGTAGTTGGAAGCAATTTCAATAAGCTCTGTGGTGCCATCACTGTTTTTCTTATACAGGGCACAATATTTCGCATCATCATCCCTATAGCCGCTGACGAAAGCGCCCCATGTTCCATAAGAACAGTAATCTTCATTTGCATCATTAACTACTATCTGACGCAGATTGGAATAACTCTTATCCGTAACTAAAGCTCCTCTGATATCTTTTACTGTTTTCGGAATGATCACAATATCCGAGGCATATCTTCTAATGCCGTTTTCATAGATATTATTCAGGCATCCTTCTGCCATTGCTGCGACAGTATACCCCTCTACCTCTTCAGGAATATCAAGCTGTGTTTCGCCTCTATAATATTCCCCACCATCAATAATCAAAGCTCCCGTAAAAACAGCTTCATTATTATCTTCTATATCAAAGAGATAGCGTACTCCGCCTGCGTCCTTACTCAGCTTATCTGTACCTGACGCTTCAAAAGGAATTTCCCATGTTCCTGCCACAGTTTCCACCAATAAGTAAGGCGGATTTTGAACAAAGCTATCCCATGCTTCATCATCCCTTAAATCCAGCATATACTGGACAGTTACGCTTTTTCCCGATAAAGAAGAAGAAATGATTTTTAAATTATAACGGCTTTCTTCTCCATTTTGGGATTTCACACCAAGGAACGGCTTTGCTTCACTGCCAAGTACATCAAAGGCAGCTGTTCCATAATATTGCTTACCGGAATTAACGGAATTAACGTAATCAACCGTAACTCCTTTTACATTTCCAACGCTCGTTATCTGCAGCGTATAAGTAAAATCAGTTGCTTTCGCCGAAGCGCTGCCTTGATAATGAGCCTTAACAGTTAACGTTCCATACGTGCCCTCCGGTATTGTCAATGTCATCGCTGCGCCATTTTCTGAAACATCAGAAGTTATCTGTCCTTCCGGAACAGTACATCCGCTTTGCACAATTTCAAAAGCGCCATCTTTACCCAGCGCATTATTTGCAATGCCTTCATTTAATCTGAAATAAACTGTCTTATCACCGTCTGTAAGGATTTTTCCGTCTGAGGGAACTTCTCGAAACATGGGAATATCAGGAACGTCATCATAGTAGTAAACTTCCTCTTCATAAACGGAAAGCTTTGTATTGGCGCCGGGCACTTCAGCGTACACTGCCAGTACAATCGGTTCTGCTACCGGTCCGTCTATTACATAAGTATTTACTGTAATCCGACATTTCCCATTCTCATCAATGCTAAGATCTGCTAAAGCGCTGTTATAGTTTATATTTGCTTCTCCGTTTATAACGGAGGCAGCAGTTTCAACAGACTTATCTTTATGATACTGCATAACCACAAAGTTTTCCGGTAAGTCTGTCTCTATCTCTTTTCCCACTAACGCCCCATAAGGGAATCCGTTTTTCTGATTCACATCAACCACAATATAAGTAAGATAACCGGCAGGAAGCAGCTTGTTGTAATCTCCTTTTCCTGCAGCATAAGTTCCCGTTACGGCATGAGGACGGAATGCATCATACCCTGACGGAAGGCATGTCACTTCATATCTTCCTGCAGGATCATTATCCGATTCTACAATTATTTTGGTACCGTCATCAGAAAAGCAGCCCAGGCCACCTGCCAGGTTATAAGAAATCCACTTATAAGCTGCTGAATCCAAAGTCAGTTCTTTGGAATTGGAAACCATTCCGGGTACACCGTCGATCCCAAAAACATTGTTGATTACATTGATGGGAGTTCCCGGTAATAATTTCTCTACTGAACCTAAATCCACCGGTTCTAAGTTATCTACGTTCCACTTGACACCCATTGGTGCATTCAGCATAGTCACATTGCCATCTTTGATCTGAACTCGAAGATGTGTATTTCCAAGCTTAAACACCGGCGGCATGGAAGAATCATTTTCTCCACTCATGCTAAGAAGGCTTCCTCCGGAAGTAAATTCTGCATTACAGTTATTCAATTCCGTTTTCTCATAAGTCTTTTGGGAAACCTGAAGCAGATTCCCATTGTTTAAGGAAAACTGGCAGTCATTAAGACATACCGGCGCTTCAGATGCATCTATGACTGTGCCGCCGGTTTTCGTAATGGTAAGCCCATTAATGGTCACTGTGCCTCCCATATCTGCTTTCGTTGTAAAACTGCCTGTAAAATGAGCTCCCCAACCTTCCAGAATGACTCTGTCACTAATGACAATGGGTTCTTCCGCTTCTATATATATTCCATCCGGAATATTCAGATTTAGTTTCTCTTTTATTTCTTTTGATATTTCTGAAAGCTTATCGATATGCTTCTGCAAAAGCACTGCATTGCTCTTACCTGCTGCTTCACCTTTCGCATACCCTACAGGGCCTACTGCTTCGGTCTGATAGCAGTCCATTTTCTCTTCAGATTCATTCCATACGCCATACTTGGCAAAGATATATTTTCCGTTATCTTCTTCGCGGATATCATAGAACAGATTGCCGCCCTCTATATACTCGGCATTATTGCCCTCTGCATCATCTGCACGGAAGAAAAAACAGTTCCATTCTTCTACATTTCCTTCTGCCTCTTTCAGACAAAGAGCAAGCCCCGGAAGAGTCAGACCTTCCAACACCGCTTCCCCTTCTTTTGTTTCATCAGGCCGGATATTGCCAAGCCACATTTCCTCGCTTCCATTTTTTAACTTTATCTTTACAGTCAATCGAAATTCAAATGGAAAGAACTGATGATTCAGATAGAGAGTACCATCATCTCCGCAAGGGTAGGGTTCTGTTTCTTCATTTTCTGCCTGGGCTGTCCATGTGATCTTTTCCACATCCCCCTTTTGCAGAACCTTACCTTTCTCATTGTCATAAATATATATGGTATCGCTTGCTGTTATGGCAAAGCTTCCATCATAGTCCTGACCTTCCGGATCATTTACCCTGAAAGTATACCTTGAAAATCCTTCTTGGGCGGCGGTAGCGATCTCCGAAACATCCTGCAAAGGACTTGCCGTGGGAAGCAGCTCTTCTTCCGGAGATTCCGTTGGCGCTTCCTCAGGACTTTCTGTGGGGATTTCCTCAGGACTCTCCGCAGGTGTTTCCGTAGGACTCTCCACAGGTGTTTCCGTTGGATTCTCCGCAGGTGTTTCCATAGGGCTCTCCACAGGATCTTCTTCCTGATCCTCCACCGGTGCAGATTCTTCTCCTTCTTCAGTTTCCGTCAAAATTGTTTCCAAAGACTCTTCATTATCCCCGGCAATTGTCTGTGCCAGCGAAACAAAAGAGGAATCTGACCACAGCATCGCAACCACCAGTGCCATGGCAAAAATTCTTTTTACCAGATATTTGGTCTTAAATTTCATATAACTTCTCCTTTTCATGATATTTAAATTGAAAGGTAATATTACATCTTAATTAATTATTTATTTCTATCTTACTTTATAGATGATAGTATTACAATGGATTTATACTTGCTTTATATTGTATTTTTATTGCATTTGCATTATAGAAATGCTTATAAATTATAACAGAAAACATCCACAAAATTGGTGTGCAGCATTGCACACTTTTACCGGGTATCCAATACTTCCAATTCCCCATTCAGGCAGTTCAAAATGTCAAAAATACATCCTGCCATATTTTCCCGGTTGCCTTCCACTGCATATTGGTAAAGATCGCTTCTCATTTCCTCTCCGTTCTGGTCAATATAGGAGCATTCAATACATTCCCTGATTGCTTTCGTGATTCTCTGGCTCTGTTGTTCATAGTTTCCAAGCTGACGAACTATCCGTCCATCTCCGGAAGCCAGTTTGTCTGCTATAAATTCATATCCTGTACGTTTTATACTGTGAACTGCCCACTCCTCTTGTGTCATTCCATCAACATCAATGGTTTCCACTTGCATAATCGTTGCATCCTGTAGCAGCCTTTCTACCATTGCTTCGCATGCTAATGCTGTGCCTGCCTCATCTTTTTCCTGGCACTTCTGCAGAATTTCCTTTATATTTTCCTCATATTTATAAGGACTCCATATATTCCAGTCGCTGTTTCCACCGGTTTTATCTTCTTCTGTCTGGTCTGAAACGGTTTCTCCTATACTTCTTATCTGCTCTCCTCCCCCGGCAGATCTTTCCAACTGATAAACCTTGGATCCCAGCCAGATAATTGACAATCCCATCACCCCTGTCAGAAACCACGGAATACATCTTATCTTAAAAGCATCGCCGGAAAACTTAAGGAACCGGGAAAGGGCCTCTTCCAGCTGTTCTATATTCTGATACCGTTTGTCCGGATCATAAGCGCAGCATCTGAGAATTATCTTTTTAAGTTCCTTTTCTTTTCCTGTCTTTAAAAGTTTTATATCCTCTTTTTCACATCCGGCAGTCACCATATACAAAAGCACTTTTCCCGCACCGTAAATATCGGTTCTTACATCTGTCTGTCCAAATCCGAACTGCTCCGGCGCTGCATATCCTCTGGTGCCGATACAGACAGTATCCTTTGGTTGCTCCGGTTTATAGCACCTTGCCGTCTCGAAATCAATAAGCCGTATCCGTCCCATAGCCGTAACTATAATATTTTCCGGCTTAATATCACGATGTATCACAGGCGGATGATAATGATGGAAGATGGCTATCTTCCGGCACAGCTGCCTTAGAAGTTCTGCTGCTTCCATAACAGTCATAACTCCGTCCTGCTCCACCAGTTCCCGAATAGTCGCTCCCTGTACATAGGGTCTGAGAAGATATACCTCTTCTTCCGTACTTTTAAGCTCTATTATTTTGGGATTTATGGATTTTTCCTGTAATGTCAGTTCTTTAAGCAGTTCATATTCCGCCTGAAGAAACTTTCCCTGCTCCCCGGCGGCCTTCTTTAAAACAAACCGTTCTCTGCCCTTTCTTTCTTCCAACAGCCATGTCTGCTTGTCTTCCGAATCCTTCAGACAGAGGAGCACGTGGTATTTTTCCTTCCAGTCTTCAAATGCAAAAATCTCCTGCTTCGTCTCCTTTATCAAAGATTCTCCCATATTTCCTCCAGTTCCTTAAGAGATATTTTCTTTTCAATGGCAAAAATGGCCGCCGCATCTTCTCTTCTTCTGGGATACAGAATCTCCTTTCTGCCGATTTTAAGCAGCCGGTTCGTTTCTTCCAGAGACAGTCCCAGTAAAACTGCCAACCGTATCAGCAGATTCCTGGTGGGTTTTCTCGTACCGTTAAACATTTGATAACCGTAAGAACGCTCTATGGAAAGTTTTTTAACTACATCTTTGACCTCCAATTGATGTTCTGCCAGAATATCGCAAAGATAAATGGAAATATCCGGACAAGTGTATTCTTTCCCCTGCAGAAACGTTACTTCATCTGCTTTTTCTTCTTTGATCCTGCAAATCAATTCTTCCGTACTTACCATAGATCTGCCTTCCATATATCTGCCTCACTTTCTTCTATCCAATCTTCTGCAGCGTTTCTTTGGAAACAATTTTCTTAATGTTGCATAAAAATAATCCCACTGCCGTTATGGCAGATAATGTATCCGATATGGGTTCTGCATAATAAATTCCCATTACCCCGAATCTAAGGGGCAGTAAAAGCGCCAGCGGAATCAGCAGGATCATCTTTCTGAATACCGCAATAAATAAAGATATTTTGGCCTGTCCAAGAGCCAGAAACGTAGGCTGTATTCCCTGCTGCAATCCGAAAATCAGCATACCGCACATAAAAAGAGGCATTTTGTCTGCCACCAATGCAATCAGCTCTGCATCACTTGTGAACATTTTCGCAAAAAATCCCGGGAATATCATCACTAATAAAGTAGCTGATGCTGCAAATAAAAAGCAGCTGGCAATCATAGTGCGGTACAGTTTCTTGACCCTGTCAAAATTACCTGCTCCGAAATTATAACTGATAATCGGCTGCACTCCCTGGGTGAATCCTCCAAGAGGCGCCGAATACATCTGCATGACACTCTGCATAATGGTCAGGGAACCTACATAAACATCTCCGCCATATCTTTGCAGTCCGCTGTTTAGCACAATACTGATAAGGCTTTCTGTTGCCCGCATGATAAAAGGCGATATGCCAAGGGCCATAACACTTCCAATAACAGCCAGATCCGGCTTCATGGCTTTTAGCTTGATCGTAAGCGTAGATCTTTTGCTTATAAGGAATCCCACTGTCCATGCAGCGCTCAATGTCTGGGATATGACTGTTGCCCACGCTGCTCCTTCTACCCCCATCTCTAATTTGAAAATAAAAACAGGGTCCAAAATGATATTGGAGGCTGCTCCTATAAGAACTGCCAGCATAGCTGTTCTTGACTGCCCCTGGGAAATGATAAAGGCATTCAAGCCAAGGGCCAACTCTACAAATATAGTTCCTGCAAGATAAATGGAAATATAATTCATAGCATAACTTATGGTAGCGTCACTGGCTCCAAACAAATAAAGCAGCGGTTTTTCAAAAGTATAAAAGAATACCATCAGTATGATCGTAAAGAAGATCAACATGGAAACCCCATTACCTAAGATCTTTTCCGCACGTTTCCTGTCACCTTTGCCAAGCCAGATTGCTGCAAGAGGCGCTCCGCCTGCTCCCACAAAAGCTGAAAATGCTGAAATCAAAGTAATGATGGGAAAAGTCACCCCTACGCCTGTTAAGGCTTCCATTCCTACGCCTTCTATATGCCCGATATAGATTCTGTCTACAATGCTGTAAAGAATATTGATGACCTGTGCAATAATAGATGGAACTGCCATGCTAAGCATCAGCTTTCCGATTCCTTCCGTAGCCATACGCTGTTCCTTATTTTGCATAAAAAGCCTCCATTTCTGCCCACAAGAACAAAAAGCAGCGGTATCTTCCGATGCCGCCGCCTGATTTTCTAACGTATACTGCGGTTAGTGGGACTTGAACCCACACGCCTCTCGGCACAAGAACCTAAATCTTGCATGTCTGCCAATTCCATCATAACCGCATTTGCCAGCATGTTATATTTTAACACATTTTCTCCATGCTGTATAGCCAAATCGCTTCTTCAAAACCCATTTTATTTTCATACTTCTATTACATAAAGGATGCAACGCAGTATACTGCATAAATGCCAAGAAGAAGTGCTCCCTGTACTCTGGAAGATTTCTTCCTGATCAGGATAGGCAGCAGTAAAACGGCCATTACCAACATGGCAAGCGGCATATCCACCTTGATAGTGGAATCTTCCACAGGAATTCCTGCCACTGCCGCCGGAATACCGATTACCAAGAGCATGTTCAGAATATTGGCGCCGATAATATTGCCAAGTCCTACATTTCCAAAACCTTTTATCAAAGATACAATGGATGTAACCAGTTCAGGAAGTGAAGTGCCAAGAGCTATAAAAGTAACTGCTATGACTCTTTCCGGAACACCCAATTTTTCTGCTATAAAGATACCATTATCCACCAGCAGATTTGCTCCTACATAAAGCAGCGCTGCACAGACAACCAGAATAAGCAGCTGTTTGGGTACGGAAACATCTTCCGCCTTTTCTTCATCTTCCTCACCTTCCTGGCCGGAACGCTTAATATTCAGATAGGCATATACTGCAAAAAGCAACAGCATCACAATACCGCTTAACCGGTTATAGATACCTGTAACATATCCATATCCGTTCATAACTGCCAATACAACAAAAAAGAAAATACTACGCCACCTGATGGAAGATACTTCCACCTGCTTTGTGGGTCTTATTAACTGTGTCAGGCCTGCAATCAGGGATGTATTGCAGATAATGGAACCAAATGCATTTCCTGCTGCTATAGCTGCTGAACCGTTAAATGCCGCTGTAGTAGAAACCAATACCTCCGGAAGAGTTGTTCCAAGGCTTACAATGGTTGCTCCCACCACGATCTGGGGAATGCCAAGTTTTCTGGAAATAGCTACTGCCGCATCTACCAGCCTGTCCCCGCCTAAGCAAATAAGGACAAGTCCCACTACAAATAAAATAACTGCCTGTACCATAATCTCTCTCCTTTACCTCCTGTTATACCTCTCCAATATGACTGATAATTTTTTTATTTATTCTTATAAGGAAGAACAATGTCATTGTCAAAGAAACAATTTCTGCAATAGGAAACGCCCACCACACATAATTTACATTGCCAAGTCTGGAAAGCAGGTAAGCTGCCGGCAAAAGCACCACCAGCTGCCTTGCTATAGAAACGATCATACTGTATACGCCATTGCCAAGAGCCTGAAAAACAGAACCACAAATAATGCAAAAGCCTGCAAGCAAAAAGCTTAAGCTGATAGTTCTAAGTGCAGGAATTCCGATTGCCAGCATGGTTTCCGAAGCTTCAAACAAAGCAAACAGCTTTGCAGGGAACAACTGAAATACCAAGACGCCCATCAGCATAATGCTGACGGCGTAAATGATGCTGAGCTTCATGGTTTTAATCAGCCTGTCTCTTTTTCCTGCTCCGTAATTATAGGCAATAATGGGAACCATGCCATTATTAAGCCCGAATATAGGCATAAATATAAAACTCTGTAATTTAAAGTATACACCAAATACCGCCGCTGCAGTAGAGGTAAATACCATTAATATTCTGTTCATTCCGTAAGTCATCACAGAACCGATGGCCTGCATAATAATAGAAGGAATCCCCACTGCATAGATCTGCCCGATCACTTTTTTATCCGGCCGAAAGCCTTTAAATTCCAGGCAGATTTCCGTATTTTTCTTCTGGTTAATGAAGAATGCTAAAACAGCTGCAACGATCTGTCCAATGACTGTAGCAACGGCAGCACCCATTACACCCATTTTCGGAAGTCCGAAATAACCGAAAATCAAAATGGGATCCAGGATAATATTAATTATAGCGCCCGTACTTTGGGTAATCATAGTATAAACTGTTTTTCCCGTTGACTGAAGCAATCTCTCAAAAATAAACTGTCCGTACATACCAAAAGAACAACAACACACCACTGTCAAATATTGATATCCGTATTCCAGAATCTGCGTATCCGCAGTCTGGCTTCTATAAAAAGGTTTCACCACCATTAATCCTACTGCCAGAAAGATGAGATAATTGACAATCGCCAGCAGTATGCCGTTCATGGCTACCCTGTTTGCCTTTTTAATATCTTTTTCCCCAAGGGATTTTGATAGCAGCGCATTGATACCAACACCTGTACCCGTACCCAAAGAAATCATCAAAGACTGTAACGGGAAAGCAAGGGACACAGCCGTCAATGCATTTTCATTGATTCTGGATACAAAAATACTGTCTACAACATTATAAAGTGCCTGCACCAGCATGGATATCATCATAGGCAGCGACATACTGATCAGCAGCTTATTGACCGGCATAACGCCCATTTTATTTTCTGCTCCGGCTTCCTTCCTCATTTCTTTAGCGTCCATAAAATCACTCATCCTTCCTCTGTCACTGCAAAAAGTGCAATCTCCACAGCTTGCACTTAGTCCCACTACGATTACAGCAATTTCCTATTACTGCAAAAAAAGAAATCAGATGACTCTGATTTTCCTTTTTACTGAAACAGGCATACCCGGCAAGCAGGCGACCTGACTTGCATATTTATTATATTATAACGGCACATCCGGCTTGGCAAGTACTTTTATAGAAACTTTTTAAATTTTTGTTGACAGAATATAAGGTATCGCATATAATATATTTTGCGTTGTGTAAGTGCACAGAGACAAGACCAGCGGGGTGTGGCTCAGCTTGGCTAGAGCGCCTGGTTTGGGACCAGGAGGTCGCAGGTTCGAATCCTGTCACCCCGATTTATCAACGCACATTTCGTTCATGCGGGTGTAGTTCAATGGTAGAACACCAGCCTTCCAAGCTGGATACGTGGG
>CAZTKJ010000035.1:0-29026 GCA_964614185.1 uncultured Lachnospiraceae bacterium
TTATGGACGAGAAGTTTAATATGTTTATGGAAACGGTTGACGAGCGTTTCCGTAGTTTTGTAAATCAAATCAACGAGTATCTGACAGAGAACGGCTGTAAGTGTGATATAAAACTGCAAAAAAGCGGATATGTTGTGTCCTATGTGTTAAACAGCAGCAAAAGGACTTTGGCAACATTCGTATCCCGAAAAACGGGAATGAAGCTCCGCATTTATCCCGAACATATACAAGAATACCAGAGCTTTCTTGATACACTGCCCGAAAAGGTAAAAAAGGAAATCAAGAAAGCGTCCGTCTGCAAACGGCTTATCAATCCCGATGACTGTAATCCGAAATGTATAATGGGATATACCTTTATATTGGATGGGGAACAGTATCAGAAATGCCGTTACATGGCGTTTCAGCCTACATTGAGTGAGGAAAACAATCCGTACATAATGCAGTTTTTAGAGAAAGAATTGCGAGCAGGTTCCGGTTAAATTAAGAATCTATATTAATCCCTTTCCAGGTTCTTTTCGAGCGGTTACAAAGATCTGTCCATAAATGCTGATTTTTCTTCGCTGTATTCCGCCACTTCAATCGTTCCGTTTATATACCTTATTAAATGAAGACTCCCCGGTTCAAATTTAAATGTTTCTCCACCATATGCAATCTGTCCGTCCGTTATTGCCGTCACCATTGCATGCAGTATAGCACCGTGGGCTGCCACAAGAATATTCTCCTTATCAGCAAACGATAATACGATCCGTTCAAACGCTGAATGTGCCCTTTTCAACAGATCCTTACGCAATTCCATTCCGGGATAAATATCATCCGGATACTTTTCTCTTCTCTCCGCAACCGTTAAACCTTCACCTTCACCAAAGCAACGTTCTATAAGCAACGGTTCCACAATAATATCCGTTCTCTCATATGCCAGTCTGTCAGAAACAATTTCCGCGCTTTCACGCGCCCTTGATAAAGGACTTGTAATTACCAAATCAATGTCCGGATGCAAATTTGCAAGAATATCTGCAGCATGACTGATCTGTAATCTTCCGTTTTGATTCAACGGAATATCCATATGTCCCTGTAACCGTCCCGCCCGATTCCAGTCTGTTTCACCATGTCGCAGTAAAAAAATATTCATAGCGTCCTCCACCACTTTTTGTCACATAGACTCAAATAAATACACAGAAAATTATAATTCATGATAATAAGGACAAATATTCTCAAAATGCCCGTCTTTCATTTTGAAACCGTTAGGAATCGTACCCAGCTGAATAAATCCGAGTCTTTCATATAATCGTCTGGCGTGGATATTACTTTCAACCACTGCATTAAATTGCAATATTGTAAACGCATGCTTCCTCGCCTGATCCAAGCTGTCCAGAACAAGCTGCTCCCCGATATGTTGACCTCTTTTCTTAGAACTAACAGCATAACTTGTATTACAAATATGCCCGCAACGTCCCACATTGTTGGGATGAAGTATGTAAAGTCCATATATGGCATGAGTATTTTCATCCTCGGCAACAGCCGAATATGTCTGTGATGCAAAAAATTCAGCTCCTGTTATATCATTGAGTAACTCCTCCTGTGGAAAAGCAATGCCTTCCTCTACAACTTCGTTCCAAATTTGAATCATCGATTCCAAATCTTTTTCTTCATAACCTCGAATTATCATCTGATTCACTTCCAATCTCAAATTAATATATCTTCCGAATCTATATCCATCAGATTAGGAACATCTGCGCAAACGGCACATTCAACTTTTGGTTTACCCATAAAAACTTGCACTTCGTTTTCTTCTTTTTACCTTTCCAAATTCAAATTATCATTTAATTGCTGTCATAATCCAAGCAATAAATGCACTGGAAAGCGGATAAACAATTAATGTTCCAAACCATTTTATTGCCAGTGTTTTTACAGGAATATATGGTTTTAAATCTTCCGTACCGGGAATAATCCAGGTCTTCGTTTTTCCTACCCAATACCAATCAATAAAAATCCTGTCAAATAAACCCATAATAAGTAATATAATAGTCATTTGAGTAAATCCATCTAAAAAAGTCCCGGCTCCGTTAATACCATATACCATATAAGGAACAAGAAAAATAATTGGAATATATAATGCAATCGTTGAAATAATTGTATTCCTTCTAATTCTCTCTCTTGTTGTTAAACCCAACTCAACTACTCTTTCTTGCACATTTTTTTCATAAAATGTAACTAATCCAGCCGGACCATTTGCAATACCTATTACACAAATAATAAGCAATATAAAACACATTACTATGCTTTCAAACAAAATAATCATATCTCATTTTTCCTTCATAAATTTAATTTTCCCTCCCGACAAGCCGGAATTTATCATCCAAGTTTATCACCATTTTTTACAACTTTGTCAGGGGTAATGAGAACCACACCATCCTCGCTATATGTTCCAAGTACAAGAACCTCGGACATAAAATCTGCAATCTGTCGAGGCGGAAAGTTCACAACAGCCAGTACTTGTTTGCCGACCAACTCCTCTGGCTGATAGTGATTGGTAATCTGAGCGGAGGATCTCTTCACTCCTATTTCATCTCCAAAGTCCACCTGTAGCTGGTATGCGGGTTTTCTTGCCTTTTCAAATACTTTTGCATCTGTGATTGTTCCCACTCGGATGTCTAACTTTATAAAATCATCAAATGATGCCATATTAAGCTGTCCTTTCAAATAACGTGTCTTACTGCACTATTTTACATAATATAGAGCTTTTTTACAACACAAAGCGGCTTTTATTTGTAACAGAGAAAATATGATATATTAAAGCGACATGAATCATTATGCAAGATATGGCAAGCAGCTGATGGATGGTGGAAAACAGAACTTTCAGATGAAAATGCAAAAAACAAATGCAAACTGAAATTAAACATTATCATTTATACTGGTTCACCAATGGAATTTTCCTTAGTCACCAGCTCTCCCAGATGATTTGCCCATCTTTCTGGATATGCTGAAAAATAGGATATCTTTTCATTCTCCCTTTTCCTCACAAATAAAGGAAAAATACTCCAGAGAACTGAAGGAATTCCTACTGCAATCAAATAAATCGGTCCAAATATTAAAGATTGTATTGTATGCCCATACTCATGTACTAATAACATTTTTGAATATGCATTTTCATCGAATTTATCACGGTAATTCGGATAATAATAAAACGGATCATCTGAAACAAACACGAACAATCCAAGTGACAAACTAGATTTGCTTTTCCAAATAGTTATAATAGCTCCATTGTAATCAAAATGTGGCTGCTTTATATTTATCAAAAAATATATTGCACCGACTAATGTCTGTGGCAACCCCCATGTGCATTGCAATAATTTGTAAGCAATCATAAGACACTTATTCTCTCCATATGGTTTTCGTATTGCCAAATTCATATTTATATATTGCTTAAAATTATAGCATGCTTATCTACTACTCTTCAAATATTATTATAAAAATCACTGACAAAAACCAAAAGTGGGAAGCTTGATTTTTTAAGCTTCCCAAAGTTTAATTCACTGCGGAAGATGGGACTTGAAGTATTGTTACTCTAGAAAATACTGATAGAAAGGGGCTTTCCGATACATCATCTTGTAAGTGTAACTAAATCTCTTACTTTCGTGTTGAGAATGAACTTTTACATAAAATAATCAACTAAAATTGGTGTATGAGTTTCCACTATTTTTATTCTTTTCAATTCTTCCTTTGAAAAAAATCTAAGTTCAGTTGACTCTTCACTGCATTTTAAATTGGGCATTTTTTTTAGCGTGGTTGTATATAAAGCCATTATAGATCTAATAACGTTGCCATCTGGGTATGCAATAATGATAGATGGGTCATCATATAATTTACAGAATTTAATATCTTCATCAGATAGTATAATTCCTGTCTCTTCAAAAGTCTCTCTTTTCACACATTCCAATAACGTTTCATTGAGAAATAATCCACCACCAATAAATGCCCATCTATTACTGTCTTTTCGTGACTCAAGTAATACCTGGTCATTATATTTAATTAGAATGGTAGAACCTATATGATTTGGTTTGTTTGGTGTAGGTGCATTAGACTGCTTATAATAAAAAGTCGCTTTTCCTATTGCAATCACCTCCATAACACAAAATTTGTCGATTTGAGTATAACATACTTTTTAAAAGCAAGCAATTTTGCGGTATGCATACTGTTTTTGGTTAACGAAAGAATGAAATATATAGAAAATCAAATGAATAGTGTTGATTGAAAAACAGAGAAAGGGTATTATATTTGTGAGAGGACTATTTAACAAAGTTATGAGGTGTGCAATATGCGGAAACTAAAAGTATACTTAGATACATCGGTTATTAGCCATTTATTACAAGAAGATGTACCTGAGAAAATGGCAGATACCAGACAATTATGGGAAATGTTTAAGGCTGAAAAATATGATGTATATTTGTCTACTGTTACATTAAGAGAAATAGAGAAATGTTCAGAGCCGAAGAAGACACAACTTATCGACTGCCTGAATGAGATACCGTTTACAACATTGGATATTACAGAAGATGTTATGAAAGTAGCAAAGAAAATTATTGAAATGGAAATACTGACACAAAAGAGTTTTGACGATTGTCAGCATATAGGAGTGGCGATTATAAATGAATGTGACTGTATTATTTCATGGAACTTTAAGCATATTGTAAATGTAAAGACAATTAGAGGCGTAAGAGCTATTACAAACTTGGAAGGATACAAGATGATTGAGATATGGAATCCTTCTGTACTATTGGAAGGTGAGGGATAATTATGATTGCAGAACCGATTATTAGTCCTGATTTTACGATTGAAGATATTCATAAGATTAGGGAATACCATTATGAACTTACAAAAGATATGACAGCACAGGAGAAAATCAACTTTTATAATGAGGGTGGAAGAGCGTTTTTAGCAAAGATGGAAAATAGAAAGTTGCAGAAAGCACAAGTTTAAAAATCATTTTAAAAAAGGAAACCTTAGCATTCTCAAGGTTTCCTTTTTTAACTGCGGAAGATGGGACTTGAACCCACACGAGCGCATTGCTCACAAGATCCTTAGTCTTGCTCGTCTGCCAGTTCCGACACTTCCGCTTGACTTACGCCACGAATGATATCATACCATCATGCGATGGTTTAGTCAATACCTTTTTCAATTTTTCTTATGTTCATTAACTGCTTTTTAACTAATCTGCTCCAAAATGTAGGGGTCTTTGATCTTATTATCCTGTGCAAACAATAAAATCTTAGACATAATTTCTGCCGTCTTGGGGTCTTCATCTAAAAATGGCAGAAAAATCTTCCCTCTTGACTGGCTGTGTACGGGCAGGACATTTAGTTGATGGCCGCCCAGCTGGTGAATTACACCACTGCCTAAGTGAATGCTGTATTTTGCTCTGGTGCCTTCAATGAGAGCATGGCTCTTTTCAAAAGTAACATTCTTAAGACCAAAGAGTTCTGCGTTAAACTCTCCTATCACTCTGCGCATTTCTATAGTAGAATGGCTGGTCTCGGGGTCTACTCCTCCTGCATGGGCAACGCTGACTGCCAAATCCACATCACGCATCACCTCTGAGTAAATGAGGTCAGGTACATCCTTTATTCTGATCCTATTAAAGTTTTTCCGGTCATAGAACACCACATATTCCAGTGTAGGTGCCTCCACATCTGCCGGTGAAAACCAGTCTGCAAGGGCATAAATTCCTGCAATGATATTTTCTTTATAATAGATCTTCTGAAGACCTTCTTCCACATCTGCAATCCAGCGATGTCCCTTTAGGCATGCCAACGTTTTTTTCGGCTGAATCTGATTGCCTGCAAACATCATGGAGACCTCTTTTTCAAGTTCTTCAGGAAGCTTCACATATAGTTCTCTGAAAACCTGTTTGAAGGGCTGTTTCACCTTTTCCTTTTGACTTAGTTCAAAGAAATACCTCTGAAATGCTGTCCATTCACCGGACTTATAAAGATCCCAAGGGTGTGCTGTCCAAATAGAATCATCCTCCTCTAAGGGGATAAATCCATTGGCATTTTCAAGGCCGCCTGCTGCTAACAGTCCTATTCCTTTATCGCTTATCCAAACCAGCTTTTTAAGGATTGCGTTTGTCACCGGATTTTCACAAAGGCTGTTTATTTCCTTAAAAGAATATATTTCCCTGTTTTCCATGCCCTGTTCAAACATTTTTACGGTTCTTGAATACTGTTCTTTCAATTTCTTTTTAAATTCAGAGATTGCCACAACCTCCTCATTTTTCTTTAATGCGGAGGGTATGGATTTTTGCTTTTTCTCTCCTTTATAAATCTCTAAATCCGCATTGCCCTGCCTGTCAACTACCACTTTAAAGCAATAATCTGAAACGGTAATTCCTTCCAGATACTGCATGTTTTCCTTTACAAGACCGGTTTCCATGGCGAGGGTAAGGCGGGTTACGTCCGGATATCCGGCTGTGGTTGCCAGATTTTTCATTGCCATCTCTACGGCACGACCTTCACTGGCACGACGCTGGGCTCCGAACTGTTTGCTTTCCTTTAAAAACTGCTGTAAAAATTCATAACGATGCAGAAGCTCTTTTGTCCCCTTCACAGGAATAATGCCATAGCTCATCAGATAATCTTTATTACGCTTTTCCTGAATGATTTTCTCAAGTTCCTCAGTAGTCACCAGCTCTCTGGCCGCATCTGCATATTTTCTTGCTCTGGAATGCTTACTTCCATCAGAAATATATTTTGCTGCTTTATAAAGCTTATCAAACCGCTCCTGCCCTAACTCCCTGCAAGCGTCCCAAAACCATTCCACATCAAAGGCGCCGTCATTTAGCTCTTCCTTGGTAAGAGGTGTATATTTTGCAATCATAGCCGCCTTACGGTCATCAAACCGCTCATTCATATGGGCCATAAAGTAGTAACAGCCTGATTTCAGACCTTCCCATCCCAAATAACCCTCCACAATATCCAGCCATTGAGGTGCATACATTGCCGTTTCTATCAATCGCTCCCTTGTAATGCCACTATCCTTTAGAAGCTCTCCCAATTTTTCAGAAGTATCCTCCTTTGCCGGATAGCAAACCTGAAGCAAGTGACAAAGACACTCTCTTTTCCCATCTGATCGCCTGTAGAACCCATAATAGCTCTGTCTGTCCAAAGGCTCTTTTCCAAGGGCTGTCAAAGTCGCTACCAGCCGGTTGATACCATAAATTTTCTGGATAGCACAAATACTTTCCGAAAAAATGGTAGGGGAATCACCTCTTTTTAACTCTACATCCAATATGGTATCCACTATCCGCAGATAAAAAGATTTGCCTGCCTTAAAAACATCACTCTCAAAATCTATTTCACCATCCGTCAAAAAGGCTTTATATTGCTGTTTTTCATAAGGGTACATCTTCTCCTTCATCAAAACCCCCAGCTGATTCACCGCCGTCTTGATACCGATGTCCTCAAAAGCAGCATGATATACACTGTCTTCTCCAATCATACCCAGGGTATAAGCTTTCACATAGTCCGCCATGGTCAACTTCATTTTGCTGTCGCTTCCCCCATAAACAGTTACGCCTTTGGTAGTCTCCTGATTGTTAAAGTCAAAGGCCCTATCTAACCGTGCATAAAGCCAGAACATTCTCCTAAAACCTTCATCATCCTTCCAGTCTCCTAAAGAATTGATCAACCGCATTTTTGCAGGAAAAACAAAAGCACGCTTTGTCACATACATGTACCCTCTCTTTACACACGGATACCACAGCGCTTCCTTAGGCATTTCCTGTGTGATATATAAAATTACATTTTTTAATACCTGATGGGGTATAGCTGCCTGTTTCATACTGCGAAGTATATTCACTACAGTCATCAACGTGCTTCCCCACAATCCATTTTTCATGTATTTTTGATCCGGTACCACATACCCTGCCAAATCAGAAAATAACTGCTTCTCATATTTCATATACGTGTCGAAATTTTCTATCTCGCTTTGCCCCATGTCAGGGAGTATGGCAACATATAAATTCAATAAGACTTTCGGTGTCTTGATCCATTTGTCATAAAACTCCTGCCATAATTCAGGGAAAGGATAACAATTATGAACCGGTATTTTTCCATCCTGCTGCTTGATTTGACGCAATCCATTACATAAAAGTCTTTCATTTCCCCATAGATCCCGATATTCCATCATGCCATGAGCATCTAAAAAATCGTTTAAAGCTTCAATGATCCGATCCAGCTCCTTTTTAGAAAGGCTGAAAAATTCCTGCACTTCTTTTAAATTCGCTTTTTCCTCCGGGATTTCCATCCGGACAGAAACGTCATACAGGCCAAAACCTTCCTTTTGCACAATATCATCTGCACTTCCGCTGCCTTCAATTTCCTCAATCAATATTTTTTCTTTGGGCGTTGGCGTCTTGATTTCCTGCAGCAGCTCCAGAATCCGCTTTGCCCATACTCCCTCACTATCTTCCTTTTTCACGCTGCGAATCAAATCCAGACCGCCCAAATGCATTTCTTCCGATTTTTCCATTAAAAGACGCTGTGCGCTCTCTAAAATCTGCCCTTTCTCCTGCTTGTTTAAAAGGGATAATACATTCTTTCGTATATTTCCATCCTTGAACCTTAAAAAGCTTTCCATCTTTCGATACTCCTGCTCCTTAAGCTCTAATCCGTCTACTATTTCCAATGCGCTCTTTTGCGTCATGGTTTCTCTGTCCGCCACATAATCTATTAAAGTCTCCCTCTGTTTTTCAGTGGTGGGATCATGCAGTAAAAGCTCCACATACTGGTGACGGCTGCTGTAATACCTGCCATCACTTGATTCCCCAATATTGGATAATTCGCAGCAGATTCTGTCTGTCAGAGTTTCGTCATTTAAAGCATAAGCCAGCACTGCCATACGGATCACCAAGGCTCCTTTGGTTAAAGTAACGCCATACCATGGAAAAATACAGGGTGAAAAATCCAGCTTTTTCTTTGGCATGGAACAGTACAGTTTCATAAGAAGCTCAAAGTGCCGGTATGCCTCATCCTGACTCATATGAAGCTGTTCTGTATGGATTACGCCGTAAACTCCTTTTTCCTGCTTCATGCGAACCGCCTTATTAATAAGGGATGAAAATCCCTGCATGTAAGTAGGCATAAATGCTGCTGCAAACTCAAAGTCATCTGTATGGGTCTCTAACATCTTCTTGGCCACTGCCGATGCAAATCTCCCGTTTTGCAACTCTATATTAAAATAAGACATGGTCAGCTTCTGGTTTCTGCTGCCCGTCTCCACATATCCCTCCATCACCTTGAGGGCGTCCTTGATGTTTTCTGCTCCCAGCGCCCAAAGGCCGATCATAATATGTATGGAATCATCACTTTTGGTCATTGCATATGCCTGATCTTTATCGTGGATTGCCAGAACAATATCGCCAAACACCTTTTCAGTGATCCGGTCCATGTGTTCTACGCTGCATACACCTGTCCAGGTAGCAATTGCCCTTTTCACTGAGGCAAAACGAAGCAGATTATTGTCCTTTACGGTATCGACCAAACGCAAAAAGGCTTCCATGCAACCGCAGTCTGCATTTTCAAGTACTGCCTGTCTGACCCCTTCCTGCAGCCGTGCTGCCAGCAGAAAATCACAAAGCAGTTGATGCAGACCGGCATCTGAGCTTTTCACGATTCCACGTATTATCTCTACACTCACTACAGCCGTATTATTTTCTGAGAGAAGTATCTCCCTGATACACTGCCCTACTTCCTTATCCCCTGCGTCAATCCGCGCTGCGAGGCAATCATCAAACTTATAGCTGCCCATAGACTCAAAGTTTGATTTTTTGAAATCTAAATATTCTTCAGAAAGCTCATTTTTCAAATATTCTTCTATGGAACAATGAAATATTCCAAAGATACGATAAGTGTTCAGCAAAAGAAAGACCCTTTCCATAAAAGGCCAATAATATGGACTGCGCATACTTCTGCGCCATGTTCCCCCTGCATACTGAAACTGATTATACTTATCAATTATCCTGTAATAATCTTCCAACAGGTTCTTAGGAACACAACATTTCACCAGCTGCTTATAATTTCTCTTCATAAATTCAGAAGGCTTTTCTCCTTCCTCATAACGATCCAAAGCCTGATACATCATCTCCCTGTTCTGCTGCCAGCCGTGCCAACTGTCCATTTCTTCCAAAAGCTTCTTCTGCTCGGACGGCAATAAGAGAATACCCGGTTGATTTTTCTTTTTCCACTCTGCTTTATAGTCCTCTACCAGTTTTTTCCTTGAATTCCAATCGTATCCCATACCTGCTCCTTTCACACTAACCGTCATAACCATTTATGTTTTTTACCACATTCTGCCTGCCAGCATTGTTAACCGTACAAAGGTAATTTCGCTGTCTTCCTTAAGATCTAATGGCTCCATAAGTCCTTCATACCGTACATCATCCACAAAAACAGCAACCAAACCATCTGTAAAGCACTGCAAAGCACACTCGATTGCACTCTTCTCTTCCGCATATGCATTCCCATAATTTATTCCAAAGGATATTTTGCCTTCCAAAGCCTGTGATTCCATATCCTCCTTCGCAAACACCTGCATAAGCTCCGTTCCCGCTTCATTTCTCCGATTATAATCAGAAACACATATCTTCACTGTCTCTTCCAAAAGCTCTTTTACCGTCAACGGACATGTAGGATATTCAAAAATCACCTGTTTGATCTTACTTTTCTTTCCTGAAATACTTTTTCTATTCACCTTAAGTTTCATACGGATCCCCCTTTAGCTGTTAAATTAAGGGGTGACACCTTGTGAATCTCCATTCGTTCAGGTAACACCCCTTCTTATATCATAAATCTGCGATTTATGATCGTCATTCGCCGCTCGCCGAATGAGTACACTTATTCTTCTCGCTAACGCTCATTACATCACATTGATTTCTTGTGGTCATTAACTGCTTTTTTTATTTCCTCAAGGGCTTCATTAAACTTCACAGAATGCATACCGGGATTCCCCTTGATAATGCTTCTTTGATAAAAATCCTTGAGTCTTCTGAATTGAATCCTATGTTCTCTTTCAATAATGAATCTGCTGCGCAGTTCCGTAAATTCTTCCTTCACATCATCCATAAAGGCGCCGGGATCTACCGACAGGCGTTCCCTGATATGCAGGAATTTTTCTTCGAGACTGTCCATAATCTCTTCTGCTTTTTCTTCCCGCTCATGACGCCTTACTTCCCGTTCATCATTAACAACCGCAATCAGAACATCCAAACGCTTCTGGATACGTTCCATTTCCTCTCTGGCCTTTTCCAGTCCAATAAGAATATCCCGCAGATCCATAGCTGCTTTGAAAGATAGCGTAAAGTCCACTGTCAGGCAAATAGAAAGCACTACTGTTAAAAGTGTTACTACCGTTTCCGGAATGGCAAATACGATCCTTTCCACTCCTTTGTGAAGAAATTCTGTCATAAGAATCGTTAAAAATCCCCATGCCACAGTAGATGAAAGGCAAATATGACCTTTATAGTTAAATTTCTGGTTGGAATAATCCCAATATCTTACCTTAAAGAGCGCCTCCATGGTCATGCCGGTTACAAATTCCAGTATGGTAGCTCCCAGACAGCCTGCAAAATAAGTTAAGATAATATTATCCTGGAAAGGCATAGATGCTACCAGCATCATGATAGCGCCGCTTCCGTATATAGGTAAAAAGGGACCTCTCATAAAGCCCCTGTTTACAAAATGCCTGCTTTTAACAGATACATAAGTAGATTCAAAAATCCAGCCAAAAAAACAATAAAAGTAAAAGAAAAACAGCCAATCTATTACTGTATATTGATACATTTCAGCATCTCCTTTGTTTCATCACATTACATAAAGCTGATAATGGGTTCCTTAGGAGCACGTGTCTGTTCAACACTGACAGCCTTAAGAACAGGCCCTTCTCCGCCATAATCTGCAAAGTACTCCTTTGCTACTTTTGCTGTTACTTTGACCCACTGCTTTACCGTTAAAGAAGAGGTCTTATCATACTCGCATGCAAATCCAAGAAAAGCCATGTCATCAGCACAACATGTCATAGCCATTCTTCCGGGAACAAAGTATCCTGATGGAAAGTTCTCCGGTTTCAATACCATACCGGTAAACTGAATCGTCTTACCGATATATCTTTCCAAATGATCGAGAGAATCAAGATACCAAATTCCATATCCTTCATTATCCAGCTCAATGATTGGCGCATTCAAATCATATGGCAGATCTTCTTCAAAAATCTGATTTACTTCTCCCTGTGCATCCTCAAAGATAATATCTGCCTGTTGGTTAATGGCTTTTACATTTCGCTTATAAGTGCCTAAGTCCTCTACATCATCACAACGGTTAAATATGATCATCTCCGATTTACGGATCATTTCTGCAAGCAGAGATCTCATATTCGTAAAATACATAGGAAAAGTAGACGCATCAATGATCGTAATCTGCTGTTCAATGTTCCAGTGCCAGGGCAGCTTCATATTCTTAAAGTTCCACATACCGTTATATTCAACAATGATTCTTTCCGGCTTATACTTCTTTTCCAGTTCCAGCAGATGGGATGTTTTAAAGTCATCTTCATCCTCAATGACCTCCATAACTGTCCTGCTTTCCAAAAGAAGCTCTTTATCATACTCTGTCTCACCTTCTTCGCAGACGATCAGCAGTGTCTTCCCTTTGATCTGGAAATAAGGCTGGGATAATGTATAGCAGATAAATTCTGTTTTGCCGCTCTCTAAAAATCCATTTATCACATATACGGGTTTCATACCGTTCCTTCTTTCTTAATTAATGCTTTGAGGGCGTCTTCCCTCAGATTTGAACCGATAACACAGAACTTGCCTGTTACATCAGGTCTTCCCTCACGGACGTTGCTTTCTTCGGGAACGTAATCAAAATATATCCAGCCTCCTTCTTTTGCCGGAACCATACCTTTGGCACGAAGAACCAGACCGTAAACTTCTTCCTTTGAAAGTTCTTCCAGAATCTTTTCAATTTCTGTTTTACTATAAGCAGCGGGTGTTTCTAATCCCCAGCTGGTAAATACTTCATCTGCATGATGGTGATGGTGGCATCCGCAATTCTCATCATGCTCATGATGATGTTCATGCTCTTCTTCATGATGATGGTGGTGATGCTCATGACCTTCTTCCTCATGGTGATGATGATGTTCATGCTCTTCCTCCTCATGGTGATGGTGGTGATGCTCATGACCTTCCTCCTCATGGTGATGGTGGTGGTGTTCATGACCTTCTTCCTCATGGTGATGATGGTGATGTTCATGATCTTCCTCTTCATGATAATGTGCCATAATCTCTGCCATCAGTTCAGCTTCCAGGTCTTTGGCTCTCTCAATAGTATCCAGGATATCTTTGCCATCCACTTCGTCCCATGGTGTCGTAATAATAACAGCCTTTTCATTATGCTGTCTGATCAACTCAATACAGGTATTTAATTTATCCTCAGCGATATTCCCTGTACGGCTTAAAACAATTGTTCCTGCATGGGCAATCTGATTAATGAAAAATTCCCCAAAATTCTTGATATACATCTTACATTTTGAAGCATCTACCACTGCAACAGCGCTGTTTAACATTACTTCCTTTTCATCACTGACATTCTGCACTGCCTTCATGACATCAGCGTGCTTACCTACGCCTGAGGGCTCAATAAGAATCCTGTCAGGTTTATAGGTTTCCATCACTTCTTTTAGGGAAGTGCCAAAATCACCTACCAGCGAACAACAGATACAGCCGGAATTCATTTCTTTAATTTCAATTCCTGCCTCCTGTAAAAATCCGCCATCAATTCCGATCTCACCAAATTCATTTTCAATCAGAACTGTCTTTGTATCAGCAAGCGCATCCTTTAAAAGCTTCTTAATTAATGTTGTTTTACCTGCACCCAGAAAACCGGACACAATATCAATCTTTGTCATTTTCATTCCTTCTTTCTGCATACTACTCATGTATCAAATACATATACGATTATAATAATTCATTTTTATAAAGTCAAACAATTCATTCTATCCAAAATTCCTGTCCGGTCTTTTCAATCATTGCAATTCTGCCTTTATATTCAGGATGCTTCTCCAAAAATTCCGAAATAACGGAATACTGCCCCCAAAAGTGCATAGGAAAAACATATCTGCTTTGTGTATATTCCATAAAGGATTCAAGTCCCTTACCATCATACCCAAGGAGTCTTGGATCAAGGGGAACGAATCCCACGTCAATCCTTCTATCTTTCAGTTTTTCCAGTTCTCTGAAATAAGCTGCCTTCATATTATTATTGTATTGCTTAGACTCTCCTTCCCATATCCACAGATTCAAATCTCCTCCATGATAAAAGGTCTTCTCTCCATATCTCAGTAAAAAAGCAACGCCTGCATCCGTAGACTTGAAGGTTTCAATTTCCAGCATTCTGCCATTTGAAAGTTCCATGCTCCATGACGTATTTTTTTCTGCTGTCACTATGCATTTTGTCAGATCGATTCCCTTTTCTTTATATTCCAAAATCTTCCATTTTGTAGGGATATCTTTTGACAAAACAAACTGCACATTGGGATACTGTTTCACCAATTCAAAAATAACAGGATTGTAATGGTCTTGATGCTTATGGCTTACAAAAACAATTAAGGAACTGTTTTTATCAATAGGTGGAATTTCTCCCTTATAATAGTCAAATAAAAAACAGGCATCCGGCATTTCCAGCAAAAAACCGCTGTGGTCGATATATGTTATCTTCATATATTTTCCTCTCCACTTTAATAAGGTTCGGGTGTCAAAATCCTGTATTCAAATTGATGCTGTCAGATTGCACAAAAGAATTCGTGCTCACTCCATTGCACGAACCATTTCGCCAAACCTCCTAAAACGAAAATCGTGTTCAGCAAAGGCTTCCACGATTTTTGAGTTTTGGCTTCATCGTGCAAGTCGTTTGCCCAAATTTCTTTTGTGTAATCTGCCATACAACAGTTCCAATCCGGGCTTTTGACATCTAAACTCTGATAATATAACAGTCCGCAGCAAGCTGCGGACCGCTTAATTTTTCATATAGTAACCTCGTTTATCCTCGTACATCCGGTCATCGGCTTCTGAAAGAAGCTGATCCATGTCTTCCCTGCTGTCAGAACGCCATACACAGCCAATCGCCATTAATGCTTTTTTCTCCTTCATATCCTTCTTCAGCTCTTCCACTTTTTCAAGCAATTCTTCTTTGGCAATTCCTGCACATAGAACCAAAAATTCATCTCCTCCTATGCGGAACAGATCATAGTCCTTAAATTCTTTTTTCAGGCATTCACTGGCCCGGATCAATAAGTTATCTCCAGCCTGATGGCCTTCTGCATCATTTACCTTTTTAAGGCCCATTACATCGCAATACAGAATGCCAATGCTTTGTTCTGCCTGCATCCTGAGAATATAAGAATGCATGGCATGACGGTTTCCTAATTGTGTCAGTTGATCATAAAAGCTCAATTCTTCCAGATGTTCCACCAAATTTCTCCGCTTAAGCAGAGAAGTGATAAAATAGCTTATGGTCTGAAATGTTCCGGAAATGTGGGTAAGGAGCTCCGATGGCGGGTTATCTACTCCGAAAAAGCCAATGATCTGACCTTCATCCATAATCGGATTTACTACCAGCGATTGAATGTTCTGGGGACCCAGATATTCATAAATGGCAGGATCCTTTTCACGAATACTCTCTACATCCGGAATAACAATATTTTCACGATTTCGGAATCGTTGATACCATAGCTTCACTACTTCAAAAGGCAGATTCTGCAGCATTTCTTTTTGCGGTGCAACACCGCTTGCACACCATTCATATGTATTTGTATATATTCCTTGTGACTTTTCCTCAAAAATATAGACTCTCTCGCAATTTAGGGACTGACCCAGATATTCAAGCAATATCTCAATAGACTGACCCGGGTCAGAAACTGACAAAGAAATCCTCATTCCTTCATTGATCAGCGCTTCACTGTCAAACTCAGCCTCTTTGATTATAATTTTCTGCTCCGGATTCCCCATATCAAAGGCAATTTCAAGACGATACCGTCTTCCATCTCCTTCTATCATGGTGTCCTTCAGGCCATACATCCTTCCCAGTGCCGGATTATAGTGGGTGGTTTCCACAAAACAACCTGCCTTCAGCCTTTTATTGTTGCACATAGCACACGGCTTCCGGCATCCCTGCAGCACCTCATAGCATTTTTTCCCCTTAATTTCCTCCATCGAGTTTACTTCATATATTTCTCTTGTACGGCGGTTCATATATATCAATTCATAACTGTCCAAGTCAGAAACATACATGATTTCATTCAGTTCTTCATAAAATTCCCATAGTTTTTCCATCCACATCTCCTTATATCCGGTAGGATTTCTTTATGGCTCGCTGCTTCTTATAGGTTTCTTGTTTAAATAATAATCTCATCCAGAGTGTCTAACAGCCTTGCTATATCAATAGGTTTTGCTATATGGCCGTTCATTCCGCACTCCAAAGCTTCCTGCTTATCTTCTTCAAAGGCATTTGCAGTCATTGCTATAATAGGGATTGATGCCAGTTCCTTATTATCCAGTTTACGTATCTCTCTGGTAGCTTCATATCCGTTCATTACCGGCATCTGAACATCCATAAGGATTACCTGATAATAACCCGGCTCAGATTTTTTCAGCATTTCTACTGCAATCTGTCCATTTTCCGCAACCTCTGCCTGGAATCCTGCATCTCCTAAAATTGCTACCGCAATCTCCTGGTTTAATTCAACATCCTCTGCCAGCAATATGCGTCCTGTGCTCTTCCGTACAATTTTTTCATCTGCACTCTTCTGCTTTTCCACATCCTTATTGATAACAGATTTCAGGCAGTTTCTCAGCTCCGACAGGAATATGGGTTTACTGCAGAATGATGTGATACCTGCTGCCTTTGCCTCCTCTTCAATGTCAGTCCAATCATAGGCAGTCAGAATCAAAACCGGCTCTTTTCCGGCAATTTCCTCCCGAATTTTGCCGGCTGCTTCAATACCGCTCATATCTGACAGCTGCCAGTCAACAATATAGATCTGATAGTCTCTTCCCTCAGTGGCTGCCTGATGAACACGCTGCACTGCCTCTTTTCCTGACAAGGTCCATTCTGCTTCCATTCCCAGCTGTTCCAACATATGAGATACACTGTCACATGCACCAGAATCATCATTTACTACCAGTGCCCTGCTATGTTTCAGCTCTTCTATGATCTGTGGTTCCTTAGCCTCGGAGGATATCCGGAATGTGAAGGAAACTGTAAATTCCGTACCTACGCCTTGCTTACTCTCTACTTCAATGGATCCCTTCATCATATTTACAATGTTTTTGGTAATGGCCATACCAAGACCGGTTCCCTGGATTCCGCTGATAGTGCTATTCTTTTCTCTTTCAAAAGGTTCAAAGATATGCTTTACGAATTCTTCGCTCATACCAATACCGGTATCTTTGATATAAAAATCGTAATTGGCATATCCTGCGGGAGCTCCTCCCTTTTCTATAACCCGCATACTGACAGTTCCACCTGCCTCTGTATACTTAACAGAGTTACTTAACAGATTTAGGAGCACCTGATTCAGACGCAGCTTATCACAGTAAATATCCTCATCTAACACATCTACCGTATCAATCTGAAGTTTAAGCTGCTTTGCACGGACATCTGCCTGCAGAATATTAAACAGTCCGTGCAGGATATCCGACAGACTGCACAGTTTTTCATCTAAACGTACTTTACCGCTTTCAATGTGGCTCATATCCAGAACATCATTGATCAGACTCAGCAAATGATTTCCGGATGTCTTGATCTTTTTAAGATATTCCTCTACCTGTTCTGTATTATCAATACGCGAAATCGCCAGATTGGTAAAACCTACAATTGCATTCATAGGAGTACGAATATCGTGTGACATATTGGAAAGAAATACACTTTTTGCCTTACTTGCCTTATTGGCCTGTAAAAGTGCATCCTCAAGCAAGTTCTTCTGATCCATTTCATTACGGATCTCTTCATCTACACTGCGAAGACCTAAAACAATACCATGTCTCTCATCCCATATCCCCACACGCACCACTTTTATCTGGAAATATTCTGTTTTTCCGTCCTTCAGCATTCGATAATTTACGTAATGCTGTTTCTTTTCCGTCAGTTCTTTTTCAAGATTTTTCTGGGAAATCACATTTTGCAGCATTTCCCTGTCATCTTCATGGACAAATTCCCGGATATATTGTCCCATGCATTCTTCCAATAATAGTTCCCCGTCAAAGACAGAGTGGAACATATACCCGTCTCTATCATTACCCTGGATTCGCCTTCCCTGACCTGTATTAAGGTCAAAATTACATACAACACTGTAGTCCATACTTAATGCATGAACCAATTCCATCTGGCGTCTTTGATTCTTCTTTTCCGCCAGCTTCTGAGCAGTGCAATCTAAAAGAAAACGCTGGTAGATCAGTTCTCCGTTTTGCCGGAGAAGTTTAATATTTCCCATAACATGCAGGATTTCCCCATTCCGGTGCTGTACCCGATACTCTACACTGACACTGTCCCCTTCCGTAGTAAGAGTCCTGATACATTCCTGAAGCTTGGGCTTATCTTCCTCCACAACACATGCCGCTATCAAATCAAATCCCTCTGCCATTAATTCTTCCTTGGACTCATATCCCAGAATTTTAAGAGCAGACCTGTTAATACTAAGGACACGCATACCATCCAGTGAATGGCGCATTACACCGCAATCTATTGTAGTAAAAATGGTCTCTAAGGTCTGGTTTTTATTGATGATTTCCTGCCTGTAAGCACGTTCCTGGGTCACATCAATTGCAACGCCTACCGTTCCCATAACACTTCCGTCTAAATCATATAAAGGAGATTTGTAAGTGGTAAGGATCCTCATCCCCTCTCCTGTCTTGATAACTTCCTCTGATATACAGGTAGTTCTTTTATTCATGACCTCCTGCTCTGATTCAATGCAGGCAGGATCATCCTGTTCAACATCCCATATATAGGCATGCCTTTGTCCTTCTACCTGGCTTTTGGTTTTATTCACTGTCTTGCAGAAGCTGTCATTTACCCTCTCATGAATTCCGTCTTTTGTTTTGTACCAGACAAGATTGGGTACGTTATTAATGGTAGTCTCCAGATACTGCTCTGTTTCACAAAAATCCTTACTCATTTTATAAGTCTGCTGCCATCTTAAAAAACGGAATCTGATTTCTTCTTCCGTCATAGGCACAAGCCATATATCCTTAATCTCTGATAAGTCGTCTGTAAGAGATGTTATCTGGTCTTTTGCCGCCAGTAAAATAAGCTGGCATTCTCTGCTTTTATTTTGAACAAGCTTCCTTACAGCTTCCTCGGAATTTATATTCTGCAAATTTGCTAAAATTACATCTGCTTTTACTGCCAGTGTTTCCTCCGGCACGCTGCTTTCACAAAACTCATGTATAAAGTTTTCCAGCGGAGACATTTCTTTTATAATTTCAAATTCTCTGCACGGCTGACCTGTTAGATAGAAATGAGTATGACAACGATACATACTTTTTTCCTCCCTGAATTCAATATGGAATTTCTGTCATAATGACGGAATTTACCTATGTTACTATTCTAACAAGGGCATAAATTCATGTCAATAATTCACTTCTTTTTCAAGTAATAAAAACCATAAGAAGGTATATTCACATTAACTGGCTTCATTTCCTTCCCTGAAATCATTTCTATATAATCTCCATCCGTTTCATTGATCCAGGCGGTTTTATCATATTCACTGAAGTTAAACAAACCGATTATTTTCTCACCTTCAAAATATCTTCCGATACAAAGTACAGATGGATCATAGGTTTCAATAGTCCATGTATCTGCGCCGGATACAAAGACCTTCTCTGTCTTTCGTATCTGTTCAAGACAAGCAAGTCCCTGAAAGATTTTTCCTTCCACTGTATTTCCGTCCCGGATATTCTCTGCCAGTTCCCATTTCATGGGTCCCCGGTGAATATAACGTGAATCTGCTGCTTTATATGGATTTTCCTTATAGGAGTAATCATTGACCTGGGCAATTTCATCTCCACTATATAATACCGGAATCCCTGACTGCATAAACATATACGCATGAAGCATCAGATCCAGTCTGATGGCTTTCTCCATAGCCGCATCATCCTGTTCAAATCCGGCCTTTTCTATTCCGCACATGGATGCTGTGGTTCCACAGAATCTGGCATCACCTGTAACCGGGTCTGCATTATAAAGCTCTCCGCGGCTGTTGCTGCCTCCGGCATACCCCTGGAAATAATCGTTCAGATACTGTTTATGGCTCCGCTCTCCCATTCCTTCCAACATCAGGCTTCCATAATCAAGTCCCCAGCCGATATCATCATGACAGCGCAGATAATTCAGAAATACATAGTCCTTGGGCAGTGAATTTACAATGTCCAGCTGCTTTTTCAGCAGCTTAATGTCTCTTGTTGCTACTGTATGCCATGTAGTTGCCATGGTGGTAACATTATAGAGCATATGGCATTCCGGTTTTTCCACAGTCCCAAAATAAGGCACTACCTTTTCCGGTTCCATGACCACTTCCCCAAGCAAAAGTACCCCGGGACATACGATCTCGCTGATCATGCGCATCATACGTACAATGGTATGTACCTTAGGAAGATTCCTGCAGGAAGTATTTAATTCTTTCCAGATATAGGGCACTGCATCGATACGGATAATATCAATTCCCCTGTTTGCCAGATAGAGGAAATTATACATCATCTCATTAAACACCCTTGGATTTTGATAATTCAGATCCCATTGATATGGGTAAAAAGAAGTCATTACATAATATCCTATATCCGGGAGCCATGTGAAGTTACCGGGCGCTGTTGTAGGGAATACCTGGGGCACCGTTCGTTCATATTCATCAGGCACTTCTTTGTTATCAAAGAAAAAGTAACGGCTCATATATTCTCCGTCTTTTTCTTTTGCCTTCTTCGCCCATTCATGATCTTCTGACGTATGATTCATAACAAAGTCCATACAGACGTTGATACCCTTTTTATGGCAGGCTGCCGTAAGGCTGTCTAAATCCGCCATGGATCCCAGTTTTTCCTGCACTTTTCTGAAATCCGATACTGCATATCCTCCGTCTGAGCGTCCCTCCGGTGTATCAAGGAAAGGCATCAGGTGGATATAGTTGACATTGCATTGTTCCAAATAGTTCAGTTTTGATTTCACGCCCTTCATATTTCCTGCAAAGTTGTCAATATAGAACATCATCCCAAGCATATCATTCTGCTTATACCATCCCTGATCCTGCTCTCTCCTTAAATCTCTGCTTTTCAGTTCTTTCTTCCTTTCCGTATAAAACTGTCTCATGGAATCACACAATTCCGCAAACATGGAATCATTATCGTATAACTCCATATACAACCAGCGCAGTTCATCATGATGATGCTCTAATCGCTCCTGAAATATTTGATCTGTATCCAAGCCACGTGTTTTCACTGTTATATTGGCTCCTTTCCCGGACTGATTCTGTCAGTTCCACATAGAAAGAGGATGTTGTTAAATCATTGCGTCTTGCTAAAGACTCATAACAACACCCTCGTCTGCACTATTTACAGATTACTTTCAAAAAAAGCTTTGATTCCTTCAAAGGCAGCCTCTTCATCAGCACCTTCTATTTCTACTTCTACAGTATCTCCACACTTTACTCCAAGTCCCATAACTGCCATCAGCTTTGTTGCCGCTGCAGACTTTGAATCCTTTACGATCTGGATCGTGCTTTCATACTTTTTGGCTTCTTTTACCAGAAGTCCTGCCGGTCTTGCATGGATTCCCACTTCATCTTTGATCACATAGCTGAATTTTTGCATCCTATTTTCCTCCTTAAAATTTATATGATGAATTTATTATATTTTAAATTTTAATTATATTATACATAGGATAAAGGATGTATACAACCATATATTTCCTACTGCGTTTTCCGAAACAGAAAACGAAATATCGTTCTGATCAGAGGCTGAATAAAGAACAGCTGACTGAAAAAAGCAAATGGAAAATTAAAGCATACCAGTTTCAGCCAATTTGCCAATAATGTAATGATATTGAATCCCATATAATAAGGATAATAAAACCATGCTGCCAAAAAGCTCATTGCCGGACACATAAGTCCTACTGTGGTGCAAATGATCGCACTTTCAAAAATGACCGGATGAGTTTTCCTTATTTCAAAATTCTTACAGGCAAGTTTAAAAGAACAGGGACTGCCCATGATACACTCCAAAATATACGCAAAGACAAATTCGATCAGTACTACTGCCCATATGGGCATCATCTTCCCAAACATATAAACACCGCCCTGGGATTTTATTGCATGTAATACAGAATCAGCTCCTGTTACCTGCATAAGGACAGAGCCATTGATTACATACAGGCTGTAAAACACATAGGCATGGACCGTGATTACCACAGTCAGGAAGGCAAATACCATCCTTTGAAATTGATTTTTAGGCATAACTTTTCCTCCTTAGCACACCAAACGTCGGTACGCTTCGCAAGTCCCTGCGCATAAAAAACACAGGCATGCTCCTGCGCAATCTCTTACAAAGCTAAAACCATGCTCTGTAATCGGATTTACACGCTGGGCGCTACCTGTGTCGTCATGTGTGCTTTCTATTTTATTTGTTTTTGTAGTTTATCATAACCATTTTAAAAAAGTCAACTTTTTTCCGCAATTTCCTATGAGGAATTATTTCATGTCCACTTTTGTGTTCTCAAGGGAAGTCCTGATAAATTCTACAAAAAGCGGATGGGGACGGTTGGGACGGCTTTTAAACTCAGGATGATATTGGACGCCTACATAAAAGGGATGATCTGTCAGTTCTATGGTCTCTACCAGTCTGTCGTCCGGTGAAGTTCCGCTGAGGATAAGACCTTTATCCTGCAGGATTTCCCGATAATCATTATTAAACTCATAACGATGTCTGTGCCTCTCACTGATAAGGCTTCTCCCGTAACAACGCTCCATAACAGTACCCGGCCTGATTGCACAGGGATAAGCGCCAAGCCTTAAAGTTCCTCCCTTATCAATATCTTCCCTTTGTCCCGGCATGAAATCAATGACTTTATCAGTGCATTGACAGTCAAATTCTCCTGAACCGGCATCTGAAATGCCGGCAGCATTTCTGGCATATTCAATTACGGCTATCTGCATTCCAAGGCAGATCCCCAGATACGGAAGTTTATTTTCTCTGGCATATTTTGCCGCCAGGATCATTCCTTCGATTCCACGGCTGCCAAAACCGCCGGGAACTAAAATACCATTTAAGCCGGATAACTGTTCTTCATAATTATCAGACATGATTTTTTCCGAATCAATCCAGTGAATCTCTATTTGAACCCGATGGTGATAGCCGGCATGGCGCAACGCTTCCGCTACGGAAAGATAAGCATCATGGAGATTCACATACTTGCCTACCAGCCCGATATGGACTGTTCCCGATCTCACTTTACTCTGCTCCACCATCTGCATCCATGCACGCAGATCCGGTTCCGACGCCTCTATTCCGATTTCACGGCAGACAACTGATGAGAAGTTAGATCTCTCCAGCATCAAGGGGGCCTCATAAAGATTGGGAAGCGTAAGATTTTCAATCACACAGTCCGGCTTTACATTGCAAAACAGTGAAATCTTTTTAAAAATGGCTTCTTCCAGAGGTTCGTCACAACGCAGTACAATAAGATTAGGGTTAATTCCCATTCCCTGCAATTCTTTCACGGAGTGCTGGGTAGGTTTGGACTTATGCTCATCGGAACCGCTTAAGAAAGGTACCAGAGTCACATGTATAAACAAACTGTTTTCCTTTCCTACTTCAAGGGAAATCTGCCTTACTGCCTCAATAAAAGGCTGGGATTCAATATCGCCGATGGTGCCGCCGATTTCGGTAATAACTACATCTGCATCTGTATTCTTTCCCACATTATAAACAAATTCCTTGATTTCGTTTGTGATGTGAGGAATGACCTGGACCGTTGAACCAAGATACTCTCCTCTGCGCTCTTTATTCAACACATTCCAATACACCTTTCCCGTAGTAAGATTGGAATACTTGTTAAGATCCTCATCAATAAAACGCTCATAATGCCCAAGATCAAGATCTGTTTCCGTTCCATCCTCTGTCACATACACCTCTCCATGCTGATAGGGACTCATGGTGCCGGGATCTACATTGATATAGGGGTCCAGCTTTTGGGCTGCCACTTTCAGTCCTCTTGCTTTAAGCAGCCTGCCCAGGGACGCAGCTGTAATTCCTTTGCCCAGTCCCGAAACAACGCCACCTGTAATAAATATGTATTTCGTCATAAACTTCCTCATTTCTTCCGAATCATTCTACATCCTGCAGAGCATCATAGCCTTCCTCTCCGGTACGGATCTTAACTACATTTTCCACATCATAAACAAAAATCTTGCCATCACCGATATGTCCTGTATAAAGAACTTTCTTCGCTGTTTCGATTACACTCTTTACAGGAACCTTGCTGACTACTATATCTACCTGTATCTTTGGAAGCAGATTAGCTTCAATGGGAACACCACGATAATATTCCGGTTTCCCTTTCTGAACACCGCAGCCCAGTACATGGGAAACTGTCATACCTGTAATTCCAATACTCATCATGGCCGTCTTAAGAGCTTCCAGTCGAGACTCTTTACAAACAATCTCTACTTTTGTAAATTTAGGCGTACCTTCTTCAAAAGCCGGAACTTTCTTAACCGGTATTGCCTCTGCTGCCGGTACCTCTCCCGTAACTGCCACTACATCTGCAAATCCGTAATCGAGATTTTCAACTGCCGGTACAAAATCCGCATATGCGCTGGGAAGACCATGTTCCGTACTGTCAAGACCTTTTATCTCTTCTTCTTCCGAAACGCGAAGTCCGATTGTCTTTTTAATGATGGTAAATACAAGTGTCATTAACACAGCTGTCCAGGCAAGTATGGCCACAATACCCAAAAGCTGTACGCCCAAAAGTCTTACATTTCCCGTGTAAAACAGACCTTCCAGTCCGGCAGGAGCTGCCGGATTGGCCAAAAGTCCCACTGCTAAAGTTCCCCAGATACCATTAGCCATATGAACCCCTACTGCACCTACAGGATCATCAATGTGCAGCTTCAGATCCAAAAATTCAACTACAATTACTACAAGAATACCTGAGACAATTCCCACTACAATAGAGCCAAGAGCATCCAAAGCATCACAGCCTGCCGTAATACCCACAAGCCCTGCCAAAGAAGCATTCAGACACATGGAAACGTCCGGTTTTCCATTTTTGATCCATGTATATATCATGGTGGTACAGGTAGCTATTGCCGGAGCAATAGTGGTGGTCAGGAAAATAGATGCCAGAGAAGTACCGCTCCAGGCTGCTGCTCCATTAAAGCCATACCATCCAAACCAAAGAATAAAGCATCCCAAAGCGCCCAATGTAATGGAGTGACCGGGAATAGCGTTCACTTTCTTTACCTTTCCCGATTTGTCTTTTGCATACTTGCCAAGACGGGGACCCACCATAACAGCACCGATCAATGCCGTAATTCCTCCCACTGAATGAATGGCTGCAGAACCTGCAAAATCATGAAATCCCATCTGTACCAGCCATCCCTGTGAATTCCATACCCATCCTGCTTCAACAGGATAGACAAAAAGTGAAATCACACCGGAATAAATACAGTAGGAGATAAATTTCGTTCTTTCTGCCATGGCTCCGGAAACAATTGTTGCTGCCGTAGCGCAAAATACCAGATTGAACACAAAGCTGGAAGCGTTCCCCTGTATAAAGCCGCCAAAATCAGTAAAAATCTTCATATTGGGAATACCGATAAATCCAAAGATATAATCCTCTGCCATCATCAGGCTAAAGCCCAGCGCAATAAACACTACTGTGCCGATACAAAAATCCATTAAATTTTTCATAATAATATTGCCTGCATTTTTAGCTCTGGTAAATCCTGTCTCCACCATAGCAAATCCTGCCTGCATGAAAAATACTAAGGCAGCCCCAATTAAAAACCAAACTCCAAATACTTCCATTGTGACTGCCTCTTCTATCAGTCCTGTTATATCATTTATTTCCATTTGGATCATCCTCCTGTTTTCCTAAAATTCTTCTGTCATCCAAATTATCTTACTCCAAATAAAAGATCGCCATATGTAGGGAATGGCCAGTAGTTTTTAGCTGTCAGTGTTTCTGCTTCATCACATGCTACCCGCAGTTCTCCCATTTTAGGAAGAATGCTGTCCCTGATCGCCTCTGACTGAGGAATAATTTCTTCGATGGTATGAAGAGCTGTCAGGCTAGTTTCCAGTTCCTCTATTTTCACTGCAATTCTGTCTGTCAGGGCAGAAAGTTTCTTTACCAGTTCACTTTCATAGCTGCAGATCATGCCTGCATCCAATGATTTTTTAGCTGCAGCGCCCTGTGCAACCTTACAGGTATACTCTGCTACTGCGGGAGCAATCTGCGTTCTTGCCATATCTACCATAGTATTAGCTTCTATTAAAACAGTCTTACAGTAATTCTCCAGCATGATATCGCATCTGGATTTCAATTCTGTCTCAGAAAATACGCCATGGGAAGTGAGCATATCCACATTTTTCTTATCCAGTAAATGAGGCATACAATCCGGCGTAGTGCGGTAGTTAAGCAGACCGCGGTTTTCTGTAGCTTCCTTGATCCATGTATCATCATAACCGTTGCCGTTGAAAATAATCCGTTTGTGATCTCTAATAGTTTTGCGGATCATTTCATGCAAAGCTGTTTCAAAGTCTTCCACTCCCTCCAGTCTGTCTGCATAAATCTTAAGGCTCTCGGCAACTGCGCTGTTCAGCATCATATTTGCACAGGCAATACTGTTGGAAGAACCCAACATACGGAATTCAAACTTATTACCGGTAAAGGCAAAAGGTGAAGTACGGTTGCGGTCAGTAGTATCACGATTAAATCTTGGCAGCACATCTACGCCCAGCTTCATCTGAGTTTTTTCTACACCACTGTAATCTTTTCCGGATTCAATAGCTTCCAGTACAGCATTCAGTTCATCTCCTAAGAAAATGGATACAACAGCCGGCGGCGCCTCATTGGCACCCAATCGATGATCATTTCCTGCAGTAGCTACGGAAAGCCTAAGCAGATCCTGATAGTCATCTACTGCCTTGATTACTGCACACAGGAAAAGAAGGAACTGTGCATTTTCATAGGGAGTTTCACCGGGAGAAAGAAGATTGACGCCGGTATCGGTAGCAATGGACCAGTTGTTATGCTTGCCGCTGCCGTTAACTCCTGCAAAAGGTTTTTCATGCAGCAAGCAGACAAGTCCATGTTTAGCTGCTACTTTTTGCATGATTTCCATAGTCAGCTGGTTATGATCCGTTGCAATATTTGTAGTTGTATAAACAGGAGCCAGTTCATGCTGTGCAGGCGCTACTTCATTGTGTTCTGTCTTAGCAAGGATACCCAGTTTCCAAAGTTCATCATTCAGTTCTTCCATATAAGCTGCAACTCTTGGTTTGATGACGCCAAAATAATGGTCATCCATCTCCTGTCCTTTGGGCGACTTAGCCCCAAACAGAGTTCTGCCTGTAAAACGCAGGTCAGGACGCTGATCATACATCTCCTTTGTAATAAGGAAATATTCCTGTTCCGGTCCTACACAAGTGCGGACACATTTCACCGTATCATTTCCAAAAAGCCTTAAGATACGCAATGACTGCTTATTAAGCGCTTCCATGGAGCGCAGCAAAGGTGTTTTCTTATCCAGAGCTTCTCCGCCGTAAGAACAGAAAGCTGTGGGAATGCAAAGTGTCTTTCCTTTAATAAATGCATAGGAAGTAGGATCCCATGCCGTATATCCCCTTGCTTCAAAGGTAGCCCTAAGTCCGCCTGACGGAAAAGAAGAAGCATCCGGTTCTCCCTTGATCAGTTCTTTTCCTGAAAACTCCATAATGACACCGCCATCAGGAGAAGGGGAAATGAAACTGTCATGCTTTTCTGCCGTAACACCGGTCAGAGGTTGAAACCAATGGGTATAATGAGTAGCGCCGTTAGCAACTGCCCAATCTTTCATTGCAGCAGCAACTGCATTTGCCACACTGATATCAAGCCGCTCTCCTTCATCAATGGTTCTTTTCAAAGACTGGTAAACTTTTGATGAGAGATTTGCTTTCATAACTCTGTCATCAAATACCATACTTCCAAAATATTCCGATACTTTTTTCATAATTACTTCACTCCTTTTCATAAATAGCGGTCAGCACGCTTCGCGAGCTGCCCTTATGTAAAAATAAAGGCAAAGACGTCTTTTATGTATACACAACAAAAGACACCTTTGCCTTTATTCATCTGCGAAACTAAAAGAAAGGACACCTCTGAGTATATCACTCAAAGACGCCCTTGCCCTTTACATTCTGCATTATGCACCCTGAAAAAAGATTTGTCAATCCCTGTTTTACATTTTTTGTAACAGTTCAGTCCTAAACCGTATTCTTAAAATAAAGTATCGCCTTTCTGACATCATTAACAGGCAGCCATATCAGGAAAAGTATAAAAACAATGCCTGCAATAGTTCCTGCCAGCTTCCCTTTACTGCTAACCCACGTCAATCCTGCACTAAGCACGACAACAAGAATAACCATGAGTATGACTGCGATTATATAATTTCCCGTGGCACGCAGGCAGAAGCCAAACATGGACGCAATAAACCAGAACATAACAAAAGTACATATCCCCAACAAAATCAAAGTAAAAAGGTCACTGTTTGCCGGTACGCTGTTTTTGTTGTAGGAAACCACCATGACTGTCATTCCTATGGAGAAAATCAGCTTAAGGATAAACCCTGACGGATTAAAAACAATTATTTTGCCATCGTTATTTTGGTCACTCATAAAAATCTCCATTCCGCCGCCTTTGGTTGGCGGCACAAATAGTAATGAAAG
>CAZTKJ010000036.1:0-28302 GCA_964614185.1 uncultured Lachnospiraceae bacterium
GATAATAAAAAGAAAGGAAGTTATGGTGTTTTGCTTCTGTAAACATCATACAAGTGAATATGTACAATAAGGTAATTGCAAATCTTCAAAAATATCGTGAGCAGAGTTCACAAATGATTTTGAAATATGTTTTATTGGAGGAGAATTGTAATGAAGCAGATGTATTAGGATTCATTGAAACTTGTAAAGAATTAGATGTAGCCAGAATTGATATATCGGCAGATCTGGATAGAAAAACGGATTATATGAATGCAGTAGTTCCAGAAGAAAATATTGTTAATTCAGCCATAGAACTGATTCGAAGCGCCATAAAATATAAAATAAGATTTTCAATTTATAGAAAAGCATTTGGACAGGCTAATCTGGAAGAAATATATAAAAGATTATTGCAGTTGCCGGAGATTGTCTTTATTATGGAGAAATTTGAAAATATATTTTCCTGTCATAGGTTGATCTGCTATGGAGCAGGCGGCAATGTAAAAACTATGCTGCAACAGATAAAAAGGTTGGGATTGAGAGAGCCTGATGTGTTTTGGGATATAAAAGCTAAAGAGGAAAATCCTGATATATGTGAAAAAATGAATGAACTGGGGGGATATAAGGTTGGTTTCCCAATGTGGGAAACATTAGATTCTAAGGATGATGCAGTTATTATTAGTATTTTGAATAAAAAAGTAAATGAAGAATTGATTCATACTATGCATACATATGGATTTGAAAATGTACTGTCTCAGGAAGATCTTACATGGGCTCTTATGTTAGAGAACTTTAGAAGAGATGGAATGTCGCGACTTGGCTGGTAAAACAGTAGAAAATTACTTATATTGTAAGAAGAAAGCAATATGTTTAAAGCGGAAGGAGTGACCAGATGAAGAGAGTCACAGTGACGCGTTCATCCATGCCGTCTATGGAGGAATACATAGAAGAGATAAAGGATCTTTGGGAGTCCCATTGGCTGACTAATATGGGAGTGAAGCATAAGAGGCTGCAGGATGAGTTAATAGAATATCTTGGGGTATCTAACGTTGAGCTTTTAACGAATGGTCATATGGCGCTGGAACTTACTATGCAGGCGATGAATCTTCATGGTGAAGTCATCACAACGCCTTTTACCTTTGCATCAACAACACATGCTATTGTGCGTAATGGTCTTACACCGGTATTCTGCGATATTAATCCTGATAATTTCACGATGGATGTCAGTAAAATTGAATCGCTGATTACGGATAAAACATGTGCAATAGTACCAGTTCATGTGTACGGAAATGTATGTGATGTGAATGAAATTGAAAGAATTGCCCACAAATATGGTTTGAAAGTGATATATGATGCGGCACATGCTTTTGGGGAAACGTATGAAGGCAGAGGAATAGGTTCCTTTGGAGATGCATCTTGCTTCAGCTTTCATGCGACAAAAGTGTTTAATACGATTGAGGGAGGGGCAGTTTGCTTCTGGGATGAAGAGTTTGGATTGAATTTGTATCGCTTAAAGAATTTTGGTATACGGGGACCGGAGATCGTAGATGGAGTTGGTGCGAATGCAAAGATGAATGAGTTTTGTGCAGCTATGGGCTTGTGTAATCTTCGTCATGTGGAGGGAGAAATCGAGAAGAGAAAAAGAGTTGCAGAGCGTTATCGAAGTCATCTGGAAGGAATTGATGGAATTCGGCTGAATCCTGTACAGAAGGGTGTAAAGCAGAATTATGCGTATTTTCCAGTAATTTTTGATGAGAAGGTTTTTGTTGCTAATCGCAACGAGGTATTTGATAAACTTGCCGAAAATGGAATTGGCGCCAGAAAATATTTCTATCCACTGACTAATGCGTATGACTGTTATCAAGGAAAATATGATGTCAATCTTACGCCAGTGGCATTGGATATCAGTAAGCATGTTTTGACATTACCAATGTATGCGGAGCTTGCATTAGAGGATGTAGATAGGATATGTGATATTATTTTAAATTGCGAAGTTACAGATGATTCTCCTAAAATGGGATGAATGTGTTTAGGAAGAAAGAATTATAGTCTATGATGCTAAAGGGAAATAATAGGCATGAAAAAAATTTTAGTGACTTCAATAGGGTCATTTTCAGCAGATATTATTATAAAAAAACTACATGAAAACGGATATTTTGTTGTTGGAACTGATATTTATCCAAAAGAGTGGGTGGTTGATGCTCAAAATGTGGACGAGTTTTATAAAATTCCGGCAGTGAGGGAGTCGAAGAATTATATTGAGAGCCTTTTATATATTTGCAAAAAAAATAAAATTAATTATATTTTCCCATTGATTGATGTGGAGATTGATATTCTTAATAAGTACAGAAATATATTTGAGGAGATTTCAGTTACAGTTTGTATATCTGCTTATGAGGCCATATGTGTATGCAGGAACAAACGGGAGACAGAAGCAGCTTTAACGCAGGCCGGTGTATGTAAGACTATTACCAGTTACAGTAATCGGGAGATAAAAGACAGGAAGCTCTCTTTTCCTGTTGTTTGTAAGCCAATTGATGGAAGAAGCAGTCAGGGATTAAAAATTTTTGAAAATAAAGAAATTTTTTTTGAGTTTTATGGTAGAATTGATGCTGATAAATATCTGATTCAACCATATATTGCAGGGAATATCATTACAGTAGATGTTGTTAGAAATGAAGCAACTAATAATTGTGTTGCGATTGCCAGAAAGGAATTACTGAGGACTTTGAATGGCGCAGGCTTATGTGTGCAAATATTTAAAGATGAAGAACTGGAAAGACTTTGCATGAAAGTAGCGGAGATATTAAATATTAATGGATGTGCTAATTTTGAATTTATAGAATCTGAAGATGGAAAACGATATTTTCTTGAGTGTAATCCTAGATTTTCAGGGGGAGTAGAATTTTCTGTTATGTCAGGGTATGACTGTATAATGAATCACTTAAGGTGTTTTGAAGGCAAAGATATAGAAACAAAGATAAATATTAAGGAATATTGTGTTTCTCGAAAATATGAGGAGTATATTACAGCCCTTAATGCGAAAAATAGCTAGTGTAATATTGAGGAAATAGCATTATGAAATCTGATTATTTAGAAAATGTATTTGAGGAATTAAAACATTCATCCTACCCCATTTTTATTTGGGGAGCCGGATCAATGAGTTTGGAAGTCGAGAAAAGATTAACAGAAAGAGGAATTTCATTTGTTGGAAAGTTTATAAATACAAAGATTGATCGAGCACATATCGTGGACAACCCAAAAGAAATTTTTTCTTTGCAAGACATAGAAGAAAAATATAAAAAGATCAATGTTGTAATGGGGCATGGGCATTACGAAAAAGCAGATGAAATAAAATTGTATCCTTTTATTAATCAGGTTTATATTATCCCTAATCCGTATCCGCAATATAAAGGCCCCGATTTAGAGTATGTGAAATATAATCAGGAGAAGGTGGAATATATCAAAAAGTGTCTTGCGGATGATAAATCCCGTTATGTTCTTGAAAAGTATATTGCAGTTTGGACCACTAATGATATAAGCCATTTATTAGCTTCAGATGTATGTGTATCAGGAATATATGGATTAGAAGAATTAAATATCTCTACTAAAGAAAGGTTTGTGGACATCGGAGCATGGGAGGGCGATACTATTGATTCATTTTTGAAAAAAACTAAAGGAAATTATGAATATATTTATGCTGTAGAACCCGATCCTAATTCATTTGAAAAACTAGAGAGCAGATTTCATAAAAAAGAAAATATTTCATTAATCCAATGTGGCCTTGGAGAAAAAGTTGGGGAATTATATTTAGGAGAAGAGAATTCGCAGTCAGCATTTCTTAAAAAAGAAGCGACTAAGAGAAGCGTGAAAGTTATGACAATTGATACTCTTTTTGGAGAAAAAAGTGTCAGTTTAATAAAAATTTTTGTACCATTTATGTTTTTGGATATATTGAAAGGCGGAGAAAGCGTTATTAAAAGAAACAGACCACGTCTGATTGTTAATGTTTCGGCAGATAATAAATGTTTACTATATGATACAGTAAAATGGATAACCGATTTGGGATTGGATTACAAGTTAGCGCTTCGTTTTGATTTTCCAATGCCAACCAGAATGTGCTTATATGCATATCATGTGCTTTAATGGAAAATATGCAGAGTATTGCATCATTAAAATAAAAATAATTGGAGAATTCACATGGTACACGAATTTAGTAAAAAGATTGTAGATGAACCCGGAATAGACCCCTATAAATTTGTTGAGGAAAGTAAAAGTGAAAAATATGCACTGTACGGAATAGGAAATTTAGCGGAGGCTGTCAATAAGCAGCTTACTGACAGAGGAATAAAGTTTGAGATAGCTTTAGTAGATGATGGGTATGACATAAAGGAAACTTTTATGGGAATTCCGGTACAAAAGCTTGAAGAATTTTCCTCGAAAGAAGAAAACAGAAAAAAGTATAATTTAGTAATCGGATATGCAGCAGGTTATAGGAAAAAAGAAATACTGATCAAAGAGGGATTTTTTAAGAATGTTTATTGTATAGCCAGGCCCTTTGAGCATCATAAAGCTTTTGATAAAAAATTTGTGGATGATCATGAAAATAAGCTGGAAATGCTGTATGAAGCCTTGGAAGATGATAAATCAAAAGAAATATTGTGTGCATTTCTTAATTCCAGAATTACTGAAAATGAAAAATATGTAGTAGATGTTTCTCCCAAGGATATTGATGAATTTTATAATGATGTTTATAAACCGGAATCCGATGAAACATTTCTTGATATAGGAGCTTACCAGGGAGGAAGTATAGGCCGGTTTCTAAAAATTGCATCGGTGGATTCAATTAATAAAGTTATTGGGTTAGAGCCGGAAGATAACAATTTTGATAAATTATGTCAAAATCTACAATTCGTTGAGGAGAAGAAAAAGCGTCTGGTAAAGATCGGTTGTTATGATAAAAAACTAAATTAGGTTTTAATGACAGCGAGGATATGTGTTGCAGATTAGATGATAATTCGAACACATATATAGAGGTAGATAAGGTTGATAATATATGCTCAGATGAAAAAAATATTTCAACGATATATATAGGAATATCAGTTTCCGTATTGGAAATTTTAAAAGGAGCACGAAAAATAATTGCGGCTAACTATCCGAAAATGATTATTCATTTAGGAACAATGAAGGAGGAAGTATATCAGATTCCATTTTATTTAAAGAAAATAGAACCTGGATATAGGTTGTACTTGAGATTTCAAAGTTCCATGCCTTCAAGGTTGTTTTTGTATGCGATTCCATCAAAAGCAAAGTAAAATATGGATAGACAAAAAGTAGAAAGTCCAGCTTTTAATATAATAAGGAGAAACTATGAGAAAAGCGGTTAAAAAGCAGATACTTGAATTACTTTCAACCTTACAGGAAGGGCATAAGGAAATGCGGCTTTATCTGCAAAAACAGCAGAATGAAAAAGTACAGAATATTCTTGCAGACTGCCAGGAAAGTGCAATGTTGATTGGAAATACCATCGAGCAATTTGAGACCGGTCAGGAACCAATCATAAAACAGCTGGAGGAGTATTGTGAGCGGTTGTTTGTTATCAGCAATGAGATGGCAGTTTCCGGCAAAGAAAACAGTTTGAGCTGGAAAGAGGAACTGGATAGCCGGATAGCCAATATATGCAGGAATGTAAAGAATAATATTAAGGCAATACTAAAAGTGGTCTTTTTTCCTTATAAAGCGTCTATGTGGACCAGCCTGGAGAGTATCTGGAGGGCAGCTGAGGAAGATGAAGAATGTGAAGTAAAGGTAGTTGTAATACCGTATTTTGCAATGGATCCTAATTGTGATGAAGTTAAAATGCAGTATGAGGCGGATCTGTTTCCTCAATATGTTCCCATTGTGCATTATAGCCAATATGACGTAGCACAGGAACAGCCGGATATGATTTTTATACATAATCCATACGATGATACGAATAATGTAACAAGGGTGCCGGAACAATATTATTCCTATAATTTAAAGAAGTATACAAAACAGCTGATATATAGTCCCTACGGCTTGATGGGATACCATGATCCTGAACAGGGAGCATTTATGTGCCGTGTCAGTGCAGCAATGGTGGCAGACAAAATTTTAGTGCAGTCTGAAAAGGTAAAGCAGATTTATATGGATTATGGCATTAGCCAAAACAGATTAATGGCAATTGGTTCGCCTAAGGTGGATGCAGTTGTAGAAGGACATAAGAAACCGCGTTTTTATCCGGAAGGATGGGAAGAAAAGCTGCAGGGGCGTAAAGTATTTCTGCTAAATACACATTGGTCATATTTTATCAGAGGATATCTTTTTTCAGTGCAGAATCCGGGGAAGAATGATTATACCAAATGGAATCATGAACAAATATGGAAGTTGCTTTTAAATAAAGAAGATCGTGCATTGATCTGGCGTCCACACCCTCTTCTTAAAGAGACATTGGCGAGCAGAGGGTTATATGAAACGTTAGAGTTTGTAAAACAGCTGGAGCGAGAAATTGAAGAATCTGATAATGCAGTACTGGATCAAAATGGAGAGTATGATATCTCATTTCAATTATCAGATGCACTTATTACAACATACAGTTCTATGATATCGGAATACATGATTTCAGGAAAGCCGATTTATATATATCAGTATAGATTGAATGAAGAAAATTGTAAAAATTCACCTGTTAACTATTTAAATAATTATTATGTGGAAAGCTCAGGAGAAGCACCTCAATTGCCGGGGTTTGTACAAATGGTTTTACGCGGGGAGGATCCGCTGTTCGAAAGCAGGATGCAGGATGTGCATAAAGCATTTCAAAACCTGGAAGGAACGATAGGAAAAGAGATATATGAAGAATTAAAGAGAAGTATATTCAGCTGAAATAGCTGTGGTACTTTAGTCCCGTTTGACAGGAAATGTGCTTTTTTGCAGTGACGAAGTTCCCAAAATATGCTATACTTCCGATATAAGAGGCATACTGTTGTGCTATATTAAACAGGTATTGGGAGGTCTGGGTATGACTAAAGCAGAAATTTTAAAAGCAGAAATTTTAAAACAGTATAAGAGTGTCAGACAATTCGCTATCGAAATGGGAATTCCCTATAGTACTCTTGTTACAGCGCTTGACAGAGGAATAGAGGGTATGGCTTATGGCACCGTCATCCGTATGTGTGATAGATTAAGTCTTAATCCCGTTGATTTTTCATCTCTTGAAAATGGAGAAGCTCTTGGGGAAAAGATTCTTGAAAACAGGGTAATGCAGTATTATGTTCGATTAAATAAGAAGGGGCGTAAGAAGATTCTTGAAATGATGGAAGATTATACGCTGCTTGACAAATATAGAGAATAGGAACCGCATATGAGAAAACATTATGACTACCTGATTGTAGGAACCGGACTGTATGGTTCGGTTTTTTCTCATGAAATGAAAAAACATGGGAAAAACTGCTATATGATCGATAAAAGGAATCATATCGCAGGCAACATATATACCAGAGATGTCAGGGGAATCCAGGTACATGAATATGGAGCGCATATCTTTCATACCTCTAATCGGAGAGTGTGGGATTACGTTAATGAATTTGCAGAGTTTAATCATTATGTAAATTCTCCCGTAGCAGTTTATAAGGATGAGATCTATAATCTTCCCTTCAATATGAATACTTTTTCCAAACTTTGGGGAATTAGAACACCTGAGGAGGCAAAGGCTAAGATTCAGGAACAGATAGGACAGCTTTCTATTACGGAGCCGAAGAATCTGGAAGAGCAGGCCTTATCCCTGGTGGGAAGAGACGTGTATGAAAAGCTGATCAAAGGGTATACGGAGAAACAGTGGGGAAGAGAATGCAGAGAACTGCCATCATTTATTATCAAGAGACTGCCTCTTAGGTTTACTTATGACAATAATTATTTTAATGACAGATATCAGGGGATTCCCATAGGCGGCTACACCCGAATAATTGAAAAGCTCCTTGAAGGAACAGAAATTACCCTGAATATGGAGTATAGGGATTTTGTCAGGCGTCAGGAAGAGTTAAAGAAGAGCAATCAGCCCTGTATTACGTGGGACAAAGTGCTATACACAGGTATGATTGACGAATATTTTGAATATAAGTTTGGCAATCTGGAATATCGCTCTCTTCGGTTTGAGACAGAAGACAGACCGGATTGTGACAACTTCCAGGGAAATGCGGTAGTCAATTATACCGAAAGGGAAGTGCCTTTTACCAGAATAATTGAACATAAGCATTTTGAATTTGGTAAAGGAGAAGGAACGGTTATTACCAGAGAGTATCCGGCAGAATGGAAACCGAAGAATGGCAGCAGTTCTTTGGAAGAGACCGGCTCTGAACCATATTATCCCATTAATGATGAAAGAAATAATGGTCTGTTTGACAAATATAAGGAACTTGCCGGAAAGGAAAAGAATGTTATCTTTGGGGGACGCCTTGGTGCATATAAATATTATGACATGGACCGGGTGATTGAGGCGGCCCTTCAGGCTGTGGAAACAGAACTGCAATCAGATAAATAGAAAAGATAAAATAAATAAGCTTCATGCAAAGAGGTTTGCCTCTAAGCATGAAGCTTTATTAGTCTGTAAGATGATTGGCATCAGCAATAACTGCTGAACATCATACCACTGTAAGCACTGGTAACATAAGGTGTTGCAAAATTGCGTCCCGGATTCTTGTAGGCAACAATTTTTCTTTCCACGTATTGCATGGGATTCAAAGTTACCTGATTGGTTTTACGTAGTACGGAATTAGTAAAATCCTTAATTGTAGCAATGCTTTCTTTGCCGCCATCGGAAAGAGCTGCTTTACGGAGAACGTCTTTGTCTAAGGTTAAAAGACCATCGCTGCCATGGGAAACTCCCATTTTGGTGAATTCATTGTAGTAAAGCTGGGAAATCCTGTTCATCTCGTTCACAAGGCGGTTGCTCTTAGGATATGCGTCCCGGTAACCGACAGTAGAATTGATAAAGGAATTGTAACCTGTTACCAAATGACCAATATTTTCTGTAAGGGAATCAACATCTGCCTTAACACCAATCTCTGCGGTATCTTCAGGAGAAGAACTGGTCCTGTTCAGTTGCAGCTCAAACATTTTTTCAACGGTAAAATGATTGGAAGAAGATGTTTTCCTTTCGCCATTTACTGTAAACTCAGCATTAGAAGGAGTTACGGCAATGGAATCAATGCCAAAGTAATCTACGCTTCCCCGCTGTCTGCTGGTACTGGTATCTGATACCTGAAAGATAACCGACTGATTATTCTTAAGTCCGGTAGCCGTAGAAGCTAAACGGAGAGCGGAATTGCCGCTGTTATCTTCTGCAACATCAGCTTTTAATCCAATATCTGCATTGGAAATAAGTCTTGCAAGACGCTGCTGGATATCCTTGTTAGTTTCACCTTCATGTATCGTATATTGGAATTCATAGCTTAAGTCGTTAATCGTAACATCAAAGGAATAAGTATCTTCCGGTAAAGTGACAGTTTGTGAGGCAGGAAGGAAAGTACCAATATTCGTCTGACCGGATGCAAGAGAGTTCACTTCTATATTATAGGAAGGAATTTCTTCGCCATCCGGAATATCTCCGATAAAAGTGGCTTCCACCAAATCGCTGTTGCTGGAATAAGCGGCACGCCGATTCAGCATCTCGCTTTCATCAAGTCCGCCCAAAGAAGCTATGGTATTACGGAGTTGTCTGGCATTTTCCTTAAGTCCAATCGCAAAACTCTGAGATGCCTTACTGGTGTCAAGAAGATACAAAGGGGATTCTTTATTTAATTTGACTATGGAATTATAAATGTTGCGCAGTTCGCCTTTTTTGTGCGCATCGTAACGACTGGTGCTCTTAGGCGCATAAGTAGTAAGATAGTAATTATAGACTGCGTTGTTAATCGCATTGTTATAAGCCATTACTGCCCCTCCTTTCTTCCGTGAATATCCTGCAAGATGTTTTGCAGTCAGCCAAAACCTTTTGGCGCTTAGGACATAATAATCGACCTTTATATTTATATATATATTATCACGGAAAAAATAAAAATACAAGAGAAAAAAATGATTTTAAAATTTTTTTTTAATCCTCGATATTGCCGAAATTATGCCTCATATTTCACTTAATAACGTCAAAAAATTAAAGTAGAAAATTTGACAATAAAGGCTATATAACGTATAATTAGTTGATAGTAATTAGAATGGCAAATATAGAATATATTGTGTCGGATATACATTTTTAATTTAACTGTGGTAAGAATAATAATGATGAGGATCTGTGAATAAATTATGCGTAAATATATCAAAAATCATATATTGGAAATTGTGGAATCTTTGTTTCATGCGAATCAGTTATTGCAAAAATTAATCAAAAAAAACAGCATTGATAAAATGGGTGTTTTGCTGCAGGAGATGCAAGCGGCAGCTATTGAAGTGGGTGAGACTATAGAGGAAAGTCAGGGCGAAGGAACAGATGTTGTGCACTCTTTAGAGATGCTGTGCGAATTGATATGGGAGACCAGTCAGGCGCAAATGAGTAAAAGAAGTCGATTGAGTAAAGAAATAAGCAAAAGTTTAGATATTATCCGGAGGCAGATCCGGGATATTGCAGAAAGAAGCGAGGTAGTATTTTTACCCTACAAGGCCAGCATGTGGGATAGTCTGGAAAGCGTTTGGATGGCGGCAGAGGAAGATGAAAACTGTGATGCCTATGTGATTCCTATTCCTTATTACGATAAAAATGAGGATGAAAGCTTTAAAAAGGTACACTATGAAGCAGAGGAATATCCGAATTATGTACCTATAACTCATTACAATGATTATAATTTTAAAGAGCGTCATCCGGATGCAATATTTATTCATAATCCTTATGATGAGTACAATCATGTGACAAGTGTACATCCTTTTTTTTATTCAAAGAATTTGAAACAATTCACAGATAAATTAGTATATATACCTTATTTTGTATTAAATGAGGTTGATCCGGATGATGATGAGGCTGTTAGAGACATAGAGGATTTTTGCACTGAGCCGGCAGTACTGTATGCGGATTATGTTATTGTACAGTCAGAAGCAATGCGGCAGATCTACATTAATTCCATGGTGAAATTATTGGGAGAGAAGGATATCCCCAAGAGCCATTGGGAAAAGAAAATCCTTGGACTGGGTTCCCCTAAAGTAGATAAGGTTTTAGCAACTGGGAAAGAAAAGACTGAAATGCCGGAAGAGTGGCTTGAAATTGTCCAGAAACCCGATGGAACAACTAAGAGAATCATTCTTTATAACACAACCGTAGCTGCACTGCTTTATTATGAAGACAAATTGCTTGAAAAAATGAAAAGTGTATTTCAGATTTTTAAGGAAAATCAGGATGAAGTGGCATTGCTTTGGAGACCGCACCCGCTTATGCATGCAACAATTGGGTCCATGCGTTCAGAACTGAGGGAAGAATACAGCCGAATAGAAGAACAGTACAAAAAGGAAGGCTGGGGTATCTATGATGATACGGCTGATATGAATCGTGCAATAGCTGTTAGTGACGCTTATTATGGGGACAGAAGCTCGTTGGTACAGCTTTACCATAAAACAGGAAAACCGATTATGATACAGAATGTGGAAATGTTTGGAGAAGACAGTATGGGCAAGAAGGAAATAAGGTCGTAATGCAGGAATTGATCAGTGTAATTGTTACCATATATAATACGGAAGCCTATTTGGAACAGTGTTTAGACAGTGTCTGCAGCCAAACCCACCGAAATTTAGAGATTATATTGGTTGATGACGGTTCAGATGACAGATGCCCGGATATCTGTGATACATATGCGCAGCGTGATGACAGGGTCACTGTCATACATAAAGAAAACGAAGGTGCTGTAAGAGCCAGGAAAGCGGGATATGAAGCTTCTCGTGGGCAATATATATCTATGATAGACTCCGATGACTGGCTGGAGCCTGATATGCTTGAAAAGCTGCATGAAGCATTGATTACGCAGCAGGTAGATATTTCGATGTGCGGACGATATGAAGATTCAGGTAAGACAGTACGGCAGGTATGTCAGGGGATTCCGGCAGGAAGATATGGAAGTGAGAGGCTGATTAGTGATGTTTTCCCTAATATGATTGTAAATAAGGATTTTTTTGAGTGGGGGCTTTTCCCAAGCTTTTGGGATAAGCTTTTTAAGAAGGAATCGCTGATGCCATATATTATGGATGTAGATGACAGGCTGCCCATGGGAAATGATGCAGCCTGTGTTTATCCATGTCTTTTGAATGCAGATAGTATTTATATATTAGATGAATGTTTGTATCATTACAGGCAGACACCTGCATCAATGGTCAGAAGGATAAAAAAAGATTACTACATAAAGGAAGGTTTCAGACGGCTCTATCATACGGTAAATGCTGCATTTGAAAAATATTCTCACATATATGATCTGAGAAAACAATGGCTGGAATACGTGCTTTTTCTTATGGTTTCAAGAGCGGATGCACTATATGAGGATATGGAAAAGGCAGATTTTTTATTTCCGTTTCCAGGTGTAAAAAAAGGAAGCAATATTATTCTGTATGGTATGGGGGATTATGGAAAGAGACTGTACTGTTTTTTAGAGGAAACAAAATTTTGTAATGTAGTGGCAGCAGTTGACAGGAATTATGAGGAACTTTGCAAACAGGGATTTGCGGTAAAAAGTCCTGAAACGATAGAAAAATATGATTATGATGCCGTAGTGGTAGCGCTATCCTTTGCAAAGACAAGAAAGTCAGTTTATGATTACCTGATTAAGAAATGTCAAAAAGATAAAATATTTGTGATGGATGAAGAACTGATCAAAGATGAAAGTACGTTGAAGGCATTTGGATTGATGTGAATCGTAGTATGTAAAATTCTAAAGGGGCATGGGGTATGGAAACAGTTCAGCACAATATTAAAGTATCAATTATACTACCATCGTTAAATGTCGCTTCATATATCAGGGAATGTATGGAAAGCGTGATGAATCAGACACTTCAGGAAATAGAGATTATTTGTGTGGATGCAGGGTCTACGGACGGAACTTTAGAGATACTGCAGGAATATGAAAAACAGGATGACCGGATAAAGCTGATCAAATCAGATAAGAAAAGCTATGGCTATCAAATGAATCTTGGTATGCAAACAGCTGTAGGAGAGTATATAGGAATCGTAGAGACAGACGATTATGTTCCAACAAATATGTATGAGGAACTTTATACAGCAGCAAAAGAAAATGATGTAGATTTTGTCAAGGCTGATTTTTACCGTTTTACAGGTAATGGTAATACTCTAAAAATTATAAAACGAAAATTGACCGATAATAAATCATATTATGGCAGAATTATTAATATTGAAAAAGAACCGGAATGCTTATTTCTCAATATGGTAACCTGGAGCGGTATTTATAGCCGGGAATTTATAGAAAGAAATAATATTGTCTATAATGAAACACCCGGAGCATCTTATCAAGATAATGGTTTTTGGTTTCAGACATTTATATATGCCCAAAGGGCGTTGTTTATTGATAAGGCATATTATATGTTGCGAAGAGATAATCCGGCATCTTCTATTTACAATGCAAAGAAGGTTTATTGTGTATGTGATGAATTTCGATTTATTTTAAATATTTTACTCAAAGATTCAGCTAAGTTTGAGATATTTAAATATTATTATGCATTTCAATGCTATGAAACATATAAATGGAATCTGGAAAAAATTGATGATGAACATAAACAGGATTTTTTAGTTAGGTTTGCACAGGATTTTCAGGAATTTCAGCAATTAAAGATGTTAAAGTCGGATTTATATAGTAAGAAAGACTGGGACATATTGACAGACATAATAGAGGATCCTATTAAATTTTATGAGGACAATATAGCTTTACTTAACAGATTGTTGGATGAAATAAGCTCCTATAAATATATTATTATTTACGGAGCAGGTTTGGTTGGAAGGCAAATGTTGAAAAAGTTGGAAAGACGGGGGAAAAGAGAAAGCATTCTATGTTTTGCTGTTTCTCGGCTGGAAGAAAATCCGGTTGAACAGGAAGGCCTGGCTGTTCGGGAGATTAAAGACCTGACAGGTTATGGGGAGGAAGGAGTTATTGTTATAGCGACAACAATGAAATACCATGCCGAAATGACTAAATTGGCAAAACAGTTTGGTTTTAGACATATTATTACAATACCGGAAACAACTTTGTAATGAATGAAATGGCTGGAGACTGAGATGATATAAAGGCAGAGGAGAAATAATGAGCAGTTTAAAGAACTTACAAACACTGGATGAATTAAATGAAATAGTGGATAAAAATACCTTTATTATTTATGACGCAGGAAAAGTGACAACAGTATTGCTTAATTATTTATCGGGTGTAAATCTGTTGGATAAGGTATTTTGCATCGCAGTAACTCGTGTTCATGGTAATCCTGATGAAATCAGAGGTATACCGGTTTGTGTTATTGATGATTTACTTGAATATACAAAAAAAGCAGATATTTTGATTGCTGCTATGGAAAAAAGCCAGCCTTCTATAGCATTGGAACTTAAAAGACGCGGTTTTGAACATATTTGTGGAATGGGTAATCTGCTTTATAGCAAGCTTCGTAGAATGGAAACGTCATATGAATCAGATATTTTGCAGACAGTTGTTGCGTTGCAAAATAGTCAGAAAGTGATGTTTAAAATGATACAGCGTCTTGAAAATATCATTTTATATGAAGGGAGAAACAGCTGTAATAACAAGGACTTATATTTGAACATGTATGGTTATGAATTAAAAGAATGGTATTGGAGAAATACAGGAAAAGTTTTACGTCTTGATTATCCACGTAGTTTTAATGAAAAAATACAGTGGTTAAAATTGTGTGATTCAACAGCTATAAAGACTGATCTTGCAGATAAATATAAAGTCAGAGAATATGTACGGGAAAAAATAGGAGAACAATATTTGATACCACTCTGTGGGGTTTGGGATGACTTTACACAAATAGATTTTTCAGAGCTTCCTGATCAATTTGTACTGAAATGTAATCATGGAAGCGGATGGAACTGTATCGTAAGGGATAAATCCAAAATCAATTATAAGAAGATGTGTAAGCAGTTTAATGGTTGGCTAAAGAGCAATTATGCATATAATGCAGGTTTTGAACTTCAATATAAAAATATACGGTCCTGTATTATTGCAGAAGAATATATTTCAGAATTAAATGGAGAAGTATATGATTACCGATTTTTTTGTTTTGATGGAAAGCCATTATATGTATGGGTAGATAAAGGAAGTGGAACCAGCGATCATCAGAGGAATATTTATAACATAGAATGGGAAAAGCAAAACTACAGAGTGAATTATCCCGATATATCACCGAACCCGCCAAAGCCCAATAATTACGAAGAAATGGTGGAATGTGCAAAAAAACTAAGTGAAGGATTTATCTTTGTAAGAGTTGATCTTTATTCAGTTGATGAAAAAGTTTACTTCGGAGAAATGACTTTTACACCGCAAAGCGGTATTGGAGATTGGGACAACGAAGAGATAAATCTGTATTACGGTTCTCTGATAAAGCTTCCAATAGAGGATGATGAGACGCCTTGTGAAAAAGCAGAGAATAACTGAAGCTTTGTGGAGGAAAAAGAAAATGTGTAAAATTTCTGTTGTTATGCCGGTTTATAATGCTGGTGAGTATCTAGATATGGCAATGGACAGCCTGATAAAACAGAAATTCAAAGATATTGAAATTATTTGTGTTGATGATGGTTCTTCAGATCAATCGTTGAACATATTATTGCAGTATCAAAAAAGGGATGAACGCATAAAAGTGTTAAAACAGGAAAACCAATATGCGGGAGTGGCCAGAAATTTAGGGATGTCAGTGGCTCAGGGAAAATATTTAGCGTTTTTAGACGCTGATGATTATTTCAAAGCTGATATGTTGCAAAAGGCATATGAATGCGCAGAGGAAGAACAGGCAGATATTGTAGTGTTCGGAGGAGAAATGTTTAGACAGGACATAAGGAATACAGAGCCATTTTCAGCTTTGCTGAGAGAAGATCTGCTTCCGGAAATGACGAGCAACAGCTTTGATAATACAGTGAAAATGGATAATCTTTTAAGTTTTACAAATCCTGCACCATGGAACAAGTTGTTTCGCAAAGACTTTGTAGAAAAGCATCAACTGAAATTTCAGGTATGTAAAAGATTTAATGATGCATATTTTGTCGTTTTGGCGGTGGTATTAGCTGAAAAAATAGGAATTGTTCATGAAAATTTAGTTCTCTACAGAACAGGAAATGAGAAGAGTTTACAAGGGAGTAATGATGAGTCCCCTTTGCAATTTGCTGATGTATTTACAGACATTAAAAATAAGCTGATAGAATTAAATTTATATGATCAGGTAAGAACATGTTTCCGCAGAATAAGTCTGTCTACTTGCATTTATACATTGGAAAGTCTTACCAATGCAAAGGCATTTGAACAATTATATGAGGAATTGAAGAATAATCTTTTCAGGCGGTTTGATATCATTGATTCGCAGAGGCAGGATTATTATAACAGGTATGCATATGATCAATATTTATACATTGATTCGCATACGCCTGTTGAGTATTGGATGGAGAGATACTACAAAAAAGAAAAACCGGAGGTATCATATCTTTTCCCTTTCGGAGAAATTGACAAAGACAGTGAAATTATAATATACGGTGCCGGAAAAGTAGGACGTGCCTTTTATCAACAAATAAAGAGAACAAATTATTGTAAAATTGCAAAATGGGTTGATAAAAAGGAAAGGATATATGATGGATATGTAATTACAAAACCGGAAGAAGTTGATTGGCAAGAGGGAAACCAGATAATTATTGCCGTTGAAAGAGAAAATATAGCAGAAGAAATAAGAAGTTTTTTATTAGGGGAGTTTCAAATTGCCAGGGAAAGAATTGTTTGGGAATCACCGGTTATGTAGGAGAGAGAGGGAAATATGTATTCTTTTGATGTTTTTGATACGCTGATCACACGTATGACAGCTACTCCGCAAGGGGTATTTTATGTTATGCAAAATAGACTGCAGACAGAACAAAAATATGAAAAGATTTCTTTATTTATAAAAACTAATTATGCGGAACTTAGAATTAATGCAGAAGTTTTAGCAAGAAGAAACTACCAGGTAGAAGATATAGAGGATGTAACACTTAATGAAATATATAATGCGTTTGAAATAACAGGCTGTTTAGGAGCAGACGAGAGAAGACTCCTGATGGAACTGGAAGAAGAAACAGAATGGATATGTTCTGTGGGGATACAGAAAAATATTAACTACCTGAAAGAATTACTAAAAAGCGGGGAAAAGGTCGTTTTAATTTCAGATATGTATTTAGGAAAGTCTATAATCAGGAAATTGTTAGTGAAAGCTGACCCGATATTTGAAAATCTTCCTTTATATGTATCATCTGAATATAAAAAATCTAAAGTTAGTGGAAATTTATTTTGGGTAGTAAAGAAGTGTGAGAAAACAGAGTTCCCTGATTGGGTGCATTATGGTGATAATCCTAAAGGGGATTATGCTGTACCACAGAAGTTGGGAATAAAGGCTGTTTTAAATACATATAAGACTTTAAAACCAATAGAAAAGAATATTTTAGAAAATCAATTAAAGAATTCATTTGTACAGCTGACAGTAGGATGCTCGCAAAACACCCGTATATTATATGATGCAGAAAATGAGCATGCACTGGGTATAACGGTAGGAGCGCCAACTCTCTTTTCGTACGTGTATTGGATATTGGAAGAAGCACAAAATAAAAATATTGAGCGATTATATTTTATAGCAAGAGATGGATATATCTTACAAAAAATTGCAGATATCATAATAGAGCGGAGAAAACTTTCTATTGTTACAAAATATATTTATGGTTCAAGAAAAGCATGGAGAATGGCCTCACTAAATGAAAAGAATAGAGATATTAGAGAATTGCTGGCATGGTCACATTGGAATCATGTAGATACTGTTTCGCAAATTGCAGATATTTTTGAAATAACAGAGCAGGAATTATATACATTTTTACCACCCAAATATCAGAAGTGCAAAAAAATTGATACTCTTGCAAAAACAGAAATACAAAGATTTTTGGAAGGTGATAAATTTATAAAATTTCTAATTGAAAAACATAAAGAGAAAAGAGAGATTGTCAAGGATTATTTGCAGGAAAATATTGATTTTCAAGATAATCAATTTGCATTTGTGGAATTAGCGGGAAGCGGATATACACAAATGTGTCTTTCATATATTATAGAGGATTTTTATGCAGAGCCGATTCAGACATTTTTCTTTAAAACAGATAAAATCTGGCACAATGAAAAGTGTTTATTATATACTTTTTTACCAAGCAGATTACAACAAAATATTTTGATTGAAGTACTCTGCCATGCACCGCATGGACAGACAAGCGGTTATAAAAAAGTTGAGGGAAAAACGATTGCTGTAATTGAAAAGTATGAGGAAGAACAGTTGCAAAAGCATGGCATAAATGAATATATTGAAGGAATACTATTTTTTACCAAAGAGTATCTTAAGGTAATTGACACAGGACTGATTAATCCTTTAGAATTAACAATATTACTTCATTATATGAATTATCTGGCGAAGTGTCCGGATGCAGAAATACTAAATTTTATTGCAGACATGCCTAACAGCGTGACAGGAAGAGAGAAAAAGATTATCTCTTATGCGCCCAGATTAACAAAAAGCGATATTAGAAATATCTTCTTAAAAAGGACGTATGAGCCCATTGAATATTATTATAAAGGCACTTCCTTAAATTGCTCCCTCTTGCGTTGTACGCAATCAGAACAGAAACGAATTGCTTTTTATAAGAAACATCATAATGATATTTTGGGCAACATATTACGTTTGCCAAAGACAATAAGAGAAGGGAAATTTGACGTAGACAGCAGCTGTTTGATACCTGAAGATTTATCAGGCAAAAGGATTATATTATATGCAGCGGGGAATTTAGGACAGGCATATTATTCACAGTTTAGCAAAACTAAACGTGTAAAGATTATTTTGTGGGTGGATCAAAACTGGGAAGAACTCAGAAAAATCGGTTTGCCGGTATCCGACCCGAAAGAAATATTGAAAATGCAATATGATAAAATATTGATTGCTGTAAAGAATGAAGGCCTGGCACAAAGTATATGTGATTATTTGGTGGAGTTGGGCGTAGACAGAGAAAAAATCAATAACGAAGGATATAAGTTTTGATATAAAAGCATAGATCTGGAAAGAGGAAAGTTATGTTGCCATTAATAAGCATAGTAGTGCCTGTTTATCAGGTAGAAAAATATTTGAAAAAATGTATTGAGAGTATTATAGGTCAAACATATAAAAATATAGAAATTATACTGGTTGATGACGGTTCAACAGATGGTTCGGGAGAATTATGTGATAAATATATGGAAAAAGATAATAGAATTATTGTATTCCATAAAGATAATGGAGGACTTTCATCGGCAAGAAATGTAGGAATAGATCATGCACGAGGTGAATATATAGCGTTTGTGGATAGTGATGACTGGATAGATTCCAGATATGTAGAAATATTATATAACAATATTAAGGATAAGCAGTGTGAAGTTGCTCAATGTGCTCACTGGGATGTGTGCTCAGAAGAACTTTCTTATTCAGCACAGAAAACTGAGGCAATTGTTTTTAGCCCCAAAGAACTTGCCTATGCATATCATTCTATTGAATTATGGCAGAGTATACTGGCTTGGAATAAATTATACAAGACTAGTCTTTTTAAAGATATAAGATATCCCGAAGGGAAAATACATGAAGATGAGTATATCTCATATAAAGTTTTATGGGAAGCAAATAAGATAGCAGTTACTTATACGAAGTTATATTATTATCGACATAGAGAGAATAGTATAAAAACAACAAAATATTCATATAAGCGATTGGATGTACATGGTGCATATATAGAAAGAGCAAAATTTTATGAAGACAGAGGAGAACACAATCTGGCAATGCTGACTAAAAGGCAACATTGTAAATGGATCAAACAAGCCATTGCACAAATTCAACAATCTGATTTGGAAAATCAGACTGCTGTGGTTAGTATGCTAAGCTCAGAGGCTGCTGAAATGGAAGAAGCATTGGATGTGGAAAATATAGGAATGGGAAAACGCAGCTATAATAGATTCCTTTTTCCTTTTGGGTTGGTAAAACCAGAAAGCAGAATAGTATTATATGGTGCAGGAAATGTGGGCGTTCAGTATTTCAGACAGATTACAATAAGCAATTATTGTAATATTTTAGGATGGATTGATAAGAACAGTGAGGCATGTAGTAACAAAGGAATACCGGCATGGCCGCCCGATAAACTTTATAAACTGCAAGGAACATATGATTATTTGGTAATTGCTATTTGTGATAAGGAACTGGCATTGGAAATAATAAGGAATTTAAAAGAAAAATATGGGGTGGAGGCAGACAGGATTGTATATGATATATTACCTGTCAACATAATTCAATTATGAAAATTTCAATAATAATACCGGTATACAATGGAGAAAAATATTTAGCAGAATGTTTGGAAAGTGTATTAAAGCAGGACATAGAAGATAAAGAAATTATTTGTGTTGATGATGGCTCTACAGATAACAGTATAAAAGTGATTCAAAAATATCAAGATAATTATCCATGCATTAGGCTTATACAACAACCTAATATGGGTGCGGCAGTTGCAAGGAACAGAGCACTTGATGAAGCAAAGGGGAAATATATCGCCTTTATGGACGCGGATGATTCATATATTGATGAAACGGGATTAAGAAAAATGGTTAACGAATGCGAGCGCTATAAAATTCCTATATGTGGAAGTTTTCGTACCATGATGACAGAAAAAGGTTTGGAGCAGGCAAATACATACCGTGAAGAGGTAATAGGAAATAAACCGCAGGTATTGAGGTTTACTGATATACAATTTGATTATTATTATCAGAGTTATGTATATGAAAGAAAGTTCTTAAACGAAAATAAACTTAGATTCCCGAATTTAAGAAGATATCAGGATCCGCCTTTTTTTGTAAGGACAATGTGGGAGGCAAAAGAATTTCTTGTAATACCTGTTGAACTATATTGTTACCGGGTTAGGACAGGGGTTATACATTATTCTTTCCAACAAATAAATGATATTTTGCTTGGATTAAAACTTAATATAGAGTTTGCTGGTAAAAACAGATTAAATATTTTGTATGAAAACAGCATTATGCGTTTAAATGAAACTTTTTATAGCAGAATAAACGATTCGATAATGGAAGGAAATGTTAAAGCAATAAAAATCCTTGTAGAGATACAAGAAATTATGAACCAATATAATATATTATGTGAAAAAGAATTACTTTTAATAAGCAATATTAAAAAAATGTTACAAAAACCTTCATTGCGCTACCAAAATTATCAGATTCCTTTTGATAAAATACCCTATGGAAGTAATGTCGTGATTTATGGAGCTGGGGGTGCGGGAAAAAGCATTCATTACACAATAGAGAAGACAGGATACTGCAATATTGTCCAATGGGTAGATAAAGATTATGTCAAATATATGGAAACTGGTTTGCCTGTTAAAGCACCTTCAGAAATAAGAAATATGGAGTTTGATTATATTCTCATAGCAGTAGCACGGCAGGAAGTATTTGAAGAAATAAAAGGCGAGATTGAGCAAAATATAGGAAAGTATGATGAAAAAATCATAGGACCTATTGCAATTTGGAACAAATCCAATTAGAAAAGGAAAAAGATATCTTGCAGTTTTATTTTATGTTTTATGGGAGATGTAAAAGAATGAATAAGATTATTGTTTCACTTACTTCATATCCTAAAAGAATTAATGATGTTGAACGTGTAATAAAGACACTTCTGATACAGACTATGAAACCTGATAAAATAATAATGTGGTTATCTAAAGAAGAATTTCCAAATCAAGATATGGATTTGCCGGAAAATTTAGTTAAATTGTGTCAGTGGGGTTTGGAAATTCGTTGGGTATCGGGAGATTTAAAATCACATAAAAAGTATTACTATGCAATGCAGGAATTTAATGAAGAAATTATTATTACTGTTGATGATGATATTTACTATCATTCGGAATTGGTGGAATGTTTATACAATTCATATATGCTTCATCCTCAAGCAGTATCTTGTACGCGGGCAAATTTAATTGGTAAGGATGAAGAGGGAAGCTTGCTGCCTTACGAAGAATGGGAAAAGAACTATACATTTTGTGCCGACATGGAGATGATGGATTTATTAGCAGTGGGGTGTGGTGGAGTGTTATATCCGCCAGGTTGTTTTGCGTTAAATACTTTATGTGATGAGGATAATATAAAGAAATATTGTTTATTTCAGGATGATTTGTGGTTAAAAACAAACGAAATAATGGCTGGAATACCTACTGTTTTGATAAAAGAATATAAACGTATTTCCATTCCGGAAATAGAAGGAAGCCAAATGGTGGCATTGTGTAAAAATATTAATTGTGATGGCAATGACATAGCTCTAAGCAAATTGAATAATTATTTCTTTGCACATATGGGCAAAATGTTAAGTGAAGCAATTTTTTCAAAACAAAATACTGTTTCTGATTGGTTACATAAAAAAAAGGAAAATATAGATAATATTTTAGAAAAAACTGTAGAGCATGGTATATACATATATGGAGCAGGAGAAGGTGCAAAATCAACGTATGAATGTTTAAAGATGTGTAGTCAAGAGGAAAAAGTTATAGGATTTGTCGTTACTCATATGGCAGAAAACCCTGTAACATTATATGAGCATCCCGTAGTCGAAATAGATATGGTAAAAAATCTAGAGTGCTTGATATTGATTTCCACGCATGATAAGTTACAGGAAGAGATTGCAAATCTTTTAGGAGCTTATGGATTTAAGCACATTATAGCAGTCGATAATAGAATAATAGGTGATTATAATATTTCTCAAAGAATAATTAGGGATATAAAAAATAGTTTTATGATGTTTGCAAAAGAATTTAAATATGAAGAATAACGAATAATTTTTGATAAAGACAATTAAAGGGCACTCAGACATTAAAGGAAATTGAAATAATAGGTAAAGTTTTTTATAGACAAATGGTAAAAGTTTATATTGTGATGTAATGGCATGGGTTAATAAAAGAGTAAAAGAATATAATGGGTAAATTACGGAAGGCTTAAAAAGATTAATAAGAAAATGTGGGGGCACAGCACAATCATGCAACAGAATACTAATATTTCAATAATAATTCCGGTCTATAATGTTGAAGCGTACCTTAGAGAGTGTTTGGATAGTGTCATTGAACAGGATTGTGAAAATTTTGAAATTATATGTGTCAATGATGGCTCTACGGATAATTCCCTGTCTATTTTAGATGAATATAAGAAAAAGTATGATTCAGTATATGTATACACAAAAGAGAATGGTGGGCTGTCTTCAGCCAGAAATTATGGAATGCATAAAGCAAATGGGAAATATATATTTTTTTTAGACAGTGATGATATGCTGGCAGATGAGCACTGCTTATCGTTTATGGTTGAATGCATGAACGAACATTTATTAGACGTTATGTATTTTGACGGAAATTCTTTTTTTGAAGATGAAGCGATATATTTGACTAATGCAAGTTATTATGAGACAGCTTATAAAAGGGAAAAAAGTTATGGATCATATCTATACGGAAGAGAACTTTTTGTAGATTTTGTTCAAAATGGAGATTATTATGTTCAATCCAGTCTACAGTGTTTAAAAAAAGAGTTTATTGATAGAAATCAATTGTCTTTTGAAGACGGACTTTTATATGAAGACAATCTATTTGTATTTATGAGTATGATGCTTGCGGGAAAAGTAATGCATCAAAACAGAGTGGTATTATCGCGTAGAATACGTACCGGTTCAATAATGCAGAGTCCCCCAAAATTTCATAATTTTTACAGTTTGAGTTATACCTGTCAGAAGATAGTTGAGTTTTGTAGTAACCATGTACCGAAAGGATATGCAGATAAGGAAATCGCAATAGTATTAAATTCTTTAAAGAATAATGCACTATCGACATATCGTAAGTTGGAAAATGAAGAAAAGAAACAGATCTTGAAATTGCCTAAATATGAGCAATATTTAATTAAAGCTGTCCTTTTTCCCGATGTCAGAGTAAGTGTTGATAAGCATTTTTTCCCTTACCATTTGTTCCATGCAGGTACTCGTATTGTAATCTATGGAGCCGGAAATATTGGAAGAGAATTTTACTACAGGGCAACTAAAGAAGGAATTATTCAGGTTGTCGGTATTGTTGATTCCAAAGCATTAGAGATGGAAATGGATGATATTCCGGTACTTCCGGTACCGATGCTCAAACAGATGGATTATGATTATATTTTAATTGCGGTAAGACATCCGGATGCGGTGCGGGAAATCAAAAATAATCTTTTAAAGATGAATATACCGGAATATAAGATTAAGTGTGATAGAGATGTATACTTCAAAGATGACTGTTATGGTAAATCCTATGAATACCAAAAATTTACTAAACGGCTTATGGAATCTGAACGGAAGCGTTTTTTCCTGTTTATGCAGCCTGAGCATGGTAATTTAGGAGATTATGCTATAGCCATTGCTGAAAAGAATTTTTTTAACGATTATTTCCCGGAGTATGAACTTGTTAGAGTAACAACAAATGAATGGCTGGAACTTAAAACATATTTTGTGGAAAATATTAAAGAGGCAGATGTGCTTTTTATTACCGGCGGCGGATTTATTGGGGATATGTGGACAAGCTTTGATGTTTGTAAAGATATTTTACGGTCATTTCCTCAAAACAGGAAGATCTTATTGCCCAATACATTGACTTATCATGATTTACAAAATAAGAATGTTGTCCGTGATGATTTGGAACAGATTTTTTCAGATAGTCATACTTATGTATTTTTCAGAGAAAGGAATTCATTAAAAATTTGTACTGATTTAGGATGGGGAGACAGATGCTATTGCTTCCCGGATATGGTGTTGTATCTGAAGTACAAAGAAACGCAGCGGAAACGAAATGGAAAGGTGCTTTTATGTTTCCGTACAGATACTGAGAAAACTTTTCAGGAGGCTGACAGCGTTAGAAACCTGATTATGAGAAATCGGATCCAATATGATGAGATGGATACGCATACGTATAAGTACATTCCGGAACCGGAGGGGGAATTGTATGTAAACGACTTGTTGGAAAGGATTCAAGAATACGACTTAGTGATTACAGACAGGCTTCATGGTATGTTATTGGCTTATGCCAGTGGAACGCCATGTATTGCATTTGATAACTTTACGCATAAGGTGTCTGGAGTATATGAATGGATCAAAGATACTCCCATGGTTAACTTTTTGGAAAAGTATGATGAGGACGAATTGGAAGATTTGATTGCTGAATATCAAAGGAAAGTTATACCATATTACCAAGGTGTGGATTTATGTAAACAATTTTCTTCCATGAAAGAAAAAATAAAAGAACTGATGACCGAAGATTGATTTGGTTTGGTGGCGGAGGTATTGGTATGAATATCAGTCAATGGGTGCATTTTAGTATAGATGATGTGATTGGAAGCTTAAAATGGGTTTATCAGAACCAACCGGAGAGCGTTTTTGAGGAGCCTATGCTCTGCAAATTGAAGGAATGGCATGAAAAATATGAAATAAAATGTGATTTATATGTTTATGAAATTACAGATGGATTTAAACTGACAGATTTGCAGGACAGGTACTGCAAAGAGCTGTGTGAGGAATCCGACTGGTTAAAATTTGGCTGGCATCGCAGAAAAGACGGGGAGTTAACCGATGATGATAAGACAGAAATAGAATCTTTTGATCGAATACATATATTTATAAGAGAAAAAATTTCATCAAGATCATGGACTGATATATTGCGCCTGCATGGATGGGAAGCGTCAGGAGAACTTATGTCACATTTGACTGGCAATGGTATCAGACGCTTGTTGACAGCAGACAGTAACCGATTGAGTTATGATTTGACGGAAGATGATTTTGCCATATTGCAGGAAAGCGGAAGACTTTGGAAAGAACCATTTTTATATTTGGTAACAGATATTCAGTTTGATTGTTTTGCAGATAGCATGACAGTAGAAAGCTGCCTTGATTATACACAGCAGTTTTTGATTAAAAAACCTTATAAGGGGCTGTTAGAAGTATTTTGCCATGAATGGAAGTTTCAGGAAATTGCGTCAGATATAGAACAATATTGGGAAAGCTTTTCAAAGATAGAATATACCTTATATATGAATGCATCTGTACTAGTGGATGATTATCTGTATTTTACAACATGTAATACTAATTTTCTTTTTAGAAGGTGTTTGAGCAGTGAAGATGCGGAAGTCGTAGCGGAACTGCCGTGTACGACATTTAATGCTATGAAATTTTCATCCTTGGTATATTTTGAAGACAGTATATGGATGATCCCATGGATGGAGAAAAATATTGTTGTGTATGATATGTGGAATAATAGTATTAAAGTGTTTCCAATTCCGTATGAATGTGAAGAAGAACCTAATACGTTTAAGTTCCGAAAAGCTGTACAGGATGGAAAGTATTTGTGGCTGCTCCCAAAAAAAACGCCTCTTTTACTAAGAATTGATATGGAAAAAAGAAGTGCTCATTTATTTGAAGAATGGCCTGAAGAAGTTTGTTTCTCTAAAGAAGAAAAAATGAATTTTATTTCTATGTATGCAGCGGAAGAGTATTTGTATCTATTCCGTTATGGATGTAGTCATAATATTTGTGTTAATTTGAAAGATGGAAGCATGAAGATTTGGGAGGTAGATGTTTCCAAAGAATTTGGTATTGTAACAGATGACAGGCTTTTAGTTTCTCCGGTTCATAGTGGAAGCGCTATTCGTTGTTATGGCTTGAAAGTACCGGACAAGGAAATTTTGTATGACCTTCCGCAATGGGTATGGCTGCAGGAGAAAATTTATGCATTTTGGCATTCTGAAAGAGTAGGAAAATTTGTTTATATTTTACCCCATGAGGCAAATGCTGTTATACAAATGGATTTAATTGATGGCAGCATAAATTGTACTAATGTTAAGATAGGGGATTATAAAACGTTAAGGCCTAATTCAGAATTTGCGGCATATGAAGCATTCGGTTTGGGAGATTATGTATTAATTACACCATATATGGGAAATAAAGCAATCATGATAGATGATAAAAGAGTGATTTCCAAAGAAGTTACTTTTTTCATTTCCGTATCTCAAATCACTAAATCACATATTGAAAAAAGTGTTTATTATGAAGATGATAAAATAGGATTGCGATACCTTTTTGGTATGGAATTATGTCAGAAAGCGCAGTGGATTATGGAAAAAGATGTGCCGGAGGAAATACGGGATATTTACAGGAGTGCAGAACAAAGTTGTGGAAGTATGATATATCAGGAAATTCTGGATAAATAGCAGTTTTATAGAAAATACAGGATGGACAATTTAGTATTGAAAGAAAAATTGCAATTAAATTGCTTAAAAATATTGCGGAAGTTTCTGTAGAATTGGATGAGAGAGGTGATTTTATGAAAGTTAATTATTCGAATATTAAAGAGAATGAGAAAATAGTTATATGGGGAACGGGAAGAACTATGAAAAAGTTTTTTGACAGGCTTGATCCGGGACTAAAGATAGTTGGTTTTTGTGATACATATTCTACAAATTGGGGTAAGCGTTTGAAAGGAGAATTGTTATGCGTTTCTCCAAATGATATAAGTGCGGAAAATGTAGTTATTATCGCAATTAAGGAGCAAAAAGACATTGATAAAGTGGCTGCGGAGTTAGACAAAAACGGGATATGTTATTGTCATATTCTGGAGGCAGTTGCTGCTTATCAGGATGAATGGGAAAAAAAAGAAATAGAGAAGTTTGAGAGTAAATATCAAATTTCAGATTTTGAAAATAAGATTATTCCGCAAAAGCTCGTTAAATTTATTAATTGTCATATACCGTTTAAAACATGTAATCTAAAATGTAATTACTGCTATGTCAGACAAACGCGTGATTTTTATATCAATAAGTTACAATTACATTCGCCGGAATTTATTGCAAAGGCGCTTTCCCCGATAAGATTAGGAGGAGTAGCATTGATCAACTTTTGCGCTGGTGGAGAAACCATGATGGTAAAAGAATTGATTCCAATTGTTGCCGCATTGGTTGAAGAAGGTCATTACATACAAATAGTAACTAATGGAACTAT
>CAZTKJ010000037.1:0-10098 GCA_964614185.1 uncultured Lachnospiraceae bacterium
TTCAAAAGTTAATTCTGACATAATTTTGAACCTCCTCGATTATATTGTTTGGGGTGGAAGCCCCCGCAGTAATACCCACCAGAGCAGCAGTTTTAGGCAGTTCTAAATGCAAATCTTCCAGTGTCTGTATAAAATATGTGGCCGCGCATTCTTCCTTACAGATTTCGTAAAGTTTCCGTGTATTGGAACTGTGTTTTCCACCTATTACAATCATTACATCGACCCTGGCTGCAATCTCACGAGCCTGTGTCTGTCTTTCTTCTGTTGCATTACAGATAGTATTGACAACAGTAACATTGTAACCTTTTTTCTGAAAAATTTCAACTAATTCTTTAAATTTGTTGTAATTAAATGTCGTTTGCGACACAATACATAAAGATTCTGCTTTATTACAAATAAACTCTTCTGCTTCCCTGACCGATTCAATCACCACGGCAGGGGTATGGGACCAGCCTTTGATTCCTTCCACTTCAGGATGTCCCGGATTTCCTATGATAATAATTTTTTTCCCATCAGCGCTTTCTTTCTCTACAATCCTGTGAATACGCTTTACGAAAGGGCAGGTGGCATCAACGCATTTAAGTCCTTTTTCCTCTATCCTGCGGCAGATACGTCTGGGAACACCGTGAGAACGGATAATGATCATACCTTCTTCTATGTGTTCCAGCTCTTCTTCCTTTTCTATGACAGATACTCCTTTATTTTCCAGATCCTTGACTACTTCCTCATTATGGATAATGGATCCATAAGTGTAAATTTTCTCCCCTGATTCTGTCTGCTCATATACAGTTTCCACTGCGCGCTTTACTCCAAAACAAAAGCCCGCATTTTCTGCAAGTATCACTTCCATAATATTCTGACCTTTTCCTTTTAACTGTTGGTACATCAGCTGCACAGTTTTAATATTGCACTAACTACTTCTTCCACCGTCATATAAGAAGAATCAATCAACACTGCATCCTCGGCCTGTCGTAAAGGAGCTACCTCTCTGTTCATGTCCTGTTCATCTCTGTTCCTGATGTCTTCTTCTATCTTCTCTCTGTCACAGTTCTCTCCCTTAGCCGCAAGCTCATCAAACCGTCTGTTAGCACGGACCTGTACGCTTGCAGTCAGATACACCTTTACATTGGCATTGGGAAGAACACAAGTGCCGATATCCCTTCCGTCCATAACTACATTATTTTTCGCTGCAAGTTCTTTTTGAAGTTCTGTAAGCTGCTTCCGTACTTTGGGATTCTTACTTGTCTTAGAGGCCATATTCCCTACTTCTTCCGTACGGAGTACCTGATTCACATTTTCGCCATTCAAAAGCACCACCTGTTCACCATCTATATACTGAATAGTAATGTCTGCTTCCATACACTTATCTTCTACTGCTTTTTCATCTCTGGGGTCTACTTTCTGCATAAGCAGATAATATGCCATAGCACGGTACATAGCCCCTGTATCAACATAAATAAATCCTTTTTTCCTTGCTATCTTCTTTGCTATGGTGCTCTTACCGGCTCCTGCCGGTCCGTCAATTGCTATCTGATAACTCATCTTCTCTCTCCTCATTCTTTATTTGCTGTTTTGCAGCCCAAAGTCCTGCCATGTATCCTGTGGACCAGGCAATCTGCAGATTAAATCCACCCGTCAGCGCATCAAGATCAAGCACTTCTCCCGCAAAATAGAGGCCCTCTACCAGCTTTGATCCTAAGGTGGAGGGATTCACTTCTTTGACGTGGACACCTCCCTGGGTAATGATTGCTTCCGAAAACCCTCTTGTTCCTGTAACCGTCATCGTCATATTTTTAAGACATTCTATCAGACGTTCCCGTTCTTTTTTAGTGATCTCGCTGATTTTCTTCTCGGGGGGTATTTCCGTCAATTTTATAATCACAGGTATCATTTTAGATGGAAGAAGTCCATCCAGGCTATTTTTAAACTGTTTTTTCTTATTTTCTTCAAAATCACGTAAAAGGCGCTTGTCCAGCTGTTCTCTCGTAAGGGCCGGTTTTAAATCAACTAAAAGACTTACCTCCATATCTCTATGGGCTTTTACATAATAGCTGCTGGCGCTTAAGATCAGGGGGCCGCTGACACCAAAGTGGGTAAACAGCATTTCCCCAAAGCCTTCATAAATTTTCTTTTTTCCGTTCTTTAATATGATAGATACATTTTTAAGGGAAAGTCCCTGCATTTCCATACACCAGCTTTCTTTCACCGTAAGCGGTACTAAAGCCGGTTTAAGTTCCTTTATGGTATGTCCTGCCCTATGGGCAAACTCATACCCGTCTCCGGTAGAACCTGTGGATTCATAAGATCTTCCACCTGTTGCTATGATCACTGCATCTGCTTTAAGTATCCTGCCATCATCAAGCTTTACTCCTGTCACTTTTCCGTTGCTGATAACTAAAGATTCAGCTTCTGTTTTGAGCAATACTCTGACCTGCTCCTTTTCCATCCTGCGGTTTAAGGCAGCTATTACATCCGAAGAATGGTCAGATAGAGGAAAAATCCTTTCTCCCCGCTCTTTTTTCCACGGACATCCTGCCTTTTCAAAAAAATCCATTACTGCAAAATTATCCATCTGTTTAAAAGCGCTGTAAAGGAATTTGCTGTTGTTGATGATATGCTCCAAAAAATCCTCTCTATCACAGGCATTGGTCAGATTACATCTTCCTTTTCCTGTAATATAAAGTTTTTTTCCCGTTTTTTCATTTTTTTCCAGAAGAGTGACCTTAGCCTTTTGGCCGGCTGCTGCTATAGCCGCCATCATGCCTGCTGCGCCGCCTCCAATAACAATAACATACCTCATCACTCTTTTGTTTTCTCCTCTTCCTTTTTCATCAGCGGATAGTTCAGCATAGGCTCTTCGTCAATAAAATTGATTTCATCATTCAGATATACCTGATAATTATTCCATACTTCTTCAAGTGTTTCCAGATTCTTTTTTACTGTTTCCGGCTGCTTTAAGCAAAGTGCCACGACTAAAGCATTAATGACGCTGAGAGGCGCAACCAAAGAATCTACAATAGAAACCATATCACTTCTGGCAAGAAGATTACAGGAAGAATACAGGTTCATAGGAGAATGGATACTATCTGTAATAGTGATCACTTTGGCATTTCTGTCATTGGCAAATTCCATTGCCTTTAAGGTACGCATGGAATATCTGGGAAAACTGATTCCAATGACCGCATCTCTTTCACCAATACGAATCATCTGTTCAAACATTTCCGTCACACTGGTAGTCTTCACAAGCACCACATTGCCACGAATCATATTCAGATAAAAATGCAGAAAATCTGCCAGCGGCTCACAGCTTCTTACTCCGATAAGATAAATCGTATCTACTTCCAGAATAATATCTACTGCCGCTTCAAAAGCTGCTGCGTCCAAATTTACAATTGTGTCCTGTATTTTTTCAATGTCTGAGCTAAGTACGGAATTCAATATTTCCGATTGGGTACTTTTTCCATACTTAGCACCTATTTTCTGTACTGAATTTAATTTACTCTTTACCCAATCCTCCAGGGCGCTCTGGAATTCCGGATATCCTTCATATCCCAATCCCATTGCAAAACGCACAACAGTAGACTCACTGATTCCTACTGTTTCCCCCAGTTTAGCAGCTGTCATAAATACAGCCTGTTCATAATGATCGGAAATGTAAGCTGCAATTGCCTTGTGGCCTTTACTCATCTTAATGTATTTGTCATTCATCCTGGTAATAATATCCAGTTCTTTCTGCTCCATATACCATTCCTTCCACTATTTAAATGATTGATAAGAATCCTTCAGCATTCTGATTGTTTCTTCCTCAGATAAGTCATAATCGCCTGTCAGCGACATACATGCCGCCCCATGGATAAAAATCCACATTTTCATAAACAGCTCACTGGCATTACGACATCCCTGGGAAGTTGCTGTCTGTATTTCGTGACTGACATTTCCCTTACTTCCGTTTACCAGATCATACATACTTCTTCCAAATCTGTTTTCTGATAAAAAAATAAACGAAAACAGCTTCTTATGCTGAGAAGCAAATTGAATATAGATATTTCCAAGATGCACAAATGGTGTTACTGTCTGTTTTTTAAACTGCTCATAATATTCCTGAAAAAAATCACAGGCCTTGATAAAAAGCTCTTCTGTCAGCTCATCCATATTTTTATACACTCTGAAAATAGGCTGGGTGGAACAACCGGCTTTTGCAGCCAGTTTTCTTGCCGTCACCTGTTCAATTCCCTCTTCCTGCAAAATAGCAAATGCCGCATTAACAATATCGTTTTTTGTAATTGATTCTTTCCTGGCCATTCTGCTCATCCCTTCCTTTGTATAACATATGTTATTATTTTATAATGATTTTTTGTCTTTGTCAAATGGAAAAAGCGCAAGTCCGACGACTTGCGCTTAAAATCCCATAGGCCTTTTAACATCCTAATATTTCCTTATGCAATATACTCATTTAAATCGTTAATAAACTGTTCCCAGGCGTCTTCATGTTCTACATAATACAGAGGGCATTTTTTGCCGCCCTCATCATAATGACGTCTCATATCTTCCGGTGTCAGCTTGTATTCCTTCAACAGCCATCCACATAAATGAAGCAGTGATTCATAGGTAGCATCCGTAAATTTCCCATTGCTTTCGAGATAACAGCACTCTATGGAAATAGAATCATAATTTCTTTCCTTTACTGCATATGCGATTTCATCAAGAGGAATGCATTGTATGATTTCACCATCATATCCGATAATGAAATGTGCACTGGCAGAAGTTTCACCGGTCAATCCCAGATTTTCAAAATAGCTCCTGTTCTGTGCTGCGCTGGTTCCCTGATTGGCTGTATAATGGACAAAAATATTATTTACTTTAGGCAGATTCTCTTCCGGTCTTGAATAAGGATTTGGTGTCAGAAAGTCTTCCATAATTTCAGGTTTTTCGCTTTGATTATTTTTTACGATCTCATTATTTCGTACCGAGACCACTTCCTGTATTCTATCAGTTCTTCCTAAATATCTTACAATATGGTAAGTACAGAAACATACTACAAAAATCAGGCATATCATACAGGTCAGTAATCCCAGTCTTGCTGCCATCATCTTCCTTTTGTGTCTTTTACGCCGCATTTGACGTCTGTATCTTTCCTGCTTCTGTCTCTGAATATCTCTTTGTTTAAGTCTTCTGGCGCTCTCTGATCTGGCGCCTTCTGAAATATCAATTGTATTCAGTTCCACTTTCGTTTCTTCCTTTGCATATCAGTTAACTTGTCTTATTATTGTAGCATCCAAGCCTTTAAATTAACTTAATGCAATCTGAAGATTTTCTTAATTCTTGTGGAAAACGCTCTCCCGTTCAATCAAATATCCGTCCACAATATGTAGTCCCCTTCGCTCATGTGCTCCTTTCAGCTTATGAATCAAAACTTCAATGCCTTTGGAAGCCATAACCTCCATATCAACGCCATAGGATGTAATTCCCACGTTGCAAAGTCCGGGATAGAGATAATCGTCATAACCTACTACAGAAACATCCTCAGGAACTCTGTATCCATTCTCCTGCAGGTTTCTGACAAGCATGCTGGCTGTCAGATCACAATTACATACAAAAGCTGTAGGCATCTTCTCCGGAAGTTCCAGCGTTTCATATTGCTCCCTCTCCCGACTTCTGTCCGGAATGATCCATTCCTCCCGAATGTTTTCTCCATGTTCCAGCATCGCCTTTTTATATCCCAGGAATCTGTCCGTAATGCTTTTAGTAGTAAATAAAGTCCCTACAAAAGCAATTTCTTTGTGCCCTTTCTGAAACAGGTAATCCGTAATCTGATAAGCGCCATAAAAACTATTTGAAATCACACTGTCTTCATGAATTCTATCATCATAAAAATCAATGTATACAGCCGGAAGTTCTCCCATTTGATTCAGCATTCTTAAGTACTCACTGTCAATACTTCCCAGCACCAGTAATCCATCTACCTTATTTTCACGTATCAGTTTAGGCATCACAAGATTCTTTTCATCTTCACTGTTTAGAATTTCTAACATTACAAAACAGTTTCTATTTACAGCAATCATATTGATTTTCTGATATAACTTCCAATAAAAAGTAATATACTTTTCTGTATAATATTCAGCCAGCAGTACTCCGATATTATAACTCTTTCTTTCTTCTGCCTTTTCTGATTTAGGAGGCACATAGCCGATTTCCCTGGCCAGAACTTTAATTCTCTCCCGCATCTGCTCGCTGACTCCCGGTTTTCCGGATAAAGCCTTGGAGACCGTCATGGTACTGACATTCAGCCTCTCTGCAATATCCCTCATCTTTACCGCCTTCGCCATTCTACACCTCAATCTGCCTGTGAACTGCCTTGCATCAATCCTTCCACAATAGAAGGATATTTCCATTCACAAGTCTCTCTGTCTATAAGTCCGAACAATTCTCCGTTGCCTTCAAAAGCGCCATTATCCCACCAAATGCAGGGGATTCCTTTTTTTGCTGCTGCGCTGACATAATACCTGGCCCACGCGGCTCGCTCCTGCTCATTTCCCTCCACATCCTTATACATAGCTCCGAATTCACCTATTACTACCGGAATTCCCTTGGATAGGAAAAGGGTATCCAGAGAATTCATGATGGTGTCGATATTGGAAGTATCCTGATTCCAGGTTCCTCTTCCCTGTATATTCAAAGCAAAATCATATGGTTCATAGGCATGTACTGATATAATGATTTTGGGATCATCCGGTACCTCAATATGCTTAATTCCTTCCCAGCAGTTTGCTCCGTACCCTGGAATCATCAGAATCCTATAAGGATTATTGCCGCCACTCTCCCTGATGGTCTGAATAAATACCTGATTCAGATGATTGACCACATCCCAGCCTTCCTGATCTCCTCCGGTCCATTCCACACTGGTTCCTATCTTTCTGGGTTCATTTAAGCCTTCAAAAATTAAATGTTCATCATAATCCTTAAAACGTTCAGCAATCTGACTCCATACAGCTGTAAGAATCTGGGCAGAACGTTCCTCTTTATCATAATAAGTCTCATACCAGCTTTCATGATGGGTATTTAAGATAACATAGACTCCATTATCATAGGCATAATCCACAATTTCCTGTACTCTGTCAAGCCAGCCCTCTTCTATTTCCCAATTATCCGATACTAAGATATGGTCATTCCAGCTTACCGGAATCCTGATTACATTAAAGCCTTCATCAATAACAGCATCTATCAGCTCTTTTGTCGTAACAGGATTTCCCCATGCTGTTTCCCATGCACTGGCAGACATGGTCTTTACCGCAGAAGAATTAAGGCTGTCCATGGTATTTCCAAGGTTCCATCCGATCCGCATATGGCTTACTACTTCCTTAGCTGTAAGTTTCTCCATCTCTGCATTTTCATTTACTATAACAGTTTCCTGTTCTTCCTGTATTTTCACCTCTTCTTCTGCCATTTCCTGTTTTTCCGTTTCCTTCTCTAAAATCTCTTCTTCCTGCATGGGCTGTTGCTCTGGCAAGGATGTTTCCTTTGCCTCTTCTTCCTGCCATGTTTCCATAGGGGGTTGCTTCTTTCCACATCCCGACAACAGTAATAACAATACTGTCATAATTACTAATTTTCTTCCCGGTCTTTTCATACTTCTCCTATCTGGTCATTGATAATACCATTTTTCATTTTCTTCGCTTCCCTCTTCCACCATGGGCATTAATTTCTTCATAATTTTTTCCATAGGAAGAGTAAGTCCATATAGATAAACTCCCGGAATAATCAAAACTGCCCATGGCATTAGATAAATTCCAATACAGGATACCGCAAAAACCAGTAAGATACCGATTGTCACCGGCAAAAAACGAAACATGATAAATGCGGATGTTTTGATTAAATCAATATTGCCTTTCTTAAATCTAGATAACAGTGGACAACTGTAAACTGCAATTCCCATAATCAAAAACAAGATAAATATGAGAATCATAAAGACAGCGCTGTTTTCTTTACTGTCGTTTGTCCATACATACCAGATATCTAAAAAGAGTACAGCCATTACCATCCAAAATATGATCGTTAAAGGAATGGATTGTTTCATATTACATCGAAAGGATCGAAAAAATTCCTTTGCAGCATAGCCGGTCTTATATCTGACAGACTTTGCCATAGCATAATAAGCTGCCACAGCTGCTGCTCCCATTGTTACAATGGGAATGGAACATATGATCCACAAAACATCTATGCATATAATATCAAACAGTACATTCATAAAACGACTGAATAAATTATCACTGCGAAACATGAAAAACCTTTCTGCTGCATAACAACGGCCAGCACCCTTCCGGAACAGTCCTTATGTTAAAATAAGCGCCCGTACCCATAAGATACGGGCGCCAATTCATACTTTTCTATAAATATTATTTGTAGAATGAATCAAGTGCATCCTGAACATTCTGCTTATATGTTTCCTGGAACTGTGCTGCAGTCATTCCACCATTAAGAAGCTGTGTCCAATCCCAATCAAGGCCAAGAGCATTCCAAAGGTCAAATGCACCTCTTGCGCCCATGTATTCCATAACTGCATAATTTTCTTCTGTGATAGCACAGTCTTCCCACCATGTCAGATCGCCGTCACGATAATCGGTATCTCCATGATACCAGTTCTGCCAATCATAGAAAACATTGTATACAAGTTCAGGATCCTCAACGCCTGCAGGAATCATCCATGCATTACCTGAAGATACATTCTTAAATTTGTTAGTAGCTTCATCTCCTGAAGGTCCGATAGGCCAAGGACACCAAACAACATCAAATTCAAGGTTTACATCTTCATTAGATGAAGAAATCCATGCTGCATCAATCCAGAATGCAACTTCACCGTTTACATAGGAGTTCATATTGCTGTCAAAATCATCTGCATTCCAAGGCTTTGCAACATGATCCACATTGTACATATTATAAATGAAATCAAGACATTCTGTCACTTCAGGGCTTGAAAGATTTTCTGTATCACTACCTGCAATAACTGTTCCGTTACTCATGGTCAGATTATATACAAGGAAGTCAAAACGGGAACCGTAACCATATACGTCAATTACGCCGTCACCATCTGTATCCTGGGTAAGTGCAAGCATATATTCTCTCCACTTATCCCATGTCCATTCGCCTCTTTCATAAAGCGCATTGGGATCTTCCAATCCTGCCGCATCTAACATCTGCTTATTATAAGCAAGCATATAAGTATTGGCAAGCACCATTTCTGCACTGTTTGACTGGAACAGATATACCCCGTCATTTCTTCCGATATCTACCTGTGAAAATACCATCTGCTCATTGAAAATATCTGAATCTGCAGGAAGGATATCAGCAAGATTGGTAGCATAGCCGTTTAAAGCTGCAGGAATACCAAAGCTTAAATCTGTTTCGTAAATATCACAGTCAGGCTGTCCTGCAAGGATCGAAGTATTGATAGATTCCTGAATACCCGTCCATGTAAGGTTTACGAATTCAATCTTAACATTGTATTTTTCTTCTACTTCCTTAACAATATCAAAGTGTGCCTGAGCCAGCTCTTCATCAGCTACGCTGGGGTCATCATGAATATCGGTATGAGTACTGTCATAATAATGATCATACCATGTACCGATTTTAATGGTTCTGGTTTCTCCGCTGTTAGCAGCAGGCGCAGTGCTCTGTGTATCATTGCCCGTACTTTCAGTTGTTGTTGTCTCAGTAGTAGTTGTTTCTGTGTTTGCACCTGTCGTTTCTGCTGCACCACCTCCACAGGCTGTTAAACCTGCTATCATTGCAACGCTAAGACCAAGTGCAAGTAATTTCTTATACATTTTCATGTATGAAAATCCTCCTTTACTTTATGTTGATTTATTGTTATTTTACTGATTTCATTTACTGTGCATTTGACTGACCTACGGTCACGCTGAATACTTCCCATGCACCTGAAGCTTCACATTGCATAGTGCTTCCCCATGTAGATACATCATCGCTGCACAATGCTGCAATCTGCTCGTAAGTGATCTGGCAGATGCTTCCGTTAAATGCTGCGCTGTCGCTTCCGCTGCCGTCTGCATTGCCCTGACCTACTCTCATCCAGCCTGCTGCTGC
>CAZTKJ010000037.1:10198-26822 GCA_964614185.1 uncultured Lachnospiraceae bacterium
CGCTTCCGCTGCCGTCTGCATTGCCCTGACCTACTCTCATCCAGCCTGCTGCTGCATCCGGCATAACGATCCACAGATTTCCTGTATCTGAACCATATGTAATTTCTACTACAGAACCGGGAACTAATGCTGCAACAACTTCTGCCGGAATATCAAACCCGTTCTGTGCCCAGCCGTCACCGGAACATGCAAAGTCTGCAAATTCTACTGCATCTGCTAAAGCATAAGCAGGAGCCTTTTGTCCAACCTTAACGGCCTGTACTTCCCATGCACCGTCTGATTCACACTGCATTCTTGCGCCCCATGTGGATACATCATCACCACATACTGCTGCGATCTGCTCATAGGTAATCTGGCAGACATTCTTAGAATTGTTAATATATGCTGCATCACTTCCGCTGCCATCTGCGTTACCCTGGGCTACTCTCATCCAGCCTGCTGCTGCATCCGGCATAACGATCCACAGATTTCCTGTTTCTGAACTAAATGTAATTTCTACTACGGAACCGGGAACCAGAGCTTCAATGACTTCTGCAGGAATATCGAAGCCGTTCTGTGCCCAAGCGTCACCGGAACATGCAAAGTCTGCGAATTCCACTGCGCCTGTTACTGCACACAGATTAGATCTGTCAGCGCCTGAGCTGGCTGCTACATATTCTGCTGATGTATCTGCTGCAAGAACATTTCCCTGAGCATCTTTGAAAACAATATTGTCAATATACATATTTGCCTGAGTAGCGCCTTTGCTCTTACCATTGTCGGTTTCCAGAGAAACTACAAGATAATTTCCTTCCATAAACGCCTTGCCATCAGGAACTGTATAACTGATGGTCTTAGGATTAGCTGTTTCAAGGTATACTGACCATTCAGAGTCTGTTTTTGCCGCATCTTCACCTACAAAACCATAAATTTTACCGGAACATGCAAAGAACTCGCCATCAGGATTTTCTGTTCCCACTGTCATTTCAACGGTCTTAAGTTTTGCTGCGTCTGCTCCAAGAAGTGCATCTGCCTGAATACCTACATAAGGCATTTTGCCCTGAGGCGTTACTTTCAAAGCTTTTGAGCCATTATAGTCTTCTACGGAAAACAGGGAATCGTCTGATGCAGAGTTTGCACTCTTATCATTTCCCACAAATCCGAACAGACCATCTTCAAAATCAATACTGGCCTCGCCTGATGCTTCTTCTACAGGTGCCTGTGTTTCTGCTTCTGTTTCTGCAACTTCCTGCGTTTCTGCAGGTGCTTCTGTTACAGGTGCTTCATTACTTGTTTCTGTTGCTGCATTACCGCCGCCGCAGCCGGCAACACTGATTACCATTGCCGATGCAAGGAATAATGCCATAATTTTCTTTGCTTTCAACCTTTTCATCCTCCTTTTTTAATAGTTGAAATTGGGAAGGTCTGCAGTCTTTAACCAACAATACCGCTTCGCTCTACTCCCTCTATAAAGTATTTTTGAAGAGCAACATAAATAATGATTACCGGGATCATAACCAGCACAACCCCTGCATCCAGATATAACTCCTGAATGCTTGGATCCATGACCTTTTCCACATTGGCAATAGTCGCCTGAATGGTAGAAATCTTCTTACTGATTACAATATCGTCACTGATCAAAAATAACCTTGCATAAAATGTATCATTATACTGCCATACCATAGAGAAAATCGCTACCGTAATGACAGATGGAATTGCGTTTACCAGCATGATCCGAAAGTATGTATACCATGTTCCCGCCCCGTCCACAAAAGCTGCTTCTTCAATTTCTTTAGGAAGGCCTCTGAAAAACTGATTGAAAATGTAAATATACAATCCCGATCTCAGACCACATCCGAATAATGTCATCAGGTACATAGGCACCGGTGTGGACAGAAGATTGATAGGGGCGCCTTTAAACAGCTTAATGATTCCAAAAACATCAAACTTTGCAAACGTCATATACAAAGGAAGCATGATGGTATGCGTAGGAATAACAATCATAATAACTACACATGCAAACAAAAGATTTTTAAACGGGAATTGATACCTTGCAAATCCATATCCCACCATAGAACAGATAAATACCTGAATCATCATCAGTGTCAGCGAATATAAAAGTGATGATGTCACCGTTTTGCCATATACAAGATATTTCATTGCCAGCTCATATCTCTCAAGAGTAGGCTCCTGTGGAATAATATATACCATGGTGTTATAATTATCCGCATTGGAGAAAAAGGAACTGCTGACAATACCGATAACCGGCCCTAAAATGACATAGCAGATTCCAATGATGATCACAAGCTTAAATAAACCAAGAATGAACTTCTTACAATTGGAGGCCCAGCGTTTTCTGTCATTGGCAAACTGTGTATCTTCCATCAAATCCCGATACTGCTCTTTCAGATTTGCAATTGAAAATTTCGTTTTTGCTTTTTCCATCCTTCTTCTCCTTTCCTAATTATAGTAGAACGTTCGTTTTTGAATGAACCTGCATACGATAACAAGTATCAGACACGTCACTACGGTGGATACCAGACTCATAACTGAGCTAAGACCGTAATTGTTGTCTGTAAAGGCTGTCTTATAAGCAAGCTCTACAACATCTGACTCTGCAAAACTGTCTACAACGGTATATACTACATTGGTAATGATATGAGGCATTACCATAGGAAATGTAACTTTCCAAAAAGTTTCATAGGCTGTCGCGCCTTCTATCTTGGCTACTTCATACATGGAGCCGGGGATAGACTGCAGCGCTGCAATGAAAATAATGATCTGCACGCCGGAGGCATTGATAATCTCGCTGATTCTGTTAACCGCCCCCGCCACATATTCTATGATTACCTCGGGAAGTCCCAATGTGCTGAACATCTGAATATAATATTCTATACTCACTCCGCTTCCTGATGCTGCTTCCGCCAGTTCTGCGCTGGCGCTTGAAATACCGCCGCTCATCATGCTTCTGGCTAAATCCATGGCATCCATAATTGCTCCGGAATTTAAAATAACCGGCAGGAAAAAGATAGCTCTTACCAATGTTCTTCCCCTAAACTTCTTATTCAATAAAATTGCCATGAACAAACTGAAAAACGTGATAAGGGGTACATCGATCAACATATTTCCTACTGATGTTGTCAATATCTGTTTAAATGTTCCATGCACCCGGAATGCATAAATAAAATTCCGTATTCCCACAAAATCCAGTGTATAGCCGCCACCCGGGTTTACCGTCAGTTCAGCTAAGGAGAATTGTACCGACATGATCAGACTTCTCAGATAAAAACAAATAAATCCAATCAGCCAGGGAAGAATAAATAAATATCCATTAATACTTCTCTTAGTGGTCAGGGATAATTTCTTTTTCTTTTTATTCATCAGTTAATCCCCCCTATCGCATAACTCCTTGCAGCTACCGACACGCCATCTGCTTTCTGGTCCGTACTGGTGGTATTGACATAGATGGTAACTCCATTGCTGTAGGTTACTGCCCTCACGCCATTATCAAGAATCTGATGGTCTGTCATACTGGCTCCGTTTACATACTTTAAGGCTTCGTTTACCTCTGTATAAATGGAAAGTGCATCTTCCTTCCAGTTTTCGTAAGTTGTTGCATAGAATCTGTTAAGACCCGTGCTCTTCATTCTGCTGGCGTCTTCCCATGTAAAAATGAAATGGGGAGATGCACCTGTTTCCACAAGATTCAGTACAATCTCTGTCTCATCAAAAGAATCACTTAAATTAATTACACTGCCGGAATAATCAATATAACCATGAATCAGCATTTCATAAAAAGGAACTGTCTCATCAACGATATAATAATCATTGTCCGTAAGAGGCGCATTAATAATGTCCTTAGCATATGCAAAAGCATAATCATTTCCATCATTTAATAAAATGCTCTTGCCGGTATCCTTCATCTGACTAAGCTGCGCTGTTACCACATCAAGAGCAGCTTCTCTGTCAATGACATTGGTTCTCCTCTTATCGGAATGCAGTTCATTTCCAAGATCGCGCAATGAAATGCCGTCTACATCTATCTTTTTAATTTTTTTAGTGAACTTATCGGTATATCTTACAAGGAACTTGGGCGATATCAGGTCAAAGTGATTCTCTGCATAACCAAGTCCCGATGTCTGCCTCAGAGTAGCCGGATTCACAAGTCCGAAGCCTGCCACATAACCGGTTCCGTAATATCTGGAACTTTCATTCACATAGTTAAATCTGTCACTGGTATAAGGTACATGCTGGAAAAGCACATCGGCATATAAGCTTCCTCCATTATCTTTCAATGTCCGGTTTAACTGCTCAAATCCCGACTTACCGCCAAGCTTCCATGGAATACGTATCTTATCCACTACATCATGATGATATCCTCCGTTCATCCATCCCTGGTAATTCATCACCTGATTGGAAATTCCACTATCCAGAAGATCATTAGAAATTTCCTCTGCCTGCTTAAAAGTCGTCATCGAATACATACCATCATACTGAGCTCCAAGGAAGAACTTTGTCATCAAAATGCCTCCCAGGACATCATAGTAAAACTTAATATCTCCTTCTTGGCCCTGGGCTGTCAGCACTCCTTCTTCTACAAGACGATCCCTGTAATAATTTGCTGCTCCCACATATCCCTGATTTTCTTCCGGCAGCATGGTATAGCGCACCGTCAGATTGGCATCATAAAAATTTTTTTCAATAATAGGAAGTTCCGCTTCATTACCGGTAGTTCCAAACATGGCCAGTTTATCATTTCCTCTTAAAACAAAGGTGGGATAAACATAATTATATTCATTGATTCTTCCCGCAACTCCCGCTGTCAGATAACAGAAAGAAGCGCCGTCTTCAATGGTTGCAAATATACTGCTCTCGTTTCTGAAGATACCGAATAATGCCATCTTTACATTTTCCGTATTTTCCATTACGGTATATTCTGCAGCTAAAGGATCAATTCCGTATACATATTCAGAATATACATTGGCAGTTGTCTTTCCGTTATTAAAATGAATCAGTGAACCGGAACCGTTGGGAACCAGCATATATCCTTCTTCCTCTTTTCCCGCTGTTCCAAAATATCTGAGAAGCTGGATACGGAAAATAGCGCCGCCGCCGTTTTCCTCTACACCACTCATGGGAACGGAAACGTCTACCGCATCTTCCCTTAAACGATACTCAAGAGGAATCCTGAAGGACATGGGAAGTGCTCCCTCTACCCCGGAGTTTTCCATTTCACGATTATAGTCTTCCTGGGTAAAGCCTGCCTCTTCAAAATACTTATTCAGCTTACGGAGCTGGGACGCTCCCTTTGTGGTAGATTCCAGCATTTCCAAATATCCATCTGCCACATTGCTTTCTATAAATTTCGTACTTACAAACTTAGCATCTTTTTCAGAAAGAGCCGCCATTACCTGCTCTAATGTTTCCTTACTGATATACTGCGGCACAATTCCCGTAGTTCCCGACAGATCGCCCAACGTATAGATAAAACGTACTCCGTCCTCAATAGCTTCAATCTCAAGCTGTCCTTTTTCCACACAATAACTATAGGAATCATAAGTTCCCTGGATTCTGGCACTATTAAAATAATCCAGAATAATCTGTGACTTCAGGTAATTCAAATTGGTACCGTTTGCCACCTGGTCTTCATCTGCATCCTGAGGATTTGAATAAACTGTTTCTCCATTTCTCTTATCAAAAACAGCAATCTCTCCGTTTTCTACATTGACATACAGCTTCAGATTATCATTTTCACTGGCAAGCACCATGCCCTGCACATCACCGGATGTTTCACTAATGGGCGTAAACTCTGTTCCTTCTTCATATTCATAAGAAGAAAGATCTTCTTTATATGCATTATAGAAGTAATACCGGATTAAATAATGTGCAAACCAGATGATCACGCCAAGCAGGATAAGGCTTACGACACATATTAATATTTTTTTACTTTTTTGCATGTCCCGCCCTCCTACATTCTGAATATCAGTTCCTGATAAATACTATAAAAGAAACTGTATACCTGATTGATCAAATCCATAAACAATAATACGATAAAAATGATAATGAACATGGCAATAAAAGTCAGTAAAATGATAACCAGCGTTTTGCCAAGGGTATAATTATGTACCTGCATGATACCAATCAACATCATAAAAAGGCCATATCCGATACCGATACCAACCACCATATAATAAAAAGCTTCTTCGTTCTGGGCAACAAACTGGCTTATAACTGTTCCCAGATTAAAGCACACGATCATGGGAATCATTGCATAACCAATAGCAATTCCAATGTCCTTAAGCCGCCCTTCTCCTTCCATCAAACAGGTGATGGACCAGTTTCCGACACAGAATAACCCATATAAAAGCAATACGGAAAACAGCTCTGTCAAGGCATCTACATCAAGGGGATCCACATCATTTACAATAAAATTAGCTGTTGCTCTGTTAATGGAAAAGCTGAAAGAAAACAGTATAATCAACAGAATGGCAATAGGAACGCTCCCTCTTTCTCTGTGTCTGATTTCATAATATCCATCAGCAGGATGACTTACGGTATAAAATAGGAATTCCCACTTTTCTTTGGAAAACAACTGTTTCATCAGGTAAGTCCTCCTTTCTTTAAATCCTTCTTCTTTGCTGTTTTTTCCTTTATACGTTTTCGGAAAATCTTTTTATACGCAATCCATGCAGCAATTAATACGATAATAACTGTCATGAACTGATTCATATGTGCTGTCAGTATTTCATTCCTATAGCGCTTCCATGCTACAGAATAATATTTCCTGTTCATACCAAGTTCCAGATATCCCAGGGCCGTTTCATTATCTCCTGCTGTCAGGTACGCCTTACCGATACCGGAGTTTGCAAGCTCATTATTCTCATCCAGTCTAAGGACTTCTTCCCAGATAGGAATCGCCATAGTCTCATCACCATCATATCTGAGACCGATTGCTTCATTGATCAGCTTCCCATACTTAGCTGCGCTAAATTTCATGATAGCTCCATAGTATGCATCCAGCACCAGGATCTGATCTCCTATCTCTTCAATGGCAATGGGTGTTGTAAAGGTTCCCTCCTGACTTCCTAATCCTCCAAAGATATAGAGCAGGTTTCCCTCTTTATCATAGGTGAATACACGCCCTCTCTTTCTGTCAAGCAGCGAATAAATACCCTTTCCGCGATAAACCACGTCTGTAATCTCACTTGGTCCACCATAGTCTCCATAAGTTCCTATCATCAAGTCGCCGCCGACATTTGCATTCTCACCTTTTTGGATAACATCTTTCCCCTGAGGATTCAGTCTTCTTACTGCCTGAACTCCTTCCGAGTCAATGTTGGTAGCATAGATAAATCCACCGCTGTCCACGTCCATTCCCGTAAATTCCGTAGGAATATAAAGCTGCTGTTTGGAACGTTCTTCTTTAGTTGCTATTTTTCTCCAGAATTTTTCCCAGAGCGTAATTTTAACTTCAATGGTTCCAAAATAACCTGTAAAACTGCCGTCACTCTCAAAAACAAGAATTCCTTCAAATGCATTTCTGGATATGACGTATACACGATCTGCATAATCTACAGTAACTTTAATGGGAATAAAATCAAAATTATCTTCCAGAATTTCTGATTGCGGGTTATCTATAATCTTAATAAATTCACCTTCCGGACTTAAGACCACCACTCTCTTATTCATGGAATCCGCCACATAAAGCTGTCCATTCTCAGAAACACACACTCCATAAGGCTGGTTAAAAGTATCATTACTTCCGTCCCTTTGAAAACTGTCAATTTCTCTGACTACTTCCGTCATATCCTGATTCAGTACAACGATTCTGTTATTCTTCGTATCTGCCACATAGACAAGTCCATCCGGAGCCACACAGAAGTCCTGAGGCTCATTAAAGTTTGTTGTTCCTACAGACTGTCCTGTAACGGAACCGTTTGGCACATAAGCTGCAGGAGTAAGTACAATATACTCTCTGTAATTGTAATTATATGTATCATAGGGAAGTTCTTCCGCACAGACTGTCCCTCCAATGGAGCCAATGAGCACTATACTCATAAGCAGGACGGCAGTTATTTTTTTGAATAAATCTTTCTTTTTCATTCCGCCCCTCCTATCAATCCTTCATACCGGAAGTTGTCATTGTTTCAAGTACGTTACTCTGGCACGCCAGGAAAAAGAGAATCGGTACTGCTGCAACAATAAAAGTAACAGCAGCTGCTGCTCCTGCTCTTGCAGTACCACCAGCCGCAATCTGCTGAAGCGCAAACTGCAGGGGCTTTAGCTGTTCGTCTCTAAGGAACATGCTTCCTGTATTGCCCCACATCTGCTGGAATTGGAAAATAGCCAATGTCAGCCATGCCGGTTTTACATTAGGCATAACGATCTTCCAAAATACCTGATACTCCGAAGCCCCATCTAACCTGGCTGATTCCATCAGTGAGGTAGGGAGCTGTTCCATAAACTGTTTCATCAGATACAGACCCATACCATAAGAACAAGCCGGAAGGATCAGAGCCAGATATGTATTATTAATTCCCAGCCAGCTGATAATCATATAGTTTGGAATCTGTGTTACTGTCCATGAAAACATCATGGACAACACAACCATATTAAACAGAAGCTTCTTACCGGGAAACTCATGTTTTGCCAGAGGATAGGCCGCCAATGAAGCAAAAATGACATGTCCTACAGTACCAAACCCGGTAATAATGATGGTATTTAATATGTACCTGGAAAAAGGTACCCAGGAATCATTCATAATGGTAAACAGGTCTGTAAAATTTTCAAGAGTAGGATTCCTGACCAGTACCCTTGGGGGATACTGATAAATTTCATCCAGAGGCTTCAAACAGTTATTGATGATCATAACCAGGGGAAGCGCCATAAAAAATCCACAGATCGCCATGATAAAGAACAGTAATCCGTTACCTGCCACAGAACGGTTCAGTTTCTTTTCTCTGGGTTTAAAAAAGCGATATTTCTTTTTCATTACTCTCCCACCCTTCCTAATAATTTCTGAACCAGTTTATTAGTGCCTACCATTAATAAGAACAGCACTGTTGCAATTGCAGAGGCATATCCCATATCAAATCGTGTGGAACCGTAATCCAAAAGATGGGTTACAACTGTTGCACCTGCATAATTGACGGAAGGATTGCCGGCCAGCTGAATGGAAATGTCCGCTACGGCAAAGGACTGTGTGATCTGCATAACTGCACCGAACATCAGCTGAGGCTTCATAGCCGGAAGAGTTACATACCACAACTCCTGCCATCTGTTTTTAACGCCGTCTAAGGCAGCTGCCTCATACAAACTCTTGTCTACTGTCTGAAGACCTGCGATAAAGGAAAGGAAACCTGTTCCCAAAGACAGCCAAAGCTGTACTACGATCAGACAGGGAAGAATATATTTGGCATCCTGCATCCACAATTTCTGTTCATTGATCACTCCCAGCTTGATCAGAATACCGTTCAAATATCCATAACGGTCACTGGAAAGAATCAAACTCCATACCATATAAGCATTACCGCAAATAGACGGTGCATAAAAGATCAACGTAAGAAAGGTTCGTAATTTACTGTTGAACTCATTGATGATCCATGCAAACAAAAGACATAGCAGATAACTGATAGGACCTGTTACAACTGCAAAAATCAATGTGTTCTTTAAAGATACCAGGAAAATATCATCTTCCAAAAACAGCTTGATATAATTATTCCATCCGTTAAATGTAGGCCATTCCAGCATATTGAAATAGGTAAAGCTGAGGGCTATGGATGTCAATACCGGCAATACCGTAAACAGAAAGAATAAGATAAAATACGGGGCCAGCATAACATAGCAGGCTTTATTCTTTTTAATTTGATAGCTAAGCCTGTTCTGTTCTTTTGCAACGGCTAATGCTTCATTTGATGCCATTTATTTGCCCTCCTTCTCTATATCATCCAGCGTTGGCAATCCGAATTCCTTGCGTTTATAAGTAATTTCATCATTAATATAAAGCACTTTATCCATCAGCTCTTCTCTGGGTGATGCAGTATCTGTATCTGTAGTTACCGTATAGAATGCATTATTTACATTACGCCATGAATAGTAACCTCCCGGAACCTGTGGTATTCCCTTTACCCATTCAAAGGCCTCTGCCAATGCTTCATGGGTATCCACAGACCATGGAATATTTTCAAAAGTCTCCCGGTTTGCTGTTGCCACACGGGCGGCGGAACCCATCAGGGATTCCATTTCTCTGTCGAATAATGTCTGGACGTCTGCGGAAGTCCACCATTTCAAAAATTCCCAGCATGCTTCAGGATCTTCGGTATCTGCCATGATCATACTTGCAAGACCGGTACATCCCACTGAGTGATCCACTGTTCCGTCTTCCTGTACTGTTCCCGGCACTACTGCAAAATTCCAAAGACCTGCTATATCCGGCGCCGATACCTCCAAATTATTGTACAAGGTATAATCGGCAATAATAATGGGACATTCGCCGGTTCTGAACCGTTCCTCTACACTGGCCCACTTATCAAGTCCGTAATCTGTATAATATTCACAATATTCTTTAAAAGTATTTACTGCGATATCAGAATCCAGCGCTGAAGAAATCCCGTTTTCATTGTAATAGGCACCGCCGTTCTGATAGAGCAGCATTGCATAGATCTGCTCAGAGGGAAGCATACCGAATTCCATCTGGTTTTTGGCAAGGACAGACATGGTAACTTTTACTTCATCCCATGTTGCAGGCACATCAAGGCCAAGTTCCGCCAAAATATCCTTCCTGTAGAACATAACGGGAAATGTCTGCGTTTCAGGTAAAGCGTATACTGCTCCGTTAAAACTAAAAGCCGTTAAAGCGCTGTCATAGAATCTGTCCGCAACAGCCTCATAATCTTCAAACTGGGTTAAATCAAGCACCGCATTTCTCAGTCCGTAGTTAACCGGCGTGTCATTTCCTGTATTCAGTACCGCTCCTGCTATACCATTGGTATTAGCTACCTGAATTGCCACATCCGGTCCTTCTCCTGCCAGTTCCGCCCGAAGCAGTGTATTCATATCTACCAACTGTACATTTACATTGATCCCATGGACGCTGGTAAAGGATTCATCAATCAGAGACCTGATTACATTGGCCTGATCACGACCGGTTCCAATCCAAAGAGTGATGGTCTTATTCTCTCCTTCTTCCGTATCAACTGCTCCAAGTGAGTTATAGTCAATGATGAAGGAATAGTACAGTCTCTGAACTTCATATCCCATCTTATCCAGTGGAGAATTATGATTTATGGCAATTTCTTCATCCGGAGAATAAATATTCAGTCTGTCAATCTGAAGGGGCTGGTCTATAACCTGTGTGATCCATGTACCGCAGGCCCGGACGTTCTGTTTATAAGTCGTAACAACTTTAACAAATCTTTCTTCATCTTCAATCAGATAATCCATCTGATCCCGCATAGTGATCAACACTGTTTCCTTATCTGAAGTACGTCCTGCCGCAGTGCGCAAATCTTCAATTGCCTGATTCAGCTGGTCCCGTACAACTACCATTTCTTCATTCAATCCCGGAAGAGAGGCTTCGATCTGATAATCCCTGTAGGTATCGGGACTGATTCCCGTAATACGGATTACTTTGCGGTAAATAGCATTTAACTGGGATACACAATCCTGCACATTAGAAATTACCTCTGAGAAATCTCCCAGTACCACTTCCATTCTGAGAGTATGGGAACCCTGCTCTAAATAAAATTTGTAAGGATTTCCTTCTTCATCCTGAAGAACGTCTGTCCTCCATGATGAATCATATGTAAATCCATAATCTTCCAATTCCTTAAAAGGAACCTCTCCATCAATGGAAATCTTACGGGAAACATAGATTCCTCTCATAAAACTCTGCTTATCAAATAAGGAAATGTTATAATAGCCGGTCTCAGGTACTTCAAATTCCCACTCTATCCATTGTCCAGCGTCTCCCCAGCTTTCCCCGCCGATAGTATTGTTTAAAAGTTCCCTGGCGCTTGCCGGATATACAGCCGGAGAAGATTGGTCCTGCTTAGGATACAGCATCTGGGAAGAAGTCTTAACAGCATTCTCCGCCTGAATCTCTATATTCACTCCTGTTGTATTCTGTGCTCCGCTTAAGTCCCAGCTTTCTTTTACTTCCTGATAGCTTTTTACTTCTTCTTTGTTAGTCAAAAGCAATTTATGAATCAGCATAGGCTCTCTTTGGGAATCAATGGAAATCGTATGAGTTCCTTCCGTTAAATAGACACAAAGGGGCTCCGTGATATAGCCATTGTTATCATACAGATCCGCTATGATCCATTCAGGAATTTCAATAGAGGTAGGCTTCATATCGTTCCCCTGGTTATCTTTATTCCAGACAACATCATAGACGCCCTTTGCAAAGCTTGCCTGTGCCACATCAGTAGACCAGACACGGGAAAACTCAATCAGTGACAATTCTCCGTAAGGCAGTTCCCCATCCACAAAAAAACTTCTCTGGATCTCAGAATTTTTACCTTCTATGGGATAATACTCAACTTCCAGCTGATAAAGTCCTGTCTTTGGCACATCAACTTCAAATTCAATGTATCCTGTCTCCGATGTCAGAACACTGTCACCTTCCGCACCCTCATAATCTGTATAGATGACCGGTTCCACTTCTGTATCATTTTCCATATAGAGGATATAATCCGAGGCCTTTACTTCTATAGTCATATCCGGATGAGATGCATCCTTATGTTCTGCCAGATAATCTGCATAATCATAGACTGAACCCACAGTAGAATAGGTGCTTACGATTTCCTTGGCTTCCTGCTGCGTCAGCTTACTTCCCGCTGCATTGGTATGAATGGCGCAAAACTGCAAAGTAAGCACCACTTCCGTACAGACTAAGAATAACGCCATCAGTTTTTTCATTTTTTCCCGTCTCATATTAATAACCATGCCTTTCTCAAAACCCGAATCATCGTTCTGTTTATTCGTAATACCATGCATCTTCATTGCCTTCCGATGAGGGCATATATTTTTTCAACGCCTTTTCTATCATAAAGGTACATACATAACACCATGCTCCCGGCAAGAAAAAAATTACCGGCATCGGCAGATAATAAATCCAAAGTATGGCAAGGGCCGCTGTGCCCATAAGCATCAATATGGTATATCCGATAAATCTTATGGACATAACAAATGATAACTTTACCATAGAAACCATATCCATCGTAAATCTGGACAACACAGGAAACAGATAAAGCAGTACCGCCGCTGACAGAAACATCAGTGTCAGATAAAGCTTTTTTAAAAATGCCCCTGTATCTCCTGCCATATCAAGAGCTACTGTCCAAAGATGATATAGCAACAGCAGCCACAGCATTGCCACCACCGTAAAAATACTTCCCTTTACAAAAGTCCTCTTAAAGGATGCAAAGTACTCCGCCAGCGGATAACCGCGGTTTCTGCGAATATTCTTAATGATGGCATAATACAGCGATGTAGTGGCCGTTCCAATGGTAAAAACCGGTATGCAGGTCAATAGCCAGACTACATTCAGGATGATCACCTGTCCAGCCTTTGTCATGAAGAAAATCAATCTGCCATCCGGATCCAAAAAATTCTTTTTCTCTCTTTTCCCTGAATCAGTCATTTATTGAAAAGCCTCCCTGATAGGATAAGCTGTCAGATCCGGTATATCCTCTAATGTAACGACATCTTCATCTTCATAAGCTTTTATGAGCATGCTTTCTTCTGTATACTGCTCACTTAAAGAGAAGATCGCAATATTCTTGGCTACAAATTCTCCCTGCCAGGTACACCACATTCCCCACATGGCGCCATCTCTCTTAGCAAGTTCAGGATCAAACACGCATCCGTTTTCCGTCATATAAACAAGCTTTCTTTCCTCAGAATAATTCTGTGCCGCATTCAAATAAGCTGCAATTTGAGAAGTGTATACTCTTTCTCCCGGATAAATGTCTTCTCCGATAATATCCACATACTCATCTCCCGGATACCAATCGGCATCCTGTCCGTTCCATACCCAGATAAGATTATTCAGTCCATATTCATGGGTCAGTTTATCGTAAATGGCAATATACAGCTTCTTATATGCTTCCGAACCGGATGCTCCCCACCAGAACCATCCGCCGGACGCCTCATGCAGTGGTCTGAACAACACCGGAACTTTGGCCTCCTGCAGGATTTTGAGCTGCTCAGCTATTACGTCAACATCCTGCATTAAAAGCTCATATCCCTCTTCATCCTCGCCGTTCATGATTTTGGCAAGGTCAATATTGGTATTCTCTTTATAAAAGCTGCCGCTCCACTCTCCCGTTATATACTTCTGGGGCGCAGTCCAATGCCAATGAAAGGCAACAATTCCGCCGCTGTTCCAAAAATCAATGGCATACTCTGTGGTATATCCCTGTGTACCGTTTGCCACTCTGGAAGGTGTATAATCCATAAAATCCATAGCAAGAACTGCCGGCATCTTCCCTGTGGTTTTCTTGATCACCTGCATTTCCTTCCCATAAGGTCCCTTGTCACAGGTCTGCCCCGACAAAATCTTGCTTCCGTAAATATCACATAAGTAGCTGTATAAACGTTTTGTTTCCTCAGAAGCATCCGGATTGCAAAGGGGCGCCGAAACATCATAAACAGATTCGTCAACAGGTTCGGAATCCGTAATTTCCAGCCGGTCTAAATAAATCCATCCCCAGTATTTCCTGATGGCAATTTCGTGCATTCCTTCTGTCAGATAAATATGCTGTAATACAGAATCAGTATATTCACTCTCCTCTATGTAAACCGTTCCCACTTCTTCTCTGTCAACAGAAATATAGTTGTATTTTTCACCGCCTGTACTTGCACTGACAAAATTCAGATCATAAAAATTAGTCTCCGGAACTTCTACCGTAAAAATACAGGTATCCGAATCCTCAAAAAAACCATCTACATATCCGGAGCCTGTATAACCTGAAGGAATAGAATCGTTTGATGCAGAAGATGACTCCACAGCCTTTACATTGCCTGTAAAAGCTGCTTCTTCTGCCTGATATGTTAAAATAACAGAAGGAGTGAACTGCCCCTTTGAGTCCTGCTTATTTGATGAATCAGAAATAGTACTGCCTTTACATCCCATAAGCAGTACACCTATTGCGAAAGTCATTGCACAGATCCCTGTCAGCTCTTTCTTCATCCTCATAACCCTTCGTAACTCTTTTTAAACTCTAACAATAATAAAATTATACTAGTCATTGGCCTTCACAACATCACTGTTTATTGTACTTTATATCGCATTTTTGCATTTTTTGTCATTTTCATATAAACATACAATTTTCCTATTTCTCAATTGTATAAATTGTATACCTCACTTTTAAATTTTTACCATAAAAAAAGGTTTAAAAACGAGTTATTAGCCTCGTTTTTAAACCTTTAATAACCTTTTAAACACGCATCAAATCTTTCTGACGCGCTTCTGATTGGTTTCCTCTTCAAAAATCTCTATACCGTTAAAACTTTGGATAAATTTTGAAAACTGGCTGTAACCATAGTCTTTTACGGTAAAACTGTTATATTTCCCATGAACTAAATTACTTAATTCACTTAATCCGATTCCCTTTTTCCCGGAAGAAAGAATCACTGTGTTTATATACTCTTTTATCTCTTCTTTTGATTTTTTATCGTCTTTTAAGGAAATCGTAATGATATTTTGCTTCTTTTCCATCTGAAACAAGCTGGAATCTTCCAAAAACCTGGAAAGCAGGCTGTAACCGTAATTTCTTACATCAAAATCAGGGTACATATTCACAAGCCGGTTTCCTACGGAGCCAAGGGTAACTGCCTTTCCCTTATTTTCATTTTCTGTAATGATATTGGTAATGGCATTATATACCACTTCCCTGCTGACAGTATTATCCTGCTTATCCTTGCCGTCAGTATTCTCATCCTGATTACCCAGATTTTCAAGATTGACAAATCTGGTACAGGCTACACGGAAAGAGCGGGGCGTCTTCTCCTCTCCCATTCCGATAACTTCCATACCTGATTCCCGCAGTCTGCCTGCAAGGCGGGTAAAATCACCATCGCTGGAAACAATGCAGAACCCTTCCACATTGCCGGTATAGAGAATGTCCATAGCATCAATGATCAATGTGGAGTCTGTGGCATTCTTTCCTACCGTATTACTGAACTGCTGAATCGGAACAACGGAATTCTCTAACAGCCTTTCTTTCCATTTAGATGCCTGTGTGCTTGTCCAATCACCATAAATCCTTTTATAAGTGATAATACCGTAAGTAGAAAGCTCCTCTAATATATCACCAATATACTTTGCTGAAATATTATCTGCATCAATCAAAAGTGCAAAACGTTTATTTTCCATTCTTCTCTCCCACTATCTCAATACTGCCCTTTATGCTCCTTCTATTACATAAAAGGCAGTCTGCAAAGACTGCCTTTTTACTCTTATCACTTCATGATCCGGCTATTCTTTATACAGGATATGCTGCATTTTTAGTATCAGCCTGTGTCATATCAACCTTTTCCTGCTGAGCCTGACGATATTTGAAGAAGTCAGTAGCTACCTGAGGGAACAACGCATAAGACAATACGTCTTCATCCTGCTGCTTCCATTCCTTCATCTCTGCTT
>CAZTKJ010000038.1:0-528 GCA_964614185.1 uncultured Lachnospiraceae bacterium
GAAAGTGCCTTAAAAATTGTGTAGCAGATTGTGTAGTAAAAATATAGAGAAAGGCAGAAACCCTTGAAAATAAAGGATTTCTGAGTAGGTATGATAAATTATGAAATTAGGAATCGTAGGACTGCCCAATGTAGGAAAGAGTACTTTATTTAATTCACTTACCAAAGCAGGAGCAGAATCAGCAAATTATCCTTTCTGCACAATAGACCCTAATATTGGAATTGTGGCAGTGCCTGATGAAAGATTAAAGCTTCTTGGAGATATGTATCATTCCAAAAAAGTAACTCCCGCAGTAATAGAATTTGTAGATATTGCAGGACTGGTAAAGGGCGCCAGCAAAGGTGAAGGGCTGGGTAATCAGTTCTTAAGCAATATCCGTGAAGTGGATGCTATTGTACATGTAGTCCGTTGTTTTGAAGATTCAAATGTGATCCATGTGGATGGAAGCATTGACCCTATGCGGGATATTGAGACAATTAATCTGGAACTGATTTTTTCCGATATTGAGATTTTGGAAGAAGAATAGCA
>CAZTKJ010000038.1:538-26740 GCA_964614185.1 uncultured Lachnospiraceae bacterium
ATGGACAAGTCTCTTATGAAAGAGGCTGCACTTTTAGAATCATTGAAAGCACATCTGGAAGAGGGAAAGCTGGCTGCAAGTTATGTGACGGATGACGAGGATGAAAAGGCACTCCTGGAGTCTTATAATCTGCTGACCTATAAGCCGGTTATTTTTGCAGCCAATGTCAAGGAAGAAGATCTTGCAGATGACGGAGCCTCTAATGCAGGCGTATTGGCAGTAAAGGAGTTTGCCCAAGAAAACGGCAGCGAAGTGTTTGTCATCTGTGCCCAGATCGAGCAGGAGATTGCAGAACTGGATGACGAGGAAAAGAATATGTTCTTAGAAGACCTTGGACTTTCAGAATCAGGACTTGAAAAACTGATTAAGGCAAGTTATCATCTCCTTGGACTTATGAGCTTTTTGACAGCAGGAGAGGATGAGACAAGAGCATGGACCATTAAAATCGGAACCAAAGCTCCTCAAGCGGCAGGTAAGATACATACAGACTTTGAAAGAGGCTTTATAAAGGCCGAAGTGGTAAATTATAAGAATCTGTTAGAACAGGGTTCTCTTGCAGCAGCCAGGGAAAAAGGGCTTGTAGGAATGGAAGGCAAGGACTATGTGGTAAAGGATGGAGATGTAATTTTATTCCGGTTTAATGTTTAATAATTTTAGAAGAAAAGTATGGCACAATATATAGTTCTATGTGCCTTATGATACACTATATATAGAAAATCCAGTATTTATGCGCCTTGTGGGATACCGCAAGGCCATTTTTTTTGTCTTTTGCTATTGATTAATTCATAAAAATGGAGTAGAATGTCTTTAAAAGTGGTAGAAAGTGGGTTAAAGTGAAACAAAGTGGTAAGAAGTGGTAGATCTTAAGGCCAACGGGTGAATGCATATGTTTATGGGTGAATACAACCATACAATTGATGCAAAAGGCAGACTGATCATTCCTTCCAAATTCCGAGAAGCCTTAGGTGACGAATTTGTAGTAACGAAGGGAATGGATGGATGTCTGTTTGTCTTTGACGATTCCGAATGGCAGACTTTTGCGGAAAAACTTCGTTCTTTGCCCATGATAGATAAAGAAGTCAGACAATTTACACGTTTTTTCCTTGCAGGTGCAGCCGGTGTGGAAGTGGACAAGCAAGGAAGGATCCTGCTACCTTCGGTACTTCGTGAGTTTGCGGATATTACGAAGGATGCCGTACTTATCGGTGTGGGAAGCAGAATCGAAATCTGGAGTAAGGACAGATGGGAAGGCACCGTTACCTATCAGGATATGGAAGAAATTTCCAAGCATATGGCTGAGTTGGGGATTGGAATTTAGGAGAAGCATTCATGGAATTTCATCATACATCTGTTCTGCTGAAGGAGACCATAGAAGGACTTAAAATAAAACCGGAAGGAATTTATGTGGATGGTACTCTCGGAGGTGGAGGACATTCCTATGAAATAGCAGCAAGGCTTTCAGAAAGAGGACGGTTGATCGGAATAGATCAGGATGAAGCAGCCATTGTGGCAGCCGGAGAGAGACTAAGCGGATTTAAAGATAAAGTAACAATTGTAAGAGGCAATTACAGAAACACAAAGAGCATATTGGATCAGCTTGCTGTTTATAATATTGACGGCATGATTCTGGATCTGGGAGTTTCATCTTATCAGCTGGATACCATAGAAAGGGGGTTTTCCTACCGGTATGATACCTCTCTTGATATGAGAATGGATACGCGCCAGAGCCTGACGGCAAGAGAGATTGTAAACAGCTACAGTGAAACAGAGTTGTTCCATATGATCAGAGATTATGGAGAAGAGAAATTTGCGAAGAATATCGCGAAACATATTGTAAGAGCAAGAGAAGAGAAACCAATAGAGACTACCGGGATGCTGAATGAAATAATCAAAGCGGCAATTCCGGCGAAAGTGAGAGCAGAAGGCGGACATCCCTCCAAAAGAACATATCAGGCGATCAGAATTGAGTGCAATAAAGAGCTTGAAGTGCTGAAGGAATCGTTAGATGAGCTGATAGAACTGTTGAATCCGGGCGGAAGGCTTTGTATTATCACTTTTCATTCTTTAGAGGACAGAATTGTAAAAACATCATTTAAAAAGGCAGAAAATCCCTGTACATGTCCACCGTCATTTCCTGTATGTGTATGCGGAAAGACTAGTAAGGGGAAGGTAATTACAGGCAAACCGATTCTGCCGGGGGAAGAAGAACAGAATGAAAACCCGCGCTCAAAGAGTGCGAAATTAAGAATTTTTGAGAAGGCCTGAAAAATTATCGGGGGAGTATAGGAAATGGCAACACAGACAAGGAGAACTGCATACAGAAGCAATGGATATGTGCAGAATAATAATGCATATGTGCATGGCAGTGCTGTACGCAAGCTGCAGGTAGTGCCGGACAGGCAGGAAAGCCCTGTAAGAAGAGTAAACCACGCACCCAGAAAAAACCGGGAACGTGCTTTATATATGAATATAGGATATGTGCTGTTTCTTGTGATGGCTATGACCGTCATGGGGCTTTCCCTGACAAGTTATCTGACGCTGAAATCAGATATTACAAACAGCATTAAGCATATTGCACAGTTAGAGAGTCAGCTGAATAGTCTGAAACTGGATAATGATGAAAGAGAAAGCAGAATATCCAGCAATACAAACCTTGAGGAAGTAAGACAGACAGCTATTCAGGAATTGGGGATGAAATATGCAGGAGAAGGACAGATTATTACTTTCAACAGCGAAGATAATGATTATGTAATACAAAAGGGAGAAATCCCTGACTAAGCAGGTGCTTTATGAAAAGAGGAAGAGCGTACGATAAATTTACAATGAAGATGCAAAAGAAGCTGGTAGTACTGTTTATGTTAGTACTACTGGCTTTTGCCGGATTATTCTATCAATTATATGCTATTACCAAAGATAGCGGGGAAAGATATAAGAAACAGGTTTTGTCACAGCAAAGATATGACAGTACGACACTTCCTTATAAACGTGGTTCTATTCTGGATGCTAATGGAAGCGTATTGGCTTCCAGTGAAAAAGTATACAACGTGGTATTGGATGCAGTGGCGGTTTCCCAAAAAGAAGAGTACCTGGAACCTACATTAAATGCATTGAAAAATGAATTTGGAATTGATGTTTCAGGTGTTCGTTCTTATATTGCAGAAAATAGAGAAACATCCCGTTATCATGTACTGGTAAGAAGATTGTCCTATAATGAAATATCCCATTTTATAGAGCTGCAGAATGAGGAAAATTCCAATATTGCAGGAGTCTGGTTTGAAGAGGAGTATAAACGAGTATATCCGGGAAACACACTGGCATGCGATGTAATTGGCTTTACCACCAGTGATAACCAGGGAAAATATGGACTGGAAGAATATTATAATGATGTCCTTTCCGGAATACCGGGAAGGGAATACGGTTATTTAAATGATGATTCAGAGTTAGAACGGAGAACCATTGCGGCGGAGGACGGAAATACTATCATCACTACTCTGGATGCTAATATTCAGAGTATTGTAGAAAAATATCTGAAAAAGTTTAATGAAGAATATACAGATCGCTATCATAAGGGTAATGGAGCTGAAAATGTAGGATGTATCATCATGCGCGTAAATACCGGTGAGATCCTTGCTATGGCAAGCTATCCTAATTTTGATCTGAATGATACCAGAAATACAGATGCTCTTTTGGGAATGCCGCTTTTAGATAAAGACGGCAAAAAAACCGGAGAATATGTAACGGAAGAAACGTTGGCCACATTGGAGGCGGAAGACTTATTATACACACATTTGAATGCTCTGTGGAAAAACTTTTGTATTTCGGACACTTATGAACCCGGTTCCGTTGCAAAGCCCTTTACAGTAGCAGCGGCTATTGAATGCGGAAGCATTACAGGTAATGAGAGTTACAATTGTAACGGGAAACTCTTTGTGGGCGACAAAGATATTCCCTGTCACAATACTTATGGTGATGGTCCCCTTACGGTACAGGAAGGAATAGAGCGTTCCTGCAACGTTGTTATGATGCATGTCGGGCAAAAAATGGGAAGAGCTAACTTTGCAAAATTCCAGCATATTTTTAACTTTGGATTAAAAACGAATGTGGACTTACAGGGAGAAGCAAGAACAGCCGGCCTGATTTACAGTGAAAATACACTGGGACCTGTGGAATTGGCGACCAATACCTTCGGACAGGGTTTTAATGCCACTATGATACAGATGATTACGGGATTTTGTTCCATGATCAATGGCGGATATTATTATGAACCTCATTTGGTAAGTAAGATCGTAAGTCCTTCAGGAGCCACCATACAAAATATTGAACCCAGAGTTTTAAAGCAGACCATCTCAGCAGAAACTTCACAGCGCATTATCGAATATTGTAATACAGTAGTTACCGGAGCACATGGCACCGGTTCCACAGCTCGCCCTGCCGGATATATGATAGGCGGCAAAACAGGAACAGCAGAAACACTGCCTCGTAAAAATGGAGAATATGTGGTTTCTTTTATGGGGTATGCACCGGCTGATGATCCTGAGGTCGCTATCTATGTGGTAGTAGACAGACCTAATGTTCCTCAACAGGATGATGCCAAGTATGCTACCAGAATCGTAAGGAGCATATTGACGGAAGTGCTGCCTTATATGGGTATTTTTATGACAGAAGAGCTTTCCGAAAAGGAAGAAGAGGAACTGAAAGCGCTGCAGATTGAAATCATGACGCCTGTTACGACCCAGGAGGAAGAAAACCCGGATACAGAAGAAGGCGATGAAGAAGGCGAAGGGGAAAGTGACGGAGAAGAAGGTGCAGGGGAAGGAGATACTCAGGAGCCGTATAATGAAATATGGAAAACATTTCCCATTGATCCGGAAACAGGATATGCAGTAGATCCCAATACCGGAGATTACGTAGATCCGGTAACGGGAGCGGTAATTGGCGTAAGCTATGGAGATGTTCTGCCGGGAAGTATGGGAAACAATAGCGGAAACGGAGCTGAATAAAGAGAATTATCGGTAACGGGAATAACCTCATGGAAGGGGTAATAGATTATAATAATACCTTTTCTATGAGGTTTTTATGGTAAAGAACAAAACTTATAACAGAAAAAAGATAGTAACGGCTTTTTTCTTATGTATGATCATATTTTTCGGTTTGACTTTAAGACTTGTATATCTGATGGTGGTTGATTCTGCTTATTATACGGAAAAAGCAAAAGAACTCCATGAAAGAGAGAGAGGAATCAAGGCAGCCAGAGGCAGGATCATTGATGCTAACGGCACAGTGATCGCGGACAATAAAACAGTATGTACCATATCGGTGATACATAGCCAGATAGAAGATCCGGACAGGATCGTAGAGGTACTCAGCAAAGAACTTGAACTGTCCGAGGAATATGTAAGAAAGCGTGTAGATAAATATTCTGCCATAGAGAGAATCAAAAGCAATGTGGAAAAGGAAAAGGGAGATGCGATACGGGCATATAATCTGGCAGGGGTCAAAGTAGATGAAGATTATAAGCGTTATTATCCTTATGGTTCCTTAGCCTCCAAAGTGCTTGGTTTTACAGGAGGCGACAATCAGGGAATCATAGGACTTGAAGTAAAATATGAGGAATATCTGAAAGGTACAGAAGGCACCATTCTTACTGTTACGGATGCAAGGGGAGTGGAAATCGATGCTGCAGGAGAGGAGCGTGTAGAGCCTGTTCCCGGAAATGATCTGTATATCAGTTTGGATATGAATATCCAAAGTTATGCTGACCAGCTGGCAAAACAGGTAATGGAGACTAAAGAAGCGGAGAGAGTATCCATTATAGTTATGAATCCACAAAATGGAGAAATCATGGCAATGGCTGATGTGCCTGAATTTGATCTGAATAATCCATATGAACTGCCTGAAACAGTTAATACCGGAAGTCTGACTCAGGAGCAGACACAGGAACTCTTAAATGGAATATGGAGAAACGGCTGTATTAACGACACTTATGAACCGGGATCTACTTTTAAGATCATTACGGCAGCGGCAGGTCTGGAGGGGGATGTGGTGACAATAGAGGACCGCTTTAGCTGTCCCGGTTATATCATGGTAGAAGACAGGAGAATCAGATGTCATAAGACAACAGGCCATGGCTCCGAAAATTTTGTAGAGGCAACCATGAACAGCTGTAATCCTGTATTTATAACAGTAGGTTTGCGTCTTGGAGTAGATAATTATTATAAATATTTTAAACAGTTCGGACTTTTGAATAAAACAGGGATTGATCTGCCCGGTGAGGCAGGGACGATTATGCATAAAAAGGAGGATATGAAGGCTGTAGAACTTGCAACAGTTTCCTTTGGACAGTCCTTTCAGATTACGCCGATTCAGCTGGCAGCAACAGTTTCCTCCATTATTAACGGCGGAACCAGAATAACCCCGCATTTTGGCGTAAGGACGGCAGACAGGGAAGGAAATAATATAAAAAGTTTTTCCTATCCGGTGACAAAACATATTGTATCGGAAGAAACTTCTGCATCCATGAGAATGATACTGGAAAAAGTAGTAGCTGAAGGAACGGGAAAGAACGGATATGTGGAAGGAGCCAGGGTAGGCGGCAAGACTGCCACCAGCCAGACACTGCCAAGAGGCAGCGGCAGATATATTGCTTCATTTATAGGATTTGCACCTGCAGATAATCCTACGGTATTAGCCCTTGTTATTATCCATAATCCTCAGGGAGTGTATTATGGAGGACAGGTAGCGGCACCGGTGGTAAGGCAGCTTTTTGAAAATATTCTTCCTTATTTGGGAGAAATGGATTATAATTGAGAGGTGCAGGCGTGAGAAGTATATGGATAATGATCCCCGTAATAATTTCTTTTATTATCAGCGTGATGTCAGGTCCCCTTATCATTCCTTTTCTAAGAAGGCTTAAAGTTGGGCAGACGGTGCGTGATGACGGACCGAGGACACATCTTAAGAAAATGGGTACGCCCACTATGGGAGGGATTCTGATCATTATCAGTGTGGCAGTAACCTCGCTTCTATATGTGGAGGAATATCCCAGAATAGTCCCTGTTTTGTTTCTGATGCTGGGATTTGGAATGATCGGATTTTTGGATGACTTTATCAAAGTGGTATTAAAGAGAGCTATGGGGCTTAAGCCTTCGCAAAAGATGTTTTTGCAGATAGTGGTAACAGGCGTATTCGCTTATTATATGGTCAATATGTCGGGAATTTCTCTTGCCATGCAGATTCCTTTTCTGAAAGGACACTATATTGATTTCGGGATATACAATATCCCTATTCTTTTTATAGTAATTATCGGAACTGTAAACGGAACTAATTTCACAGATGGACTTGATGGTCTGGTAAGCAGTGTAACGGTATTGACAGCAGCTTTTTTTACAGTAGCGGCTGTTGGAATGCAGATGGAAATGTATCCGGTTACCTGTGCAGTGGTAGGAGCATTGCTTGGATTCTTAATGTTTAACGTGCATCCTGCCAGTGTATTTATGGGAGATACCGGTTCTCTTGCACTGGGAGGCTTTCTGGCAGCATCGGCCTATATGATGCAGATGCCGCTTTATCTGCCTATTGTAGGATTTATTTATGTGATTGAAGTTCTTTCCGTGATTATTCAAGTGATATATTTTAAACTCAGCAAGGGCAAGCGTTTCTTTAAGATGGCGCCTCTGCACCATCATTTTGAGCTTTGCGGATTGCCGGAAGAAAGTATTGTTACAGGATTTTCAATGATAACAGCATTGCTTTGCCTGATTGCCCTGTTTGATTTATAAAAAAGGAGGCATAGTTATTAAGTGGATATACAGAACAGAAAAGTACTGGTAGTTGGTACAGGAATCAGTGGAATAGGAGCGGCTAAACTTTTAAAGGAAACAGGCGCCCATCCAATACTGTTTGATAATAATGAGAAATTGGATATTGAAGGATTCAAAAAAGAGAACAAAGATATAGCGGATATTACGGTTATTCTTGGAAATGTACCGGAAGATCTGAAAGGAGAGATTGCTCTTTTAGTGATCAGTCCCGGTGTTCCCATAGATTTACCTCTGGTAGAGGAATTTAAGATGGCGGGGATTCCCATATGGGGAGAGATTGAACTTGCCTATCGTTTTGGGAAGGGACATATTATTGCAATTACGGGAACCAATGGGAAAACAACCACTACTACTTTAACAGGCGAGATCATGAAATCTTATTATTCTTCTGTTTATGTAGTGGGAAATATAGGGAAACCCTATACGGAAACAGCCCTTGAAACAAAGGAAGATTCTGTGATCGTAGCAGAGATCAGCAGCTTTCAGTTAGAGACGATCCATAACTTTGTCCCTAAGGTTTCCGCTATTTTAAATATTACTCCTGACCATTTGAACAGGCATCATACCATGGAGTGCTATGCATCCGTTAAGGAGTCTATAGCATCCAATCAGACGAAACAGGACGTATGTGTGCTGAATTATGAAGATAACTATACCAGGCAGTTCGGAGATAAATGTCCGGCGTCAGTATTTTATTTTTCTTCCAAAAGAGAACTTTCCGATGGAATTTATTTAAAGGGAGAAGATATCTGCATGTCAAGGGAAGGAAAGAGTGAAAAACTTCTGAATATTCATGAACTTCATCTTGTGGGAATATGTAACGTGGAAAATGTAATGGCAGCTATCGGCATCAGCCTTGCCATGCAGGTTCCCATGGATATTATTTTAGATACCGTAAAGAATTTTAAGGCTGTAGAGCATAGAATTGAATTTGTAGACACTAAGAACGGAGTAGACTATTACAATGATTCTAAGGGTACCAATCCTGATGCAGCCATTCAGGGAATCCGTGCCATGACAAAGCCTACCGTGCTGATTGGCGGCGGCTATGACAAGAAGAATGAATATGATGAATGGATAGAAGCCTTTGATGGGAAAGTGAAAGCTTTTGTACTGATTGGGCAGACCAAAGAAAAAATTGCAGAATGCGCCAGAAAGCATGGTGTTGAAAATATTATTCTGGCAGATACCTTTGAGGAGGCATTTAACATTTGCGTGGAATGGGCAGAGCCGGGAGATGCGGTACTTTTATCTCCGGCCTGTGCAAGCTGGGGTATGTTTCCCAATTATGAAGTGCGGGGCAGAATGTTTAAAGAGTTTGTGAAAAAGATTGGAGTTTAGGAATTAGTGGCGGACAGATATGCAGGAAGAAAAAGAGGAGGACAGCAGGAAACATTTTTTGACTATACACTGCTGTTTATAGTGTTATTTTTATTGGGATTTGGCCTTATTATGCTGTACTCTACCAGTTCTTATGAGGCTAACCTGAGTCATGGCAGCTCTGCCTATTATCTGAGAAGACAGCTGGGTGCTTCCATTTTAGGACTGATCGTTATGATGGTAGTGGCCAATATTCCTTATCATTTTTGGGAGCAGTTTGCTTTTCTTGGATACATTGTTTCTGTGGTATTGATTATTCTAGTCCTTACTCCCCTGGGAATGGAAGCAGGAGGAGCAAGAAGATGGATCAATGTAATGGGTATTTCCCTGCAGCCTGCGGAAGTGGCAAAATTGGCCATGATCTTGTTCCTGGCCAGTCTGGTATGTAAGATGGGGAAAGGAATCAGGACAGGAAAGGGATTTATGATCATGCTGGCGGCGCCGCTGCCTATCTGTGGATTGATTTATTTCATTACCAATAACTTAAGTTCCGCCATTATTATTTTTGGTATTGCAGCGTTGATGCTGTTTGTATCAAGTCCCGATTATAAGCGATTTGTACTGATCGGGTTGTCAGGAATAGCAGCTTGTGCCCTGGTAGTGTTTCTGATCATCAGCGCAGCGGATTCCGATTCTTTAGGTTTCCGTGGAGGCCGTATACTGGCATGGCTGGATCCGGAAGCTTATGCAGACGGCAAGGGATTCCAGACACTACAGGCACTTTATGCTATCGGTTCAGGAGGCATATGGGGAAAAGGCCTTGGAAGAAGTATGCAGAAACTTGGGTTTTTGCCGGAAGCACAAAATGATATGATTTTTTCTATTATCTGTGAAGAGTTGGGACTTTTTGGAGCCACGGCAGTTATACTTTTGTTTGTCCTGATGATTTGGAGATTTATGGTAATTGCGAATAATGCATCGGATCTTTTTGGAGCCATGCTGGTGGTAGGAGTTATGGGGCATATTGCAATTCAGGTTATCCTGAATATAGCGGTTGTGACCAATACCATTCCCAATACCGGTATTTCCCTTCCCTTTATCAGTTACGGAGGGTCTTCGGTGTTGTTTTTGCTGACAGAAATGGGAATTGTCTTAAGTGTAGGTAAGGGGATACGGCTCAAGGATCTGTAGCAATTTCCATTCCTTCTCATATATTAGAATAGGTCTTAGTTTTAAGCCGGAAAGTAGAAGGTGAAAAATTGGATGCTATTCGTATAAGAGGAGGAAATTCCCTTTTTGGAGAAACCAAGATACAGGGGTCTAAAAATGCAGTACTGCCGGTTATGGCCGCAGCACTTTTAATAGAGGATGTCAGTATTATTGAAAATTGCCCCAGGATTTCAGATGTTTTTCACATGCAGAGACTTCTGACTCAGATCGGCTGCAAAATCAGCAGGGCAGACAGAACGCTTATGATTGATGCCAGACATGTTTCAAAGGACAAAATGGCAGGAGAATCCGTTACGGGCATGCGTTCGTCCCTTATGTTGCTGGGAGCAATGCTGGGCAGGCTTGGGGAAATATCCATGGCATATCCGGGAGGATGCGTTATAGGAAAAAGGCCTATTGATATCCATTTGGAAGCGCTTCGTAAAATGGGGGTGTCCATTTGGGAGGAAGAAGGAAACTTTACGGCAAAAGCAAAAAACCTGAAAGGAACTGTTATTACACTGCCCAGTCCCAGTGTGGGAGCCACAGAGAATGTGATATTGGCGGCAGTTAAGGCAAAGGGAGTCACTGTTTTACAAAATGCGGCAAGAGAGCCGGAGATCATTGCCCTTTGCAGATTTCTTCAAAAAGCAGGAGCGGCAATTGAAGGCGTAGGCGGTTCAGTCATTCTGATACAGGGAGGAAATCCGCTTCATGGCATACAGTTTAAGATACCTGCCGACAGAATCGTGGCCGGCACTTATCTTTTTGGCGCTATCGGCATAGGAGGGCATATCTTTCTTAAAGAGGCGCCGGTATCCCAAATGAAGGAAATGCTGAAAGCAGCTGTAGAATTGGGTGCAGAAGTAACGGTTTCACAGGAGGGATTAAGCATCATAGCTTCTCCGCCTAAAAAAGGACTTCCTTATGTGAAAACCGATGTATATCCCGGCTTTCCTACGGATCTGCAGTCACCGCTTATGGCGGCCCTCTGTGTTGCGCCGGGGGAGAGTATTATAGAAGAAACTATTTTTGAAGACCGCTTCCGTATGGTGGAAGAGCTTAAGAAAATGGGGGCCAAAGTAAGAATAGACGGCAGCCAGGCTGTGATTACAGGGGTGTCAAAGCTCCATGGATGTGAGGTTTTTGCGAAGGACTTAAGGGGCGGCGCCGGACTTGTCATAGCAGGCGGAATGGCTGAGGGAGAAACGATTATCAAAAACAGGCACTTTATAGAACGGGGCTATGAAGATATATGCAGGGATTTCCAGAATATGGGTATGAATATTGTAACTGAGTAGATAAAGAGATGGCAGGAAAAAAGCTGAATAAGAAAAAAACAATAAAAAAAGTATATCAAAAGCCGCTTAGGGTGGTGGAAAAGAGAAAAGAGCCGAAAAAGGAAATACCTGTAGGGAAGGTTATTGCAATATCGGTGGTACTGCTTTTGCTTTTCATTGCCCTTTTTGCGGGTTATCGTTATATTACTGTCAATTATACGGTTACTACTGTTTATGTAGAAGGAAACGTGCATTATACCAATGAAGAAATCATGGACATGGTCATGGAAGGAAGGTATGGACATAACTCCCTGTTCCTTTCTTTTAAATATAAGGACAAGAGTATTGAAGGTATTCCGTTTATTGAGAAAATGGATATTTCCGTACAGGATCCCCATACTGTAAAGATTGAGGTATATGAAAAAGCTCTTGCCGGCTATGTGGAATATTTAGACAGATATATGTATTTTGACAAAGACGGAATCGTGGTGGAAAGTTCTACGGAGAAAACAAAGGGAATCCCCTTGGTAACAGGACTTCAGTTTGAACATGTAGTTTTGTATCGGCCTCTTCCGGTGGAGGATGCAGCCATATTTACGGATATTTTGAGCATTACCCAGCTTGTAAACAAATATAATCTTTCCATTGACCGTATTTATTTCGGTTCTGACGGAACATTAACGCTCTGTTTTGATGAGGTAAAAGCAGCATTCGGAAAGGGTGAACATTTAGAAGCCAAGATCATGGAGCTTCAGTATATACTTCCTTTTCTGGAAGGAAAAAGCGGGATTGTGCGGATGGAAAATTATACAGAGGATACCAGAGATATTACCTTTGAATTTGATTGAGAAGATACATCAGCAGTATAAGGCAGTGATAAAAAAGTTTAGAAAAACTCAAATTAGTGGTTGATTAATCATCAGAAAAATTATATGATAGACTATATGAGTTTAATGAGTATGACAGGCTATGAAAGAAGATTCATGATATAGTAGGAATAGAGGAGGAAGTACCCTTGCTTGAAATAAAAACAAACGATGCTGAAGCCGCAGCTAAGATCATAGTAGTTGGTGTTGGCGGGGCTGGCAATAATGCTGTTAATAGAATGGTAGATGAAAATATTACCGGAGTTGAGTTTATCGGGATTAATACGGATAAACAGGCGCTTCAATTATGTAAAGCACCGAAGCTGCTGCAGATAGGTGAAAAATTGACTAAAGGACTTGGAGCAGGGGCTAAGCCTGAAATTGGTGAAAAAGCGGCAGAAGAAAGCAGTGAAGAAATCTCCACAGCTTTAAAAGGTGCAGATATGGTATTTGTAACCTGCGGTATGGGCGGCGGTACCGGTACCGGAGCAGCTCCCATTGTAGCCAAACTTGCGAAGGATATGGGGATTTTAACGGTAGGCGTTGTTACCAAGCCATTCCGCTTTGAAGCTAAGGCGCGTATGGTCAATGCTATGAGCGGTATTGAAAGAATTAAAGATAATGTGGATACACTTATTGTAATTCCTAATGATAAATTACTTGAAATTGTGGACAGGCGTACCACCATGCCTGATGCCCTTAAGAAAGCAGATGAGGTACTTCAGCAGGCAGTACAGGGAATTACTGATTTGATCAACGTTCCCGCAGTTATTAATCTTGACTTTGCGGATGTGCAGACCGTTATGAAAGACAAAGGTATTGCACATATTGGTATCGGCGAAGGCAAAGGTGATGATAAAGCAAGCGAAGCTGTTAAAATGGCAGTGGAGAGTCCGTTGCTTGAAACAACCATTTCCGGTGCGACTCATGTGATCATTAATGTATCCGGAGATATTACGCTGGCGGATGCCTCTGATGCAGCAAGTTATGTTCAGGAACTTGCAGGAGATGATGTCAATATTATCTTTGGTGCTATGTATGATGAAACAAGATCCGATAACTGTACCGTAACGGTAATAGCTACAGGGCTTGAGGATGCTACCATTCCAACTAACAGAACCATGTCAAATATCGGTACTTTTTCAAATAAGTATGTGAAGCCTGTTACTCCTAATATTTCATTGAAAAATATGAATTTAGGGAATACTACAGAAAGCGTCAATACCATGGCAGTACAGGGAACACAGAGTGTCAGGAAACCTGTTTCCGGTATTAATAATCCCGGTGATATCAGAAGCAATGTAGCGGACAAGCCGCTTAAAATCCCGGATTTTTTACAGAAGAAGTAGAATAAGAAATGTAAAATGTGAAAGGCTGTATATCATGGGAGATATACAGCCTTTAAGAATTTAATGGAGGAAATATGAATACAGCAAAAGAATGTCTTAAATTTATTGACAGAAGCGTAACTTGTTTCCACGCCATAGAAAATATGGAAAAGCGATGGAAGGAAGAAGGTTTTACAGAATTAAAGGAAAGGGAAAAATGGAAGCTGAAAATGGGGAAAAGCTACTATGTCAAGAGAAACGGCTCTTCTGCCATAGCCTTCAAAATACCTGAAAAAGAAATAAACGGATTTCACATTATGGCATCCCACAGTGATTCTCCTTGTTTTAAAGTAAAAGCGGAACCGGAAACTCATGTAGATGATCATTACGTTAAACTGAATGTGGAACCCTATGGCGGTATGATTTATGCCACATGGCTTGACAGATGTTTATCGGTAGCAGGAAGAATCATTTATAAGGAAGGGAACAAATTAAAGACTAAGACGGTAAATGTGGAGGAAGATCTGCTGCTTATTCCCAATGTGGCGATTCATATGGATCGGGATATGAATAAGGCTCTTTCTTATAATCCCCAGACAGATTTACAGCCGCTTTTATGTGCCTGCCCGGAAGAAAAAGACAGGCAGAAAAGTATTTTGATGAGTAAAATAGCTTCTTATGCGGAAGTTGAGGAAGAAAGTATTCTTGGCAGGGATCTGTTCCTTTATGTAAGAGAAAAAGGAAGACTGGCAGGACCTGATAAAGAACTGATGATTTCACCAAGACTGGATGATCTGGAATGTGTTTTTGCTTCACAGGAAGGATTTTTATCTGCTTCTCCGAAGAAATATATTGCGGTCTGTGCCGTATTCGATAATGAAGAAGTAGGAAGCAGAACAAAACAGGGAGCGGATTCTGACTTTCTAAAAGATACCTTAATGAGGGTAGGACAATCACTGGATAGGACAGAAGATGATTATCTGCGGCTTTTGGCAGGAAGTTTTATAATTTCGGCAGATAATGCCCATGCCCTTCATCCCAATCATCCGGAGAAATCAGATCCTGCCAACAAACCCTATCTGAATAAGGGAATTGTGATCAAGTATCATGGTGGGCAGAAATATGCAACAGATGCATATTCGGAGGCAGTAATGAAGGATATATGCAGGGAAGCTGATATACCCTGTCAAGTATATTGCAATCGTTCCGATCTGCCGGGAGGTTCTACTCTTGGCAATATTCTGGCAGGAAGAATATCTGTCCCCTGTGTGGATATCGGCCTTCCCCAGCTTGCTATGCATTCTGCTATGGAGAGTGCAGGAAGCAGAGATGTAGGGTATTTAGTGAAAGCATCAGAAGTGTTTTTTAATAAATGAAATTTCATAGACAGTATTTTAGAGGGAAAAGGCAAGTGTTACACTTGTCTTTTTTGCGCGATAATTAACAGTCTTTTCATCACCCTTTTGACAAAATCTGAACCTCAGAATGATTATAATGGGGTAGTACCAAAGAAAAGGAGGTGACACTTGCATAGAATCATATACATAGACAGCGTATTCTTCAATAATCTTATTATGGATTTGTTCTTGCTTCTGCTGACGGCCAAGACACTGAAAAAAACTACCACTTTTATAAAAAAACTGGTCGGAAGCCTGGTTGGAGCAGTGGGATACTGTCTGATCCTGTGTTTGCCCGGAGATAGCTTCCTTAAGGGATTATCAGGGATGCTTCCGGTGGCTGCCGTCATGGTAAAAGCCGGATGTGGAACAAAAGGACTTAAGGAGCTGCTTTACGGTATGGGATATCTTTTTACCTATTCTTTTTTGATGGGAGGGTTCATGCTGTTCTTAACAGGGAGAATTCCATTTTTCAAAGGTAAAAGAGATTCTTTAACGGTAATTCTCCTGGCAGGATATTTGGGATTTACACTTTGCAGGTTGTGTATGGAAAAGTACAAAAAAGAGAAAAAAAACCATTTCTGTAAGGTTCATCTTTCAGGCGATAAAGGGGAAATAGAGATATATGGATTGATCGATACGGGAAATGGATTAAAGGATCCTATCAGCGGAAAGGAAGTAGCCATTCTGGAAGAGAGGGTATGGCAGGATATGCAAAGGTGCAAGCGGGCGGAAAAATATAAGCTGATACCTTTTCACAGTATCGGAAAAGAAAATGGCATTCTCGAAGGCTATGAGGTAGATAAGATACAGATTGAAGAAAAAACAGGTTCCAGAGATCTGGTGAATGTAATTATTGCAGTGTTTAAGGGGAATATATCCGCAAAGGGGGATTATCAGATGATATTGCCGCCACAGTGGTTTTAAGTGAAAGGGGAATAAAATGGTTTTTAAAGTTGCAATACCGGGAAAAATACAATTTAAAATGTATCGGAGAGAACCCGGATTTTTATTAACAAGACAGGGTGATGTGCATTACATAGGGGGAGCAGAAGTGCTGCCGCCGCCGCTTGAAGTCGAAAGGGAAAATGCTGTGATCAGCGATCTTGGCACGGAATATGAAAATGAAGCTAAATCAATTTTGATCGAGCATAACCTGAGACTGGTGGTTTATATTGCAAAAAAATTTGATAATACCGGAGTGGGAGTAGAGGACCTGATTTCAATAGGAACCATAGGGTTAATAAAATCCATTAATACCTTTAATCCCGAAAAGAACATTAAACTTGCTACTTACGCATCCAGATGCATTGAAAATGAAATTCTCATGTATCTGCGGCGCAATAACAAGACGAAGCTGGAAGTTTCTATTGATGAACCGCTGAATGTAGACTGGGACGGAAATGAGCTGCTGCTTTCAGATATCCTTGGAACAGATGAGGATGTTATCTACAGGGATATTGAAAATGAGGTGGAGCGAAAACTTCTACTGAAAGCAATTGATAAACTTTCAGACAGGGAAAAAACCATTATCAATCTGCGTTTTGGACTTGGAACCCGGCAGGGTAAAGAAATGACACAGAAAGAAGTGGCAGAACTTTTAGGAATTTCCCAATCCTATATCTCAAGATTGGAAAAGAAAATTATGAAACGCCTGAAAAAAGAACTGGTCAGGGACAGCTATTAACAGCTGTCCCTGATGTAAGAAAAGAGAAAAGTGTTTGCACATAAAATCAGTATGGTAGTACAATGAACATGGTAATTACTTGGCTCGTTGCTCGCGGGAATCAAATACCCCGCAACAGAGCTGCGAGGTATTTGACCCTCGCGGCATTCGCCAAGGTCCTTCGGACTTTGGCTCATTGCCCGCGGAAATATACGAAAGAAATGATAACAGACAGATGGAAGTTATCAGTTGAGGAAAAAGATGAATACACAAAGCATTAAATCATCAGATGAACTGCAAAAGCTGCTGCAGTCAATAGATCATAAAAGCTATCCGGCTTATAAAGCATTGAAGGGAGCATGGAAATTTCCAAAGTTTTTGTTGGTGATCGATCATGTGCAGGGAGATCCTTTTGCATCTCCTTCAAGTCTCCATATAGAAATGGACAATTCCGTGGCAGGCTTTCCTTCAGAATATTTTAAGGAAGACTGTTCCCGCATTGCCCTTCAGGATTTTCTTATAAGGAAGCTTTCCGGGCAGTTTGAACAATATAATTTTAAAGCAAGAGGGTCGGGGAAAAGCGGGCTTATTTTTATCAGCCCCTGTGGTCAGGAAGTTTTAGAAAGAAGCGCCTGCGAAAAGAAAAAAGAGAAATGGATATTACGTTTTCAGGTGGGATTTCCGGCTTTTGGACGTACGATCCAATCATCGGAATTAAAGAAGATCCTGTTTGAATTTCTTCCCAAATGTATTGAGAACAGTCTTTTCTTTTCAAAATTAGACAGGCAAAAGATAGAAGATGCAGTATTTTTGGCAGAGGATCAGGAACAGATCCGTGAAATACTGCAAAAGGAAGGCTGGGTCTGCTTTGTGGGTAACGGCTCTGTACTTCCCAGAAAGAGCGGAGTGTCCGAATTACCGTTGCAGGGCAGTGTGGCCTTTCAGGCACCTCCATCTATGGAAAGAACATTGGTCCTGCCTCATCATGGAGAAATCCGTGGAATGGCAATTCCTAAAGGGATTACCTTGATTGTAGGAGGAGGATATCATGGGAAATCCACCTTACTGGAAGCTATACAAAAGGGTGTTTATAATCATGTGAAAGGAGATGGAAGGGAGTTCGTTATTACCGAAAAAACAGCGGTGAAGCTAAGAGCCGAGGATGGACGATGCATTCGGAATGTGGATATTTCCCTGTTTATTAATGATCTTCCAAACAAAAAGGATACAACGTTGTTTACAACACAGGATGCCAGTGGGAGCACCTCCCAGGCGGCAGCCGTAATAGAAAGCATGGAAGCAGGAAGCAGTCTTTTTCTGGTAGATGAAGATACTTCGGCAACGAATTTCATGGTTCGTGATACATTTATGCAGAAGATCATCAGTAAAGATAAAGAACCCATAACTCCCTTTATTGAAAGAGTAAGGGAGCTGTATGGGGAGGCAGGAATTTCAACGGTTATGGTAGCAGGCAGTTCAGGCGCCTTTTTCCATGTTGCAGATCATATTATTTTGATGGATTGTTACCGGGCAGTGGATATTACCAAAAGAGTCAAAGAGGCCTGCAGTAAGGAACCGGCGCCTGCCTTTTTTGCTTCTCCCTTTTTTAAACCTGGTTTTACCCGTATTTTTCCTGCATGGAAAAAAGGCGGCAGACATGAGCATATGAAAATAAAAGCGTATGGTGTAGAGTCTTTTTCATTAGATAAGGAAAATGTGAATGTACATTATCTGGAACAGCTTGTAGATGGAGAGCAGACACAGATGCTTGCTTATTTGATGAGATTTGGACTGGAAGAGGTTATTGACGGAGAAAAAACGGTCAGAGAAATTATGCAGATCATAAATGATAAATGGAAAATGGAAGGATTTGAAGGTTTTTGTTATTCCTATGTACCCTGCGGACTGGCAAAGCCAAGAATACAGGAGCTGTATGCCTGCCTGAATCGTTTCCGCGGGGGAATGATGTGAAGACTTTATGCAGTGAGGTAGTTTTTCATGGTTTTTAAGGCATTTTTCTCAAGCCTGCTGACCTGGGCCTGGGAGATGCCAATCATGTCTGCAACCTCCATCTGGGTCTTTCCTTCAAAAAAGCGGAGACTGATAATTTCATTTTCCCGGTTACTTAATCTTTTCATAGCCTCACTTAAGGAAAGATGTTCAACCCAGTTTTCTTCTTTGTTTTTTTTATCACTGATCTGGTCCATAACATAGAGTGTATCTCCGCCATCTGTAAAAACAGGTTCATATAAACTCATAGGATTTTGGATAGCATCCAGTGCATAGACAATATCTTCCTTGGAAATACCGATCTCTTCAGCGATTTCATTGATAGTAGGCTCCTTCATATTTCTTTTAACAAGATTTTCTTTGGCATAAATAGCCTTGTAGGCCGTATCCTTTAAAGACCTGCTGACCCGGATAGAATTGTTGTCCCGCAAAAATCTTCTGATTTCACCGATGATCATAGGTACTGCATAAGTACTGAATTTTACATTCAGGGAAGAATCAAAATTATCAATGGCCTTAATAAGACCGATGCATCCGATTTGAAAAAGATCGTCTACATTTTCATTGCTGGAGGAAAAGCGTTTGATCACACTTAATACCAGCCTTAAATTGCCCTCAATATATTTTTCTCTGGCAACCGAATCCCCCTCTTCAATGCGTGCAAATAGTGCTTCTTTTTCGGCAGATTTTAACAGCGGAAGCTTTGCTGTATTAACGCCGCAGATTTCAACTTTTCCCTGTGCCATGTTTTTTGCCTCCTGTTTTTTCAATACTAAAATGATTTACAAAACAGGGAAAAAATATTCATGCAGATATAAGTTGTTTTGGCCTTTGTCAAGAGAAGAAAAACAGCATAAAATATCAGTAGAAAAGTCGGGAGGGAAAAGATGCGTTTTTCAGAGTTGAAATGTAAAGATGTAATTAATTTGAGAGATTGTAAAAAGTTAGGAAGGATCAATGATCTTGAATTTGATGAATGCAGCGGACAGATCTGTAAGGTCATTGTGCCAAACGGTAATAAGTTCTGCAATTTTTTTAATTCAGAGCCTGATTACTGTATTCCTTATAGGGATATTAAGCAGATAGGCCCTGATATCATTATCGTGGATATTTGTTGCTGACAAAAGGGCTGCGGCGCTTACAGATGCTAAAACAATTGACATAATTTGTATAATAATGTTATTATTAAATCGTATTTAAATGTGATAATAATTCTGATTATGGCAGGGGGAAATTATATGAAATGTCCGTTTTGCGGCCACGAAAATACCAGAGTCATTGATTCAAGACCGGCAGAAGAAAATAATTCCATCAGAAGAAGAAGAGTCTGCGATGAATGTGATAAAAGATTTACCACATATGAAAAAGTAGAGACAATTCCCCTTGTCATTATTAAAAAAGATGATAACAGGGAGTCCTATGACCGCCAGAAGATAGAAGCCGGCGTTCTTCGTGCATGCCACAAGAGGCCTATCAGTATTAACCAGATCAATCAGCTGGTAGACGAAGTGGAAACAGAAGTTTTTAATATGGAAGAAAAGGAAATTCCAAGCCGTGTGATCGGGGAAATGGTCATGGATAAGCTTAAGAATTTAGAGGCAGTTGCGTATGTAAGGTTTGCATCTGTCTACAGAGAGTTTAAGGATATCAATACCTTTATGGATGAATTGAAGAAGGTATTGGAATAAGACAGGAAAGTAAGGATAGCAACAATGGCAGTAGGAACAGGAATGGGGAAGAACAATCAAGAGGCATTAAACGGACAGCCGAAGCTTACGGAGGAACAAAAAAGCAGGCTGGATAAGGCAAGACAGCCTATGGAAATTGCTAACAGTTTTCGTCTGTTCTTTTTACTGGTAGCGGTAATCCTTCTTGTATTTGTTTATTTTGGCGGTAAAATATGGACGGGTGTGGCATGGTATGATAATGCCGTACAGAGTATTTACCGTTTCCTTTTATGGGATATTCTTTTGATGCTGGTATCTACATTTGTAAAATTCTTTTTTGTTGCAAAATATAATAAGGTAGTAAAGAACCTGTAAGAATGATCGTATCTTGTGACAGTATCACATAGGCGCCTTACCCATAATGGGTTTATGACATCTTTCCGGCGTTTGATTTCAAATGACTAAAGAGGAACTGTTTTTTTTACGATATACGTGTCAGGAAGAAAATTCATTTTTCCGGATACGGAGGGGTATCAATGAGTGACAACAGTTTTTATATTAACTGCATGACCCGTGCTTATTATCGCTTTATTAACAGTCAGATCAACGGGAAGCAGATAAAAGGCACTATTGGATTTCAGGACTACGCGGCAGGCCTGGCCAGGGAGACAGATGCAAGGCAGGAGATCAGGCAGCCGGATGGCCCGGAAACTGAAAATATGACATTGGATGAATATAAGCAGTATATCTATAACAGGATATCTCAGATTCCGCTTCATCCTTCTCAAAGACTAAGGACGGTTCAGGTCAATATTACGGACCAGGGATTTGAGGCCATGCAGCAGGATAAGGAATATGAAAAATGGGTTTTGGATACTTTGAAAAGTAATTTTTCCTATCATGATCCATGGGCGGAAGTCTGCGGAGGAAGTTTTGCTATCCACCGGTTTGGGGCCTCTAAAGAGGAATACCACGGAGATAGCTGGTATACCGGATTTCAGGGGAAAAGCGGCAATCCCATGGATGAAGAAGAAAGCTTTTGGGAAAGACGCATGGAAAAGCAGAAGCAGTATATAGAACAGCAGCAGGAGAGGATGGACGAAACTAAATTGATGAGACGAATATACCGGGAAGCAGCCCTGCGGCGCGGAGATTTTAAAGGAATGCTGGATGCAGATGCCATGACCCAGACATTCAGCGCAGCAGAACTTTTATCCTTAGAAGGAGAAGCCCGGAAGAATGCTCAGTAAACATAAACAGAAACGAAGGAAAACACCTTGCATAACTGCAGGGTGTTTTGTTATACTGAAAAATGGTGAAGGAGAAGGAGCATGCTGCAGCGTTTTTATCCTGACCGCTATATGCGGTCAGCTTATAAAATTGACTATGAGAGCTATTATAATGATGGCTATAGGGGCATTATTTTTGATATTGACAATACTTTGGTAGAGCATGGCGCTCCTGCTGATGAAAGAAGTATTGCCCTGATGAGCCGGCTTAAGAAAATAGGATTCCATGTTATCCTGCTCTCCAATAATAAAGAACCAAGAGTAAAAATGTTTCATGATGCAGTACAAGTTCCCTATATTTACAAAGCCGGGAAGCCGGGAAAAAAGGGATATAAAGAGGCTATGAGACGCATGGGGACGGATGAGAATACTACATTATTTGTAGGAGATCAGTTGTTTACTGATGTATGGGGTGCCCGGAATGCAGGTATTTTTTCAATTTTGACCCAGCCTATTGATAAGAAGGAAGAGATTCAGATCATATTAAAACGATATCTTGAGAAAATAGTGCTTTCTTCATATAAAAGAAGTTGCCGGAAAAATCAAAAAGCATTTTTAGAATGAAAGGATCGGTATCATGAAAATTGACGGCTTAACCAGAACATGTGGACTTATCGGCGATCCGGTAGAGCACACACTGTCTCCCCTCATTCACAATACACTGGCTAAAAAGCAGGGATGTAATCTGGTCTATGTGCCTTTTCACGTTAAAAAGGAAAATCTTGCTTATATTGTAAAAGGGGCCTATGGGCTGAACATACTGGGAATGAATGTGACGGTGCCCTATAAAAGCGATATCATTCCCTATTTGGATAAAGTGGATTCTTTGGCAGAAAAAATCGGAGCTGTTAATACCCTGGTTCGGACGGATAAGGGATATCAGGGATATAATACTGATATATCCGGATTGTATCGCGCTATGTGCAGTGAAAACATACAGTTGGAAGGCGGCAGGATCATCCTCTTAGGAGCGGGGGGAGCTGCCAGGGCGGCTGCTTTTCTCTGTGCGGAAAAAGGAGCGGAACAGATATATCTTTTGAACCGTTCTATTGATAAGGCAGAAATATTGGCAGATGAAATAAACAGAGTCTATAACAGAAACTGCATGCAGCCAATGGCGCTTGCTGATTATGAGAAACTTCCCAATCAGAAAATGCTGGCAATTCAAAGTACCAGTGTAGGGCTTTATCCCAATGTAGAAGACGTTGTCATAAAAGATATGGAATTCTACAAAAACATTTACACAGCTTATGATCTGATTTATAAACCGGAAGAAACGAGATTCATGAAGCTGGTAAAAGAAGCAGGGGGTCGTGCATACAACGGACTTAAAATGCTGCTTTATCAGGGAATTACCGCATATGAACTGTGGAATCAGGTATCTGTACCGGAAGAAATGGCAGAGGAAATTTATGAGCTTCTAAAGGAGAACGTAAAAATCTGAAAAGAAAAACAAAGTCTTAGGACTTTGAAGGGAGCATGACTATATAAATGAAAGACAATATCATCCTTACCGGATTTATGGGATGTGGAAAAACAAGCGTTGGAATAAAGTTATCCTATGCTTTAAGGCGTACCATGATCGATACGGATAAGTGGATTGAGAAGAAAATGAATATGACGGTTTCTGAAATTTTTGAACATTATGGAGAAGCAGCATTCCGTCAGATGGAAACGGAATGTGTGGAAGAGCTGATCGCAACCCAAAATCATCAGATCATTTCTACCGGCGGAGGACTGCCGGTGAAAAAAGAAAACCGCAGTCTCCTTAAAGAATTGGGAAGAGTTTATTATCTGAAGGTAACGCCGGAAACTGTTTTTGAAAGGCTGAAAGGCGATACCACAAGGCCCCTTTTACAGGGAGAAGATCCAAAGGGCAGGATCAGGGAACTCCTTTTAGAGAGGACTTCCTTCTATGAAGATGGTGCAGATGTGATGATTGATGTTTCGGAAAAGAGTTTTGAAAAAATTATAGAAGAAATTTTACGATGGGAGAAGAAGTATGAAAATATTGATTATTAACGGACCCAATATTAATTTCCTGGGGATTCGGGAAAAAGATATTTACGGAGCAGAAGACTACAATTATCTTTTAGGGATGATTGGCGAAAAAGGAAGGGAAACGGATTGCCAGATAGAAGTGTTCCAAAGTAATCATGAAGGCGCTATCATCGACAGGATTCAGGATGCTTACTTTGACAAGACCGAGGGACTTATCATTAATCCGGGAGCCTATACTCATTACAGCTATGCCATTCATGATGCCCTTGCAAGCATTACGATCCCTAAGGTGGAAATCCATATTTCCGATATTACTAAAAGAGAAGAATTCCGTAAGGTCTCAGTGACGGCACCGGCCTGCGATAAACAGATTTACGGACATGGATTAAAGGGATATTTGGAAGCCGTAGATTATCTGATTGAAAAAAGTTTATCTGCAAAAGCAGAAAATAGTTGAAAAATATCACTATTTATATTAAACTGGTAAGGAATTATAACGCGAGAATTTTAGGAGGAATATTTTATGATTTCTGCAGGTGATTTCAGAAATGGTATTACGATTGAGTTAGATAATAATGTTTACCAGATTATTGAATTTCAGCATGTAAAACCCGGTAAGGGCGCAGCATTTGTCAGAACCAAGTTAAAAAACATTAAAAGCGGCGGCGTAGTGGAAAAAACTTTCAGACCCACTGAAAAGTGTCCACAGGCACGAATTGATAGAAAAGATATGCAGTATCTGTATTCAGACGGAGATCTGTATAACTTTATGGACGTTGAAACATATGAGCAGATTGCATTGGATGCGGGTACCGTAGGCGATGCACTGAAATTCGTTAAAGAAAATGAAATGGTTAAAGTTTGTTCTCATAATGGCAGTGTATTTGCCATTGAGCCCCCCTTATTTGTGGAGTTGGAGATTACAGATACAGAGCCCGGATTCAAGGGTGATACCGCAACAGGCGCAACGAAACCTGCAACAGTAGAAACCGGAGCTGTTGTCAATGTACCTCTGTTTGTTGAAATGAGTGACAAAATTAAGATCGACACCAGAACAGGAGAATACTTATCCCGTGTTTGATCAATAACCGGATATTTAACGAAAGCCTGAAAGACAATGAAGATTTATTTCATTGTCTTTTCTTTATGCGCAGGAATACATATTTTAAGGTGGGATATAACATCGAACATTACAATCATTAAGTAAAAAGAAAGAGGTATATATGAATTCATTTATGGATTTTCCGCTGTTTACAGCATCAGTTACCCGGAAACTGCAAGAAAAGCTGGGTAGTCGTTACAGGATATTTTCACGTTCGGTTAAAAAGAATAACGGAAAGGAACTGACCGGAATTATTGTGGAGGAACAGGATTGCAACACTTCTCCAACCATTTATATTGATGATTTTTATGATGAGTACAGAAAAAATGTCAGTATAGAGGAAATTGTAGAGCATATTTGCCAAATATTTTACAAAAGCAGGTTTGCACAGTCGGTAGACTTATCCGGCTTTGCCGATTACTCAAAGGCATCAGAACAAATTGCCTTTAAATTGATAAACTATGAAAAAAACAGGGAATTGCTTAAGGAAATTCCTCATAAGGTATTCTATGATCTGGCTATCGTCTTTTATTATTCGGTAAAAGAACCGCCATTTGATGGAAATGCTTCCATTTTAATCCGAAATTCCCATTTAAAAACATGGGAAATCAGTTTGGAAGAGCTGTATGAAGGAGCCATGGAACGGACACCGGAAATGTTTCCGGCACAGATTGAAAATATTGAAGATATTATTGCAGATATGTTAGGCAGTAAGGAAAGAAGCTGTATCAATGCAGATAAAAGTAAAGAGGGTAATATTGCTATGTACGTACTTAGCAATAAACAAAAGCTGCAGGGAGCATCATGTATGCTTTATCCCGATATTTTAAGGCAGTTTTCTATGGAGAAGGGCAGTGATCTCTATATTCTGCCAAGTTCTGTGCATGAAGTAATCCTTCTTGCAGATACAGGAAAAAACTCGGCGCGATCATTGCTTGAGATGGTATCGGATATTAACAGAACCCAGGTGGAAGAAAGTGAAGTTTTATCAGATGCAGTCTACTATTACAGCAGGTCAGATGACAGGATAGAGCATCTTTTTTGGGACAATTAGGAAGGATTCACAATTTTTTCATAAATGGCAGACTAGACATTCTCATTAGCATATGATATGATATTCAGAGTGATGTAACAAATTTGTAATAATTATAACATTTTTTAATGAAAAAATTGCACCCGTAGTCTAACGGATAGAACGAAGGCCTCCGACGCCTTTAATGCAGGTTCGATTCCTGTCGGGTGCATTT
>CAZTKJ010000039.1:0-25429 GCA_964614185.1 uncultured Lachnospiraceae bacterium
TCCTAAGATTATATCTTATTAGGTCGAGTTGTTACAACGATGTTATATCACAACACTTTTCTTCATGAGTAAAATTAAACATTATAACTACTTAATGCTCAATTTTATGCTCAGAGTGTAGTTGCAGGTATATAGATTGGACTATTACAGAGATTCTATAAAGAGAATCTTGCAAAAGCAATTGCCTCTCAACCAAGAGCAGATATAAGCAAGCTTATAATTCATTCAGATTAAAGGAGGTAGTTTACTTCAAAAGAGATTACAACATTCAGCACAATTCAAAGTCTGAGTGAAGTTGAATATTCATATGGTAATTCACTGATAGAGTAACATTTGATACTTTGAAAATAGTTTAATTTATCAGCATTATTCATCAATAATCGTTATAAATGAACTGTCTTTTTGCAAATACAGTAAATACAAATATATATTGTAATTATCCTCTCCGTTTCTTCCACTACGGCTAGGAGAAATCCTTGCATTATTCTATTCCTTCCTATGATCACATAGTTGCTATCAGGAAATAGAAGAGCAGCATCACTCTTTTGGTTTTACCCAGTCACGGGCAAGTTTTCCTTCTTGGTATCGACTGTCTCTTACAAGCCATTTCTGACTCAGAATCGTTTACAGTCTGTGAACACTTCCATATCTGACAGACCAGACTTAGGGGTTCCGCTGCTGATTGGTGGTTTAGTCCTTTTCCACAAGACACGTCACTTAGGTTTCCCATATGACCTACCGTATATTTTCCTGCCATTGCTGGCATCCTTTCGGAGTGCATGTCACGCCCACCGTTTCCGGTCACGTTGTAGCCATACGATACTATATATTCACTATAAAAAAGCTTTCCAGCACTGAGGGATAGCAGCCCTCAATTACGATTCGTTTTATAGAACACTGTGAGTTGACTAAGTTCACACATTCCTGCCTTTGAAATTCATGTTCCATGAATCACTCAGGTATGAAGGGCATATTCAAAACAAAAAACAGTTTATGAAATCCGTACACTCATACGGCTCTTACCAGTGTTCTGGACTCCGGTGAATAATCCCGCACCAAGTCCGATGGTTCCTAATGCACCAAAATTAGACGCAATACCATCCAGTACATTGACTGCGCCATTGCCGAGATCAATGATTCCTTTTAAGAAGCCGGAATCTAAGATATGATTTGCAAATGTCTGGAAGGAAGCTTCCAGACGGTCCAGGGAATACTGGATCCCCTGTTCATATTGTTTCTGTGCTTCCAGTGCGGAACCGGTGCTGTTAACAGCGGTCTCTGCAGCCCACCTTGCCGTCTCAAAATTGTCCATCAGGGCAGAGAGGATACCGGACTGTTCCTTTCCAGCAATAAGCTCAGCAGCTGAATCCCGCTGGGCGGCAGTAAGGTACTGCCATTTCGTGGCCAGCTCATTCAGGATCTGATAAGTGGACCCTGTCATTCCTTCCATCTGGATGCCAAGGGCTTCCAGTTCGGTTCTGGAATCGCGTATACCCATGGATATGGTCTCATAGACAGTTCCGACAGAAGAGGGTTCCTGTACCACTGCACTTGCAGCGGTGATGAGACCGATGGTTTCCTCCAGGGTGTTCCCGGCATCATACATGGATGAAGCAGACTGTTTCAGCGCTTCACTGATGAGACTGCTGTCAACTGCTTCAGCATTCGCTACCGCATTAAAGGCATCAATGACATGTATTGCCTCGTCAGCCGTCAGTTTGAATCCCTGAAGGGCAGAAGAGAGTGCTTCATTTGCAGAATCCATGGTGATGTTATTGCCGATATTGGCATACAGAGCTGCGGCTTCCGCCAGCTTTTTGCTGTCAGGCAGGCTGTAGCCTGCTTTGCTCCACCTGGCAGCGGCATTGATCATGCCGCTTACGGACGTGCCAAATCTTTTAGCGCTTCCTGAAGCTTTTTCAAAGTAGTCATTGATCTCTGATATAGAAGCATTGCTGGCCTTTTTCAGTTCTGTCATGGCGGAATTTACTTTGATGACTTCACCCGGTATTCTCTGCAGCTGTCTGACCAGTATGTCCATGTTTTTGGGAACCAGACCCAGATTCCCCAGGGAGCTCCATGTCTTTTTTAACTTGTCCATAGTCTTTTGGGCGCCGGAGGCATCAAGATCTGCTTCGATACTGACAGAATTTAATTTAGATTGTATCTTTTTAAGACCTGAGTTGAGTTGTTTGGCTGTTGCGGATATATCCAGACTAAGTACGATACGTTCATCTTTATTAGCCAATATTTGCCACCTTCCTTTCTAAAAGTATCGTGTTGTTTTGGTAGAAGAGGGAAGAGTTAAGATTCCGTATTTACAGGATTATCCTGGCTGATGCTGTGGACGAATCCTGCTAATTCCTGTATCAGCTTCTTCTCAAGTTCTTCCGGATTTTTTAACTGTCTGTCTAAAAACTGATAAAATGACAGTTTCCATTTGATTTCTTTTTGCTTTAATAAGATCCATCTGAGTAATGTAATCATAAAGTGTATTCCTCCATAATGTCAGTGTGTGGTGTCTTTCTCATTTTTTTCAACAATAATTTCTTTTCTTATAGGCAGAACCTCTAAATGCTCTATGCAGTATTCATATTTCTGCTTGGCGCCATGATTACCCCCAATACTTTCATAAGCATGAAAAAGTCTGACGAAATCATCATATTCATCTTCCGGAATGCCATGTAATACGTTAATATAGTATCGTGTCTTCTGGCCTATGCGGTCACACATTTCTTCTATGGTGGCTTCATCTCTTGCCTTGTTGGAATCCACGATCTTATTTATGGCAGTAATGATTTCATCCTGCTTTCTGGCTGTTTCTACCAGGAGCGCATGTTCTGCTTTTCTGTTTCTGATCCATTTTGTTTCAAGTCCCAGTTTTTCAACTGACCATTCAAACAGTGATATAATGGCTTTTGCTCCCAGAAGGATAGCAAACGCTGCAATAAACAGGGACTTAAAATCAATGGTTGTTAATGCAATAATTTCATTCATGATCCGTAAGACTGCCTTTCCCTATAATATTCATATCTACGTTTCCGGTTATACCGCTTACAGAGCCTTTTGAAGAATACTGCCACATATATTCGCCTACATTGGGCCTTAGATGTTCTTTGACCATACCTGTATCCTCATAAGGATATCTGGCAATCCAGAATTTACACCCGAGATTCTTAAGTTCTGAGGCATGGTATACGTTTTTGTACCAATCCAAATTGGAGTATACATGACATGTATAGCCTAATGACTTACAGGTATTGATATATGATTTGGCAATGGCAGTCACCTGATCTTTTCCCAGTGCCCGCTGATTAGACCACTCTAAATCTAACCATATATCTGTTTTACGGCCCTTCAGTTTATCGACCATGTTCATGGCGTCATTTTTAGCTGTATCTTCACTAAGGGCATAAGAGAAATGGTATACCCCCATGATTTCCACGCCGTTTTCAAGGGCGCCGGAATAGTTTCTTTCAAAGGCGGAATCCAGACTTCCGTTTTTGATCACGCCTCTTAAAATGGCATATTCAATGCCCGACTGTTTGACGCATTTCCAGTCAATATTTCCCTGATAGCTTGAAACATCGATTCCTATCCGGGCTTTTGCAGCTGTACTATCCGGGACATTGGCCTGTGCTCCGTTTTCCAGCGCCATTACCACATGAGAACCTTCTTTCAGAAAAAGTCCTCCCCGTCTGGCTTTGGCGTCATTTGTCAGATGCTTAGAGTCTGAGTAGACGGTAAACTTCCCCGAAGCCATCAGGGCGGAACGCAGATTTCGTGTTGTGCAGGCAGGATTGATCTTTAGTCCTGCCATTATGTAGCAGCAGGCAACCAGAGAAGAGCAGTCGCATTCGCATGGGGTCAGTTTCGATACATCTTTGTGGGTCTTTAACTGATAATAGAGGCTAAGACGCTCACTTTGGTCATATCCTACGCGATCGTTTTGGCAGATTTGTTCCATGTATGTGGCGGCAGTATCGGCCATGATGGGATCGGTACATTCCAAATAGTATTGCCATGGCTTGGAGTACCACTGCCGGATGCATACTTCTTTTCCGGTGGAATCACCGGCACATCCTCCCGAGGCTTTGCCCTTTTCATCAATGGATGCATGTCCTATTTTTATGCTCATTTATTATCACCTACTATCTCTTGGCTGCATTAACAAATGATTCAATCTTAAATTTCAGCCATTTGTCAAAAGAGCCGTATAATTGTTCAATTACTTTTTTAGCTTCATCGGAAATCATATTCACAGCCTCCACGTAGGCACGGTTAAATGCTTCCGCCTGGGCTGCCTGATCGAACTTGCCGCTGGCTTTGAGGGAATCTGTATATACCTGGTTTACGTACAGTACAGCATCCATAACATCAGACAGGGCTCCTTCGATAATCACGCTTAAATCTTCATTCTTAGCGGCATTGGCAATGATATTGCTTTCCCTGATCTTGGTTTTGATCAGATCCACCGCGTATTTGGCAATGACCGGCAGAATGACTGTTAACACCACATATAATACATAGTTCAGTACTTCTGAAAATTCCATATGTTCCTCCTTATTCTGTTTTTGTTTCTATATTTAAATTTCTGAGATTATTAACACATTCATCAAGTTTTTCACATACATAATTTAATTCTTCTTTTGTTTCCTGCCCGGAAAATGTAAATCTTATGAAGCTATGGATATCATCTTCGCTTATTCCCATAGCAGACAGGGCAGGAGAGGCAGATAAGCTTTTGCTGTTGCAGGCGGAACCGGTAGAAACCTGAATTCCGCTTATATCCAGCAATAGCAATAGTGACTCGCCTTCCACATCTTTAAAACACATATACAGATTGTGTGGCAATCTGTTTCCGGACTCAATACAAGGCCCGGCTAAATAGCTGTCAGGTATATTTTTCATGATGTAATCATATACGTAATCCCTGTTATGGGATGTAACGAAAGAGTAGTCGTAATCTTCCACTGCTTTGCCAAGTGATGCGATTCCCAAAATGTTTTCTGTGCCCCCTACAAGGCCCTGCTCCTGACTGCCGTAGATCAAAGGCTTCAGCTTTAAGTCATGGCGCTTCCACAGTGCGCCGATACCTTTAAGGGCATGGAGCTTATGACCGCTAAAGGTCAGGATATCTACATAGTCCATCCATAACCTCATATCGATCCGGTAAGAGGGAATATAACCGGTTGCATCAACTGCAAGAATTCCCTTGTGCCGCTTGACAACAGCCCCTGCTTCAAGGACGTTGTTTATGACTCCCGTTTCTGAATTGGCCGCCTCCATACAAACAAGGGGCAGTAGGTCATGGCACCGTGCAAGAAGCTGATCCAAATAGGATAAATCCAGCTCTCCCACAGAATTTACTTTTAAGGGAGTATGGCATATACAGGACTCACATGCTTTAAGCATGGATTTATGGGCAGTGGGGGAATAGAATACTTCATACCGGTTCAGCCGTGGATGTTCAGAAACCAGTCCCTTTATTGCCAGGGTATTACCGGCGGAACCTCCGCCGGTAAAGTAAATATCACTTGGATCTACATGGATGAATTGTGCAACAGATTGCCGTGCTTTAGATATGATTTGTTTTGATTCTTCGCCAATTGAATAGATGGAACTTGGATTTCCATATAAATCGAGCAATGATGTCAAATATGTTTTCATAGAAGCGGATAGCGGTGTAGTGCCTGCATGATCTAAATAAATATTTTTAGTTGGTATCATATACAGATTTTCCATCCTATCATATAAGTTTGCTGATATTTTCGCCCTGGCATTTCACTGATTTCCGATACGCAATGGTATCGGAAATATATTTTGCGGCGCATGCTCTTGAGCATGCAAAGTTACGCCATTTGAAATGCTCACCATGGGACTGACAATAGGAACATGGTTCAAAAAGTTTCCCGCATACACGGCAGGGAATCTTTTTCTTTTCAGACATAGTTGTCCCTCCCATATCGTTTTTTTAATCGAAGAGTACGAAGTCCCAAAGATCGCTCTTGCCGGTACAAAGATTTGGAAGGGAGGTAAACTCAAATCCAAGGGTAGAGGGATCGGAACCGCCGGTAATGTCAAATGTGCCGGTAAAATCAGCTCTGTCAATAATAAACTGGCCGTGGAAGAGATTATCACAGCCATCCTGGCATGTTACGTCGATAAATACCTGCAGGGTCTTGCTGTAGTTGTTGGCATCATTGGAAATCTTCTTGCCGGTAACTTCCGCATCATAAAATGCAATGATTTCAGTGCCGTCAGCAACATCGCCTTCAAAGAATGTGAGTTCCTTATTTTCGGGATTGTAAGAGAATTCACCGGTAGCAGGTTCACCGCTTGTCTGTGTCAGCTTGCGGCCACCGGAAATATACGCATTATTTACATCTCTGATATACACAGTGCCGATTTCATTGCCCACTGTACCTACAGCTTTTTCAGCAGAAACTCCCTTATTGGAAGATACGGTAATGGCATCTGTATATCGGATCGTATGTTTGCCGTCTTCAATGCTGGCGCCAAGCATAGCTGCCAGAGCACCGCCGGAAAGCATGCCGTTAGTACCTTTACCTGTGACTTTCTTATTTTTCTTTAATGAGCTGATGACTCTGCCGCCTTTACCGGTAATGTCGCTCTTTTCCTCTTCATGAGATAAGGTGAAATCGCTTAACTCATCGAGGATCATGTCCAGACTTCCGTTAGCCTTGTCAAACCCCGTAATCTGGTCGTAAGATGTGATTGTAAACTTATCAATATTCATTGATCGTCCTCCTTGTTTGATTATTTTTTTTATGTAATAGGAAATTGCTCTATATATTTGGAATAAAGGAAAGAGCATCCCTGTTACTTAGTTTGGATGTATCAACAGTCCCGGCATATACACCGATCATGGTGTTGTCAAACATGATCTTATGCTGTATCTGCTTAAAACTTTGATTAAATCTGTATATGGACAAATCCATGCAAGAATCGTAATCATATGGGAATTCACTTGTATTTACCAATGCAATCACCAGCTTTTCCAGGTATGGGTCCTGTTTCTTTCCGGCATTGCGCTGTTGCTTTTTTCGTTCCTTTTCCAAAAGGTATTTCCGGGCGGATTCATTTCCGGGTTTTGATGTTACTTTTTTAAGCAGATTGATTTTTCTGATAGTGTCTGCAAGGTCATTATATACTTTTTCATTGATTTCAATATGATTGCCGGGACTGTATATGAATTCCTGTTGATTCTTGTTTTGACATACCATGAAATCAGAAATGTCTAAATCTCCAAACAACATGGATAAATCCGATCTTGCATACATGGGAAAAAGCATTTTGAATAATTCATAATCTGTAATCGTTGTGAAATCGATTCCCAAATCATCTAACTGGACCATATATTGAAAGGGGCTGGCAGTAAGAGAGGATACAATACTATAGTAAGTATCCTCATCCTCCAGTATTTCGCCAACCGTAGGGATCCTTACAGACAGATTGGGAGCGATAGTAACAGAAGACAGGTTAAGTAGACTTTTTTTGTTTTCCATATTTTGGCCTTCCTGTAGATTTAATCCGGATACAATGCGCATTTGTTTCCACATATGACATATGTGAAGCAAAAAAAGCTTATAAATGCTGGTTTTATGGGAAAAAGAGCAGTTTTCTATTTGTGGTAACGCTTTTGATTATATTTCCTGTATCTGTCAAGGTCGCGGATTCTTTTGCAATGCTCACAATACATACGCCTGTTTCCCGTTTTTTCAATCATTCCTCCGCATTGTCTGCAACGGGAATAGCTCCGGTGCTGCCTGACGCCGTAGTATTTCTTTTGAAATTGAAGGATTTCCCTGTCTAAATATCTGCATATATATCCTACATAGAAGTGGTCTTCTGTTAAAAAGTCAAGAGAGGTTGTGAGCCTTAATTGGTTTTCATATTCTTCAATAAGTCTGCAATTGTCAAAGCACTTCCTTAAAAATCCTTTAACGGCCTTTTTATAATCATGAAAAGACAGGGACATTTTTTCCATTTGTAATTTTGCTTTTACTTTTTGGGCTTTGTCCATTGCATCATCGATCATTTCCGTAACAGTGCCGGCTTCCATGTCAATTCCGGAGATCCATTGGTAATATAGCCGTTTGGGCGTTTTTAATAAGTCCATATATTCTTTTGCCAGAATAACTTCCCTGTCAAAATACCGGGTGTAGATATTGTTGATCTTTTGTCTGATGAGAAGACGCCAGTTTTCATCTTTGGTCATGGATTTGTAGTGTTTATATTCAATCTCTGACCATGTATTAAATACTTGTCCCAGTTCCGTATGTAATAAGTCCTTTCGTACAGTAAATCTAACGGCCTTTTTGTATATTCTCCGTTTATTGTCACAAGACCAGATAAAAGAGCAGAAAGCTTCAAAGATATCGTCTTTGTCTTTTTGGGTTTGTGCATCTTTGTAATCTTCCATAATTTCATATAAAAATAATTCATTACATTGGTATATAAGTATCACCTGCCTTAAATTCATAATATTTTCCAAGGTATTCATAAGCTCCTTCCGTTTTGGGAGGAACTTCCAGTATGGACATGTTCCTCTTAGGATCCGTGTTGTTTCTCAGATTGCCAATGATGTAATTTCCATATGCTGACCAGGCAAATGCTTTACTTATGGAAACAGAGGAGTAAGAAGCCTTGATTACATAGTTTGCTGTCAGCTCTTCGTCAAGATTCAGCTCTCTTAGTAGCTGCTCCTTATACATTTCCGCAATGGCATCCATATGAAAGCCGTAATTCTCACTATCAGACGTTTCTTTATGGAGGCTGATATGCTGTTTGATTTCGTCTGCATATTGATTAATATATTTCCGGCATATTCTTATTATTTTTCTGTCTGATACATCCAGGCTGTTGTTGGTAATAAGGCCTCTGATATGAACTAAACTGTTTATATCATGGTCCCAAAGAATATGTCTCTTTTCCCATGCACAGATATAATCGCAAAGCTCGTTCATGGGAGAGGGAGAGTGATAGGCATTTAGAGGCACTCTGGATTCCGGGTTCATGGTCTGTTTATTTTTTTCAGACAGGCTTTTATATGTTTTCAATTTGAAAGGATAATTATAAAGCAAAAAATAGGGCAGTTGTTTTAAATGCTTTTTAAGGCCGTTATTCATGTGCCAGCGAAAGCCGGTTTTGAGAAAATCGATCTCTTTTCCCTGAAATACCCGAAGCAATGAGGCATAATCGGAATATAATTTTTGTATGTCTCTATTGGTGGTATATTTATTTTCAATGCTTGTGGCAGCATTGGTGATTTCGCCGATCCGATTGTCTCTGGTCAAAATCTCATATTCAATGATATTTTCTTTGGTGTAAGGCATTGAACGGGTGGTCATTTTATCCTCAACATCAAGAATGATGTGTTTTTCAATTTTGGAATCAAGGATAGTGGGCTCGTTACAGAGCAAAAAGATGTCTCCGTCAAAATCTGCGCCGCCCTGTTGGGGAGCAGATAGATCATACATGTTGAACATCACCACATCCTGATCCTTGAAATATCCGAACCATTTATTGATAAGGTCATTTCTCACGATTTTTATTTTGTTGACTTCCGAAGGGTCCACTAATGGGGAACGAAGGGATATAATATCACCACAATCAAAATTGGCGCTGTATAATTCTCCTTCCCGTAAACATCCCATAGGTTCTTTTCCTACTGCGTATTGCAGATATCCGAGCATGTCGCCTACACCGGTATGGTAGAAGCCGGAACAGTAAATTTTACCTACCTTTGCTTCATCAATGGCTTTTTTCAGTTTTCGGTAGATAAACTGTTTTACGGCCGGATCTTTCAGCATCACATCATTGATCAGTACCGCTTCAAGATATTTACTATCGGGTTCGTAATCATCAGTATCCGTAATTCCCATGAATTTATATGTGTAAAATTTGTCGCCTTTGATTATTTTTTCAAAAAGGGCAGTGGTGTATTTGGCAAGACTTATGATTTTTCCGTCATTATTGCTGTCGAGAATATCGTAACTGTCAAATGTTCCGTTTTCATAGCAGTCAATATATTTGGGATTCCACAAATTTAAGCATTGCAGATACTGGAAATTCATACGTGTATATTTATTTATGTGCTTTATATGATGACTGTATTTGCTGATTCCCAACTTGAATTCATATTTTTTGAGAGTATGCATATATTCATTCCAGGCATTATTTCCGTATTTTTCCTTAAAGATTCCGTGACCTTTAAACATGGAGATATTCCATATACAGTCAATGGTGTCAATAGGGTGTCTGGTTCCATAAATATCCGTAATATATTCATATCCCCATTCTTTCAGTATCTGTCTAAAGGGAACATAGACAGAAAATCCCTTTATAAAAGGTAAACGTACCTGAACTCCGATTGCGTTATAATCCAATTCCAACTGTGAGCTTATCTTTTCCATAAATCCATGTTCATGACATCCGCAACCGTCAAAAGGAGATAATTTTAAATCCTTATAACCTTCTTTGATTTCCCGTGACGTATAGTTTTTCTTTTCACCTGTTTCCCGATCAATGAGTTCTTTTTTACCTTCCACAACGTATTTGATCAGTTGATTTTTCAGTGTTTTTTCATATTCTCCAATAATGACAATGTTTGGAATATAGTCATGGATAAGAGTACAGGAACTGAATAACAGGCATCTTTGAGCTTCATATTTGGAAATGACACACTCTTTTGTCTCAATATCCATTTTTGTGATCATATATAATTCGTTAAAGATACTGTCACATACAAAAGCGGTAATGCCCTCTTTTCCCTGTGAAGCCGATTTGCCGAAACGGGAGTAATGGATACCGTTATAGGTAAATCCGTTATTCAGAAGATATCGCAGATCCTTTTCCTGTCTGGGATTTTTCTTAGCCACAACCAGGATGATTTCACTGATATGTAAGGATGATTTTCCTCGTATCCGTTCTATCTGGTCAAAGAGAGGAGAATCGCCTTGTGAAATCAAATAGCCTTCCCGTATTTCCCTTTCCCTGTCTATACATACATTGAATCTTTGGCTGATCAGTTCTTTAACGGGTATTTTTATAAGAGTGTATTGCTTTGACATCATAATCTTTCCCTTCCGTTTCTATACAAATCAGAGCTTTCAATATTTTTCAGACATTGTTGGTCAAACTTAAAGTCCTGTGCAATCCGATGTGCCACCATTGAACCGTGAATGTTACTATGTTCTCTACGATCCGTATTGAAATCCGAACAATAGATTTTTCCGCCAAACCGGGTATGGTCCACCTTATAAGCTTGTGTTGTATGAAATATTTTTGTCATTCGTTACACCTCCTTTTATGTGATGGGCGCCTACTATATATTTCTCCATTTGATTTTTGAATAAGCCCCGTTTAAAGGACATGAGAAGTGGTATTATTTAAAAGTACCGATTTTGCTTGTTATGAAAAGTACAAACTAAATATGTGGTATAAATTGGAATTAACCTATTGACAAACACGAACACACGTTCTATACTGAACATTACCAACAGTTACTAAATAACAGACTTACACAAGCAGACAGGATGTGTTTATATGGACCAGATAGAAGCAGTACTTGAAGAACTCTATACAGATGATCAGAGAAAATTAAAGCAGATATGCGATAGGGAAATGTCTAAGTTTGGCGGACTATCCCCCAAAGACTATGATGATTTTTACTCAAGAGCCGGTTATGAAATTAATCTTGCAAGAAACAAATATGATGCCTCTAAAGGAAAAACCTTAATGGAATATATTTCAGGTATAGTGAAGCATTCAGTTTATAAAGAAATGACCGACAGAAACAGGTTAAAAAGACAAGCTGTCATTGAAAAAGATGAAATAGACGGAAGTGGAAATATTGTAAGGAAGAAGGAATATATTTCAAATCTTTCATTGGATGCTCTTATGGACGATGAAGGTGATCTAACCATTGGAGACACATTACTGTCTGATTTTGACATGAATCATATCTTGTTTGAAAGTACAGGTGGTTTTCAAGACGAAAAGGCAGAAAAGTTTCTTAATAATCTGCCTGTTGTACAAAGAAAGATTGTTGAAATGAAAATGGAAGGAATTCCGGTTTCCGAAATAAAAGAAAAACTGAAATTAAGTGATAAGCAATATAACAGGCATTGCAGAGAAATGAAGTCATTTACGAATATCAGTATTTTATATGAAAGTAGTAACCAGATTAAGTACAAGGAGGATGATGTGGAAATGAGTACAACAACGCAAACTATGGAGAACTGTAAAACAGATAAAATAAGTATTGCTTCTATTATTAAGAAGATCGATAAGCATACGATCCGTTTTGATCATCCTCTTCAAAGAGAATCAGAGCAGTGGTCGCCGGCAATCAAAGGCAATTTAGTGTCCGATATTTTACAGGGAAATAAATTGCACCCCCTGATTTTTGCGGAACAGATCATTAATGGAGTACCGATTATCTGGGATTTAGACGGAAAACAGAGATGCACGAATGTATACTCATTTTTCAAAAACGGATATAAAGTATCAAAGAATATCAGGCGTTGGCTGATCAAGTATCAAACAACTAAAAAGGATGACCATGGCAGGGATGTTTTGGATGACAACGGATTTCCCATTGCGATTAATGCAGAATTTGATATAAGAGGAAAGAAATTTTCTGATTTGCCGGAAGAATTGAGGGACAGGTTTTTAGATTACAGTTTTAACTATGACCAGTATCTTAATTGTTCGGAGGATGATATTGGGTATCATATCGAGAGATATAACGATGGAAAGCCTATGACTTCATCCCAAAAGGGCATTACTAAATTAGGGACGGAATATGCAGAAATGGTTAAATCTATATCTAATATGATGTTTTTTAAAGATATGGGAGGCTATAAAGTATCAGAGTTTAAGAATGGAACGATCAACCGTGTGGTTGTGGAATCTGTTATGGCGGCAAATTATCTGGACAAGTGGAATAAATTGGAGGATATGTGCAAGTATATCAAAGAAAATGCAAGCGCTTCCGTGTTTGATGATTTTGGAGAATTGGTAGAAAGACTTGAAAAAGTAGTTACTGACGAGGTATCTGATCTGTTTGATTCAAAAGACAGCTTTTTGTGGTTTGGATTATTTGCAAGATTTGTAAAGTCCGGATTAGATGATAAAAGATTTATTGAATTTATGATTGAATTTGTTCAGTCATTACATGGAAAAGCTCTTGATGGAGAATCTTTTGATGATATATTGTCAGATAACAAATCTACCAAAGATAAAGGCATTGTGATCAAAAAGATGAATCATTTGGAGAGATTAATGAATGAGTATTTGGGAATAGATGGCTTTGATACGGAAGATATGGGCATTTTAGAGTTTGTGCAGAAAAATATCTGTGATAGTGCAACACAGGAGGACATTGAGTTATATAAAGACTGTTTAGAGGATCTGACGGTGAATGTAGATAACAGAACACACTTATTAGAGCGGGAAAACAGAGCATCCCTGATTGCCATTATAGCCTATGCCTGCAACAAGGATATTTATATGGACGACTGGTTTGTGGATTACTTTAAACGAACAAAAACTTACCAAAAGAATCAGGAAAAGAATGTCTTACATATGATAAGAGATTTAAATGCTTACACCAAAAAGAAAAAACCAAAGAGCGCATAGAAAGCATCTGGAATAGGAGAGCACTTGTATAACAGCAAAAACGCAAGCTCTTTGGCTTGCGTTTTTAAAGCAGGGGCAGTAGGAATCGAACCCACATCGACGGTTTTGGAGACCGCTGTTCTACCGTTGAACTATGCCCCTATTTAAGATGGCCTAAAACCACCAAAAATCATTATACATAAAACTACATTATCTGTCAACTGCTTTTGCAGTGGAATTCCGAATCATGAATTGAGGACGCAGAAGAGTTTTGCTGACAGATACATGATTCATCAGAGTATGAAGAGCCATATAGCCGCATTTCCCCAATTCAGAACGCTCCTGCCTGATTGTAGTGAGAGCCGGTGTCATATAAGCGGAAGGCGGCAGGTCATCAAAGCCGATAATGCTGACATCATCAGGGACACGATATCCCAACTGGACGCATTCTTTGATGGCGCCGTAGGCCAGAAGATCATTGCCGCAGACAATAGCGGTAGCTCCGTTTTTTAAAAAGGTGGGAACGAAATCTTTGGCAGATTCGGCAACGTAGTACCCGTTGGCTACAAGGGATTCATCTATATCCAGATGATGGGCGGCCATGCTGTCATAAAATGCCTGTTGTCTGTGCTCCGTGATCATGGAATGCAGAGAACCGTTTAAAAATGCAATTTTCCGGTGACCTAAACCGGCAAGGTGCTCTATGGCAGTGTCAATTCCCTCAAAACTGTCTGTGCCGATATAAGCGACATTGGGGTTTTTCCTGATGTAATTATCCAGAAGGGCAGTGGCAATATTGGTATCGGGCAGTTGATGCATCCATTCATCCTGAAGGGCAAACCCTAAAAGAAAAGCGCCGGAATAGCCGTTTTTCAACATAAAGGTATCGTATTTTTCCTGCTTTTGGAAGCCGGGTGTTACAGGGAGCACTTCTACATGCCAGTTATCCCGGTATGCTGTCTGCTTAAACCCTAAAACAATGTCATAACCAAACTGATTGGCGGATGCGTAATCCATATTTTCAACAAATACACAGAGCTTTCTGTGAGCTTCCTTTTTCATTCGTTTGGTTACATAACCCATTTCCACTGCTGTATCAAGAATGGTCTGCCGCAGTTCAATGCTGATGTCATTGGCGCCGTTTAATCCTTTGGAAACAGTACTGATGGAAACGCCCAGTTGATTGGCAATTTCTTTCATTGTAGCCATGTGATAGTTCTCCGTATAGTTATCTGTGCTCTAAAATGTAGCTTAACAGCCTGTTGGCAACTTCATCCTTGGACATGATAGGAAGCTGTAGGGTATCTTCACAGGAAAGCAGTGTTACAATATTTGTATCGGTTCCGAATCCGGCTCCCTGTTCTTTTAAGTTATTGGCTACAATTAAGTCCAGATTTTTTTTCTTCAGCTTTTTGCGGGAATTTTCTATCATGTTTTCTGTTTCCATGGAAAATCCGCACAGGAATTGTCCTTTTTCTTTGTGAGCCCCCAGAAAACCGAGAATATCCTCTGTACGTTCCAGTTCAATGTTTAAATCGGAATCTTTTTTCTTCATCTTTTCGTCTGCCGTATATTTCGGGCGATAGTCTGCAACGGCAGCAGCTTTGATAATAATATCCTGTGTTTTGGCATGTTCCTTTACTGCTTCGGCCATATCTGCAGCTGATGTGATTTCTATTGTATGAACTCCCATAGGCGGTGTGAGGTCAGTCTTTCCGGTTACCAATATCACTTCTGCACCGCGCATCATGGCAGATCTGGCAATGGAATACCCCATTTTTCCGCTGGAATGATTGCTGATGTACCGTACCGGGTCAAGCTTTTCTCTGGTAGGACCGGCGGTTACCAGTACTTTGAGGCCTTTCATATCCTTAGGCTGTAATGCTTTAAGGATATATTCATACAAAAGCTCCGGTTCCGGCATCTTGCCTTCTCCCGTATCACCGCAGGCCAGATAACCTACAGCCGGTGTGATCACTTCCATTCCATAGCTTTCCAGAAGTTTCATATTGTCCTGCACAATGGGATTTTGGTACATCCGCGTATTCATAGCCGGTGCAATGATTTTGGGACAGTCACAGGCAAGCAGAGTAGTAGTCAGCATATCGTCAGCAATACCGTGAGCAGCCTTGGCAATTACATTTGCAGATGCCGGTGCGATCATAAATACATCGGTCTGTTTGGCCAAAGACACATGTTCCACACTGTATTGAAAATTCCGGTCAAAAGTATCTATCAGGCACTTATTGCCTGTTAATGTCTCGAAGGTAATGGGATTGATAAAGTTGGTGGCATTTGGCGTCATAATAACGGTAATGTCGGCAGACTGCTTTTTCAGCATACTTGCCAGTGAAGCAATCTTGTAAGCAGCGATACTTCCTGTTACGCCAAGTACAATATGTTTTCCCTGTAACATCGTTTTCCTCCATTTCCCATATTAATCTGTAATTTCTGTATTCTTCCGGTAAATAATATCCAGTCCTTTTAAGGTCAGTTCATTGTCACAGATAATATCTTCTTTACAGTAGGGCACGATACAGCCGGCAAGTCCGCCGGTGGCAACTACATGGAAGGAATATCCCAGATCTTCACGGATCCGTTCAATCATGCCGTCCATACAGGCAGCCTGTCCCATAACAATACCGCTTTTCATACAGTCAATGGTATTTTTGCCGATAATTTTCCTGGGAGCTTCCAGGCTGATCCTGGGCAGCTGGGAAGTGCGGCTTGCCAGCGCTTCCAAAGAAATTTTGACACCGGGAAGGATCATGCCGCCAATATAATTTTTATTATCATCCACTACACTGATGGTGGTAGCGGTTCCCATGTCAATGATGATGACAGGAGCCCCGTAATACTGCAGTGCGGCTACGGCATTGACGATCAGATCAGAACCTATCTGGGCAGGATTGTCCATCAGGATATTTAAGCCTGTTTTAATGCCGGGTCCCACGATCATGGGAGTGATGTGCAGCAGTTTTGTCATGGCCGCCTTTACAATATTTACAAGGGGAGGCACCACAGAAGCAATGATGCATCCTGTGATTTCTTCCATTTTAATATGATACAGATCAAAAAGTGTCTTAAACTCCACGACATATTCCAGTTCTGTTTTGGAAATATTGGTGGACACTCTTTCTACAAAGTATACTTTTTCCTGCTGCGTACAGCCGATTACAATATTTGTGTTTCCAATATCTATTGCTAAAATCATGTTTGCCTCCATATTATGCTTTTAGTTCTTTAATGGGTTTGATCCGGGTCAGTACCAGGCCGACACCGGATACGAGAATTGCAGCAACTACTGCCTCCACAATACCGTTGAAGCTGATTACACCCATAATAACATCAATTACGGCGTCTCCGGCAATGCCTAAGGCATTGGCATAGGCATCCTTATACAGAATAAAAATACCGCTCATAACAAACAGCGTATTAGTAAAAGCGCCGGTCAGTCCCGCATAAGCAAGGGCGATGCTGACAGAATCCTTTTCTCCGGCACTTACTGTCAGAATCACAAATAATATCACACCGAACAGAAGACCAATGAGAGTGCCTATAAAACCTTTTCCACTGTTGTTTAAATTATTGACGGAAGCTCTTATGGAAATAAATAAGATGACAGATGCAACACCATTGACTATATGACGCCACTTTTTATCTTCCTTCTTCAATAAATTACGAATCAGAATAAACACAAAATAAGGGATGATGCCCACCAGTATTCTTGGTACAAAGCAGATGTACATGCTTTTAAATATACCTGACACGCCCACAATATCTGCTGCCAGAACCGGCGAAAATACAAAAGCGGATGCAGTGGATGCCTTAAAGGTATTGTTGATGAAGCTGGTCAGACCAAATACAAAACCTAAGAATGCACCTTTTTTCGGACCCAGAAACAGCGCTCCCAAAATAACAGGGACATGGATGATGGTTGCATTGATAACAACCAGTGGAATATATCCCAGGGGCGCGAATGCCATTATGACGATAATGGTGGTAAATAGTGCAGTCAGCACAAGTTCATATGTTTTTTCATTTTTCATAATACATTTCCTCCTGTTATTATTCTCTTAATTTGAGATACAATACAGCGTCATTATATCATACCCATTTTTTTCTGACAATCATTTATGATGCTGCTCTGTAACGGAAAAGTGGAAAGTTCACTGCGGCAAAGAATTTGACTTGCTACAATGGGATTGACGAAAGTGACATAAGAAGCTTAAAATAAATACAGCGAAAAAATACGAAATTTTTGTCGGGAGATCAGGAAATGGAAAATGGCAGAATGGAAAGAGGAGCGGGTGTCCTGCTTTCATTGACAAGTCTGCCTTCCCCTTACGGAATCGGAAGTATGGGAAAGGCAGCATATGAGTTTGTGGATCTGCTTAAGGAGATGAATCAGAAATACTGGCAGGTGCTGCCCTTAGGGCCAACCGGGTATGGAGACAGCCCATACCAGTCTTTTTCCGCATTTGCAGGAAATCCCTATTTGATCGATCCGGATATTCTGATCAAAGAAGGACTTTTAAAGACAGAAGAAGTAAATAAGTGTGCTTTTGGAGATAAAGAGGATGATATTGACTATGGTCTCCTTTATGAAAGCAGATATAAGATACTGCGCAGGGCCTATAAAAGATTTGATGCATCGGCAGCCGATTATAAAGCATTCTGCACAGAGCATAAAAGCTGGCTTGCTGACTACAGTCTGTATATGGCTATCAAGGGTTCTCAGGATGGCAGGGAATGGCTGGCTTGGGAAAAGCCTTTGCGCAACAGGGAAAAGAAAGCAATGCAGCAGTGCAGGAAGGAATTAAAGAAGGAAATTGCTTTTTGGAAATTCCTGCAATTTAAATTTTTTCAGCAGTGGAATGCATTGAAGCATTATGCCAATCAGCAGGGTATTAAGATCATCGGAGACATTCCTCTTTATGTTGCCTTAGACAGCGCAGATGTATGGGCAGAAAGAGAACAGTTCAAATTGGACAGCAGCGGAAGTCCTATAGAAGTGGCAGGATGTCCGCCGGATGCTTTTTCTGATGACGGCCAGAAATGGGGAAATCCTCTTTATAACTGGAAGAAAATGGAACATGACGGGTTTGCATGGTGGAAAAAGCGGATGGCAGCCAACGGAAAACTATTTGACATTATCAGGATCGACCATTTTATCGGAGTGGCAAGGTATTACAGCATTCCGGCTTCTGATGAGAATGCCAGAGGCGGCAGATGGAATAAAGGGCCCGGAGCAAAGCTTACGGACAGGATCGAAAAGATATTGGGGAAAAACAGGATCATTGCAGAGGATCTTGGAGTCTATGTGCCTGCAGTCAAAAAACTTCTGAAGAAGACAGGATGGCCCGGCATGAAGATCCTTCTCTTTGCTTTTGACGGCAATAGAGAAAATGAACACCTTCCTTATAATTATGAAAGCGGGAATCTGGTAGTATATGCAGGTACCCATGATAATGAAACGGTCATGGGATATTTTGGATCCAAAAGCGAGGAAGAGCTTTCTTTTCTCTATCAATATTTGAATATTTCCTTAAGGGAAGAGATACCGGATGCCGTTTTGCGGGCGGCTTATGGCAGTGTGGCGGATATTGTTATTATGCAGATGCAGGATCTTTTGAAACTGGGTAATGAAGCCAGAATGAATTTTCCCTCTACAGTGGGCACAAACTGGCGGTGGAGATATGTAAAAGGAAGCCTTACCGGGGAAAGAAAAGAATTGATCAAAACCTTGGTACGTATATACGGAAGATAGAGAATATCCGGCAGAAAGGATTTATATATGAGAAAGAGAATTTTATCCTTATTATTATGTGCATCTATATTGGCAGGTACGGCAGGATGCGGCAAAGCGGAAAAAGCAGTGGAAGAGGATGGACAGCAGTCTGAGACAGATGTCGTGCAGGAAATGGAAGTGGAGGAATCGGAAGAGACGTGGACGGAACCGGAGCCGGTTTCTATGGAGGACAATTACAGAACATGGTATGAGGTATTTGTATATTCCTTCTATGACAGTAATGGTGATGGTATAGGAGATCTTAAGGGACTTACCCAAAAGCTGGATTATATTAATGATGGCGATCCGGGGACCTTTGAAGATCTTGGATGCAACGGTATCTGGCTGATGCCTATTATGCCGTCTACAACTTATCATAAATATGATGTTACGGATTATTACGGTATTGATCAGGAATATGGCACAATGGAAGATTTTGAGGCCTTTATGGCAGCTTGTCAGGAAAGAGGAATCAAAGTCATTCTGGATCTTGTGATCAATCACAGCTCTTCACAGCATCCATGGTTTCAGGAAGCCTGCAGTTATCTGGCAGGACTGGGTGAGGGAGAGCCTGATCTGAGCGTATGTCCCTATGTGGATTACTATCATTTCAGCAAGGAAAAGCAAGGAGGCTATGCCCAGGTACCTGGCAGCGATATATGGTATTATGAAGCTCAGTTCTGGGATGGTATGCCGGACTTGAATCTATATAATGAACAGCTTCGAGGTGAAATAGAACAGATTGTGGATTTTTGGCTGGATAAGGGAGTGGGAGGCTTCCGTCTGGATGCCGCAAAGGAATATGAAACGGGAGCAAATGCTGCCAACACGGAAATTCTGGCATGGTTTACGGATATGGTCAAATCTAAGAAAGAGGATGCATATCTGGTAGCAGAGGTTTGGACAGATTTCAATACTTATGCCGGCTATTATGACAGCGGCATCGACAGCGTATTTAATTTTGCCTTTGCGGACAATGACGGAATCATAGCAAAAGCCGCTAAAGGAAATATACCCGCCTCTTCTTACAGCAGCCGCTTGGAGGAGATGGAAACTGTTTTTGCAGAGCACAATCCTGATTACATTGATGCGCCTTTTTACACCAACCATGATATGGGAAGGAGTGCCGGTTACTATGCCGGGGAGGAGTCGGAAGCCCAGACCAAGCTTGCGGGAGCCATGAATCTTATGATGAGTGGAAGCGCATTCCTTTATTATGGCGAGGAGCTTGGGATGAAGGGCGCCGGAAAGGATGAAAATAAGAGGGCGCCTATGTATTTTTCCACAGATCCCTTGGCAGAAGGCATGTGTAAGGGTCCCGGGGATATGGATGAGATCAAGATGAAGTTCGGAAGCTATGAGGAACAGGAGCAAGACCCCTCTTCTGTATATGCATATTATAAAAAGGCAATTTACCTCAGAAATCTCTATCCGGTAATCAGGAAGGGCAGGACGGAGAATCTTGAAGATTATGCTTCTGACACGATAGCTGCCTTTTTAAAGAGCTGGGAGGGAGAAAAGCTGTATGTCTTCATCAATATCTCTAAAGAGGAAGCCGTTCTGAACCTGTCAGGAATAAATACAGTTGCCGATGCGCTTTATGTGGGAGAAGAAAAGGGAAGCCTTCAGGATGGAACCCTGACGATACCGGGATATGGAATCATGTTGTGCAGGGAAAGCTGAAGATGAAACATGGTATCGAAAATTGTCAGATTTATGAGTGTACTTTTCCCGTTTTTATGGTAAGATAAATTATATATGTAAAAATGGGTGGGTATACAGATATGTCAGTGGAAAATGAAAACCTTTACAGGCAGGAAATCATTCAGAAGTACAGGGGGATCTTTGAAAAATTGTTTCGCTATATTCCCTGGTTTGAACAGAAATTAGGGCAGCAGACCTCTCGTTTTTACAATGGAGAAGAGGCTGCTTCCCTGTCAATGCAGATTATGGTTTACGACAGTACATTGCTTGCCTTCGTGAAGGAAATGCAGGCTACGGGGGTTATTGACCGGAATTATGTATATGTCTTTTCAAGAAATGTTATTCGCACGGAGCAGGATGAGCTTAACTTTATAGAAGATGCTGAACTTAGGAATATAGAAGATATTTTTGCAATCATGGCAAAATATGTTCTTGGCGGCATGACAAAGGGAAATCTGTGGACCAGGGCAGTGGAAAACGGAGTTTTTTTCCATGCTCTTTCAAAGATAAAGGAGCTGCTTGAAGTATATGACAGACCATTGGCATAGGAGTTGTTAAAATATGAGTGATAAATCCACACAGAAGAAAAGATACATTTTGGAAACGGCCAGAACTGTTTTCAGGGAAAAAGGATATAAAAATGTAACCATGAAGGATATAGTGGATGCCTGCCAAATCAGCAGAGGCGGATTGTATCTGTATTTTCCAAATACCAGGGAAATTTTTCTGGAAGTGCTTAAGCTGGAGCAGGAAGAGGCAGATGATGTATTTGAAAAAGGCATTCCCAAAGAAGCGGAACCTTCCGATATACTTGCGCTTTTTTTGAAGGAGCAGAAACGGGAACTTCTTAGTAAGAAGCCGGCATTGACTAAGGCTGCTTATGAATTCTTTTCCGAAGAACAGATTGCATGGAAAGATAATCTGTTAAAAAAGCAATTTGATGCCGCAGTGATGGTCATTCAGAAACTGATTGAAGCAGGTGTCCGGAATGGAGAGTTCAGCTGCGAGGATCCAAGAGGTGCAGCCAGCAATATCATGTATGTCATTGAAGGCCTTAAAATTGCATCCCAGACCCGCGGCATTACGGAAGCGGTAGTGGATCGTGAGATCATGTATGTGATGCAGAGACTGATTGCCGAAGAGTGAAAATAGTCAAAAGCTTCAGGGAGAACCTTGGGGCTTTTGTTATGTATGTGATGTGAAGAAAAAGGAGGTTTATCGGAAATGATCGAGGAGGTTTTTTCCATTGAACTGCCGGTAGGAGAAAAACTGTCAATTAAAAAGAACAGAATACAGGGAAAGACTGAAAAGAACAGAAGAATTGCGATTGTAACAGGGATTCATGGCGATGAATTTGAGGGGCAGTATATCTGCTATGAGGTTGCAAGGCGTCTTTTGGAAAATATAGATATGCTTACGGGCACGGTGGATATTTATCCGGCACTCAATCCACTGGGACTTGACATGGCGGAGAGAAATGTTCCGGGACTGGATATGGACTTAAACCGCATGTTTCCCGGAAATGAGAATGGGACCACTATGGAGCGGGCGGCAGCAGCAATCGTAGGAGATCTTGCAGGGGCGGACTTTTGTATTGATGTTCATGCAAGTGATATTTTTGTGAAAGAAATACCTCAGGTCAGAGTCTCCGAAGACTTTGCCGAAAAGCTTCTGCCTTATGCAAGACTCTTAAATACGGATATGGTCTGGATGAATGCAACGGCAACCGTGCATGAAGCTACGCTGGCTCATTCCATGAATATGCTGGGAGTCCCGTCACTTGTGGTGGAGATGGGAGTGGGCACGAGAATACACAGAGGGTACGGAGATCAGGTGATAGAGGGGATATTTCATTTAATGAAGGAATTGGGGATATGGAACGGTGAAGTGGGAAAAGTTCAGTATCCTGTGGTTTCCACAGACGGAGAGGTGGAGTTTATCCGATCAGAAATGGTAGGAGTATTTCTTCCTATCATCGCCCATAATCATTATGTAAAAAAGGGCGACAAGCTTGGAGCAATTGTCAGTCCCTTAGAGGGAAAAGTACTGCAGGAGATCCGTGCAGAGAAAAGCGGGCTGGTGTTCACGCTCCGGGAGTATCCTTTTGTAAGAGAGGGATCTCTGCTTGCAAGAATACTTACCGGGATAGAGGGGGAGTGATCTATGTTTAAAGAAGAAATATATGCCATACATTCTCCTTATCGGGAAAAGATGGTCATACAGGGCTATCAGTTTGGAAAAGGGGATCCGGCAGCGTGTATCATGGGGTCTGTAAGAGGAAATGAGCTGCAGCAAATGTATATTTGTTCTCAGCTTGTGAGGATCCTTAAGGATCTGGAAGCAAAGGGATGCATCAATGCCGGAAAAAGTATTATGGTGATTCCGGTGGTCAACGGAATGGGAATGAATGTGGGGAGACGTTTTTTTGGAGTGGAGGATATGGATATCAATCGCGCATTCCCCGGAAAGAAAAGCGGTAACACCACAGACCGTATTGCAGATGGTATTTTTGAAAAAATACGGGAATATGCTTACGGTATTCAGCTTACCAGCTTTTATATGTCGGGAGAATTTGTACCCCATGTGCGCATGATGGAAACCGGTTTTCAAAATGTTTCCCTGGCCAATCTTTTTGGATTGCCTTATGTAGTGGTACGAAAACCTACGCCTATCGATACGAAAACGTTGAATTATAATTGGCAGAATAAGATGACTGCGGCATTTTCCGTGTATACCAATAGAAATGATTCCATCGATGAGAAAAGTGCCAGACAGGCGCTGGCAGCAATCTTACGTTTTTTGACCCGGATGGGAATTATCCGTTACGAAAGCCATAGCGGATATATCAGCCATGTGATCGTGGAAAAGGATCTTACGGATGTGAACAGTACGTCAGCCGGAATATTTAAAGGATTAGTGGAGCCTGGTGAGGATGTGCGTTACGGACATGTTATGGCGGAAGTGATCGATCCTTATGAGGGGATCGTCAGGGAAACCATAAAGGCGCCTACTGACGGTATCGTATTTTTTGCCCATAAGGAGGCTTTGATTGCACAGGGAGATATTGTGTACAAATTGATTCACAGACTGCACGAGTGATCGGGCGGTGGCAGAAAGAAGTGAAAATGAGATTGCAAAACCTGTCCAATTCGATATAATGTATAAAGGAAACTATCATATTTCAAATGGAGGAAGATAAATTCACAATGGGAAACGTAAAACGTATCTATGTAGAAAAGAAAGCCCCTTTTGCAGTAAAGGCAAAGGAACTAAAGGAGGAAATCGGAAGTTATCTTGGAATTACAGGTGTTACGGACGTGCGGGTGTTTATCCGTTATGATGTAGAGAATATTTCAGAGGAAACTTTTGAGCGCGCAGCCGTATGTGTCTTTTCCGAGCCCCCTGTAGACATCTTATACCGGGAAAATATCAGCATTCCTTCTGACGGTCATGTATTCAGCGTAGAGTTTCTGCCCGGACAGTTTGACCAGCGTGCGGATTCTGCCATGCAGTGTGTAAAGTTCCTTAAGGAGGATGAGGAGCCGGTCATTCGTACTGCGGTTACTTATCTGATCACAGGAAATATATCTTCCGAAGAATTTGATAGAATTAAAGCATACTGTATCAATCCTGTGGATTCCAGGGAAACGGATATGATGAAACCAGATACACTGGTGACAGATTATGAAGAACCTGCAGATGTCATTGTTTTTGAGGGATTTAAGGATCTGCCGGAGGAAGAATTGCGTGAGCTGTATGATTCTTTGGGACTGGCTATGACTTTTAAGGATTTTCTGCATATTCAGAAATATTATGTGGAAGAAGAGCACAGAGACCCTACCATGACGGAAATCCGGGTGCTGGATACTTATTGGTCAGACCACTGCCGTCATACCACATTTTCCACAGAACTTAAAAATATTGAGTTTGAAGAGGGATATTACAAGACCCCTCTTGCAACTACATATGAAAGCTATTTAGACACCAGAAACGAAATTTTTGAAGGAAGAGATGATAAATTTGTCTGTCTGATGGATCTGGCGCTTATGGCCATGCGCAAATTAAAAGAGGATGGCAGGCTTGAGGATTTAGAAGAATCAGATGAGATCAATGCGTGTTCCATCGTGGTTCCTGTGGAGATGGACTACGGTTACGGCCCTGTGATGGAGGAGTGGCTGGTATTCTTTAAAATCCATACCCATAATCATCCTACGGACATTGAACCTTTCGGCGGTCCGGCCACCTGCCTTGTCGGTGCGATCCGCGATCCTTTGTCAGGAAGAAGTT
>CAZTKJ010000040.1:0-25109 GCA_964614185.1 uncultured Lachnospiraceae bacterium
CGATAATAAAAAGAAAGGAAGTTATGGTGTTTTGCTTCTGTAAACATCATACAAGGTTATAATGAAGGCAACTGATAAGGATAAACGTATCCGCACTGCCCCAAAAGGAGCCTGGGAAAGCGGCATTATCAATAAGAAGAAAAATCGCTCTGAAAAACAGCGCCTCAACGATATTACCACCGATATCCAAGGGAATGGATACCCTGTATCTGATAAAAATCGGGACAATTAATACCTCACCTTTCTATATTTCCATACATATAATATATAAATTTCCTTCGAAGGAACCAATTATGAAAAGCAATTGCCAAAATCTCTATATTCTGTCAACCATAGCCTGTCAACTCGCAGAATACCTTAGTGATGAAGAATTGGAAATGCTTTCTGCTGATCTGACTGCGCTTGGATATATGATTGAATCGCTATTAGTGCATAAATCTGTATGTATGGATGAGCAATGCCACTTAAGACGATGATTATATTGCACATTTAACACACTTCAGTTTTCTTATTTCATTTGGTAATCCAAAATATATTCGTTCTAAACTAACCTATAAATCTTCCGTCTTAAAAGTATTGTATCCTTCGTAATAATAACTTATATCAATACCTTTCATATATATTTCCCTGTCATCTATCTGATCTGTTAATGCATTTTTAAGCAACACTTTAATTTCCACATCCTTAATCGGACTTCTCTCCATAGCAAGTAAATAGTCTTCTTTATCAACTTTACTCCAATCTACAACTAACTTTAATTCCTTTTTTAAAATCAAATCCAGCCATATGCGTGTACTTCTCCCATTACCTTCTCTAAATGGATGAGCGACATTCATTTCAACATATTTTTCAATAATTTCATCATATGTTGCTTGAGGCATATCATCAATATGCATTAATGCAGCTTCTAAATACATTACAGGTACAAACCTAAAATTTCCTTTTGCTATATTTACTGTTCTTATCTTTCCTGCAAAATCGTATATCTCGTCAAATAAAAACTTATGAATTTTAGCAAGTCCGGAAAATTTTCTAATTTCACATTCTTCAACAATATTGCTTTCATACAGTTTAATTGCATTAACCTTGCTTATTTTCTCTTCTGCTCTTGCAAGTTCTGCTGAATCAGTAATACTCAGTTTATTTTCCAGAGCCATATTAACCCTCCATAAATCAATTATTTTTTTAATTATAACAGTTACCATAGTTTTTCTGCAACATTCTCATTTATCTATCAATGTACCATCATAAAAGCCACCGGAATATTTTCCAGCGACTTCTACTCGTTTCCATTATTGCTTTTATCATTATTCTATATTAGAATAAAAAAGACAACTTTAATAATATCTTATGGGAAGGAAATACTTATGTGGTCTCGAAGCGAATTAAAATCACGTGCAAAAGAAGTTTTACACCTTAATTATTGGAAAGCCGTTCTGGTTTCTTTGATTTTAATCTTTATTGGTGGAAACTCAAACTCTGTTTCTGTTTCACGCACAACCTCTTCCTCTTCAGGCAGCTACGCTTCTTCTCGCGGTTCTATATATTCACCTGAGGAATGGAAATATATCCTGACATTTACTTCTCTTGCATTCCTTGTAGTAATTGTTGCTATGGTTTTCTTCCTTGCCCTCTCTATCTTTGTTTTTAATCCTCTGATTGTGGGCTGTTATCGGTATTTTATACTCTGCGGCAGAAAACCTTCCAATATGGGAGAGCTTGTTTTTGCATTTAACCATTCTTACATAAATGTAGTAAGGATTATGTTTTTTCGAGGATTATACACATTTTTATGGTCTCTTCTTTTCATTATCCCCGGTATTATCAAAGGCTATGAATACCGTATGATTCCCTACTTACTGGCAGAAAATCCTGAAATGGACATGGAAGAAGCCTTTTCCTTAACACGGCAGATGATGACCGGAGACAAGGCAAATACCTTCGTTCTGGATCTTTCTTTTATCGGATGGAACCTGCTTTCCGCACTTACACTTGGCATCTTAAGTATTTTCTATGTAAATCCTTATCAGCATCTGACAAATGCCCAGCTCTATGAGGTTTTACTCCAGAAGCTTGCCATTACGGCAAATAGAGAATCCTATAACCCTTATCTGTAGATGAATCTTATATTTTTGTTATTCCTGCTTAGTTTCTTTTTTGCCTGCAGATAGTGCGTTTCTTTTATTGACGTCTTCTCTAAGCAGTGCATAAACAGTAGAAAGAAGCGGAATGAATATCAGCATACCGGAAATTCCCATAAGACTTCCGCCAATAGTCACCGCCGCAAGTACCCAGATAGATGGCAGACCTACCGAGTTGCCTACTACATGAGGATAAATCAGATTTCCTTCTATCTGCTGTAAAATCAGGAACAAAACAATAAAGCCGATTGCTTTGGTAGGACTGTCTACCAGAATCAGGAATGTCCCAACTGCACAGCCAATGAAAGCACCTACAACAGGAATCAATGCTGTAAATGCAATTAATACCCCTATCATAACTACAAAGGGAAAACGCAAAATGGCCATAGACACTATAAATAATGTCCCAAGGATCACTGCTTCCAGACATTGTCCCGTAATAAAACGGCTGAAATTCTGATTTAAAAGACCTGCCACTTTCATGATCCACTGATATAGTTTAGGTTTTGTGTACGCTCTGAGTACTCTCTGAATCTGATCTCCCAATTTCTCTTTTTGCACCAATATATAAAAAGAAAATATCAAGGCAATAAAGAAGTTCACAGTACCGCTGGCAATACTGCTTGCTACGGAAAATGTGGTAGCAGCCAGATTTCCCATTCCGTTTTTTAAGAAATTCACGATGCTTTTTATCGTTTCCTGCCAATCAATTTCGGGAATTTCCAAGGTACCTATGATCTGTTGATATTCAGGGTTTGCTGCTAATATTGATTCTATAAAAGCCAGTACTTTTTTCATGAAATCCGGTGTTTCCCGTGTAAGCACACCGATTGTGGATGTTAACTGTGAGATAACAATTACCATTACCACCGTAACTACAAGAGCTACTGTAAGAAATGCCAGAATCAGACTAAGAGGTCTTTTTACCTTTTGATAATAGGTCCTTTTCCTTTCACTGATACCTTTCCGGTCAAATAATTTCCTCTCATAAAAACTCATGGGAAGATTCAGGACAAATGCAATCACTGCTCCCAAAATAAAGGGCTTTAGAATATTGATAAGAAATACAAGCATCCCCCATAACCAGTCAAATTTCAATAGTGCCAGAATGACTACTGCCGTAAAAAGAATCAATCCTCTGACTTTTTTCATGTCTTTTCGCCCTAAGTTCATTACATTTCCTCCAAAAGTTTGATCAGGAATTTCCATACACGCCCTGTAGATGAAATACTCAGTTCTTCTTCTGTGGTATGAATATTCTTCATATCCGGACCTATTGAGACACAGTCAAGATTTTCTATCTTACTTGCAAAAAGTCCACATTCAAGGCCTGCATGAATTGCCTGTATCTCCGGTTTTTTATGGAACATCTCTTCATAAACCTGAATCATCTTATCCCGTAAAGGGGAATCCTTGCGATAAGCCCAGCCGGGATAATCTCCTGTTACCTCTACATGGACGCCTGCAAGATAAGCCAAACTCTTCAATTGGTCTATTAATGCGCCTTTAGAGCTTTCAAGTGAACTTCTTACGGAGATCCCTGCATGGAACCGGCCTTCATGACATTCCAAAATACCAAGATTCAATGAGGTTTCTACCAATCCCTCCATAGCCCCGCTCATAGCCTGAACTCCCTTGGGAATGATATTTAAAAAGGCTGCCATTTGCAGAGAAGTTTCTTCCTCCATACAGTTCTTTTCTTCTACAGATTCAAAGCAGGCCTCTACTAAAACCTCCGGATCCTTTTCTGCAAGCTCCTTTCGTAAATCTTCATTCATTTGGGCAATAATCTTTTCTATCAGTGATCTTCCATCTGCTTCTTTAAATCCTTTATCACCAATTCTGCACATTCTGCCTTCCGTATCGTATCCGGTAATCATAAGACTGGCAGAAGCTTCTCGCGGAATTGCGTTATCTGCAAGGCCGCCTTGCATGGATTCTATACAGAAAGCTGCCTTTGAAGCAAGCTTTGCCAGTATCCTTGCCAGAATGCAGTCTGCGTTTCCCCGCTCCTTATGAATTTCTGCTCCGGAATGGCCTCCCATCAGTCCGGATACTTTGATACTGCAAGGGATTCCCGCTGCCATTCTTTGACTATAATCCAATGTATAATTTACTCTTGCACCGCCTGCACACCCTGTCAGGAAAATTCCTTCTTCTTCCGAATCCAGATTGATCAGAGTATGGGCTCTGCAGGGAGTGAAATCGATTTCTCTGGCGCCATCCATTCCCACTTCTTCATCTACTGTGATCACCAGCTCGATTCTGGGATGCTTATATTGATTTCCATCAAGTAATGCAAGACCATATGCAACTGCAATCCCGTCATCACCGCCCAGACTGGTCCCTTTTGCATATACTCTGTCTCCATCTACGCAAAGGCGAAGACCTTCCTTCTTCATATCAATATCATAATCCGGTTTTTTTACCGCCACCATGTCCATATGCCCCTGCAGCATTACAGGTTCATGGTCTTCATATCCGGGAGATGCTTCTTTTATGATAACGACATTTAAAACCTCATCCTGATAATATTCCAGATTCCTTTTCTTCGCAAAGTCAGCCAAATAGTTACTGATTTCCTGAACGTTTCCTGAGCCGTGTGGAATCCGGCATATCTCCTCAAAATAAAAAAACACCTTATCAGGTTCTAAATTTTCTAAAACTCTCATTATTGTCCTCCATTTTACTCTATCTGCCAAAAAGACCTTATCATTTATATGATAAGGTCTTTTGTTTCTAATTATGCAATACTCTTCTTTGCAAGCTCTGCAAGGGTCTTAAATCCTTCTGCATCATTAACTGCCATCTCAGCAAGCATCTTTCTGTTGATATCAACATTGGCCATCTTTAATCCATGCATAAACTTGCTGTATGATAAGCCGTTTAATCTTGCAGCTGCATTAATACGTGCAATCCACAACTGTCTGAACTGACGCTTTCTCTCCTTACGGCCTGCATAAGAAGATGCAAGAGCTCTCATTACGGACTGTTTTGCTACTCTATACTGCTTACTTCTGGCTCCTCTATATCCCTTTGCAAGCTTCAATACTCTGTTATGTTTTCTTCTGGCATTTAAACCGCCTTTAATTCTTGCCATATCTTAATTTCCTCCTTACGACTCATAGAATTTCTGCTTTATTGTTCTGCATTATAAATAAGGTAAAATCTTCTTCATATTCTTAACATTTGTTGCATCTGTTATTGCAGACTGTCTAAGATTTCTCTTTCTCTTGGCAGATTTTTTAGTTAAAATATGGCTCTTATAAGCTTTACTTCTCTTCAATTTACCTGTTCCTGTAGCTTTAAAACGCTTTGCAGCAGATTTGCTGGTTTTCATTTTGGGCATAACTGATTCCTCCTGTATTTCAAATTAATTTCTTACCGATAGCAGGTCACCCTTCTATCATCTATTTTAACTGACGATTAACGCTTCTCAGTTAAAAACATAGTCATGCTTCTCCCTTCCACTTTGGGAGCTTTCTCTACTACACTGATATCTGCAAGAGCCTGCGCAAAATCATCTAAAATATGCTTGCTGGCTGCCATATGCGCCATCTCACGTCCCCGGAAACGTAAGGTAACCTTAACTCTGTCACCCTTAGTCAGGAATTTCTTGGCTGCACTGATTTTTGTGTTTAAATCATTTGTATCAATATTAGGCGATATACGTATCTCCTTAACATCAATGACTTTTTGTTTTTTCCTGGCTTCCTTTTCCCTACGGGCTTGTTCATATTTGAACTTACCATAATCAACAATTTTGCATACCGGCGGTTTCGCCGTAGGCGCGATTTTCACAAGGTCCACACCGGCTTCCTCTGCAAGCTGCAATGCTTCCCTGGCAGACATAATTCCTAGCTGCTCACCATCTTCGCCTATAACACGTACTTCTTTGTCCCTAATCTGTTCGTTAATGAATAATTCGCTAATGGTTCTTCCCTCCTGCAAGAAAAATAGTGGATAGCACAGCCATCCACTCTAATAAACTCTTCACATAAACCATACACAGAATACTGCCTGCTGTATAGTTTAAATTCTTTGGACGCCTGTCAGCCCGATTGCCACAGGGTGAGAGTGGATACTCTGCTTGTTTGTATATGTTCTTCACACATTAAGTAACTATACCATTACCATATGCAAAAGTCAATACCTATTTAAAAATCATTTAATCTTCCTCTGCTTTTGCTGTTTCTACCTGATTTTCCTTTACCAGCTTGATCTTTCCATCAGCGACTTCAAAATCTGCAATCAGTTCATCATCTTCTGCCTGACTATAGGTAATGGTGTACGTTTTTTCTGCCAGTACCAGATATGTCAACTGCTGGATCTCATTCTCACCTGTATCATAAGTGCTCCTGATCTTGTAAGCAGGCACACCATCCATATCCACCGCTTCAAAAGAATCTATGGTAAGGCTGCCTTCTTGTCCTTTCTCCCTAAAAGCTTCTTCAATGATATCTTTATATTCTTTTTCCGTTAAGGATTCAGAAACCCATCCTTCTCCATTTCCTTCTGATGCCGTATAGTAAATGTTGGAAGAATCAAGGGGCGCTCTCTCATGCAGATACATTCCCGGAATTTCTTCTGACGCATAATAGTCTGCCGGAATCATTACTGCGCAATACCTGACATCCTCTCTGCCAATATCCGCCTGCTTTTCTTTTAACTCAAATTCCTGCATTTCTATGTATTCCACGGTCTGTCCATCTTCATCCAAAACAGAAGCAGCCGTAATCACCTTATCTTCGCAGCCGCTAAGAATCAGCATTCCGATCATCGCTGATCCAATAAGCGCAGCTCTCCACTTCGTTCCTCTCATATCCCACTCCAATAATCAATACTTGTCAAAAATGACACCAATATTATTTAAGCACATTTTCCTGTCTACTTCAAGTGAAAAAATATATAAAAAACGGACAGTTCATATTCTGATAAACTGCCCGCTGCTGCTTTCCCTATTTTTCCTTAAAGGTACCACAGGATGTTTCTATGCATCCACCAGCTCCGTATCCTTTAATATCCACATGTGACGCTGCACACTTATAGTTGCTGTTATACATACATTGCACTGCTTCACAATCAATACTGATTGTCCTGCTTGGATGCTCTAATGCGCTCGTAAAGCTGTCCTTCCTTTCATCCGCAAAGCTTTCACAACACGTATCGTCTTCACAGCAGGCATGTTTTCCGCCTACCATAATATCACCTTTACAACAGAGACAATTGTCATTATAAGCACAATTTCTTACTGCACATTCAAGTTGAGCCATGCTATCTAACCTCCTTTTTGTTATGACATTAAATAGTATAGCTCTTATTTTTACTTTTATTCTGTTATCTTATGAGTTATCCCATAAAATATCCCCTTCTTTAATTTTTTCATAATCCTGCTGGGTTTTGAAGTTATAACTCCTGATGGTTCTTGAAGCCGTATATTCAAAATCTGTCTTTAGATTTTTGACTTTGATAGTTACTTCAAATACGCTTTCATCATTTAACCTGTTTATCTGCATTTCCGAAATGCGATATCCTATATATGACTTGGCGTCCATCCGCCATGCACTTTCATTTTCCATAACAAGCATACCGTCTTCTACAATAAAACAGGTTTTTTTCCCATCTTTGTCATAAAAAGAAATTCCACTTCCGGCATCCTCACCATTCTTAAAAACAGTTCCGATTACAATGGCTTCCCCGCCTATGGGTTTGGCCGCTGTCAGTTCTCCTGTCACTTTGTCAAGCAGCGTTTCACTGACACTCTGGGCATACATTGCTCCTGTCAACTCACTATGAATAATTACTGAAGATGAGATAACAGCCGCTACTGCTGCCAGGAAAATTCCCATTAATGCAAAAGTGACGATCAGCTCCGCCAGGGAATATCCTGCATTATCTCTTTTTAAATCCCTGTCCACTCTCTGCTTACTCCTCTTTTGTCTGATAGTAGTATATAGTTCCCATCAGACCCTCTTTTTCTGCCCGATACAAAGTAGCATCTATGAAAAAGCTTCCCTCTCCTCCACTAAAAGAAAGGCGCACATTTTCTGCCGCTATGCTGTCATTTGTTTCTCCCAAGTAATAAGCTTTGACAAGCTCTCTGTTATTAACAATCAAATCCTTGGCATCCATCATCATATTCTGTGATACCCTCTGGACTTTATAAAAACCTGTTACAAATATCATCAAAAGCGCAAAAGAAATCACCACGGTAATCATGGTTGTTCCCCTGTCATCTTTTTTCTTTTTATTTTTTATCCACATGCTCCCACTTCCAGCTTTCATAATCATTTCCTCCGGCAATCTGTAATTTGTAAACATCCGTAATCTTACATGATTGCCCTTTTACCGTCACCTCTGTCTGTACTACCAGCTGATCCGGAGTACTTTCATTACCTGCACAGGTCCAGTAAAGGGAAATGTTGGTTTCTGCAATCTCACTGGTAATTCCCGATGAATCCATATAAAAGGTACGTACAGCATTTTCACGATTATGAATGATACTGCCGGATTCCTCATAATAAGGCCATGAACCGTCTGTAATATTCTGTTTGATATAATGCCACAGAGAAATGTTATAAATATCTTCCATCCGTGCTGTGTCTTCTGTTAAGCGGTCCTCATATATATGATCTTCTGCTACCAGCTGTGTCTTTATCTCCTCACTAAAAGTCACTGCTAAAATCCTGCACTGCTCAGAAGCTGCTGTCTTTGCCGCCGTTCTCATTAGTACAGAAGCTGTCAGAAAGAGTCCCAGGGAAAGAGCCATAATAATTGCCATGACACATACCACTACAATAGTAGTCATACCTGCATTCTTTTTGTTCATTAAAATTCTCCGTTCTTAATCAACTCCAAAATATCCTATCAGATATTCGCTTCTGTAATCCTCCTGGCGGTCACAGATATTGACTCTGCCGCTTTTACTATCTGCCGTATAAGTAAAAGAACCGTTTCTGTCACTGTATAGGACGCCATAGACCAGTCCTTTTTCCGGATTATATTCAAGTGCCACCGTAGCTTTTAAGATGGATTTATCCACTAAGAATTCATCAAAGATAGTATAAAGAGCCTGATATCCCATACTTTCACTGTCTGTTTTTCCCACATAATCCCCTGCAAGGAATTTTTCATAAGCCTCTTTGGTTCCCATCAGACAGTAAACATCACTGCTTTTTGCCTCCTGCCCGCCATCACTCTTATCTGCTGTCATTCCTGAGGGAGTTATGATGGTGTCAAGCAACAGCGGTGTAGTTGACACTTCCTTAAGATCATCCAGCTGTCCCCGCACACTGTAGCCTGTCAGCTGAGACTGGGCAGCTACAAAAAGTGTCTGGGCATAACTGTTCTGCCGTTTAAAATCAGCATAGTCCTGATAAGCCAAAACTCCCACAACACTGATTGAAGACAAAATCAGAAGAATTACAAAGCTTACCACTAATTCAACTAACGTAAATCCTTTATTCTCATTCTTCATAGTAGGCAACCTTCAAAACTTCTTCTATGGTCGTAATACCTTCTTTCAGATAATGAAGCGCACACTGCTTTAATGTCCGCATATGCTGGTGCTCAATTGCATATTCTTTAATTTCTTCTACCTGTGCATTCTCTGTTATCATTTTGCGCACCTGCTTATCAATATGGAGAATCTCATGCACAGCCACTCTTCCCTTATAACCGGTATTATTGCAGGCAGGACAGCCATTTGCCTTTTTAATGCGGGGAATCTTCTCCCCTAACATTCTTACTTCTTCTTCCGTAGGTTCTGCTTCAATGGCGCATTCTTTGCAGACCTTACGCATCAGTCTCTGTGCGATAACGCCTACCATGGAATTGGCAATCAGATACGGTTCCAGTCCCATGTCCTTAAGACGTATGGCAGATGAGGCCGCATCATTGGTATGCAATGTGGAAAATACCAGATGTCCTGTCAGCGCAGAACGGACAGAAATGGAAGCTGTTTCCGTATCTCTGGTTTCTCCTACCATGATAATATCCGGGTCCTGACGAAGCAGAGCCCGCAGTCCCGACTCAAAGGTCAGTCCTGCAAGAGTATTTACCTGCATTTGGTTTACTTTTGGTATATTCTTTTCTACAGGATCTTCAATTGTAGAAATATTTACATTCTTTCCTGACAATTCCTCCAGCACCATATAGAGAGTAGTTGTCTTTCCTGAACCTGTAGGACCTGTCAAATAGATGATTCCGTTAGGCGAACGGAGCATCTTCTGAAATTTTTCATAGTCTTCTGCCATCATTCCCATAGTGGCGCTATTGTCAATTTTGGCATTTCCCGACAAAAGACGAAGTACAGCCTTTTCTCCAAAGACAGTGGGAATCACGGAAACACGGATATTTAAGAATCCGTCCAGCTGTTTCACCTTAAAGTGACCATCCTGAGGACGCCTTCTTTCTGCAATATCAAGTTCCGAAAGAATTTTAATTCTGGCTATCAGAGAATTATGCACACTGGTCTTTAACGTCACATATTCTACAATTGTGCCGTCTATTCTCATTCTGACAAGTGTTTTATCTTCAAAGGGTTCAATATGAATATCACTGGCTCCGGTACTGTAGGCACGCTGAATCAGACTATTGAGCAGATTGATGACAGGCGTATCATCTTCTCCGTCTTCAACCTCCATTTCCTCTACCACCGGCTGAGTATTTTCATTTGCCTTCAATGCTGCAATCTTAGCAGAAATCTCTGCATAATAATATCGAATGGCCTTTTCAAGAGGTGCTTTTTCGCTAAGAAGTATTTCCAGCTCCTGTCCCGTAATCTGACGTACATCCTCCAATCCGTAAAAATTCAGAGGATCATTTACCACTACCTGAAGTCTTCCGCCTTCATTCCCTATTGCCAAAATACAGTATTTTTCTGCTACCTGAATGGGAATTTTCCCTACTGCTGCCATATCCACTGGCAGCGCATCAATGCTTACCACCTGGCAGTCCATTTTAGCTGCCATTGCCTGAAGCATCTGATTTTCAGTAATATATCCCTGCTGGATAAGCACTTCTCCTAAGCGCTTTCCACTGCTGTTTTTCTGGACTTCCAGAGCTTTTTCCAGATCTTCCTGGGTTAAGTAACCCTGCTCCTTCAGTACATCACCGATTTTCAAGTTTTTGCCGGTCATTGCTTCCATTTTGTAACCTCCGAATATGATATCAATATCTTATTGATTACACATATATATTTCTAATGTAATAGTCAGGCTTCCTGTTTTTCGAGTAATAGGCACTACTACAGGCATAGCGCTTTCCTCTTCACCTTCTCCTGCTTCCTGGCTTGTCATGTCTGTCTGGCTTGTTGTACCGGACTGGCCGCCTGCTACTACCTGTTTCTCCACAATAGACCATTCTGTAGACAGAATGCTGATTGCCGGATAATTACCTGAAATATCATCTACAAGAGCCATTAAGTCTTCTTTAGAGCCTTCTGCCGTACAGGTAACTCTGGCTGTATAGATACCGAAGCCTCCCATTGCTTCTGACAATGTATCATCTGCATTTTGTTCGTTCATCGTTTCTGCAGAATCCTCTGGCTGCAAATTGGATGAATATTGATACCAGTTCAGATTACTCTCTCTCTCCGGCATAGCAATAGTCATACTTTCAATCCAAAGATTATGATTCAGCATCAGAATAGTTGCCATATTTGCAGCTTCCTGACTCTGAAGCATGGGATAAAACCGTTGAAGCACCTGGCCCATCCGTTCTCTGGTATCCTGCTCTGTAGCAGCCATATCTTCTGCCTGGGAAGCTGATTTATCCATGGAGGCTTCCTGCAGCTTGGCCTCATTGATTTCTGCTTTCAGTTTACTGTTTTTATCTGACAGGGGCTTGAATATACAGAAAATAAACAACATTGCCAAAATAAACGCTGCCAGAAAAGAAAGGAGTTTTTTATCACTTTCTGTTATTGTCATATTCATTTTTCTGCCTCCTTACCTTCCTGCGCTTTCTGCCATACAGCAGACTACATGAATATTGTAATGATCAATTCCGCTTACATAAGTATATCCGCTATATTCTATAGCTTCAAACAACTCCTGTTCCTGCAAATTGCTTATAAATCCGTTAATATCCTGTACATTATCGGCAAAGGCCTCCAAAGTAAGCACTCCGCTGTCACGTTGGAAACTTCTAATCTCTATAGAAACACCGCTTCCTGCACATTCCTTAAGAGTCTGCTCCACAGAAGAATTAATGATGGGATAACTCATCAGGTGGTTCCAGATATCTTCCACTTTACTTATTTTATACTGCATGGCAGCCACACTTGCCGCCGCCATTTCATAGCTGGCATTTCCCGTTGCTTTTGCACTTTCCTGCATTTTTTTCTGAATCTGATTCAGTTCTCTTACTTTGGAAAAATAGCTGTTTCCCATAAATGCCGTAATAAGAAGTCCCACAGCCAGCACTATTCCCGGAGGAAGGAGAAGATTCAATATTTCCTGTTGTTTTCTTTTTTCCCTCTGCTCCTGCCGTAACTGCCGATAGAAAGATATTCCCTGTTTTTTCCCAAGCAGGTTTCCCACCGGATATACAAATTCTATTTTCTTTCTTTTAATGGATTTATTGGCTAAAACAATTTTCCTGCCTGTGAAGATTTCAGCTTCTGCCATTTGAGCCTTCAATGCGCTCTGTCCCTCTCCACACAAGTAGACCGTCTCAACCGGTTCCTTGATCTGCTGTGAAGTTAAAAACTGTAAAAGCCTTGCCCTGATGGATTCCAGCTCTCCTGTCAGTTCCTCTAAATTGTCATGATGAAGCAGTCTGTTTTTCTGGGAGTAATAGTAACTGCCCTTGATGAAAAGCATACTGATAACTTCCTGTCCGTCCAGCACCTGCAAAAGGCATGTCTTTTTCTGGATTTCCGGAGAATTGGAGAACAGGCGTACCAAACTGTTTATTTCTGAGTCAATAAAAGTAATCTCTATACCTGCCTGCTTAAAAAAGCTGATATAAGACAAAAGAAAATCCTTTTCTATCGCCGTTGCCAAAACTCTCTGTTTTCTGGCATTGGAATCACCTTCCAGAATATAATAGGTAAACAGTGTATTTTCTGTCCTGTGCTCTGAAAATTCCCTGGGAATCATCTTTTTGATTTCAGCATCCCTTAACTTAGGGAATACCAGTACCTTATGATTGAACTGGCTGCTGTTTACCACCAGAGAAATATCCTTTCTAGGCAGTTTATTCTGTGAAAAAAAATCTTTTATCCATGTCAGGAATTCTTCTTCATCCGTAATGATTCCATTGATAATACTGCCTTCCGGCGCCTCTGCCTGCCAGACATTATGAACAGTTACGGTTTTCCCTTTACCGCCTGCTTCTACGAACTGTACCAATTTATTTGATAAATATAAGATTGAAGCCACTTTGTCCACCCCTTTTAATAGTATACGTTGGTGCCGATTGCCGAGTAAGAATCATAAATAGGAAGCATGACTGCCACCATAATAAATCCGATGATCAATGCCATTGCCACAATCAAGACCGGCTCTAAATAACTGATCAGCCTGTTTACGGCAATTTCTGATTCATAATCAAAGGAATCTGCCAGAGAATCCAGCATCATAGGAAGATCTCCGCTCTCTTCCCCTACTCTGATAACAGAAGCCAGTTTTCTGCGGAATCCATAAATATAATCTACCGCTTCGCTTAAATTCCTGCCTTCCCGAAGAAGGTTAATGGCTCTGTCAAACTGACTTTCAATATATAAATTCCCGATTGTTCTTTTCACCACCTGCATAGCTGTTACAATGGGAATTCCGGCACAATACAAAGAGCTCAGACTTCTGGCAAACCGGGCGGTATAAATAATACTGAGCAGTTTCCCCACAATGGGTATTTTCAGTTTCCATTCATCCCTTTTTAGTTTCACCGCCGGCATCCGTCCAAGCATGATCAGAATAACTGCTGCCACAAATACTGCTGCCACCACTGCCCTGAAATGATTCTGCACAAAATCGCTGATGCCAAATAAAATCTTCGTAGGTCCCGGCAGTTCCTCCAGTGAATCAAATAAGTCTGACATCTGGGGCAGAATAAAACTCATAATGAAAACCACTACCAGCACAGCCAGTACACAAAGAATCTTCGGGTAAGTTGTAGCTCCCTTGATCTTGGTATTGAGCTGATGCTCTTTTTCATAATGGACGGCAAGACGCTCTGCCGTATCTGCAAGATTACCACTGGTTTCTGCTGCACGATACATATTGACCATTAAAAGAGGAAAGGCACCTACCTGTTTTTCCAATGCATCCGAAATGGATTCGCCCTGGCGCACCAGTTTAAGCACTTGTCCTAAAATTTCCCGTTCTCTTTTCTTTCTGGTTTCTTCCTGGGATAGGATAGTCAGGGCCCGCACCAGTGTCACACCTGCCCCCAGCATATCTCCAAGTTCCCTGTTAAATTCCGACAACATTAAAGACGGCAGCTGATGATGTGTCTTGCCTGCCATAATATCTTCAGCTTCTATCAGATATTTGCCGCCTTCCTTCAGCTTGTGGTATAAATCATCTTCATCCACCGCTGTCATTGTTCCCGTTTCAAGCTTTCCTTTTCTATCCCTAGCCTGATACAGATATTTTGCCATAATGTAACCAACCTTCCATTTAATACCACATTAGCGGTGTCCGGGACACCGCTAATCTAATTTCTTTGCTTCACTCCTATTGCATTACTGTCCATATTCCATCTGATAATATAACCGTAATATTTTCAAACTGAACGGTAATTCCCACTATTGTATAATAGCCGTGATTAGATGATGCCCCTGATCCGCCAATTGTATCGCTTTCAAATTTCACCTCTACAATTTCTGCCCCTTCCACATCTGCCATCCTGGCAATACGCGCTTTATCAGCTTCTGACAGGGTATGATTGGCATTAGCTGTAGTTCCGTCCCATGCCGCATACTTCTCCGATTCAATCGCCTGAGCTGACATATAGATGCTTCTGGCGCTTAATATGTACTGTTTTCCCTTGGCTTCATCAATCCATCCCAAAAGACTGGGTACAAGAATTGCTGCAAGAAGCGTTAAAATAACCATGACCACAATCAGTTCCACCAAAGTAAAACCTTCATTGCCCAATCCGATGTTTTCTTTCTTTTGTCTGGTTCTATTCATTAATGAATTCATACCGGAATCCCCTCATCTTCCCATTTTAGTATTGATAAAATCAAATACTTTGCCTTCTTCGTCACTTCCTGATTTTCTCGTTTTCGTATTGGATGAAACCAAATACTTCGCTCCGCTCGTGCTTGGTTTCCTTCCAATACTTATATTTTACAATTTTTCGAGCATTCCGTCAATCTACTTAGTCGTAATATAATAAATATTAAACCAATAGCGCTCTATCATTGCGCTGCCCTTTTCCTCAAAATCAATATTTTCCCGTTTCCATTTTTCCAAAATTTCATCTCTGGCATTGCCGCTGCCCAAAAACCAGACATTTTTCCCTTCCTGTAACAAGTCCTTAATATGGGCAATTCCCGCTTCATCCGTAAATTCGCCTTCTACCAGACTGTTATTCCGGGGATACATTTCCCGAATCAATTCTTCTGTATTTCCATACCACAAATATGTATCGTTACAAAGATAATAAGATGCCACAGCCTGAAGCTGGTCAAAATTATAAATAATGATATCCTCGCTGTTTATCTGTTCCAGTTCTTCCAAGGCCTGCTCCATCTGAAGCCTTTTCCACATTTCTTCTCCATAAAATGCGCGGAAATTTCTCATTCCCACAACAGACAAAAACAGCAATATGGGGATCAAGACAATTTTCTTTTCCTTAAGATCTGACAGTAACAGGGCAAAGGCCAGCCAAAAGATACCCATAGCCGGCAGCATATAACGATAGACAAAAATCGGTCTTAATATTATGGAAGCCAATATGCCAAAAAGTACAAGACCAATCAGTACTCCTATACATCCCAGTGCAAAAAAAGTCTTTTCTCCACTTTCCTTTTTACTTATAGCCTTTGCAGCTGCAAGGATCACTACCAATGCATAAACCAGGAAAAATACAACTGCTGCCACGGTATTTACTGTTTCATTGGTAAAAGAAGGCTGAAAAATAAATTTCACACATCCTCCCAAAGTCCTCCAGGACACAGCAGGTATCCAATAATTTTCTTTAATCCTGCCTACCTGTCCCATCACAGCCCCTAAAAGCCACGGCACATAAGCCACAATACATATCAGGCTGCTGATCAGATATGGTTTGTACATCTGCTTTCCTTTTTTGTACCGCAGCATCCCAATCAGCAGATAAAGATAAATCATACAGGCGGCTATACATGCAAAATAATGGGTATAACAGGCCAAAACAGCACAGACAGTAAGCAGCGTCCATGTCTTTATGGTGTATGGAGATAAAAGAATCTCATAAGCATACAGCATTCCCGCCGTAATAAAAAGCAGGGCAAATCCATACATCCTGATTTCCACTGTGTAGTCAGCCATCTGCGGCATGGAAAATAAAAGAAAGCTAAACAGACCTGTGGGAAGCATACCGAATTTCTTTCTGATTTTATCCAGGGAGAAAAGCATACAGAGAAAAAAGGGAATACAGGATACAAGTTTTGCCACCATCACCTGCCATGCTATACTGCTTTTTCCCATTCCTAAAAGAAACAGCTTCACGATCAGATAATAAAGGGGCGGATGCACGTCCCTTGCCGTAATGGAAATCAAATTACCACAGGACTGATTTGCCAGTCCCATGGTAAACAATTCATCATACCAGATATCACTGCTAAAACAGAAATAAACAGACAAGCCAAGCATTCCTATACTGATGCCCAAAAACAAAATCCCTATGATTTCATCCCATCTTAACTTCTGTTTCATCTACAGCCCCTTTTCCTGTCAAATACCGCTTCTGCCACATGATTCCCCATCAGAGAAACCTTTACTTACCTGCTTCCTGTACTTCTTCCTTACGAATGGTCTTTAATCTGATTTCTTCACAAATCTGACTGATAAATTCTGAAAGAGGCTTCACTCCTTCATCTCCTGCAAAACGGCTTCTCACAGAAACAGTACCTTCTGCCTCCTCCTGCTGTCCTACTACCAGCATATACGGAAGTCTGCTCATTCTTGCCTCGCGAATCTTAAATCCGATCTTTTCGGAACGGTTGTCTACTTCTGCAAGAACCCCATTTTTCTTCAGCTGTGTACGTACTTTTTCCGCATATTCCTCATATTTTTCAGAAATAGGAAGCACTCTTACCTGTTCAGGACACAGCCATGTAGGGAACTTGCCCTCATATTTTTCAATCAGCCATGCCAGAGTTCTCTCATAGCATCCCATAGAAGTCCTGTGAATAATATAAGGACGAACCTTATCTCCATTCTGGTCAATGTAATACATATCAAACTGTGCGGCTAAAAGGGCATCCCACTGAACAGTAATCATGGTATCTTCTTTGCCGTAAACATTCTTGGTATTAATGTCAATTTTAGGTCCATAGAACGCAGCTTCGCCCACATCCTCAACAAAAGGTATCTGAAGTTCATTCATGATGTTCCTCATGTGCTGCTGGGTCTCCTCCCATACCTCCGGTTCTCCGATATATTTTTCCTTATTCTCGGGATCCCACATAGAAAGATGATAGGTAACATCCTCTTCCACTCCTAAGGTCTTCAGGCAATACTGAGCCAAAGCAATACAATTCTTGAACTCTTCCACCATCTGGTCAGGTCTTACGATCAGGTGTCCCTCAGAAATCGTAAACTGACGCACTCTGGTAAGACCATGCATTTCTCCGGAATCCTCATTTCTAAAGAGCGTGGATGTCTCGCCGTACCGAAGCGGCAGATCCCTGTAAGAATGCTGGGTTGCTTTGTATACATAATACTGGAAAGGGCAGGTCATAGGACGCAGGGCAAATACTTCTTTGTCTTTTTCTTCATCTCCCAGCACAAACATGCCTTCCTTATAATGATCCCAGTGCCCTGAGATTTTATAAAGGTCACTTTTAGCCATAAGAGGGGTCTTTGTCCTGATATATCCCCATTCATTATCCTCCAGATCCTCAATCCAACGCTGCATAGTCTGAACCATTTTGGCGCCCTTAGGCATCAGAAGCGGAAGTCCCTGTCCTATCACATCCACTGTCGTAAATAATTCCATTTCACGACCCAGCTTATTGTGATCACGAAGTTTAATATTTTCAAGATATTCAAGATATTCTGCCAATTCTTCTTTTTTATTGAATGCAGTGCCATAAATTCTCTGGAGCATTGCTTTGTTAGAATCACCTCTCCAGTACGCACCGGAAGAAGAAGTCAGTTTGAATGCCTTGATCCCTTTCGTGCTCATCAGATGAGGGCCGGCACACAAGTCCACAAAATCACCCTGATCATAGAAGGAAATCTCTGCATCTTCAGGGAGATCCTGAATCAGTTCAACTTTGTATGGTTCTCCTTTTTCTTCCATAAACTGAATGGCCTCTGCCCTTGGCAGGGTAAAACGCTTCAGCTCATGCCCTTCTTTAATGATCTTCTTCATCTCTGCTTCTATTTTATCAAGATCCTCTCTGGAAAAAGGTTCATGTTCAAAATCATAATAGTAGCCGGTTTCAATACTTGGACCAATTGCAAGTTTTGCCTCAGGAAAAATACGCTTTACAGCTTCTGCCATAACGTGAGAGCAGGTATGACGTATTACCTGAAGTCCCTGAGCATCACTTGCCGTCAGGATATTCAGTGCACAGTCCTTATCAATGACTGTTCTCAAATCCACCACTTCACCATTTACTTCTCCGGCACATGCTACTCTTGCAAGGCCTGCACTAATATCTTCCGCAATTTCATAAACACTTTTGGCTCCGTCATATTCCTTCCATGAGCCATCCTTTAACGTTATTTTCATTTTTATTCCTCCCCTTCTTCATCCTCTGATGATTCTAAAAGCTCGTTATCATTTCCGATGTCATTTTTATTGTTATTGCCATTATTATTACCGTTGTTGCTTCCTATCAGCACAGTCTTTTTGGGCGAACACAAAATACCAAAAACAATTCCGCTCAAAACACATACTGCTATGATAAGCATAAATTCTTTTTTGCTCATGGAAGTAGTTTCTGTCAGCATTTCCTTAAATGATTTCCATTTTTCTTTCATTTTTTTCTTCCTTTCTTATTCATAAAAGGCGCAGATCCCGCAGCTTGCGCTTAGTCCCACTGCGATTACAGCAATTTCCTACTAAGATAAAAAATCCCATGCACTACGACATGTAATGCATGGGACGTAAATTACGCGGTTCCACCCTGCTTGTTTCCTGCGCATACACGGCTTATGGAAACCTCTCATTATACCTGTAACGAAGGTAATACGGACCGGATTAGGGCCACTCCGAGTTAGTTTTCGTCTGCTTCCCACAAAGACATTTCCAGCACAGTGCCTCTTGCACCGATGTCTCTCTCTGCTGTTTTCCACAGATTACTCGTCTCATCAACGCTTTTACTTATCTATATTCCCTATCATATGACACTTTTGCCAATCTGTAAAGAGGCGAATTTCACTTTTAACAGGGAATCAGTTTTTATCTTCTAATAACATTTCTTCTATTATTTTTGCAGCTGCTGCTATCAATTTGGAACAAGGCCTTTCCTCATAAAACTGCTGCGTTCTCCTGGAAGGTTTCGCACTTTCTTCCATTCCTTCAATCCCAAGCAGTTCCCGACAGATGATCGTTCCAAACTGCTCTCTGAATTCTCCTGCCAGCTGTCTGGTAAGAAGATAAATACGCTCCTTTCCTTCTTCATTTTCCGGATCTGTATTCCCTTCTTTCAGACCTGCCAATAATGCCATTGCTGATACTGCTCCACAGACTTCACGCATCCTGCCAATACCGCCGCCCATGGAACTGGACAACTTAAGAGCCGTTTCTCTGTCCATACCGAACAAATCGGCATAGGTGGTAAAAACAGACTGTGCACAGGTATACCCTTCCTTAAAAGTAGCAACTGCCCTCTCTACCCTGCTTTCCATTACTGATTCTTTCCGCAGCATTTTTTATATTTTTTGCCGCTTCCGCAAGGGCAGGGATCATTGGGATAAATCTTGTCCGGCTTAACAATGGTGGTAGAAGATTTTTGCTCCTTATAAAGCGCTTTTCTCTTATCTTCATCAAAAATTGCTTCCCACTCCGGCAGTCCATATAACCAGTCTGCTCCGGCAGCCACCATATTTTTATACAAAAGCTCTTTATCAAATCCAAGGCTTACCTGTGTGTCCTCTTCCATTTCTTCTATGGGATTGGCTGTTTTCAGGCTGTCATTGATGCCATCAAGAAAACCTGTCATGGTCATGATATCCACTTCATATTTATCTGCCAGTTCTTTGACTGTTCCTGTCACTTCTTCATCAGGACTTTTTAAAAGTTCTTCATAGATTGCCTTTTCTTTCTGGAAATAATCCGCCCAAAGTCTCTGTAAATCCCCTTTATTGGCTGTTTCTGAATAAGCCATATCACGCCATTTTTGAAGTAATGCCATAATTAAACCCTCCTTATCTGCCTATCACAGATATTTTATTTTATAAGGATTCGGTTATCAAAATCCCTCTTAAATATGTTGCTTGGCAAATTGCACAACAGAATTTGGGCAGACAATTTTGCACGATGAAGATGAGATTTAAAAATCGTGGAAGCCTCTGCTGAACACGATTTTCGCCTTGGAAAGCTCATCGGAATGCTTCGTGCATTGAGTATGCACAATTCTTTTGTGCAATTTGCCATCATTAATTTAAATACAGGATTTTGGTACCTGAATCCTAAAAGGTATAGAGGATGCATCAATTGTGCATCCTCTGCTATTATATATTACTTTACAAAAAAAGTAAATTTTTTTATGGAATTTGAATAAACCTAAAATTATGGTAAATACTATGATTAGTCAACGGAACCCCCTCCTTTGACGAAGTGGGTATCCCACTATCTACTGAAAGATAAATGAAATACTTATCCTCCCCTAAGAAGCCTCTGGGACTGCGGATGGCGCAGTTTTAGGGGCTTTTGCTATGTATGGCAATAGTCTTGCGGCAGTCGCCAAGATCATGCCAGCATGACTTCGGCTCGTTGCTCACAGAAGCTGTTTGCCGGGATAACATATTCGCTTTCAATCCCCGTCTGCGTCCGCTCAATCTTAATTGTTCTGTGTTCCAGATCGACCTTGCTCCATTTTAGTGCAAGTAACTCTCCCAATCTTAAACCAGTTCTACAAAAAATATCTTCCGGGCGGGGATTTTCCCAAAGCTACTGTCCTTCACATAATTTACATTCTGAATAGTACTAAGAAATTAATACTCTATCTCATAAGCCGCCAGATCAGCTAACGCATCAATCGGCACAGTTCCCTTATGTTCTGAATATATACCGAGCAACAATGACGTGGTATTTCCGAACTGACTGTTATACCATTTACCGTTATATTCTACTGATTCCATAAATAGACAATACGTCCCTTCATCACAGGAAAAAACAACTACGCAGTCATCAATTTGATCAGCCCCGTAAATTTGTGCCTGACGGTTCTGAATCTTAAGCATCTGCTCAGTTCCATAATACTCAGAAAGTGTTTCCGGCGAAATAAAACCAAGAATTTCGATAGAATCCAGATTGATCTTTTCCGGCAATTCTTCCCATTCAAAGAAGACATCCTCTTGCAGAATCTGGGAATTGTTCAAATAACAGGTGCACACATAAAGCGCCCTTCCCTGTTCAAGGATATCTTTTTTCAGATGCTCCATCCTTTCATAGCTTATCATGGCTTTTACAAATGTATTGACCGGTGGAAGATTGACATCCTGCTGCATAAAGAAATAGGACTGTATATATTCCAGATATGCCTGCAGATTATAATTCTCTGCATAACTCTCCACCGCAAAGGTGCTGAGCATCTGTTCCATATCCTGCTCTTTCAATCCTTCAAGATAGCCTGCGACTGCCTGCTGTGGGCTGTCAAATCCCTCTGCTTCCACCCGGGGCTGTACAGCCTGCACATCTTTTCCAGCTTCCGGAAGCTTTTCGGGCGCACCGCTCAAGAGTGTTTTAAGTATCTTTTCATCATCCGCGTCCAGCCGTACAGTTCCTGCCGACTCTCTCTCTAATCCCACCATATTTGCTAAAAAACCGCCCAATTGGAAATTATACCATCTGTCATCCCTTTTAATGATATCAAAGAAAAGCATATACTGTCTTCCATCTATCTGAATGGCAGCCACCCGGTTTGCAAAATCACTGCCGCCGTAATTCTGTGCAATGACTGAAAGATTTTCCTGATATGTATCGGTGCTGTAGGTATCAGTAAGGTCATCTGGACAAACAAACCCCAAAAATTCCATGCTGCTAAAATCTGCTGCTTCCATCTGCTGCACTATCTGATTCAGAAGCTTTTCCGCCTCCTCGCTTCCGCTTATCATTACGACACTACTATCAGCCATTTCCGGTATCAAATCGATACCGCAAAGATAAGCATACTGGCGGGAAATATCTTCTGCACCATTTCCTTCTCCAAAGGTATCTGCCATACACCCGAAATTATTATTCTTAAGTCCCGTCAAATAGGCTATGACTGCTTCCTCTGGTGTTGCAAATCCTTCCTCTGTGCTGTCTGCTGGTATAATGGTATTTTCCGTGCTGGATGCCTCCTCAGGCATCTGTGTCATCTCCTCTGCCGAGCACCCCAAAAGCACAGATATCGTAACTAAGGTAGCCGCCACTGTTTTAAAGCATTTTTTCTTCCGATTCATAAAATATTCTCCTCTCCAAATAAACTTGAACAACTATCGTTCAGTTCAGCTTAATTCATCTTCACTTTCCAATAAATTATTCAGTTCGTTTGTTCCATTTTGATACGACGAATTTACCTCTTGATACAGGCTGTTATAGTATTCCCTTGCAATATGTTTTCTCTCTTTGGCAACATAGAATACAATGGTTCAGGAATACTGCCTTTATAAAGTAATGTTCTTGCAATTCCTATCGCTCCGGCTACATCTAATAATTGATAAGCTTTTCACTTCCTACAATTGCATATTATCAAAATATTCTGCTGTACCCTTCTAATAATACACGCATAAGTCTTTACATCACCAGATAATAACTTTAGAATTTGTAAAATAATAAAGACATGACTATCCTCCATGCCCTGAATTTATCTATCAAATTCTATCAATAAACGTCGCATCTTAATCTTCCATTCCAAATGTCCGATATAACCACGCTCTGCTGTCCACCAGCATATGTAAAATCCTTACAATTATTACCGAATTGTCCTCTACCACATAATAAATTTTATAATTCTTATAATAATCCATACGAACACCCAAATCCACCAATACTGGATCATCATCTAACTCATTACGCTCTGGAAAATTCTGTAGTTTGTTTATCTGTTTACGAATACCTTGTACCGTGTTGATTGCCGCAGAAGGATTTTTTAAATCAAATGCAATATAGTCAGCCGCAAACTCCAAATCCTGCTCTGCCAAACCAGATATATCAATTTTATACTTTTGCATTCGTATACTTTTTCTCCAACCTATCACAAACTGTGTTAAAATCCTTCGTCTTTCCTTCTCTTGCCTGCCTTAACCCATCCATCACACTCTGCCTTACTTCTATCTGCTGTTGTTCTAAGGTTTCCACATAAATTTTCTTAGCTGCAACTTCCATGCGATTTACCTCCTTCTAAATATAAAAAACTTCTGAATCTGTTGTTTAATATTAAAAAGAATATTGTATTAATGGCTGTTTTAGCATGAACTTGATTGAAGTTCTGCCGCCTTCTGTGCTTCTTTCTTTGCCTCTTCATATCTTCCTACTGCATACAGAGTAATCCCCAAACTGATATGATATGCGGCATTCGATGGCTCTAGCTCTACCGCCTTACGCTTCTCGCTGGCCGCTTCATCGTATCTCTCCATTACATGCAGGGTAACTCCCAGACTGTTATGATATGCGGCATCCGATGGCTCCAGTTCTACTGCTCTACGTTTCTCGCTGGCCGCTTCATCGTATCTCTCCATTGCATACAGGGTAGCTCCCAAACTGTCATGATATCTTGCATTTTCAGGCTCAAGCTCTACCGCCCTGCGTTTCTCGCTCACAGCTTCTTCGTATCTTTCCATTTCATGCAGGGTAACTCCCAGGCTGTCATGATATTTTGCGTTTCCTAGCTCAAGTTCTACCGCCTTCCGTGCTTCTTTCTCCGCCTCTTCATATCTTCCCATTTCATACAAGGTAACCCCCAGACTGTCATGATATCTTGCATTTCCAGGCTCTATCTCTACTGCCTTACTCTTCTCGCTCACAGCTTCTTCATATCTGCCTATTTCATGAAGGGTAACTCCCAGGCTGTCATGATATTTTGCGTTTTCCGGCTCAAGTTCTACTGCCTTGCGTTTCTCGCTCACAGCTTCTTCGTATCTTGCGATTACATGCAAGGTAACTCCTAAATTATCATGATATCTTGCGTTTTCCGGCTCAAGTTCTACTGCCTTTCCTGACTCCCTCGCCGCTTCTTCATATCTCCCCATTACATGCAGAGTATTACCTAAATCGTCATGATATCTTGCATTTTCGGGTTCAAGTTCTACCAGCTTTCTTAACTCACTCAATTTTTCATCATTATCTTTTTCCATATTCATCTGTCACTGTAACACCAATCTTACTTTTTGCTACTTCCTTTTCTCCTATTAGCATTTTAAACTTGATAATAGCCATTCACTTAATATGCACATTTTATCATCAAACGCATACACTTGAATAATCCTTATCCGACAATAAAATCACTGCGTTAAAAATGATTAAACTCTTATTCCTTTTCCCTTGTGAGGATGACTTTTAGCATACTCAGATGCTTCTTCGCTGACCTGATTCAAATCCATCTTATCAAAATATTCTCTTCTCCAAAGCGTATAATCAAAACTGTCTCTTTTT
>CAZTKJ010000041.1:0-24958 GCA_964614185.1 uncultured Lachnospiraceae bacterium
ACTGACCAACTGCATAGTGGCCTGCTTTTGCTTTTTGAAGCATTTCTGTTGCTGATACTAACATTTTATTTACCTCCGTTAAATTTATAACATTCTCATTAGCTTTTATTATACCCTATTCCTGCCAAAAAAGGAACAGCAATTGTAAATATTTTTTTATTTCAACAGTTCAGCCATGAAATGATTTACACGCTGTGAATAGGTGCTTGCACACAAAGATCATATTGCCGGGACACGGATTTGAAGAGCCTGTTTATTGTTTTCAATTGAAACAGTTCTATGTTTTCCTCCAAATTCTCCATCCAGTGTCCATGACACCTCCTCCTGTGAAGTGATCTTAAGAGAAGAAGCTTTAAAGCAGTACATCAAATCAGTATTGATATTTCTGTTAAGCAGCGCTGTCATAATGGTATTCAATTCTATGGGATTGGCCGGCTTTTTAATTAAAGTAACCTCAAATTCTCCATCATCCAGCTGCACATATTTACCTGTGATTCTTTTAAATCCTCCCACTGAAAGGGAATTGGTCACCATGCCGAAAATAAAATCCCCTTCAATGATCTCATCTTCATATTCTGCCTTTATGGCATAAGACTTTATATTGGAAAGATGCTTTACTCCTTCCAGCAAATACGCCATATGTCCCAGCATATTTTTTACATCCTGTTTCGTCTCATAAGATACTTCCGTAAAAAGTCCAAATGCTGCAATGTATACAAAGATATCATTGTTAAAGCTCCCAATATCGCAGGCAAAATTCTTGCCTTCTACCACTATTCTTGCAGCTTCTGCCATATTTTTGGGTATTTTCAGACTGCCTGCAAAATCATTAGTGCTTCCCGCAGGTACATACCCAATGGGAAGCTTGTCGTGGCATTTCATCATTCCGGTTACTACTTCATCTAAGGTTCCGTCTCCTCCGCTGCAGACAACAATGCTGTAATAGCCGGGATCTCTCTCTGTCACTGCTTTAATACCATCTCCGCTTGTCTGGGTAGGGTAAGCAGTAACTTCATAACCTGCCTTAACAAAAATATCGATCATATCCAGTAAATTGCTCCGTATCTGGGCTTTACCTGCTCTGGGATTATAAATAAAAAGCATTTTTTCTTTGTTCATCTATCAGATACTCCATTAGAAAACCGTCATAAAACAACAACGGACGCCACGCTTTGCGAGCCGTCCTTATATTAATAAACACTGTCACGCTTCGCGAGCCAGCTTATTGTATCAAAAAGCGCCGTATAACAACAGCGCTTGATATTTTATTCAATTTTGCCGCTCAAATAATCGGCAATATGTTCTACTGCTTCCTGGTCATCCTTGCCGTCTGCAATTACAGTAACATTTTCTCCCTGATTCAATACTAAGCTCATCATTCCCATGATGCTCTTTGCATTCACCTTTTTCCCTTCAGCCTTAATATATATGCTGCTTTCGTGTCTGCTTGCAATCTGCACCAGCATGGCAATGGGTCTTGCATCAAAGTCACCTGCAATTTTGATCTCAATAGCCTTTTCAATCATTACTCTCTCCTCCTTGGGGCTCCAATCTTGTCCGCCATTTCACTTAGCTTTCGCAATCTATGGTTTACACCGGATTTACCTACCGGCGGATTCAAATAACCACCCAATTCCTGAAGGGAGCTTTCCGGATGCGACAATCTTACTATCGCTATTTCTCGAAGATTATCCGGAAGCGCAGAAAACCCTATATGCTTCCGAATAAGCTGAATATCTTCTATCTGTCTGCTTGCAGCATTTACTGTTTTGGTAATATTAGCAGTTTCGCAATTCACCTGTCTGTTAATGGAATTACGCATTTCCTTCTCTATCCTTAAGTTCTCAAGATTCATTAAGGATATATGTGCACCCATAACATTAAGCAGATCTACAATCCCCGCGCCTTCCTTCAGATATACAACATAATATTTCTTTCGCCTTACTATTCTGGCTTCCAGTTCAAAACCATGCAGTATCTCTCGAATCTGCTGTGCCTGTACTTCATGATCACATACAAATTCTAAATGATACCCCTTCTGGGGATCACTAATAGAACCGGTACATAAAAAAGCACCTCGCAAATAAGCACGCCTGCAGCAGCCGTTTTTAAGTAAAATCGGACTTACACCTTCCTGCAGCGTTCTGACCTGTTTGTCTCCTTCAAACACTTTAATTGCTTGAAGTACCTTTTCCATATCCGTACTTATCATAAAGGTTTTTTTCCATAATGTAAAGTACTTTTTAGCAACCCCTTCATTTTCTGAAAGCAGGACTATCTTTTCATGTCCTGCTTCATCCTCCTCTATGCGGCCTCCAAAGTGAATCATTGCTGCTATTTCAGCCAGCTGACAATGCCTGGAATTAGGAATTGTCCTTACCAGTTCTTCCTTTACTTCTGCTGAAAATGACATATCTACACTACCTTTATATTGTCTCAGATACCTTGTCCCACATCTCTATGGGCAATTTTAAGTCCGTAATTTCCTCTGTTTTTCAATCGGTCATACAACTTATTTGCCAATGTAACACTTCTATGCTTCCCACCGGTACACCCGATTCCGATTACCAACTGATACTTTCCCTCTTTAACATAATTGGGAATCAAAAATTCCAGCATATCGGATAATTTATCAATAAATGTTGCTGCTTCGGGGAATCCCATAACATAATCCTGTACCTCAGGGTCATTCCCCGTTTTGTACTTTAATTCTTCTATATAAAAGGGATTAGGCAGAAAGCGCACATCAAACACAAGATCTGCATCTGCCGGAATGCCATATTTAAAGCCAAAGGACAAAATCGTCACTATCAGGCTGTTATATTCTTCATTCCTGACAAAAATACGGTCTATTTCTTCCTTTAACTCACGGGTAAGGAGTTTTGAAGTGTCTATAACATAATCTGCTTTACCTCTGATATTTTCGAGAATCTTCCTTTCCTGAAGAATGCCGTCTTCCACTCTTCCTTCCGGGGAAAGAGGATGCATTCTTCTGGTTTCCTTATAGCGTTTCAAAAGAACCTGGTCACTGGCCTCCATAAAAAGGATTTCAAAGGCATACCCATTTTCTTTTAGTTTCTCAAGTATCTTCCGGGCATCTTCAAAAGGCTGGTCTGCACGTACATCCAGGCCAAGAGCCACCTTGTTCACCTCACTGTTAGGCATGGCTATAAGTTCTACAAACTTTTCAATTAACGGCACCGGCAGATTATCCACACAATAAAAGCCTACATCTTCCAGCATCCTGAGAGCTGTGCTTTTGCCGCCTCCGCTCATTCCCGTTACTACTACAAAACGCATGCCATTCCTCCTTAAAAGCTGCCAAGATAAATTACTTCCCTTTCCAAAGAGACACCGAATTTATTCTTAACTCTTTCCTGTACTTCCGCTATTACATCCGCCACATCTGTAGCAGTTGCTTTTCCCATGTTAACTACGAATCCGCAATGCTTTTCGGATATCTTAGCGCCTCCAACAGAATATCCCCGAAGTCCGGCATCCATAATCAGCTTTCCGGCAAAATAGCCTTCCGGTCTTTTAAAAGTGCTGCCTGCAGAAGGAAATTCCAACGGTTGCTTGGCTTTGCGTCTTTGGGTAAAATCATCCATCTTGGCTCTGATTTCTTCCTCATTTCCCTTCTCCAGCTTTAATGTTACCTGAAGGACTGTAAAATGACGGTTTTTAATAATACTGGTACGATATCCGAATTCCATAGTAGCATTGTCAAGCTGCAGGATTTCTCCGGTATCAGACAGAACTGTCACATTTTCCACTACCTGCTTCATCTCTCCGCCATAGGCTCCTGCATTCATCACTACGCTGCCGCCAATAGTTCCCGGAATTCCGGAAGCAAATTCCAGTCCTGTAAGTTTTTCCAAAAGCGCACGGTACGCCACCTGGGAAAGCAGCGCCCCTGCCTCTATTGTCATGGTGTTTCCATTCACCTCAATCCGGTTAAACTTATCACCGATCTGAAGAATCACTCCCCGATATCCCTGATCACTTACCAGTAGATTGCTTCCGTTTCCCAAAATAAAATATGGCACATCGATCTGCTTTAAATAAGGAACCAGCTTAAGCAGCTGTTCCATCCGGCTGATTCTGATAAAATATGATGCTTCCCCTCCGATACGGAAAGTAGTATGCTTGCTCATAGGCTCATTCCGAAGAATGTCCTCCTGAGGAACATTGGCTTCTATGAATTCACAAACTGCCGCACTTAATTCCTGCACTTTTACACCTGCTATCTTTACAATTTATTTTACTTAAAATTTATTTTACCTAAAATTTGTTTTAAGTATTTTCCATGTCCATAACCATTTTAGCTGCCCCATAAATACCGGCATCATTGCCGAGAGTTGCCAGAGAGAACACTACCTGTCTGTTGCCATGGAAAACGTTCTTTTCATAATGGGGTCTGATAAAATCAATTAAAACTTCTCCTGCCTTAGACACGCCGCCGCCAATAACAATTGCTTCAGGATTGACTACACCGGCAACCGCTGCCAGCGCATCTCCCAGATACTTACCGAATTTTTCAGCAACTTCAACGGCTAATGGGTCTCTTGCCTTTACTGCGTCAAATACGGTTTTAGCTGATACCTCACCTTGTCTGAGGACGCTGTCCTTGTCACTTGCTTCCAACAGCTGATTCGCTAATCTGGTAATACCTGTCGCGGAAGAATACTGTTCCAGACATCCTCTGTTGCCACATCCACAGATTTCATCTTCATTGTCATTTACGTGAATATGACCGATTTCTCCTGCTGCTCCCATAGCTCCTGTGAGAATCTTGCCGTTATTGATAATACCGCCGCCTACGCCGGTACCCAAAGTAACTACAATCAGATCCTTATATCCTTGTCCGCCTCCCATCCACATTTCTCCAAGGGCGGCTACATTGGCATCGTTACCTGCCATGACAGGTATATTCAGCAGTTCTTCCAATGTATTTTTCACACTAAAGGTTCCCCATCCAAGATTTACTGCTCTGTGTACAATACCTTCACTGTCAATAGGACCGGGAGCCCCAACTCCCACGCCCATTACGGATGATTTATCTATCAGCTTCATCTTATCCCGTATGCTGTCTGCAATATCCGGAAGGATTTTGGTTCCATCCTCTTCTGTTCTTGTAGGGATTTCCCATTTATCGAGAACATTTCCTTCCGTATCAAATAATCCCAACTTTACAGTGGTTCCGCCGATATCTACCCCAAATACATATTTTTTCATTTACATATACTCCCTTTTCTATTTTTATTTATAAAATGTCTGAATATTCCTCAAATACAAAATTTACGGTTCTTATTCGTCTTCGTCCTCATCTTCGTCTCTTCTTCTGGTAAGTGATTCCTGCACGCGGCGATACAACTCCTGTGCTGCATTGTATCCCATTTTTTTCTGACGATGGTTAATAGCAGCAGACTCACAGATCACAGCAAGATTACGTCCGGGACGGATAGGAATGTTATGGCATACCACCTTATTGCCCAAGTACTCCGTATACTCTTCTTCCAGTCCCAGTCTGTCATATTCTTTTTCTTTATTCCACTCTTCAAGACGTATTACCAGATCGATTGACTGGGTATCCTTTACACTGGAAACACCGAACAATGTTTTAACATCCACGATTCCGATACCCCGCAGTTCTATAAAGTGTCTTGTAATATCAGGTGCGGAACCTACCAGTGTTTCATCACTTACTTTGCGGATTTCAACTGCATCATCAGTAACAAGACGATGCCCTCTCTTGATCAGCTCAAGGGCAGCTTCTGACTTACCGATACCGCTTTCACCTGTAATCAGCACACCTTCACCGAAAACATCCACCAATACGCCATGTACGGAAATACAGGGAGCCAGCTCTACGTTCATCCATCTGATAATCTCTCCCATAAAAGCAGAAGTTGCCTTCTTGGTCATAAGAAGCGGAACTTTGTGTTCAATCGCCGTCTTTAAGAACAGCTGATCCGGCTGCAGTTCCCGGCAGAATATAATGGCAGGAATTTCGCAGGAAAGAAGTCTTTGATAGATTTCTCTCTTTCTGGCCTCCGGCAGTCCTTCTATATAAGAGTATTCCACAAATCCGATCACCTGTAATCTTGTTTCTTCGAAATGCTCAAAGTAACCTGCCAGCTGCAGCGCCGGTCTGTTAATATCCGGCTGGGTTACTTTAATCTTGGAAATATCCAACTCGGGAGTCAGATTTTCCAGTTTCATTTTCTCAATGATTTTTTCCAATTTTACTTTTGACATACCCCGCTCCTTTTTGCTGCTTATTTATATTTCTCACAGTGGTCCCTTAGGACCACCTATTACCTTAAGGAACATTTTATCACACAAAATCTACAACCTCAATACAATTACTGGCGGAAAAAGCGATAGATGCTTTCTGCAACATGCATTGGTATCTCTTCTACTTTAGACAATGTTTCCACATCAGCGCTCTTCATTTCCTCTATTGATTTGAAATGACGCATAAGAGCTTTTCTTCTTGCCGGTCCCACTCCCGGAATCTCATCCAGAACAGATTTCACCTGTGCCTTGCCGCGAATGGAACGGTGATATTCAATTGCAAATCTGTGGGCTTCATCCTGAATGCGGGTGATCAGCTTAAACCCTTCACTGTTCCTGTCCATAGGAATCTCCCGATTCTCATAATAAAGGCCTCTGGTGCGGTGGTTATCGTCCTTGACCATACCACATACAGGTATCCGGATATGCAGCTCCTCCAATACGGAAAGGGCTATATTTACCTGACCCTTTCCCCCATCCATCATAATGATATCCGGAAATTTCGTAAAGCTTCCAAACTCCTTTTCCATCTCCCTGTTCTCAAGTTCTTTCTGTTCTTCCATACCATGGACAAAGCGCCTTGTAAGAACTTCTCTCATACAGGCATAATCATCAGGCCCCGAAACCGTCTTGATCCTGAATTTTCTGTAATCACTTTTCTTCGGTTTCCCTTTTTCATAGACCACCATGGAGCCTACATTGGCAAAACCACTGATGTTGGAAATATCATATGCTTCCATACGGTTTACATTTTCAAGTCCCAGAAGCTTTCCGATTTCCTTGGCAGCTCCGATGGTCCTTCCTTCTTCTCTTCGTATCCGCTCCTTGTCCTGGCTTAAAACAAGCTCGGCATTTTTGGCTGCCAACTCTACCAGTTTTTCCTTTGTTCCTATTTTGGGAATCCTGATATAAACTCTGGCTCCCTTCCGTTTGGTCAGCCATTGCTCTAATATTTCAATATCTTCTATCTCTTCCTGAAGCATCAGCTCTTTGGGAATAAACGGAGTTCCGGCATAAAACTGCTTTACAAAATCAAGCAGGATTTGTGCTCGCGGCGTTTCTGACACATGTGTCATATAGAAGTGTTCTCTTCCCATAAGCTTGCCTCCTCTGACAAAGAATACCTGAACCACAGCATCTTTGTCATCTCCGGCAAGTGCAATAACATCCTTATCTTCTCCGTCACTTCCCGTAATCTTTTGTTTTTGTGCCACTTGCTTCACACTGTTATATAAATCACGGTATCTGACAGCCTCTTCAAACTCCAAACGCTCAGAAGCCTCTTTCATTTTTTGTTCCAGTTCTTTCAAAATTTCCTGATAATTTCCGTTTAGAAAATCAAGGGCTTTTTTCACCCTTTCTCTATATGCCTCCTCCGGTACATTGCCCTGACAGGGCGCCATACACTGCTTAATATGATAATTCAAACAGGCTCTGTCACTGCCGCAGTCCTTGGGAAGATTTTTATTGCAGGTACGGAATTGATACAGTTTATTAATCAGTTCTATAGTGTCCTTCACCGCCGCTGCACTGGTATATGGCCCAAAGTATTTGGCGTGATCTTTTTTCATGGTTCTGGAGAGCAAAACTCTCGGGTATGCCTCTCCTACAGTTACTTTAATATAAGGATAGGTTTTATCATCCTTTAACATTGTGTTATATTTAGGCCGATGTTCCTTGATCAAATTGTTTTCAAGCACCAGGGCTTCCAGCTCTGAATCGGTAACAATATATTCAAAACGGCTGATCAGCGTAACCATTTTGTCAATCTGCGGCCCTCTTCCGATATTTTTACGAAAATAAGACCTGACGCGACTATGCAGATTAATTGCCTTTCCCACATAAATAATGGTATCAGCTTCATCATGCATGATATAGACTCCGGGACATTTAGGGAGCTTTTTTAATTCTTCCTGAATATCAAACATATCTTATAACCCCTTCTAAACCAAATGCCGGCACGCTCTGCGGGCCGGCTTATTGGACAAAGATTTCAAATCCGGATCTTACAGATCGGAACGGGTACCTGAAAAAAGTCCTGTAGGTCCCCGGTCTTCCGATTGGGATTCCTTCTCTGATTCCTGTTTTTCTTCTTTTTTTTCTTCCTGTTCCGGCTTTACTAAAGTTTTTGCCTCTTCCCGTGCTTTTTCGTAGCAGGAAGAAAAAAATGTATCTTCCTTAAAAAATTCTTCTTTTTGCTCTTCTGCTTTCTCTTCCGTCTGTAAAGTTACTGTATCTTCTTTCTTTTCTTCCGGTTCCGGAATTCCCTTTTCCTGACGGTAAATTTTCATAAATTCTTTACCGCTGATGGTTTCCTTTTCAAACAGATGTGCCGCCAGCTTATCCATTAATTCCCTATTTCCGGAAAGCATCTCTTTTGCTTCTTCGTAACACTCCTTCAGAAGCTCCATAACCTCTGTATCCACATCAGCAGCTGTCCTGTCACTGCAGGTCAGGCGGGCGCCGCCTCCTAAATATTCACTTTCCACAGTGGCAAGCCCCATAAGTCCAAAACGTTTACTCATACCAAATCTGGTGATCATATTGCTGGCAATATTGGTAGCCTGCTCAATATCATTGGCCGCTCCTGTAGTAACATTACCGAAGATGAGTTCTTCGGCGGCACGTCCTCCCAAAAGGCTCACCAGTCTGTCATGAAGCTCATCCTTACTCTGTAAATATTTTTCCTCTTCAGGAACATGCATAACGTAGCCTAAGGCTCCCATGGTCCTCGGCACAATAGTAATCTTCTGCACCGGTTCCGAGTTCTTCTGCAGCGCACTGATCAGCGCATGACCCACCTCATGGTAAGAAACGATCTTTCTTTCTTCCTGACTCATGATGCGGTCCTTTTTCTCCTTACCCACCAGAACCTGTTCTACTGCGTTAAATAAATCCTTCTGGTTTACAACCTCTCTGCCGTGCTGCACTGCATAGATAGCTGCCTCATTGATCATGTTGGCAAGATCCGCTCCCACTGCTCCGCTGGTAGCAAGAGCAATAGCATCTAAATCCACACTGTCATCTAAATGAACATCTTTGGCATGTACCTTAAGAATTGCCACACGTCCTTTTAAATCAGGCTTATCTACAATGATCCTCCTGTCAAACCGTCCCGGCCTGAGCAGAGCTTTGTCCAGGATCTCCGGACGGTTGGTAGCCCCCAGTACTAAAATACCCTTAGAGGTATCGAAACCATCCATTTCAGAAAGCAGCTGATTTAAGGTCTGCTCCCTCTCCTCATTGCCTCCGCCATATTTACTGTCACGGCTTCGCCCGATGGCATCAATCTCATCAATAAATATGATACAAGGTGCATTCTTGGTAGCTTCTTTAAACAAATCTCTGACACGGGAAGCGCCTACACCAACATACAACTCTATAAAATCAGAACCGGAAAGAGAAAAGAAGGGTACCTTTGCTTCTCCCGCAACTGCTTTGGCAAGCAGTGTCTTACCTGTTCCGGGAGGCCCTACTAAAAGCGCTCCTTTAGGCAGTTTGGCACCGATTTTAGCATATTTACCCGGATTATGGAGGAAATCCACTACCTCCTGCAGAGATTCCTTAGCTTCATCCTCACCTGCTACATCCTTAAAAGTAATCCCCGTCTCCTTCTGCACATAAACCTTGGCCGTACTTTTGCCCACGCCCATGGGACCGCCGCCCCTTGACATCTTTCGGAACAAAAAGCTTAAAAGAACCCACATAAGTAAAATAGGGACCACATAAGTTAAAAGAAAACTGATGATGACACTGGAACTGTCTGCCACTTCTCCTTTAACCGGAACATTGTGTTTTAGCAGTCTCTGTGTCAACGTATCATTATCTTCTATCTTGCCTGTATAATAAGTAACCGTTGAAGCACCGCCATACATATAAAATGTAGTCTTAGGTTTTTCTTCTTCCTTGGGTTTAATCTTCACTCTGTCTGAACTGATGTCCACAGATTCTACTTTTCCCTCTTCCAGCATAGTTATAAATTCATTATAACTGATTTCCTTCTGGGTTTCCCCGGACATCATCTTCATAAAGCTGCTCATCATAAGCAGCGTGATCAAGGCTGCCGCAAGAAACAGCATGATACTCTGTTTCTTGGGATCCCTTCCATCACCGGAGCCGGAGCCCTTTCCATTATTACCGGGGTCGTTATTTCCGGAACCGTTATTTCCGTTTCCCGCTCCTCCGTCAAATTGGTTTAAATTCTGATCACTCATTTAATTACTCTTTCCCTTTACTATTGGTTCACTGGTCAAATCTATTCCCAGTTTCTTGAAAGTTTTTATGTCTACATCGGAAAGCATTACCGAAGTATGTATCTGGCATCCTCTAAGGCCTGGAAGCTGTTCCAATGCTTTCTTTGCATTGGGATCTGTCAGGGCAGACATGGAAAGGGCAATCAGCACCTCATCTGTATGCAGGCGCGGATTCTTTCCGCCTAAATATTTCGTTTTCAATTCCTGAATAGGACCGATTGCTTCCGGCGAGATCAAATGGGTATCGTGGTCCACATTTCCCAGATATTTCAGGGAATTAAGCAACAGCGCTGCAGATGCGCCCAAAAGGTCTGTGGTCTTGGATGTAATGATTGTACCATCCTGAAACTCTATGGCAGCTGTAGGCACTCCCAGTTTCGCTTCTCTCTCTTTCGCCGCAACTGTTACCTTTCTGTCGTCTGTGGTAATCTTGGCCTGCTTCATCAGAAGCTCTATCTTATAAACATCATTTTCCTTGGCTTTGCCATTGATCACATCATTCATTGCCGTATAATAGCGGCGGATGATTTCCATATGGGAAGCTTCTTTGCAGACTTCATCATCCACAATGCAGTTCCCTGCCATATTAACACCCATGTCTGTAGGTGATTTATAAGGATTCTCTCCATATATCCCCTCAAAGATTGCATTGAGTACCGGAAAGATCTCAATATCACGGTTATAATTAACAGTGGTCTCACCATAAGCTTCCAAATGGAACGGATCGATCATATTAATATCATTTAAGTCTGCCGTAGCTGCTTCATAAGCAAGATTTACCGGATGCTTTAACGGAATGTTCCAGATAGGGAAGGTCTCATACTTTGCATATCCTGCCTTGATGCCTCTTTTATTATCATGATAAAGCTGCGACAGACAGGTCGCCATTTTTCCGCTTCCCGGTCCCGGTGCCGTAATCACTACCAGCGGGCGGGTTGTTTCTATATATTCATTTTTGCCATATCCTTCATCACTGACGATCAAAGGCACATTAGAAGGATATCCTTCTATGGCATAATGCAGATATACTTTGACATGTTTCTTTTCCATTCTTTTTTTGAACGCATCTGCTCTTGCCTGTCCGGCGTAATGAGTCAGCACTATGCTTCCCACATAAAGACCTCTGCTTTCAAATTCCCGTTTCAGTCTTTGCACATCCTCATCATAAGTAATGCCCAAATCGCCTCGTATTTTATTCTTTTCAATATCCGCCGCATTTATTACAATGACAATTTCCGCTCTGTCAGAAAGTTTCATCAGCATACGCAGTTTACTGTCAGGCTCAAATCCCGGCAGTACTCTGGAGGCATGATAATCATCAAACAGCTTCCCTCCAAATTCAAGATATAATTTATCTCCGAATTTATTGATTCTTTCCTCAATATGCTCAGACTGCATCTTTAAGTATTTTTCGTTGTCAAATCCCACTCTCATCTCTAATAACCCGGCCTTTTTCGGCTTTCCCTCTGTATCCTGTGATTTCTTTACATATAACGCTTTTCATTGTAACACAACTTTACTAATTATTCCATAAAAAAGAAATGAACAAATATCAATTATTTATAAAGAATCCTGCCATAATGTAAAAAACAGCCGGTTCTTATGAACCGACTGCATTATTCCATTTTTGCCAAAGTTCGGAAGCCGACTGATACTCTCTGATTTCCTCTTCGGTAAAATCTATGATCTCGTAATCTTTCCAAAATCCCCAATTTTCTTCATAACGCTGCTCGTCAATATAGCCGTTATAATGAAATGCCAGATGTACTTCCTCTCCATCTAAAAAGACGGATGTTTTCCACTTGTTGTCTTTCCATCCCTCCTTATTTAAAGTATCTGCCATAAGGTCGGGATTCACATAGGTCTCAAAGAAATCGTAAGTCCTGTCCTCCGGGTCATAGTCATATTTTTTCAGGACACGCATGTACTCTTTCACAGCAAGTCCCTGAGTATTCTGAAACATTTCATCGCAAGTATAAACATGTCCCGTTTCAAGGTCTATGGTAAGACATTCCAGCCTGTGGGATTCCTTCAGCAGCTGCATAAGCTTCCCATCATTACAGTAATGTTCAAATACAATGCTCATGAGATTTTCATCCAAATAAGTGATCCGGTACCGCGCCGTGCTCCTTAAATAAAATTTACCTCTGAAATCACTTCCCGAAATCTCCTGCTCTGTAGTACCATCAGGATCTACATAGTATTCCTCCACAAAAAGCATTGCGTATTGTCTGATGGTTTCATTTATATCTTCCATATTTCGTCCCTTGGTAGAAATCAGACGAGGGTAACAGACATTGTATCTTCCTGCTTCCTGTTCCCATTTTCCATATTTTTCATCCTGGGTATTTCTGTAATAATAACATTCTTCTATCTCATATGGCGCGTCTTCACTGATATAAGCATCATAAGGAGTAAACTCATATTCTTCCGGTTTCTGTTCATAGAGCGTCTTCCACTCTAATCCCCGCTCCGGCGCTTCAGGCAGTTCCAAATAAACGCCTGCCTGCAGATAATCAGGATTTTCGCCTATAAGGTTCTTATTATGCTCATAGATCTGCATCCAATAATCTCTGTTTCCATACATCTCTAAGGCTATAGTGCTCAGGCATTCCCCCGGGCGCACCAGATACACCCTCTTTTTTGTTACAGGACTGATACTTTCCTGTGTTTTGTCCTCAGAAGCCTGTGCATTTATGGGAGGAAGTAAAAGACCTGCCAGCAGCGCCGGTATAAACAGCATCAGTTGTAAATATGTAATAAATGCTTTTTTCATAAATAGATCATCCTCTCTTCATCTTCTGAATATCTGAAAGTCTCTCTAAAGCTGCCTTTAAGGTTGCATCCTGCTTTGCAAAATGAAAACGGATATAACGGTTTTCTTCCTCTCTGAAGAAACTGGAACCGGGAACTGCCCCTACTCCCACTTTTTTTGCCAGTTCTTCACAGAAGATCAGGTCGCTCTCATAGCCAAACTCACTGATATCTGCCAGCACATAATAAGCTCCCTGGGGTTTGGTAAAAGGCAGTCCTATATTTTCCAGGCCTTCTGTAAACAGGTTCTTCATATGGGTATAATGCTCCCGTAATTTTTCATAATAAGAATCTTCAAACTTTAATCCTACAACTGCCGCTTCCATCAACGGCGCTGCCGCACCTACCGTCAGGAAATCATGCACTTTCTTAACCCTGTCTGTGATTTGGGGAGATGCCATGACAAATCCCAGTCTCCACCCTGTAATGGAATAAGTCTTTGACAGAGAATTACAGATAATGGTCCTCTCTCTCATTCCCGGCAGCATGGCCATGCAGGTATGTATATTGGGTTCATACACAATATGCTCATACACCTCATCCGTAATCACATATATATCATACTTCATTGCAAGTTCTGCAATGATCTTCAGTTCCTGATAAGTAAAGACTTTTCCACAGGGATTAGAGGGATTGCAGAGGATCAGCGCTTTTACTCCCGGCTGCTTCACCGCCTGTTCCAACTCATCTGCATCAAAGTTAAAAGCCGGCGGCTTTAGAGGAACATAAATGGGCTCTGCTCCTGACAGAATCGTATCTGCTCCATAGTTTTCATAAAAAGGAGAAAAAATAACGACTTTGTCACCCGGATTACAGACTGACATCATAGCTGCCATCATGGCTTCCGTGCTTCCGCAGGTAACTACGATTTCCTCATCAGGATTCACCTTCATCCCATAAAAATGCTCCTGCTTCTTTGAAAGGGCTTCCCTGAAATTCTGGGCGCCCCAAGTCAGCGCATATTGATGAGGGCCTGTGAACGCCACTTCTTTCAGCCTGTCCGTTATTTCTTTAGGCGGATCAAAGTCCGGAAATCCCTGAGATAGATTGATTGCTCCATATTGCATTGACACTCTTGTCATTCTTCGTATGACAGAATCCGTAAATCCTGCCGTTCTTTCACTTAAGTTTTTCATATATCCCCTCCATTTATCTGTCCTTCTCCATTCCAAAAGCATCAGCACTAATCTATCTGCAGATAGATGACCCCCAGCCAGTGATAACCGGATAAATCAATTTCATCACCCATGATCTCATAAACGGCATCAGTAATTTCATAGAACTTCTCATCATTTAAATCATAAACTGTACGCAGCGTTACACTGCCCTTTTTGGCAAGTTCCGCAGATAGTTTTTCTGCCGTTTCCTGCACCGGGAAATAATTATCTGTAAGGTGATAATATTCATTGTTGTCACTTTCTCCCACGTAATCAGGAATCATCTTATCCAACATATATTCTTTGTCTTCTATCAGCACTCTTTCACCTGCTGAGGATGGCAGGTTCAGCAACGCATTAACAAAATATTCATTATCATTATTGGTAACATCCACGATCTGCCATTCATTATCGATTTTCACTTTATTCCAGGCGTGAGAAATGCCTCCTTCCAAAAATCCCGTAACTACAATTGTTTCAAGTCCTGCTTCTTCTGCCAAAAGCTTAAAAGCTGACGCGTATCCCATGCAGACACATTTCCCTTCAATCAGTGCTCCATAAGCGCCAAAAGAATCGTTAAATTTCTTATCCGCACCCATATATCCATACTTCTGCGCATTTAAAAGAGCTTCCTCATCATATGTGATGGTATCGCAAAGATATTGATTGATCGCCAGCTCTTTCTCCTGATCAGTCATATCTTCTGTGATAATATCCTCTATAATCTCTGAAACTTTTGCTTTTATTTCTTTTTGTTTTCTTGCCTGATTCTCCAAAGATTCTCTGTAAACCACCCTGAGAGTTGTTCCTCTGGCGTTTATTCGGTAACCTTTAATTCCCAAAATCAGGGGGTTTTGATGATAAGCTTCCATAAAAGCATCATGCAGCAGATTTTTATCCTTTGCCTCCGGAAATTCACTTAAATCAATAATACCGGCGCCTCCCAGCATATTGATGGCAAGATATTCGGATAAAGCGCTGTTAGCAAAAACCTCCGTATCAACCCTGCGGATTTTTTCAGGCTTCAATTCCTCATGAGTTGCCAGTTTCAGAGAATATTCAGGCTCTATCATACCTGATTTCTTACGAAGTTTGTTTTCCCGATCCTCCAGAAAAGCCAAATCTTTTTCCATGCCAACGGCAGGATAATCTCCATCCTCACAGGAAACTGTAAACTGATTGATGAAAGATGTTCCCTCCACTTTATAAGGAATGATCAGGCAGGAATAGGTTTCCGCTCCTGTAAGTTCTGATGTGTCAGGATCCAGTATTACAAATCGTACATCCTGTAAATAAGCCTTTTCTGTCTGATAGTCAATCAGCTTCATGGAAGTATATCCGTCACACATCGTGATATAATCGTAAGAGGGCAGTTTTTCTACCGATTCATATGTCATTGCAAAGGCTTCAAATCCATTTTCCTTTTCGGTATTTCTGGCTGCCTGATAGGGAAGATTTGCAGCCAGTTCTTCATTGCTAAATTCATTGCTGATCATGGATGTTCCTTCCATATTTACAGCAATCACACAAATTCCTTCTTCCGTTGCAATCCTGCTGTTATCATACTGTGGGATTCCCGGTTCTCCATACCGTTCCAGATATTCATCATAATGTGATTCATTTTTCCAGTCGTCTTCACTGACCTTATAAGTACGGAACTCATTATTGGTTGTCATATATAGTTCATATTTAACATTCTGCGGCATCCATGAGGTTTCTCTCGTAATATCTAATACTCGTACGTATGCCGGACTATTATCATTCTTCCCTTTCACCGTCTGACAGATGAAATATTCTTCAGCCTCTTCTATTTCGTTCCAGTAAAATACCGGTCTCCCATCCTCAGTAATTGAATAAGTCAGTCTGGGGGATTCTGCGATCTCTCCTTTGATGGTTACAATACTTACTTCCGGCTCATCTAACAGCCTGCCTGTTTCTTTATCACGGTAAGATGCCAGATACATTGTCCCAAGATTTCCCCAGTCATTGCCTGCCCCTTTATCAAACAAGCTGTTATTAGAATGTGGATATTTCTCGATGGTTTCCACATATAGTCCATCCATATAGATTTTATACAGAGTAGAATTCTGGGAAGGCGTCAGCGTTATAATGCCGCTTTTCTTATCAAAAGAGTACGACGCCCCTATTTCTTTTGTCAGTCCGGAATCCTGATAAAGTGCAAAAACTTCAGTCCATTTACTGATTTCCAAATCTGCAACATCATATCCCAATTTAAATGTAATAGCTTCGTTTCTTCCCAGATCCTCAATGGGATCTCCATATGTATATGGATAAATACTTTTATCTGCATACTTGTCCTGAAGTCCTGCTGCCAAATAAGTGGCCGCTACATATTCCCCTTCGACCTGTCCGTAATTTTCCACTTGATCTGCAGAAGCTTCTTTACAAAAATAAATATATGACCCGGCACAAATCAGCACAATCATAAGCAGCAGCGCTATAAGCACTGCCGGCAGATGTTTTTTTCCATTTTCTTTCTGCTGTGCTTTGGATCGTTGTTTCTTTTCAATAACGATCCGTATCCTGTCATTCTCAAATTTCATATTTCTTTCTATCCTTCATGCAGTTCTTTCATTTTACTTTCCAAGGCTTCTATAAATTCTTTTTCATCTGTTATTTCTGAGAGAATTTCACAGCGTATCTGCTCATTTTCATAATATGCCTTAAAAGCTCCTGTTTCCCCGTCCTTTACTATCAAAACTGTATCTTCTCCAACCAGCGTGCCTGAAATGCTCAAAAACTCTTCAGGCATCTTGGACACCTCTCTGACGGTAAGACCTGCATTATTTCCGTTTTCGATTTTTCCTATTTCCGGCTCCTGCTTACCACTTAACTGCAAAGGTATTTCCTGTTCCAGTGATGTCTTATCAGCTTTAAAATAGATGACTGCCGCAGAAAATACCAGCAGCAGTACCGCTGCCGCCACAGCAGGCAGCACTCTTCCAAAGGGAAATGATGCCTTGGCCTTTCTTTGCTGCAAAAGGCGTTTCTCTTCTTCTTTCATGGCCTCCTTGGTCTTTTCAAGCAGCTGTTTTGGAGCGTGTATCTGTGAAATTTCTTTTTGATATTGCTCTTTTATCATAATAACCATATCCTTTCCGCAATCTGCAGCCTCTATTTTCCACTTTGTTCTGTTAACATTTCCCTAAGCATTTCTCTTGCCCGGAACAATTGTGATTTTACAGTGGACTCTTTCTGCTTTGTTACTTTCGCTATTTCAATTACAGACAGCTCCTCATAGTAAAATAAATGGATTACTCCCCGGTATTTGGGGGGCAGCTTTTTTACGGCTTCAGAAACAGGATTGCCTATTTTTCTTTCCACCTGCTCATAACCCTCTTCATTTCCCTGCATTTCCTCCGGTTTTTCCGTAAGATATACATTTTTATTCCAGTAATTTCCAAAATGTTTTTTGGAACAGTTCATGGTAACTGTGATCAGCCACGCCCTGGCATGTTCCATACTTTGAATTTCCTGTATATGCCGAACCAGTCGTATAAACACTTCCTGAAAGATATCCTCTGCATCCGCCTGTTTCTTCACCTGCGAAACAGCCAGCCGGTATACCATATCAGCGTATTGGTCAATGACCTCATCAGCAGTAATTTCTGCTCTTTCCTTTATCATAATGCAATTCTCCCGTTTGCGTCTTCCAGCATTTCCAGTTGTGGTTTATTATACCCTACGCAGAGAATTTTTGCATTATAATTCGCACGGGACCTCTCTACCTTATATACCTTTCTCACTCCTGAAAAGTTGCAAAAAATCAAACTCCGGTGCAATAAAGCACCGGAGTCTTGTTTACATTCTTGCATGTTCTACATTTTCCTTAAACCATTGATATGCCAAAGCTACGCCTTCTTCCAGTTCTACTTTGTGTGTCCACCCAAGTCCGTGAAGTTTGTCAACATTCGTCAATTTTCTGGGGGTACCGTCGGGCATATCCTTATTCCAGACAATTTCACCTTCAAATCCAACTACTCTGCGCACCGTTTCCGCCAGCTCCTTAATGGTTACTTCTTTTCCGGTACCGATATTGACATGCTGCCATCCGCTGTAATTTTCCAGCAGAAATACACAGGCATCTGCCATATCATCCACATATAAGAACTCTCTTAACGGGGTTCCTGTTCCCCAAAGTTCTACCGTGGGAGCGCCGTTTACCTTTGCTTCATGGAACTTGCGAATCATGGCAGGCATAACATGGGAACCTGACAGATCGTAATTGTCATGAGGTCCATACAAATTCGTAGGCATACAGCTGATAAAATCGTCCCCATACTGTTTCTTATAAAATTTACACATTTCAAGACCGGAAATTTTGGCAATGGCATATGCTTCATTTGTTTCTTCCAAAGGCCCTGTCAAAAGTGCATCCTCCGGAATTGGCTGAGGCGCCATTCGAGGATAAATACAGGTACTTCCAAGAAACAGCAGTTTCTTTACCTTATATCTGTGGCAGCATTCTATCACATTGCATTGAATCTGCATATTCTCATAAGCAAATTCTGCCGGTGCCGTATTATTGGCGTTAATACCCCCTACCTTTGCTGCTGCCAGCACCACTACGTCAGGTCTTTCCTTCTCAAAAAATTCCCTTACTTCTGCCTGACAGGTCAGATCCAGCTCTTTATGGGTTCTGCCAATTATATTCTTATATCCCTTGGACTGCAGGTTTCTGACAATAGCGCTTCCTACCAGCCCTCTATGTCCTGCTACATATATCTTATCTTCTTTATTCAACATCCTCTTACCCTCTTTTTCATTTAATTTTCTAAAACTTTAAATCCTTTTTCAATGGTATCTCCCCGGAAAAAAACTTCTGCTTTTATGGGAGATGCCGGGAAATCCTCATATCCTGTCCTGTCCCCTTCCTTTGGATAATAAAAGGTATACCCTCCTATTTCATAGGGAATCGTTTCAAAATTTTCATAATCCTTTTGACAGAGCAGATACTTCCCTGTAGCATTTCTTACAGTCTCTGCAGTAAATGCTGCTGCCTTATATGTTCCTAAAAGAAGCAGCAGGATCATAAAAAATTTATATCTGTCAAGTCCTCCACTGACCCTCAGATAGCCAAATCCCCAAACAAGTGTAGGAAATACCCACAAATAAATACATCCGTACCGGATCAGCGGCGCACTGGTAAGCCAAAACAGAAAACTCACCCCCATAGTTCCCATTACAATCAAAATATCCTGCATATCTTTCCGTTTGTTTTTGGCGGCGTATAAGCAGTAGCACAAAAACAGCCCTATGCCGGAAAGCGCCATCAGTAAAAATACCTTATTGACGGCATCCAAGGACGCCGCCCACTCCGGCAGCCATTTTGTAATTGAATCATTGTATCTTGTTACATCCGAAAATCCTCTTCCCCATACCTGAATTTCTTTGGAATCATAATCTGCCATTCCCTTCGGTATTTTAAAATCTACCTGGAATAAATCAATGAATGTAAAAGGATACACCAGCCATCCTGATAAGATAACGTTCCTGATCAAAAAGGGGAGGGCTGTCAGAAATCCTGCCCCTGTAAAAAGAACGATCTGTTTTCCTCTTCTTTCTCTTATCATCTGCAGCATAGGTTTAAGCGTCAAAAGCAAGATGCATGCTCCTGACAGTTTGATGGTTACTACCGATACCCCCATGACGCACAAAAGTGCATAAGGAAGATAGGATTTTTCCTCTTCTTCTAACAGATCAAGCCACCTGATCACAATATAGAATACACTAAGGACCATAAAATAATCAGAAGCCGGGGAAATCATTTCATCAAAAATAATCAGTAAATAGTAGATCCCCATGATCCGCACTAAATCAGAAAGATGCGGCTTTTTAAATCTGCTTTTTGACACCCTTTCCACACAGGTGGCCGCAAGGAGAAATCCTAAGAATCCGGCGCAGCAATGATAAGACTGCCCTCCAAGAAAACCAAAGCTATATAATGCTGATAAGCAAAAAGATGCACTGTTATAAGCCAGTCTGCTGTGCAGATTTCCAAGTCCCGGTACAATACCGTATTCCTCAATCCATCTGATGCTCTGGGCATGGTACAGTCCCGTATCATAATGAATGATACCGGTAGATGTACCATAAGAAAATAACAGAAATAAGAACACCATCACTCCTGCCTTTACGGGAGTAATGGTCAACCGCAATGTATGAAAGCGCTTTAAAAATTCCTTTCGGAATGTAAAAGCACAGCAGGCGCAAATAAATAAAAGAACAGCATTTGCCAAAAATCCTACTTTATAAAAAACACTGAAAAACTGAGCATAAACAGTTACTGCCGTAATTCCTGCATACAAATAGCTGCTTTTCCTCTTAATGCAGTACCCCTGCTTTTCGGCCAGCAGCCATAAAACTGCATAACCGATAATATAGCAGGTTGCCATCATATAAATCCATATCAATAACACGGATATCATATATTCAAAGCCTCTTTTGTCCTAATCACTTGTTCTTTTTACTATTTCTATATTCTTTACAGTCAATTCCTGCAATTTCCCGCAGATCCGCATCCATCATCATTTTTACCAGACCTTTGAAATCTGTTTCCCGCTTCCAGCCCAATTCCTTTTCTGCCTTAGCCGGATTTCCCCAAAGGAATTCAACCTCTGCAGGACGATAAAATTCGGGATTTACATCTACAAGGAGCCTGCCTGTTTCCGCATCATATCCTCTCTCATTGACACCGGCACCTTCCCACCTGACAGAAATGCCAAGCTCTTTAAAAGCCGCCTCTACAAATTCTCTTACGGTATGGGTTTCATTTGTTGCAAGGACATAATCTCCCGGCTTGTCCTGCTGGAGCATAAGCCACATACCTTTCACATAATCTCCTGCAAATCCCCAGTCACGCTTAGCATTCATATTGCCCAGAGAAAGTTTCTCCTGATTGCCCGCAATCATGTTGGCAATAGCCAAAGTGATTTTTCTGGTTACGAAATTTTCCCCGCGCCTCGGGGACTCATGATTAAAGAGAATGCCGTTGCAGGTAAACATATTGTAGGATTCCCTGTAGTTAACAGTAATCCAGTAAGAATATAATTTAGCAACCCCATAAGGGCTTTTGGGATAAAAAGGCGTTGCTTCACTTTGGGGCGCTGTTTCCGGAAGTCCTCCAAACAGCTCTGATGTAGAAGCCTGATAATAGCGGCAGTTTCCGCCATTGACCCGGAGTGCTTCCAAAAGCTTCAATGTACTGACACCGGTTGCTTCTGCCGTATATTCCGGCACCTCAAAGGATACTCCTACATGAGACTGTGCTGCCAGATTATAGACCTCCGTAGGCCTTATTTCTGCAATAAGACGCATTAAATTACTTGAGTCTGTAGTATCTGCAAAGTGCAGAAAAAATTTCACTTTATTATATTCCGAATGGATAATATGATCGATACGGGAAGTATTGCTGATACTGTGCCTGCGGATCAAACCATGGACTTCATATCCCTTATCCAATAAAAATTCTGCAAGATAAGAACCATCCTGCCCTGTAATTCCTGTTATCAATGCTACGTTCTGCATAAATTTCTCCTTTTTGTTATTTTATTCCCTCTGCCCCGTTCAGACAGTCCTCTTATGTTACATAACATTACAGATCAGTACTGCAATCAGGATTCCAAGGATTGCACCTGCCAAAACCTGCAGCGGTGTATGTCCCACAAACTCTTTTAATTTGTCCTCCGGACTCATCTTCTTCCCCATAGTAGTAAATACTTCCAGCATTTCGTTGATGACTCTCGCCTGTATTCCTGTTTCTCTTCGTACTCCCATTGCATCATGCATGACTACAATGGCAAAAATAACAGCTATGGCAAACTCAGCGCTCCCTCCGCCATAAGTCATTCCCGCCGAAGTAGCAAGGGCGCATACTGTTGCTGAATGGGAACTGGGCATTCCACCGCTTCCTACCATTCTTTCTATAACAAATTTTTTGGTGATAAACAGATGAATCATTGTTTTTAACACCTGAGCAATAAACCATCCCAGTATTGCTGATATGAATATCACATTGTGAAACAATTCATATAAAAAATCCATATCCTTCTCTTCCCTTTAATATAATGTCTTAATGTACTCTTCTATTGCATCATGCCAGTCAGCAAATAAGTAATCTGATGTAAGCTTCAGCATGTAATTTTCCAAAATAGAATAAGCGGGACGGGGAGCAGGCGCATTATATTCTTCCGTAGTGATTCCTTCTACCTTTGTGGATTTTCCTGCCAGTCTGAAAATTTCCTGTGCAAATTCCGCCCAGTTACAACTTCCTTCACAGGTAGCATGGAAGAGTCCGTAATTTTCTGTAAACAAAAGCTGCGAAATAGCGCCTGCCAGTTCTTTCGTACTGGTAGGACTTCCAAATTGATCATTCACTACTTTTACCGTATCATTCGTTTCCGATAACCGCAGCATTGTTTTAACAAAGTTCTTGCCATCCCCATAAAGCCACGCTGTCCGAAAGATAAAATAATGCTCCGCAAAATCCTTAACCATCATTTCTCCCGCAAGCTTGGTAGCGCCATACATACCCTGAGGATTCGGTCTGTCAAACTCAACATATGGCTTAGATGATTTGCCGTCAAACACATAGTCCGTTGATATATGAATCATTTTAGCACCCAGTTCAGATGCTGCAATACTCAGATTCCTGGGGCCTATAGCATTGATTCTGTATGCATTATCAACATCTGTTTCACAGGCATCCACTCCGGTATGGGCGGCACAGTTAATAATGGCATAAGGCTTTACTTCTCTTGCCAGTTCCATTACCTTATCAATACTTGTTATATCCAATTCAGCTACATCGGTATTCACAAATTCAATTTCCGTGTTTCCTTCAAATTCTTTGTTAACAGCACGTCCCAACTGGCCATTGCATCCTGTCACAATTATTTTTTTCATATCGGATATCCTTTCATTCTTCCTCAAACCCTTGATCTTATTGTTTGATTCCCTTTTCTGATATGTATATCTTACCCTTATTTTTGAATTTGTACAAGTCATAGTATCGTCTGTAACATTTTTTTAATATTTTTGTATAACATTTTACACATTTTTCTAGTGACGACATTTTCTATCTGTGTTATAATGACAGTTGTATGGTTTTCAGACTAAACTACTATTTTTAATATGAAAGCGAGGAAATATTGATGAAAAGATTACAAGTGCTTTTTCTTGTAGCCTTATCTTCATCTCTTTTATTGTTTGGCTGTAGCAGCAAAGAAGAAACTACGGCACAGCCTCTCGTTGAACCTATTGTTGAGGTACAGCCTCAGCCCACAGCTGAAGTAGATTCCGAGCAGGTAAAAGAAGAAGAGGAAGATCCGGATACTCCTCCGGCTGAAGGCATGGTTAGAAGCCGCTTAACCAATGAATGGGTTGATGAAAAGGTTTCCCAAACGCGTCCCATAGCTATTATGGTTCCCAATTCCAAGACAGCAAGTCAATACGGTTTATCAGAAGCTTCTATCCTTTATGAATGTAATGTAGAAGGCAGCATGACCAGATTGATGGGTGTGTGGGAAGACTGGGAAAACTTAAGTAAAGTTGGCAACATTAGAAGCTGCCGTGATTATTATTTATATTGGGCATTTGAATGGGATGCGATCTATATTCATTATGGCGGACCTTTTTACATAGATGATTTGGTTGGCAGAGCTGATACCCAGAATATCAACTGTATTGATTATTCCAAAGCATCCTATAGGGACACTGCCAAGAACTCTACGGATAATGCCTTTACTGACGGATCTTTAATCAAGGAAGCTGTGGATCATTACGGTTATCCTACAGAATATAGAAGTAACTATTCTGATTCAACACATTATCAGTTTGCTTCTGAATCAGAACCAAATACATTAGAGCAATACTCTGATGCCATTACAGCTTCTAAAATTGATATGTCTCCTGCTTATCCTGTTACCAACTGCTATTTCATTTATAATGAAGAAACAGGATTATATGAAAGATATCAACACTTATCAGGTGACAGCGATGGACCTCATGTAGATCTTGCCAACAATAAACAGCTGGCATTTAAGAATATTTTAATTCAGAATACGTATTTTGAAGTAAGAGATCAGAAAGGTTATTTATCCTTCCAGTGTCATGACACTACCAGAGACGGATGGTTCTTTACCAACGGAAAAGGCATTCATGTAACATGGGAAAAAACATCCGATTACGGTGCTACAAGATATTATGATGATGATGGAAATGAAATCAAATTAAATACCGGCAAGACTATGGTATGCATTCTTGAAGATGGCGATATTTTCAACGTAGATGACAAATCCATTGAATCAAACTAAAAAATTTAATTTCTTATCATATAATAAAAGAGCGTTGCCAGCAACGCTCTCAGACTGTAGACAAAGTCCGAGGTGGATGCCTCGGGCTTTTCTCGTCAAAAGG
>CAZTKJ010000042.1:0-19813 GCA_964614185.1 uncultured Lachnospiraceae bacterium
CAAACTTTCTGCACGGAAAAGAGGCTGCGCACTAAGTTAGTGCGACAGCCCCTTTATTTTGATTCCATAGGAAAGATCTTGTTGCTGTTAAGGGATTAACTGGTATTCTATAATAATTCCGGCTTCCACCTGAATTTCGCCGGGCATGATTGCAGCAGAATCTTCAAGAGCGGCTTCCTTCATGGCGCCATAGGAATTCATCATATTGGAGCGGGCATAATCTGTATAACGTGCCTGAGAGTATCCGCTGGTTTCCTGGATACTGATAACACTTCCTACGCGGGCTCCGGAAGCATCGGCAAGTACCTTGGCTTTTTCATAGCCGGAGGCAACGGCTTTTTTCAAAGCTTCCTGATAACTCTCATCATACCGGCTTGCCTGATAAGTAATGGATTGAACGGTGTTGATGCCGCCGGAAACAGATTGGGATAAGATATTTTCCAGATTGTCAATTGGCAGATCAGATACCGTCAGGGTAGTTACTGCTTCATATCCGGTGAGCCTGGGAGTACTTCCGCTATAATTGTAAATGGGATTCATGTAGTAATCTGAAGTCTGAATAGAGGTCTCTTCAACGCCCAGACTTTCTAAGAGAGCAATAACCTGGCTTACCGATTCTGAATTTTTCTGCTGACAGCCGGCAGCTTCATTATCCTTGGTACGTACAGAATAAACAACTTCAGCAATATCCGGTACAACGGAAACATTTTCCGAACTGACAACGGTTACAGTGTTATATGGAGCAGTCGTATCATAGAATGTGTTTTCGGAAAAAACCGGTTCAGGTAAATCGGAAGCGGAGATTTTAGTTTCAGTTTCATTTTGCGGTTCCTTTCCGCAGGCGCTCAAAACGGGAATTAAAAAGGTAATAAGTAATATAAATACGAATCTTTTCATAAGAAATCCTCCTTGTATATATGTTTCTTACCTAGATACGAAGGAGGACCATAAGATTTATGACAATTTATGAGAAAAATTTAGTTATTTTCTTTCCAATGTAATCTATGAAGATGGCCTTCTAACTGCATATTAGAAAAATGCTGCTGTCTTAAAGCCTCATATAAGATAATGGAAACGGAATTGGATAAGTTTAAGGAACGTATTTCAGGTTCCATGGGGATACGGATACATGTCTCTTCATATTCTAAAAGAATTTCTTCGGGAATTCCGGCGCTTTCCTTTCCAAACATAATATAGTCATCGGGGGCAAAGGAAACATCACTGTATACATGCTTTGCTTTGGTAGTAGCCATCCAGATTCTGGCTCCCGGATGAAGCTTTTTAAATTCCTCAAAATTCATATATCTGGTTACTTTAAGATGTTCCCAGTAATCCATACCGGCCCTTTTGATCTCCTTTTCCGTAAGACGGAATCCCAAGGGTTCTATGAGATGGAGATCTGTTCCCGAGGCAACACAGGTTCTTCCAATATTTCCTGTATTTGCAGGAATTTCCGGCTGGTGTAATATAATGTGCATGTTTAGTCCTCCTCATCCTCATCTGCCGTCTGCAGGGAAAAAATAAATTCAGACCCGACACCCTCCGTGCTGATCACATTGATGTGTTCGCCGTGGGCATTGATGATTTCTTTGGTGATGGAAAGGCCAAGCCCCGTGCCCTTCTTATCTTTTCCTCTGGACAAATCTGATTTATAAAAACGATCCCAGATCAGCTTTAAATCTTCTTTTGGAATTCCAATGCCACTGTCTTTGACAGAAACAAAAACTTTGTTATGTTTTTCCGTAGTTTCAATTTTAATAACGGAATTCTGAAAGCTGAATTTAATGGCGTTGTCAAGAAGATTATAAAGTACCTGCTGTATTTTCCCTACATCGGCATTGACATACAATGTATCGCCTGTAAGAATCAGTTCAATTGCAATTGTCTTCTGTTTACAGGTGCCTTCAAAAGAAGCAGCGGTATCGCGGATGACGCTATTAAGATCGAAAGTGCTTTTATCAAGTATGATTCCCTTTATATTTAAATTGTTTAAAGTTAAAAGGCTTCCTGTAAGCTTGGTTAAACGTTCTGTTTCATTTAGAACGATATTCAGATATTTTTCGTATAGCTTGGCCGGAATGGTGCCATCCAGCATGGCTTCCAGATAACCTTTGATGGAAGTAAGGGGAGAACGGAAATCATGAGAAACATTTGCCACAAACTTTTTTTGATTATCCTCAGCCCGTGCAATTTCACTGGCCATATAGTTCAGAGAAGCAGCCAGATAACCCATTTCATCCTCACTTTCCACCTGAAATTCATAATGCATATTTCCGGCAGCATACTGTTCTGTGGCATCTATGATCTTCCGAAGAGGCAGATAAACCATTTCCGTAAAAAAGATAAGAATGATCAGGGAGAGCAAAAACAGGATCACCAGCATAAGATAGGAGATATTTAACAGGCTGTTGCAGGAGAGAGAAAGGCTGCTCATGGGATAATGGATCACCACATATCCCTGCACTTTATAGTTAGCCGTAATAGGTGCAAAAACACTGAGCTGTTCTTCTGTAAAACTGCCAAAAAAATTTCCTATGGTATAATAGCTTCCGCCTATTATGGTAGGGTCAAAATCCGTGATCACAGTCTCACTTTCAATATCAAGGGGAGCATCTGAATCTAAAACCATACGCCCCGAAGGATTGATGATCCATAAGCGGGCAGAAAGATAAGAGTCCAGTGCATCCAGCTGTTTTTTTACGGTATCTAATGAAGTTTCATTTGTGTACAGGTCAGAAGCATAAGTATTTGCAATCAGAGTAGCTTCTTTATAAAGAGCATCTGCTTTTTCTCTTTTTAGGTGTTCCATGGTCATACTGCTTACAAAGGTGGCAACAACTACAAAACCAAAGAAACCAAAAATAAAATAAGCCAGAAGAAATTTCAAGTAGAGAGTTTTTCTCATTTTCTTACCTCGAATTTATAACCGATTCCCCAAATGGTGGAAATCTTCCAATTATCGTGGTCATTGATCTTTTCCCGGATCCGCTTGATGTGGACGTCCACGGTTCTGGTATCGCCGATATATTCATACCCCCAAATCTGATCAAGGAGCTGTTCCCGTGTAAAGACATGGTTGGGTGATGAGGCCAGAAAATAGAGAAGTTCCAGTTCTTTTGGAGGCATATCTATGGTCTTTCCCATATAAATGACGGAATAGTTGGTCTGATTAATGACAAGGTCAGGATATTCCACGCATTTGACGTCAGGCTCGGAAGAGACGGAAGAAACCGGCTTGTATCTGCGGAGAACGGCTTTTACTCTTGCAACAAGCTCTTTGGAATCAAAAGGTTTTTCCATATAGTCATCGGCTCCCAGTTCAAGCCCCAGGACCTTATCAAAAATTTCGCCCTTTGCTGAAAGCATGATAATAGGTATGGCAGATTTGGCCCGAATTTCACGGCAGACCTGATAGCCGTCAATACCCGGCAGCATCAGATCTAATAATATCAGGTTGGGGGCGAAGGAATCTGCCATTAAAAGAGCAGTTTCCCCATCTCCTGCAATCATGGTATCAAAACATTCTTTGGTAAGATAGAGGGAAATTAATTCTGCAATATTGCTGTCATCATCGACAATTAAAACTTTTTGTTTGCTTACCATATGGGTTTCCTTTCCTTTATCAAAAGATATTACTCTTTAAATGTTACAATTGTGACACCGGCGTCACCTTCTCCATACTCGCCAAGCCGGAAGCTTTTTACGTATTTAATACGTTTCAGATGGCTCTGGACGGCACTCCTAAGGGTTCCTGTTCCTTTACCGTGAACAACACGTACGGTGGTCAGATGAGCCAGATAAGCATCATCCAGATATTTGTCAAGTTCAGCAAGAGCTTCATCCACTGTTTTGCCAAGTAAATTGATTTCGGAAGATACCTGTAAGGATTTGGACATTTTTATGTGGCTGGTTTTGCTCTGTTTCATGGAAACGCCTGACGGTGCATCATTATCAATCAGAATCAGGTCACTGATATGTACCTGAGAACGGATAATACCGCACTGTACAAAAAGATTACCTTTATGATCCGGCAGGGAGCTTACAGTTCCTTTAAGACCCATGGACAGGATTTTGACACTGTCCCCCTTTTTGATCTGGTCCGGGGTAAGCTTCCTGTTTTGAGGAGAAGGACTGCTTTTTAACGCCAGCTTTTCATTTTTGTCATTGATCTTACCTCGAATTGATTCACGGGATTTTTCCAGATCTTTTAAGGAAGCTCCGGGGCCTGCTTTTTGGAAAATCCGTATGGTTTCATCGGCAACATCTTTAGCCTCTTTTAGGATATTTCTTGCCTGCTCGTTGGCTTCACGGAGAATCCGTTCTTTTGCATGATCGATTTTTTCATTTTTTTCCTGAAGGCGTTTTTTCAGATGTTCAATTTCTTCTTTGTAGGAAGCAATTTCCAGACGTTCTTTTTCAATAGTCACTCTGCTTGCTTCAAGATCCGAGAGCATGTCTTCAAAACTTTTCTCTTCACTGCTGAGCTGTCTGCCGGCAGCATCAATAATGGAATCCGGAAGTCCCAGTTTTTTGGAAATGGCAAAGGCGTTGCTTTTGCCGGGAATGCCAATAAGCAGACGATAAGTAGGGGAGAGGGTTTCCACACAAAATTCACAGCAGGCATTTTCTACAAAATCAGTAGTGAGAGCATAAACTTTGAGCTCACTGTAGTGTGTAGTTGCCATAGTACGGATTCCTTTGCTGTGGAGATAGTCTAAAATAGCAATAGCAAGAGCAGCTCCCTCCGTGGGGTCTGTTCCGGCGCATAATTCGTCAAACAGACATAAAGAATTTTCGTCTGCATTTTTTAAAATGGAGACAATCCGTGTCATATGGGAAGAAAAAGTACTAAGGCTTTGTTCAATGCTTTGTTCATCTCCAATATCGGCAAATACTTCCGTAAAAACGGAAAGCTCTGAACGGTCCAGGGCGGGAATGTGGAGTCCTGCCTGTCCTAACAATGTAAAAAGGCCCACTGTTTTTAAGGAAACAGTTTTGCCTCCCGTATTGGGACCGGTGACGATCAGCTGATCAAAATCTTTTCCCAGAGATACGTCAATGGGTACAACTTTATCTGCCGGAAGAAGGGGATGACGGCCTTTCCTGATATGAATACAGCGTTCACTGCCAAACAGAGGTCTTGTGGCGTTCTGCATAAGGGCAAGGGAAGCTTTGGCAAAGGTAAAATCCAGAAAGGTCATGATTCTTTGATTTTCCCTGAGTGCATCTGTATGTTCTCCGGTACTTTCACTTAAGGTAGCAAGAATTGTTTCAATTTCCTCCTGCTCCTGAATAGACAATTCCTTTAAACGGTTATTTAATTCTACAATGGCGGCAGGCTCAATAAAAAAGGTGGAGCCTGTGGAGGACTGGTCATGAACCATTCCCGGAACCTGCCCTTTGTATTCCGCCTTTACGGGAATACAGTAGCGGTTGCCGCGCATAGTAATAACTGCGTCCTGCAAGTAACTCCGGTAGGAGCCATTTACCATAGAAGTAAGCTGACTGTGGATTTTTTCTCCTGTGAGGCCAATGCTTCTTCTGATATGCTTTAAATTGGTACTGGCATCATCTGCAATTTCTTCCTCGGAAAGGATGCACCGTCTGATTTCAGCTGACAGGAATGTCAGTGGTTCCAGGGCAGTAAAATATTCGGTGAGAGAAGTTGTTTTTTCATCTGCTTTCTGACTTTTTCCATAGGACTTTATACGGTTTACATTGTCAAGCAGACCTGCAATTTTCAGAAGCTCTACGGCAGATAAAGTACTGCCGATTTCAAGGGAACGCAGAGCCATGCCAATATTCTTATTGCCGCCAAAGGAGGTTGAGCCTTTTTGGAACAACATACTAAGGGCATCCGCAGTCTGAGTCTGTGCCAGCTCGATCTGATTTAAATCCGTCATAGGCACAAGCTTTCTGCACATTTCACGCCCGGGATCGGAAGTGGCTTTTTCCGTTAAAGCTTCCATGACTTTTGTATATTCTAAGGTTTGTAATACTTTTTCATTCATTTTAACATGCCAATCTTTTCTGTTTTCTTAAAGCTTAGGCTGTCAGGCCTTCACTTTTTAAGAGTATAGCATATTTTGAGCCGGAATACTATAAGGAATCAGAAGGGAAAGTAAGGGGCGGCACAACAAAATATCATAAAAACAAGATAGTATCATTGCAATATGAAAAGGGGTTTGGTAAAATGAAATAGCAATCAAATAGTTATGATAAAGAGGATGCTTCTGTGACGGTTTCTGTAAATAAATATAAAAAAATAATATTTTGGTTGATTCTTAGCGGAGCTGTCCTGATGATATATGTGTATAATTGTTTAACACCATATCTGTCTGATGATTATGCGTATCTGATCGAGGTGCGAAAGGCCGCTTCTTTGTGGGAACTGATAAAACAGCAGTATGGGGAATACCTTTCTAACAGCGGGCGTATCATCGGTCAGTTTAATGTCAGGCTTTCTTTATCTGTCAATAAACAGATTTTTAATATAGTCAACAGCGGGATGTTTTTGGCTTTGATATTGTTGATTTATTATAATATCCGCCGCAGGGAAAAATATGATATTTTTGTACTTCTTACCATTATTGTTTTTTTGTGGAAATTTACAGTGGATTTTGGACAAACCATGCTGTGGATCTGTGGCTCTTGCAATTATTTGTGGGGCAGCGTCATTATTCTGGGATTTTTTTCTCTCTACCGATATATGCTGGAGCATACGCAAAAGTTAAAGAATCCTGTTATTTTAGCAATTATTATGTTTTTATTAGGGATATTGGCAGGCTGGTGTAATGAAAATACTTCAGGAGGCGGTCTGCTGCTGGCATTGATGTATGGAGGTCTCTTTGCATACCGTCAAAAAAAGGAAAACCAAAAAGCAGTATATCCCTTTATGATAACAAGTATGGCAGGCATATGCTGCGGTATTCTTGGTATGGTAATGGCACCGGGAGTACGTAAAAGAAGTGCTGTCATGTCTGAGGATGCGTATACCGGAATAGTAGGCCTGCTGTCAAGAACTTACAAAATCACAGTGATCATCAAGGAGTTGTTCTTTCCCCTGCTTGCTCTTATGACAGTAGTCCTGTTCTTTCTTGTCCTGCAGAGAAAGAAAGAACAGAGGCGGATGGATGAAAGGTGTGACAGTATTCTGTTTCTGATTGCTTTTGCAGCTACTTCCTATGCACTGATCCTGGTGCCTACGCCGGCTAACAGAGCTTTTTTCGGAGCCGGAGTATTTCTTATGACAGCATGCATTCAGGGGATCGTGGATATTAAAGAAGAGGAAACATCAGTCAGTGTGGCCAAATACAGTCTGACAGGCATTTTATGCTTGTGGCTCTTTTTTACTTATATAGAGAATCTTGTAAATCTTGCGCGGATTTACCGGGAGGAGCAGGAAAGGATCGATTTGATTCTGGAAGATAAGACATATCCGGAAGGAGATGGTATTGTAGTAATTCCACAGTACAGGGAAGCTTTTCAAAATGTTTACAGCAATGCCCACAGTTCGGACCTGACAGATGATAAAGATTATTGGATCAATCATTTTTACGAAATATATTATGATGTAGGAAATATCACTGCCATTCCACGGGAAGAGTGGAATGAACAATATGGAGATGGAAAGTAGAGAAATTATGGAATGGCGGGAATTTACGGATGACCCCTGTAACCTATGTCCCAGGAACTGCATGGTACACAGAAAGGCCGGCGAAAAAGGCTATTGTGTGTCAGATGATAAACCAAGAGCAGCAAGGGCATCACTCCATATGTGGGAAGAACCCTGCATTTCAGGAAAGACAGGGTCCGGAGCAGTATTTTTCTCCGGCTGCAATATGGGATGCGTATACTGTCAGAATTTTGAAATAGCGAAAGGCATGAAAGGAAAAGAAATTACGGTTTCACGCCTTGCAGATGTTTTTTTCTCCCTAAAGGAGCAGGGGGCGAAAAACATCAATCTGGTAACACCGGATCACTATGTAATTCCTATTTCGCAGGCAGTTCTGATGGCAAAGGATGCGGGATTAAATGTACCTGTGGTATATAACTGTAGCGGGTATGCAAAAGAAGGAATCATTCGAAATCTAAAAGGAATCGTGGATATTTTCCTTACGGATTTTAAATATATGGATACAGAGCTTGCAGGCAGATACTCTAAGGCACCGGATTATCCACATGTAGCTAAAAAGGCTTTAGAGGCTATGGTGGAGACAGCAGGAAAGCCTGTGTTTGATGAGGAAGGGATGATGCGTCAGGGAGTTATTGTAAGACATCTGCTTCTGCCCGGACATAAGAGGAATGCTAAAGCAGTCATCCGGTATGTGTATCAGACTTATGGGGATGACGTCTATTTGAGTATTATGAATCAGTATACGCCCTTTGAAAGGCTGAAGATGCAGAAGGACTGTAAGGAGCTTTGCCGCAAAGTGACAAAAAGAGAATACGAAGATATTGTAGATTATGCATTGTCCCTTGGAGTTAAGAATGCTTTCATTCAGGAGGGAGAGACGGCAAAGGAAAGTTTTATTCCCGATTTCGATAAAGAGGGAATTGAGGATTGATGGGAAGTAATAGAAGTAGTAAAATAAACATATTTTACGGAAAGAATGGGGTAAAGATTTATGAAACAAGAAGAGTTACAGGCATTGATCAGTCAGATGACATTGGAGGAGAAAGCTTCTCTTTGCTCCGGTGCGGATTTTTGGCACACAGAAGGTATTGAAAGGCTTGGGATTCCTGCAACTATGTTATCCGATGGACCTCACGGTCTCAGAAAACAGGATGATAAGGCAGATCATCTGGGAGTGAATGAGAGTATCAAAGCCGTATGTTTCCCTGCCGGATGCGGAACAGCAGCTTCCTTTAACAGGGATCTGATCACCATGATGGGGGAGGTAATCGGAAATGAGTGTCAGGCAGAAGGAATCAGCGTTATCTTAGGCCCTGCAGTGAATATCAAGAGATCTCCTCTTTGTGGCCGGAACTTTGAATATTATTCAGAAGATCCCCTGGTTGCCAGCCAGATGGCAGGAGCGCTTATTAAGGGAGTACAGAATAAAAATGTAGGAACCAGCATAAAACATTTTTTGGCAAATAATCAGGAAACCAGGAGAATGACTGTTACAGCGGAAATGGATGAGCGTACCTTACGGGAAATTTATCTGGCAGCTTTTGAAGGGGCAGTAAAAGAACAGAAACCCTGGACGGTAATGTGTTCCTATAACAGGATCGGAGGTATCTATGCCGCTGAAAATAAAAGGTATTTGACGGAAGTGCTTCGGGATGAATGGGGATTTGACGGATATGTAGTCAGTGACTGGGGCGCTGTCAATAGCCGTGTAGCAGATTTGGCTGCAGGACTTGATCTTGAAATGCCTTCTTCTCAGGGAATGAATGATAAACTGATTGTAGAGGCTGTAAAGAACGGGAGCCTTAAAGAAGAAACGGTGGATAAAGCGGTAGAAAGAATTTTGAATATCGTATACCGTTTTGAAGAAAATAGAGATAAGACGGCAGTCTTTGATAAGGATAAGGATCATGAAACAGCAAGAAAAGTAGCGGAAGAAACGATTGTACTTCTGAAAAATGAAGGAATCCTTCCTTTGTCCGAGGAAAAGAAGATTGCATTTATCGGAAAATATGCAGAAAAACCCAGATATCAGGGAGGCGGCAGTTCCCATATCAACAGCCATAAAATCACAGGCGCGCTGGAAGCGGCAGCCGGAAATCCCAATATTACTTATGCCCAAGGGTTTATTGATGAAAAGGATGAAATAGATAATACTTTGTTGGAAGAAGCAGTTGAGGCAGCTAAAAAAGCAGATGCAGCAGTTATTTTCGCAGGACTTCCGGATGCTTTTGAGTCGGAGGGATTTGACAGAAGCCATATGTCCATGCCGAAATGTCAAAATGCTCTGATTGAGAAGATTGCTGAAGTACAGCCTAATACGGTGGTAGTGCTTCACAACGGTTCACCGGTAGAGATGCCTTGGGTTTCTAAAGTGAAAGGTGTGCTGGAAGCTTATTTAGGAGGCCAGGCAGTAGGCGGAGCTGAATATGATATTCTTTTCGGAAAGGTAAATCCCAGCGCCAAGCTTCCGGAAACATTTCCTATACAGTTATCAGACAATCCTTCTTATTTGAATTTCCCGGGAGAAAAGGATAAGGTGGAATATAAAGAAGGTATCTTTGTAGGATATCGATACTATGACAAGAAAAAAATGGATGTATTGTTCCCCTTTGGGCATGGCCTTTCCTATACCACCTTTGGATATTCAAATTTAAGGCTTTCTTCCGACAATATCAAAGATACGGAAGAGGTAACAGTTCAGGTTGATGTGACCAATACAGGAAGCGTGGCAGGAAAAGAGATCGTTCAGCTTTATGTGGCAGATGAGGAAAGCACAGTCATCCGTCCTGAAAAGGAATTAAAGGGATTTGAAAAGGTTGAGCTGCAGCCGGGAGAAACCAAAACAGTTCAGTTCCTTTTAAATAAGAGAAGCTTTGCATATTTTAATACGGATATCCATAACTGGCATGTGGAGAGCGGCAGATTTGTGATTATGATAGGAAAATCTTCAAGAGATATTGTCCTTGAGGCCGGTATTTATGTAGAATCCACAGAAAAACTTCCTGTTCACTATACTACAGATTCTACGCTGGGAGATATTATGGCAGATCCTAAGGCAGCAGAGCTGGTAAAGGATTTATTTGCAGACAATATCCTGACGGCTCAAAACAAGGAGGTAGGCAGTGCAGAGGCAGAGGCTATGTCAAATGAAATGGCGGAAGCCATGATGAAATATATGCCTCTTCGCGGCATCTTAAGCTTTGGCGGCGATAAGGGAGTAGATATGCATCAGTTACAGAAGCTGGTGGATAAATTAAACGGAAAATAATGCAGTAGATTCAATAATGACGGGGCAAAATAACAATGAAAAAGGGAAGACTGACTATTGGAGTGTTCGTAAGCGGTATTACGGATGATTTTACTATATTAATGTGCAGGGGAATCCTACAGATGGCCAAGAAGTTTGACGTGGATACTGTAGTATTTCCCGGCAAATATCTGAATCGGGATGTTTCTTCAAATCCGGATCTGACGTATGAATATCAGAATCATACTGTTTTTTCATATGCAAACAAAAAAAATGTGGATGCCCTTATTGTAGCAGCAGGTGCTATCGGATGTTTGACCAACAAGGAGAGTGTGGAAAACTTGCTGAATCAGTTCAGTGACATTCCATGTATTTTGGTTGCCTATAAGTTGGAAAATTATGTAGACGTATCTTTTGATAACTGTAATGGTATTAAAGAGGGACTAAATTATCTGATTGAAAAAACAGGATGCAGAAAAATAGGTATGCTGGGAGGAACTGAAGATAATACAGATGCCTTGGAGAGAAAAAGAACCTTTATTGATGTACTTAACAGCCATGGAATTGAGTTTTCCGACCAGATATATGTAGAGGGCGACTTTACCAGACATTATAAGGAATCTTTTAAGGAACTGCTGGATAAAAATCCGGATTTGGAAGCAGTCTTTTGCGTAAATGATGATACGGCAGTGGGTCTTTATGAAGAGGCTGAAAGACGTGGACGGCAGATAGGAAAGGATCTGCATATTCTGGGATATGATGATATTCCGGTAGCTGCCAAATTGAATCCGCCCCTTTCCACGGTACGGGCAGATGCCGCTGAGCTTGGAGAAGAAGCTCTTAAAATGGCAATTCGCCTGGTATCCGGAGAAAAGGTGGAAAATGAGGTACTTCCTACTAAATTTGTGAAAAGAGATTCGATAGGAACAAAAACGCAGACAGAGGACGGTTTTCCAATAGAATTATTCAGCACCGCATCTATTGACGGTTACTTTGATGATATTTTTTTCCGGTACAGGCATGAAAAATATGAAGATAAAATGAAGAATATCCAAAGAGCCTTTAGGGAATTATTAAGTACGCTGGCTCTGGTCTATGGCAAAGGGGATGAAACGCCGGAAAATGCCATCAAGATTGAGGAAGCATTGGATGCTCTTTTAAATGAAGAAGCTCTTCAATATGCAGATATCAGTAATCTGTTAAACTGCTTTGAAGGAATTTACCGTGCCTTAAAGAATGCTTTGCCGGATGGAGAGAAAAAATTCAGGCTTCAGGGTGAATTCTCTGTTATTTACAGGAAGATCATCAGAGCAACGGATGTACGCTTTGCGAAGATAGCAGAGCAGCAGAGCAAAGAAAATTATTCCATGAAAATGTTCGTACGGGATGTTCTCCAATTTGAAAAGGGAAATGATCAGAGTTATACATCCATGCTGGGTAATCTGGAATGGCTGGGAATTAAAAATGCATATGTATATACTTTTAAAAATCCTGTCATGCATCTGTCCAGGGAACAATTCCTGCCGCCTAAGCAGATGTATCTGAAAGCGGCCTTGCAGGAAGGAAGAGTAAGAGCAGTGCCTTCTTTAAGACAGGCAGTACAAAGTCAGAATATTTTTAACAACAGTTATATGGACAAAGAAAAAAGAAGCGATTATGTATGTCTGCCGCTGTTTTCCCGAGAAGTGCTTTATGGGATGCTGTTGTGTGATTTAACAGAGGGAATTTTCATAAACGGTGAATTTCTGGTGAATCAGATGAGTTCTGCAGCGAAGATGATCACGCTCCTTAAAACCAATGAAGAAATCCAGCAGGAACTGGAGGACAGTCTTACGGTACTGCGTGAGAACAACCTTGTACTGTACACACTGTCAAAATATGACAGCCTTACAGGGGTTCTGAACAGAAGAGGTTTCTATATAGAGGCCGAAAAAGTGATTGAAGAAACCAAGAAAGAAGGCAAAAATCTTCTGGCTATTTATGTGGATATGAATAATCTGAAGATCATTAATGACAGATACGGACATGAAGAAGGTGATTTTTCCATTAAGCTGATAGGAAATATCCTGTCAGAAGAAATGAAGGAAGTGGGTGTTGCCGGAAGAATTGGAGGAGATGAGTTTGCCTGCATTATGAAGTATCAGAATGATGATGACGGTGAAGAGATCCTTAACAAAATATATCAGAGATTTACAACATTCAATGATTCCAGTAATAAACCGTATAACATTACAGTTTCTGCAGGAGCCTGCCTGATGTCTGGAGAAGATGAAACAGCACTGCAGGAAGCCCTTACCCAGGCTGATGAAAAATTGTATGAAGTTAAAAAATTCCGTAAGAAAGATGTTGCAAAATAGAAGGTATAAAATTCCTCTATTTACAAATACTATCTCCTAAAATGGACAGTATAGTAAATGGAGGAATTTTAATTATGAAAGCAACAGGCATTGTGCGTAGAATAGATGATCTTGGAAGAATTGTAATCCCTAAAGAAATCAGGCGCACTCTTCGCATCAGGGAGAGCGATCCTCTGGAAATCTTCACAGACAGAGAAGGGGAAATCATATTAAAGAAATACTCACCTATCGGTGAGATGAATACATTTGCAAAGCAGTATGCAGAAAGTCTTTGCCAGGTTTCAGGACATGCGGCGCTGATAGCAGACCGGGATCAGTTCATTGCCGTATCGGGAGGATTTAAGAATATGCTGGGAAAATCCTTAAGCCGGGAATTAGAAGATAAGATCAATAACAGAGAAACAGTAGTTGCATCTAAAGGAGAAAAAGATTTTATTTCTTTAAGCCAGGATGTAACAGATGAGTTCCTGCATGAGGCAGCAAGTCCCATTATCTGCGAGGGTGATGTTATAGGGGCTGTGGTGCTGATCAGCAATAATGAAAAGGCCAAAATGGGAGAAGTAGAGCAGAAACTGATTCTGTCGGCAGCAGGTTTTCTTGGAAGGCAGATGGAACAATGATCAGGCAAAGGAACTGTCAGAGGACAGTTCCTTTTATTTGTGTGGAGGGCATAAGAAATTATCTGATAATATTTCTTAGGGATAATACATAATGATCTGCGGCCTTTCTTGAGGGATGGATATTGACAATTATTACCTGTGAAAGTATAATAAAAAAACTATTTATGCAGGAATATCAGGAAATGAGACGAGGAGAAAAATTATGAAAAAGGTAATCAGTAGAGTCATAGGACTGCTGATGACGGCGGCTGTTATTTTCACTATGGCCGGCTGCTCTTCATCAGATGAGGAACCCCAGAGCAACGCTGAAAATGTTTCTTCCGGTGACAGAATTGTCAATATAGGCGTGACGGATTCACTGGGAGGTATGAATCCTCTTACAAATGACCAGACATGGATCAATAAATATGCAGTGGGACTTGAGTTTCTGCCTTTAGTAGAGCTTGATGAGAATCTGGATTTTCAGCCTATGCTGGCAGATAGTATTACAATGGAAGACTCTCAGAATTTTGTTGTCCATATTCATGATGATGCTACCTGGTCAGACGGTACACCCATTACTGCAGAGGATGTGGAATTTACGTTCCTGCGTCTTGCAAGTCCCGTAATCGGGAATCCTACTATGGTACTTTATGCATTTGAAGGTGTAGGCGATGACGGCTTTGTGGAAGAGGGAGCATCTGATGTAGCGGGAGTCAAGGTCATTGATGATAAGACGATCCGGTTTACTACGAAATATCCTATTGCTCTTACTACGTTCCAAAATACTTATGCATGCTATCTGCATACGCTGCCCAAACATGTACTTAAAGATTTGGGGGAAGACGAACTTATGACAGCAGACTGGTTTAACCATCCCGATGTTGTAAGCGGGCCTTACATGGTCACAGATTATGATGTCAATCATTTTATTTCTTATACTGCCAATACGGAATACTGGAAGGGAGCGCCTAAGATAGATAAACTGAATTTCAGGATCATGGATGCCAGCCAGGTTTATGCAGGCCTTAAATCCGGTGAAATAGACCTTGCACATCCTACCCTGACAGCCATCCCTCAGGAAGACTATGAAAGTATAGAAACCCTTGACAATGTTGATGTAATGTATGGCTCACCCATTACAAATCAGTCTGTATTTATTCAGACTGCCAACATTGAAGATGTAAGAGTGAGGCAGGCTCTTGTATATGCCATTGACAGAGAACAGATTCTGGAACAGTTAATGAAAGGACACGGTGAAGTGGTGGATGGATTTCTTTCTTCTGCCAGTCCTCTCTATGACAGCGGTGTCAGACCCTTGGAATACAATCCCGAAAAAGCCAGGGAGCTGCTTAAAGAAGCTGGATTTGATGAAAGTCAGACACTTCGGTTTTATGTAAACTCAGGTGACGGAGCCTTTGTAAATGCAGCACAGATCATGGCAGCACAGTGGGCAGCTGTGGGAATTAAGGTGGAGATTCAGACCATGGATCTGGCAACACTGATGACCGTTGCAGGAACCACGGATTATGACTTTTTTGCAGTACAGTATACGTATTCACCGGTTGACCCTTATTCAGACGTTGCATGGCTGCTTGGCGGAGAAGGCAGCTGGACCGGCTATGGGAATCAGGAGGTTAATGAAGCTTTAGAGAAAACACAGAGCGCAAGTGATACGGAAGAAATTAAAGAATGTTATTCCATTGTAGATAAGAAAATGCAGGAGGATGTTCCTATGTTCTCCGCTTATATCATCAGTGCCCAAGGGGCAGTGAATAAACGTCTGACAGGCGTAAATAACGATGTATACGGTTTATTTAACAATATTCAGGAATGGGATATTGTGGAATAACTATTGAATCAGATTGAAACTTTGAAATACTGCAGGCCGGGGTTATTCCGGCCTTTGGTATTTATGGAAGTAATGCAGCAAGTGAGGAAGAGCAATGTCACATTTACTGGAAGTGAAAGGACTGACTACCGTCTTTGCCGGCGATTATGGAAAGAGTATCAGCGTAGACCACGTCAGCTTCTGCGTGGACGAAGGAGAAGTAGTATGTATTGTAGGTGAATCCGGATGCGGAAAAAGCGTCACCAGTCTGTCTATTATGGGGCTGCTCTCAAGACGGGGAAGCGTCATAGAGGGAGATGTCTGCTTTGATGGAAACAGTCTGCTGGCAATGACGGAAAAGGAGCTTGACCGGATCAGAGGCAATGAGCTTACTATGATCTTTCAGGATCCCCTTACTTCCCTGAATCCTGCCTTTAGTGTGGGCAGTCAGATTGCAGAGAGCATACGGGTTCATATGGGATTTAAAGGGCAGGAGGCCAGACGGCGGGCAGAAGAGCTGCTTAGGAAGGTAGGCATGCCGGATGCAGGAAATATCATGAAAAAGTATCCTCATATGCTGTCAGGAGGAATGAGACAGAGAGTCATGATTGCTATGGCTCTTTCCTGCAATCCGAGACTTTTAATTGCAGATGAACCAACAACAGCGTTAGATGTTACTATACAGGCTCAAATCATGAAGCTGCTTAAGGAGCTTCAAAAAGAAAGCGGTATGTCCATGATTCTGATTACCCACGATATTGGACTGGTAGCCAATATGGCAGACCGGGTAATTGTTATGTATGCAGGACAGATCATCGAAGAGGGACCGGTAAAAGAAGTGTTTAAAAATCCGGGACATCCTTATACCCGGGCGCTTTTAAATACGATTCCCACAATATGGGACAGTCCTGACCGGAAACTTGCTTCCATACCGGGGATGGTACCGGAAAGCTATGATGATATCTCGGGGTGTCGCTTTGCTGACCGTTGTATGTATAGAAGGCCAAAGTGCCGTCAGCCCCAGAAAGACTATGAGCTTACACAGGGGCATAGGGCTAAGTGCATTGTGGTAAAGGAAGGGGGTCTGCCAGATGCGGAAATGTGATAAAACCCCACTGATACAAGTAGAGAATATGAAAAAGTATTATCCCGTAAGAGGAGGAATTATTCCCCATACTACCGGTTATGTGAAAGCAGTAGACGGGGTAAGTTTTTCCATTATGGAAGGTGAGACTTTGGGACTTGTAGGAGAGTCGGGATGTGGTAAATCTACCGTAGGCAGGCAGCTGGTAGGTTTAGAGACACCTACAGAAGGCACTATTTTTTATCGGGGAAGGAACCTGTCTTTGCTAAAAAAGGAGGAAAGAAAACAGATCCGCACGAAGCTTCAGATGGTATTTCAGGATCCTTATTCTTCTTTAAATCCCAGAAAACATATTTATGAAATTCTTTCCCAGCCTATGCTGTATCATAAAGTTTCTGCTAAGAACACCGTAGAAAAGGATATTCTAAAAATTCTTGATATGGTGGGACTTTCCAGAAATATACTGGGGCGGTATCCCCATGAGTTTTCAGGAGGGCAGAGACAGAGGATCGGCATTGCAAAGGCTCTTTCCCTAAATCCGGAATTTATCGTATGTGATGAACCTGTCAGCGCACTGGACGTATCCATTCAGGCGCAGATTTTGAATCTTCTTAAAGAGCTGCAAAAGGAACTGCATCTGACACTGCTTTTTGTGGGACATGGACTGGGAGCTGTAAACTATGTCAGCAGCAGGATTGCGGTCATGTATTTAGGGAAGATCGTGGAATGTGGAGAGGCCGGAGAAATTTTCCGAAATCCCATTCATCCTTACACCAAAGCACTGTTAAATGCAGTACCTATACCTGATCCGGAACAAAGAAATGATGGAAAGGAGCTGCTACAGGGAGAAATCGGAAACAGTTCCAATCCGCCTTTGGGATGCAGATTTCACAAAAGATGCCCTTACGCTGCCCCTATATGCAGCCAGAGAGAACCGCAGCTTCAGACTATATCATCTTCAAACAGCCATTTTGCGGCCTGTCCCATTGTGTCCGTTTCAAGCAGCAAGGAGGCATGATCATGGAGAAATATATTATTAAACGTATCTTAATTGCCATTCCGGTGCTGATTGGCATTACGATCATTGATTATGGAATTATGTGCCTGGCAGGAAGTCCTTTGGAAATGCTGCAGGGACCAAGGATATCTGAGGCAGCGGTGGAAGCTAAGAAAATTGCTTTAGGACTGGATAAACCTTTTTATATACAGTATTTTATCTGGATGGAGCAGCTTCTCCATGGGAATATGGGTTATTCCATGAAATCTTATCAGCCGGTTGCCGACATGATAGGAAGTCATTTGGGTCCCACATTGCTGCTTATGGGAGTATCACTTATAGTGAGTCTTATTATGGCCGTGCCGGCAGGGATCTACAGTGCCGTGCATCAATATTCCAAAGGCGATTATGCAGTGGTTACGGCTTCTTTTCTCGGAAGCAGCATTCCCGGATTCTTTTTGTCGCTGCTCTTAATTTATGTTTTTACCGTGAGGTTGGGCTGGCTTCCTTCAAACGGCATGATTACACTGGGAACTGAGGGAGGATTTGCGGATATTGTGAAGCATATGATCATGCCGGTACTGGTACTTGCCTTTTCTATGGCAGGCAGCAATATCAGATATATTAGAAGCGCCGTGCTGGAAATTCTTCAACAGGACTATTTAAGGACAGCCAGAGCAAAAGGTATTGGCAGATTTAAGGTAATCTATAAGCATGCTTTAAGAAATGTCCTGGTTCCGATTATTACAGTAATAGGAATGGAAATTCCCCTTCTGTTTGGCGGCGCTGTCATTATTGAACAGGTATTTTCCTGGCCCGGACTGGGACTTATGACAATGAGCGCTATTACCAGCCGTGATTATCCCGTTATTATGGGTGTGTGCCTGCTTTCGGCAGTTGTTGTCCTTGCAGCAAATCTGATCACGGACATTTTGTATGCACTGGTTGACCCCACTATCCAGCTGAATTAGGAGGGGAATATGGCAAAGAATAAAAAGAACAAAAAAAATATAGACATTTCCAATGAAAGTTATCTTCAGACTGTATTCCGAAGATTCCGGCGTCATAAGCTGGCGCTGGTCAGTCTTATCATAGTACTCATCCTGGGGCTGGCAGCGCTTTTAGCACCTGTTATAACTCCTTATGATCCAAATGAAATTGTGGGTTCTTTCAGCGGCGCGCCAAATAAGGACTTCCTTCTGGGAACAGATCAGATAGGCAGGGATGTTTTGAGCAGACTTTTATATGGTATGAGAGTATCTCTTTTGGTAGGAATGATGGCTACGCTGATTTCTACGGTAATTGGAGTGGCGCTGGGACTGGCAGCGGGATATTTTGGCGGAATAACAGACATGGTCATTATGCGTTTTACGGACATGGTGATGTCCTTTCCCTATATCCTGTTAGTTTTAGTGGCAGCATCTATTTTTAAGCCGGGTCTTTGGAGCATCATACTGATCCTGGGATTTGTAGACTGGCCGGGAATTGCCAGACTGGTAAGAGGAAATGTACTAAACCTTCGGGAGATGAATTTTGTAAAAAGCAGTATGGTAGCAGGCATGCCTCTTAGACATATTTTGTTTTCAGAAATCCTGCCCAATACCGCAGCGCCAATTCTAGTATATGCCACATCCGTCCTTGCCCTTTCCATGTTGGATGAAGCGGCGTTAAGTTTTCTGGGTATGGGTGTTCAGCCACCTACGGCAAGTCTTGGCAATATGTTAAACGGAGCAGAGTCCCTGACTGTGTTGACGGGACAGCCATGGCTTTGGATACCGCCGGGGGCATTGATCGTAGTTTTGGTGATGGCAATTAATTTTATTGGAGATGCTCTTCGGGATGCGCTAGACCCCAACAGCAGGGTATGATATAATAGCCGCAAAACAAAAACAAGCGACTGCGAAGCAGGCATTTGTTTTTGCTGCGGCTATTAACGAGCAAATGTCCGATGAAATCGGACGAAAAGCGCGAAAGCGCGGATTTGCGAGTTAAAAACCTTGCAGAGAGACGAGCAAATGTCCGATGAAATCGGACGAAAAGCGCGAAAGCGCGGATTTGCGAG
>CAZTKJ010000042.1:19913-24837 GCA_964614185.1 uncultured Lachnospiraceae bacterium
TTAAAAACCTTGCAGGGAGACGAGCAAATGTCCGATGAAATCGGACAGAAAGCGCGACAGCACGGATTTGCGAGTTAATAATCTTGCAGAGAGACGAGCAAATGTCCGATGAAATCGGACAGAAAGCGCGACAGCGCGAATTTGCGAGTTAATAATCTTGCAGAGAGCCATTGAGCACATTGCATATTCCAATGCAGACACGCTTTCGCTCCTTGAAAAACGCAACAGTGCTAAGCTCGAAAATACCTCGCTAAGCGCTGACGTTTTTCAAGGGTCTGCTTATGGAATATGCAATATGCCCAATTTGGCTTACGAAAATCAGAGTTTTGCAAACGCTTAAATAGATTCAGGTATCAAAAGCCTTGATTGGAACTGTTGCATGGCAGATTGCGCAAAAGAATTTGGACAAACGACTTTTGCACGATGGAGCCAAAACTCAAAAATTGTGGAAGCCTTTGCTGAACACAATTTTTGTTTTAGGAGGTTTGGCGGAATGGTCCGTGCAGTGGAGTGCGTACGAATTCTTTTGTGCAATCTGATAGCATTGATTTGAATATAAGGCTTTTAATACCCGAATTCTATATAGCATTAACACATTAACATGGAAGGAGTGTGGTTACAAAATGAAGAGAAAATGGCAGATAGCGATATTACTTTGTGTTTGCTGTATGTTGAGCAGCGGTTGGCAGAAAAAGGCAGAATTGCAGTCGGCAGAAAGAGTACACATACCTGAAAAGGAAGAAACAGAAAGCAGAGAGCTGACAGAAAAAGAATTGCAGGATTTTGCAGAATTTTTTGCAAGCAGCGGTAATTACGGTTTTCTGCTGTCAGTCTATGATACACCGGCGGATGTAAATTTGAATGAAGTATTTTATAACGGTGCAGGAATGGGTCAGGGGAACGCTTCAACGGAGGAGAAAAAAGCTTATGAGCAGCAATCAGAATGGCCTATAGAATTTGATTTCCAGAAACTTACCTATGCCCAGGTAGATGGTCTGGTGAGGGAAAAAACAGGATTGTCATATGAGCAGATGAATCATAAGCTGGGATGGCTTTATCTGCCGGAATATGACGCTTTTTATACACAGTATAGTGATACCAATTACAGATTTTTTTACTGGCTGGAAGGGAACTGCAGGGAAGAGAAAATCTATACACTGCGTTACAGCCCATATGACAATGATGACGGATACCGTCAGGTAGAGTATGAGGTGGTTCTGGAAAAAACCGAAGAGGGATATCAGTTCCGGTCAAACCGTCTGGTATGGGAAAAGGGACTGATTGAGGAACAGTCCTTTAATCTGAATCTGAAACCTTTGGGAGATGCGGTATTTGCCTCTTATATGCCGGACACAGAAGTAAATCCCTATGCAGATGTTACTTTTTCCATATTAAAAGACGGTGATGTGCATTGCCAGCTGAATGGGGCAGCAAAGAAAAATATCAGAGACGGAAAAATTTTTCATAAAGTGGAAGCAGTAGGATTTACTGACTATGATCAGGACGGAAATACGGATATTTTCATGGTCATCAGTTATCTTCCTGCAAAAAAGGCAGGTGCAGATAACCTCTCTTTGGAAATCAGGGTTTATCATGGACGAAGCGGAATGTTTACAGATGAGGTATATATGTTCTTTGACTATCAGGAGGAATTATCAAAAGCAGCCAATCAAAAGCTTTCCGATAAGACGATCCGTGCAGCAGTAGACTTTGCCAGTAGGTGGTAATCTGACAGGAAGGATATTTTTTCAGGGACTTGACAAAAGCTATGAGAATAGTGTAATTTTGTATCAATACATGAATAACAGCATTAAAAGGCTATGACGAAGACAGTAACTATTCTTTGAAAATTCCAGAGAGTCGGGAAAGATGGGAACCGGCATGAGTAAGAGAATCAGTGAATATCACTTCTGAGCTGCGAACCGAAAATCCAATTTCCCATGAGGGAAATTGCAGATAAGTAGGCTTCTGCCGGATTTCCTCCGTTAAGGGAAACCATATAAAACAGATGCTGAGCAGTTATAGTATCTTCTCAGGCATTAGTGAGTATGAGGTAAACAGGTGGTAACGCGGTTATATCCCCGTCCTATTTACGGACGGGGATTTTTTATTTCATAGAAAAACCTTACACATATTATTAAGAAAGGAAGAAAGTTATGTATCAGAAAGTAAACACAGATCTTAATTTTGTGGACCGGGAAAAAGAAGTAGAAAAATTCTGGCGGGAAAATGACATTTTTAAGAAGAGTATGGAAATCCGAAAAGACGGTCCTACTTATACGTTTTATGACGGTCCCCCTACAGCCAACGGCATGCCTCATATCGGGCATGTGTTTACACGTGCTATTAAAGATATGATTCCCAGATATCGCACGATGAAGGGATATATGGTTCCCAGAAAAGCCGGCTGGGATACTCATGGACTTCCGGTAGAACTGGAAGTGGAAAAGCTGCTTGGTCTGGATGGAAAAGAGCAGATAGAAGAATACGGCCTTGATCCCTTTATCAGAAAGTGCAAGGAAAGTGTCTGGAAATACAAAGGTATGTGGGAGGACTTTTCAGGCACTGTAGGATTTTGGGCGGATATGGATGATCCCTATGTAACTTATCATGATGATTTTATAGAATCTGAATGGTGGGCTCTTAAACAGATATGGGATAAAGGACTTTTATATAAAGGATTTAAGATCGTGCCTTATTGCCCTAGATGCGGAACCCCTCTTTCTTCCCATGAAGTAGCCCAGGGGTATAAAGCCGTTAAAGAACGTTCTGCAGTAGTTCGTTTTAAGGTAATTGGCGAAGAGGCTTATTTCCTGGCATGGACCACTACCCCATGGACGCTGCCCAGTAATGTGGCGCTCTGCGTAAATCCTGATGAAACCTATGTAAAAGTAAAGGCAGCAGACGGCTATACTTATTATATGGCACAGGCGCTGCTTGATAGTGTACTGGGAGCTTTAGGAGAAGAAGGAAAGCCTGCTTACGAAGTACTGGAAACTTATTCCGGCAAAGAGCTTGAATATAAAGAATATGAACCCTTATTTGCCTGTGCAGGAGAAGCAGCCGCAAAACAGCATAAGAAGGGACATTTTGTAACATGTGACAGCTATGTTACCATGTCGGACGGTACAGGTATCGTTCATATTGCCCCTGCTTTTGGTGAAGATGATGCCCAGGTGGGACGCAAATATGATCTTCCCTTCGTGCAGTTTGTAGACGGCAAGGGGGATATGACAAGTGAAACTCCTTATGCGGGTAAATTTGTAAAAGATGCAGATCCTGATATATTAGTAGATCTTGACAAGGAAGGAAAGCTTTTCTCGGCTCCTAAGTTCGAGCATGATTATCCTTTCTGCTGGAGATGTGACACACCTCTTATTTATTATGCCAGAGAATCATGGTTTATTAAGATGACGGCAGTGCGTGACGATTTGGTGAACAACAATAAGACCGTTAACTGGATTCCGCCATCAATCGGAGAAGGACGTTTTGGAAACTGGCTGGAGAATATCCAGGACTGGGCGGTTTCACGTAACCGTTATTGGGGAACTCCTTTAAATATCTGGGAATGTGAAGACTGCGGACATCAGGAGGCAGTGGGTTCCAGAGAGGAACTTGAAAAATTAAGCGGCAATCCTGCTTCTAAGACGGTAGAACTGCACAGACCTTATATTGATGAAATTACATGCAGCTGTCCGAAGTGCGGTAAGACCATGAAGAGAGTTCCGGAGGTAGTTGACTGCTGGTTCGACTCAGGTGCCATGCCTTTTGCACAGCATCATTATCCTTTTGAAAATAAAGAGTTGTTTGAAAAACAGTTCCCTGCACAGTTTATTTCTGAAGCAGTAGATCAGACCAGGGGATGGTTTTACTCTTTGATGGCAGAGTCTACTCTGTTATTTGGAAAATCTCCATACGAAAATGTCATTGTTATGGGGCTTGTTCAGGATGAAAACGGACAGAAGATGAGCAAATCCAAAGGAAATGCGGTAGATCCTTTTGAAGCTCTGGCTGCTTACGGCGCTGATGCAGTCCGCTGGTATTTTTATATCAATTCCGCACCATGGCTTCCCAGCCGTTTCCATGGAAAGGCTGTACAGGAAGGACAGAGAAAGTTCTTAGGCACTCTTTGGAATACTTATGCTTTCTTTATCCTTTATGCAAATATTGATGAATTTGATGCAACAAAATATAAACTGGAATACGATCAGCTTCCGGTTATGGATAAATGGCTGCTTTCCAAGTTAAATACTGCCATTAAGGAAGTGGATGATCATCTGGATCATTACAGGCTTCCGGAGGCTGCCAGAGTTCTTGATAACTTTGTAGATGAAATGAGTAACTGGTATGTACGCCGTTGCCGTGAACGCTTCTGGGCAAAAGGAATGGAACAGGATAAGATCAATGCGTATATGACCCTTTATACGGCATTAGTCACAATCTGTAAGGTAGCGGCTCCGATGATTCCGTTTATGACAGAGGATATTTACCAGAACCTTGTGATGAGCGTAGATCAGACGGCACCGAAGAGTATCCATTTGTGTGATTTCCCTGTCTGTGATGAAAAGCTTGTGGACAAAGAGCTTGAAGCAGATATGGATGAGGTGCTTAAGATTGTTGTATTAGGACGTGCGGCAAGAAACAGTGCCAATATCAAGAACAGACAGCCAATTGGCAATATGTATGTAAAGGCCGAAAAAGAGCTTTCGGATTTCTATAAGGAAATTATTGAGGACGAGTTAAATGTGAAGGCAGTTACTTTTAAGGATGATGTGTCTGAATTCAGCTCATACAGCTTTAAGCCGCAGTTAAAAACGGTTGGTCCGAAATACGGTAAGCAGTTAAATGGTATCCGGGAATATCTGGCGGGCGTAAACGGCAATGAGGCAATGAATACCTTAAAGAGTGAGGGTGCACTGAAGTT
>CAZTKJ010000043.1:0-24644 GCA_964614185.1 uncultured Lachnospiraceae bacterium
TTTGTCAGACAAAGAGCCGGATATCCTGCTGCTTGATATTCAGATGCCGGGGAAGAATGGCATGGAAACAGCAAAGGAACTGCGCAGTAAAAACAAAAAAGTGATCATTATTTTTGTGACCGCTTTAGACGATTTTGTATTTCAGGCATTTGATGTAAAAGCATTCCATTATCTGGTAAAACCTTTTGATGATAAGAAATTAGAGGAAATATTGCTGAATGCCGTAAAACAGTTTGAGGATAGAAAGAAACTGGAAAATGCAGGGGGAAAAAGGGAAAAGACGAACCTTATGATAACTACAGGGGGAGAACATATTACTGTCAATTTGGAGGATATTATATATGCAGAGGTATTTGACCGGAAAGTGATCCTGCATACGATGAATTCAGATATAGAATATTATGGGAGAATGAAAGAGTTGGAGAAAAAAGCAGGAGATGAGTTTTACCGTACCCATAGATCCTTTCTCGTGAATTTTGAATTTATCAGAAAATATGACGCTACAACTATTTATCTGGAAAAAGGACAGGCGCTTATGGCAAAGCAGAATTACAGAGATTTTGTAAAATCTTATTTGCGGTATAACCAAAGAAAGGGAAAAAGCAGATGGAAGGGTTAGAAGCTTATGCGGAAAACATATTTTATGTGATGCCAATCATGGAAAGCCTGATAGCAGGATATTGCTTTTGCCGGCTTATAAAGCCATTTATGGATCATAGTAAAAGAGTGTTTTGTGTAGGAATAATATACATTCTTACCATGGTGGTGTTATATTTTGTGCCACTGGTTTTCAAGCCTATTATGGCATATGGGACAGGCGCTTTTGTGGCTTTTCTTGTAATGTGCCTGATAGAGAGGAAGAATTATGGGCAGAAGATATTTCTTTCGGTAACGTTTTTTGTTTTGCGTGAGTTTGTATATGCAATGGCTGAAATTTTATACGACAGATTGTATCATCTGGCTGGAAATACAGAGTATATGCTGACACATCTAAAGATGTGGTTTGCTTTGTATGTTGTGGTATGCATTATTTTTCTTATACTGGAATTCGGGTTTATGAGAATCAGTATATGGTGCATTTCAAAAAGTTATAGATATAAATTTGAAAAAATGTCGGGAAAAGAGCTGTTTGTGATCATCATTCCTTCTCTTATGGGATTGGCGGGGTATGAAGTCATATGGTGCTATCGTAGATTGTACATGATAGATAATGGGTATCCAACTGTCGCTTATGATTTTTTGTCTTTGCTTTATTATGCAGTAGCAGTGGTAACCATTGTAGTAATGATCGTGTTGTATCAGAACATTAAGGCAGGGCAGAGGGAAAAACTGCAGAACGAGCTGCTTGCTGCTCAATTAGAAAATACGAAGAAGCATATTGAACAGGTGGAAGATCTATATCAGAATATTCGCAGCATTAAGCATGATATGACAAACCATATCATTACGCTGGAAAGACTTTATGCAGGTAACCAAGCGGAGGAGGCAAATGCATATGGCGAGGAATTAAGAGAAGCCCTTTCGGAAGCAGCAGGCAGGATCGGCAGTGGGAATCCGGTCACCGATGTGATTTTGCAGGAAGCGCGCAGTGAAGCTGAAAAAAGGCACATTCATTTTGAAACAGATTTTCATTATCCTACAGATTCTAATGTAAACGCTTTTGACTTAAGTGTGATCTTAAATAATGCTTTGCAGAACGCATTGGATTATACGGACAGGAATGATCATGCTTTTGTATCGGTTCTTTCTTACCATAGGAATAATGCTTATATGATTGAAATCAGCAATCGCTTCAGCGGATGGCTGCAATGGGATAAAGAAAGCGGTCTGCCGCTTACGTCAAGAGAGAATGGGGATGGTCATGAGTATGGGCAAACTCATGGTTATGGGTTGTCCAATATCCGCATGGTGGCGAGGAAATATTCCGGAGATATGGTCATTGACTTAAAAGATAATGAATTTCGTCTCAGCATTATGCTGATGATGGAATGATAAAAAACCTCTTATGCCAGAGATTTGGTCTGGCATGAGAGTTTTTTTTGTGGCTTCACAGCAGAAAAAGGTTGCTCCACGACATATTGGTTTAGTTTGTGAAATGAAGCTCCGAAACACTAATTGAGAATAGGTGCAAAAGAAGACAGGAAAAGGATTTCAAATTTAAAATCAAGGAGGAATATGTAAATGACAATTAACAGCATCAATGGAGCAAACACACAAATAGGGCAAATGGGAATGAACCAGGCAACGGATTCTTACAGCCGAAATATTCAGAGCCAGATTGCCAATGCACAGAAGCAGATGCAGGAGCTTTCTTCTAACGAGGATATGTCGTTAGAGGAAAAAATGAAAAAGCGGCAGGAAATACAGCAGCAGATCAGCGATCTGAATATGCAGTTAAGGCAGCACCAGATAGAGCAGCGTAAAGAGAAACAGCAGACAAAAGATTCTTCTATGGACAATATGCTTGGCGGAACAAAAAACGCAGGAAATGCAAAGGCAGGAAGTAAAAGCACCGGACTTTCACAGGCAAGCATGACAGCAATCATTTCAGCGGACAACTCTATAAAGCAGGCGAACATACAGGGCAGTGTGGCAACAAAGATGGAAGGGAGAGCCGGGGTTCTGGAATCTGAAATCAAAATGGATGAGGCCAGTGGCGGCAATACGCAAAAAAAGAAGGAAGAACTTGCCGAGGTAGAGCAGATAGCACAGGCAGCAACATCATCTCAGCTTTCTACTTTGGAGGATGCAAATAAGGCAATAGAGGAAGCTGCAAAAGCAGACAGCAAGGAGGAAAAGGCGGATAATAAGGACGCAAAAACACAGGGAGAAGCTGTATCAGATTCGGAAAGTGTGGATACACCATCAGACATTCCCGTTTCAAATAGTACGGCAGCCGAAACTACAACACAGCAGCCGACAACATATGTGTCGGTGGACATTCGTTTATAGGAGGTAGAACACATGTCATCAATTAATTTTAACGATTATGCAAATTATGCAAACTACAATACAAGTTATGATTTCTCTGCCCTTATGGGCGGGACTACCAATGCTTCTGACAATCTGCTGTCAGACTATGCTTCCATTAAAAATGGAAGTTATGGAAAGCTTATGAAAGCGTATTATGCAAAACAGGATACAGAAAGTGCATCATCGGGAGACAGCAGACAAAAGCTGACACTTATGAGGTCAAGTGCAGATTCCCTTAAAAAATCTGCGGACGCCCTGAGCGATTCTTCTCTTTGGGAAAAAAAGAAGCTCAAGAAAAAAGACGAGGAAACAGGGGAAGAAACCGAGGTAGAGGATTATGACTGGGATGCCATTACAAAAGCCGTAAAATCCTTTGTTCAGGATTATAATTCTGTAGTAGAACAGGCAGGGGAGTCTGATACCAAAAATGTACTCCGTAATGCAGCGTGGATGACGGGTATAACAGACAGTGCCAAAAACCTGCTTTCAAAGGTAGGAATCACTATAGGAAAGAGTAACAAACTTGAACTGGATGAAGATGCCTTAAAGGAAGCTAATATTACAACTTTAAAGTCACTGTTTACCGGGGCCGGTTCTTTTGCCGATAAAATTTCTCAAAAAGCGGGCAGCCTCAGTAATGTTGCTGCCAGTGCGGCGGCAAAGGTTAAGGGAACAACATATACAAGCAGCGGCGGCTATTCTGATACCATCTCAAAACTGTTTTCCAGTACGCTGGATAAAAAAGTCGGGAATGATAAAGACAAGAATTTAAACAAGAGTTCATACGCATCTTCAAAAACTGCTAATAAAAAGACGGAGCAGGAAAAGAAAAGCAAAAAGGCAGAATAGGGAAAGATAATATTAAGGAAACTGGCAGTCATGTTAAATGGGCTGCCAGTTTTTATAAAATAATAGAAATTTAAACAGTATTGATTTTATTGTGATAAAATATACTTAAGCATTTGATATGCAGCCTGTTTCTTATCGTGTAAAATCAATGGTTTAACAGCTTAATCTGATGCTTACTACACCACTATTACACCATTTTTGGTTAGAACCTTGAGATGATAAAAGAAAATAGAGATATGACGATGAAAAAAGAAAATGAAATTATTATATTTGAAACAGCAGATAAAAGTATAACATTGCCCGTTTCGGTAAAGAACGATACGGTGTGGCTCAGTGCTAATCAGATGGCAGAATTGTTTGAGAGAGATGAAAAAACAATCAGAAAACATATTAACAATGTTTTTGCAGAAGAGGAAGTTGAGAGAGAAAACAACACGCAAAAAATGCGTGTTGATGGTGTAAAACAGACAGTGCCTTTCTATACACTGGATGTTATTATTTCCGTAGGATATCGGGTAAAATCAAAACGAGGCGTCGAGTTCAGGCGTTGGGCTAATTCCGTATTGAAAGAATACATAATCAAGGGATATTCCGTGAATTATAACCGTATGAACCAATTAAATGAGGTAATACGTATTATGAAAAGAGTGGACGAAAAGCTTGATACGAAACAAGTTTTGTCTGTGGTTGAAAGATATAGCCAAGCACTGGATCTGCTTGATGCATATGATCATCAGAATATGACACGTCCCAAAGGGAGCAAGGCGATATATGTTTTAACTTATGAGGAGTGTAGAGAAATAATTGATGATATGAAATATATAGACAGAAGTTCCTTGTTCGGTAATGAAAAGGATGAGTCATTTAAGGGCAGTATAGGAGCAATTTATCAAAGTTTTGACGGGAAAGATGTATATCCTACATTGGAGGAAAAGGCAGCAAACTTATTATATTTTGTGACAAAGAATCATAGCTTTTCGGACGGAAACAAAAGAATAGCTGCTACAGTTTTTCTCTATTTTCTGGATAAAAATGGAGTTTTGTTTAGAGATGGAGAAAAACTGATGGATGATCACACACTCGTTGCACTTACGATTATGATTGCAGAGTCTAATCCAGAAGAAAAGGAAATGATGATAAGTGTTATAATGAACTGCATGGTATAATGCATTTGCAGTACCATGTTGCTTTCACGTGAGGGTATAAATAAATATGGCAAAAGGAAGAAGGTGTTGTTTTGAAAGAACAGGGTTTTCTCGGGCTGTCATTTATGCCAGATTTAAGAGCAGTTGCCGAACAAAACAATGAAGCCTTGAAGCGTGTGTTTAAAGGGAGGATAAAAGGCTATTTTCTGATAGATATAAAAGATCAGGTCATGAAGGATTTGGGTTTGGATAACTTTATGAAATACTATGATTTTCGCTGGTCAGATGAAAGAATGATAACAGGAATAGGGGAGGCTGCAGAATACGATATCTGCAGGATGATAGTGGGGATACATAGGGCGCACTCGATTTTCCTTTCGAGTGATGAAATACGAAAAAAAGAAAGAAGCAGGAGATATAAACAGCAGCTTGTTTCTGAAACGATAGAGAAAATTAAGCTTCGTTTTTATGGTAGCGTATATTTTAGGAAAAATGCGTTGCTTTCCGGAGAGGAATTTCTATATTATCCATTACCATATGAACTTTTTACTATATCATCTAAAATGAGCGAAATGCTGATGGACGGACATATCGTTTGCTGTGGGCAATTATATTATGGTGTAATTTATAATGGGTATTCGGCTTTGTCCTTATTGGAAGGTAATCTGTTGGGGACGGCATATCCTTTATGCCGAGGGGCAATTGAAATGTATCTCAAACTTCTGATACTAAACACTCAGACGGAATTTTACGACTGGTATGAAAAATTCAGGATGTTTGAGATTGAATACTCTTGCCGACAGACATATCCGGAAGAATTCAATGCACTGCTTGAAAAACGAGTTTGCCAAGATTCGAAAGCCAGGGCAGACTACCTTCATTTTGGCTGGGTAGATTTTATTGATGGATACCATAAGGCAGTGAGGAAATTTCCATATTCTATTTATGGAATTATCACTTTTCTTAAGGCTAAAAATGAGGATAGAGTTTTAGAGTTAGAGCAGCTTGAGATTTTTTATAAGTCATGCCATGCCTATACACATGGCAGCATACAAACAGCAAAATACCCAGTATTGCATTATTTTGAAATTTCACTCATGTTGTATTACGTTGTACGAGGTACATTTTTATTGATATGTAGGGAAAAGGGAGTGGAGACATTTATTGATGGGAATGATGTGATTTCAATGATAGATAGGGATTTTGAGGTTTTGAATGAGCAGTATAAAATTCGATCTACAGAAATGTTTGAACTATGACTTATTTATGCTTAATACCGACTGGTATAATTGTATGTGCTGTTGGGGTGTCTGCAATGGGATTTTTCAGAAAGATGGAAGAAGAAAATGAAGAAAACGATTTGGGCAGTTTATGTAGGCGCATTTATCAATAATTGTGCGATTGGATATGTGTTGTTGTCATTGGATAATAAAGAAGATGTTATATACAAATTGTTAATCCAACAGATAATTCTGCAGCAAAGAGATTGTATGAAAGATTAGGCTATCATGCAGTCGGTGAAATACACTTAGATGGTGTATATGAATATACTGATGAGCAGGGCCATCAAGGACAATATGAAGATTGGTGCATAGATATGATAAAACGAATGTAGCGACAAAACTGAATATTTTTATTTAGGTAGCGGTTTGCATTAACAGACAATCGGCTGCCTTTTTATTTTCAGCAACTTCTTGTAGCATTCGACAGTTTCTGATAATATATCCGTATATGCGTTACAATAATAGCATTTCAGAATGTATCGATTTTGGAGTTGGAGGAATATGAAATGGTTCTGTTTTACGAAAGCTGGAAAAGAAATTTCTTAAATCCGTTGTTTTATTTTGTCAGTATTGGTGCGGGATTGGCTTTTACAGCATTTTTCACTGCATTCAATACAATAACAGCTATTAAGGTCTCTGCTATTTTATTTCTGTCTATTATATTTTTTTCCCTGCTTATGGCTTTTATTACAAAAGATAAACAAGATGTAATTGAAGTTGCAAAGCGGATTGCTAATAATGGCAACCATAACCTTGCCTTGAAGATCCTTGTGAAAGAACGTAAAAGAGCTGTTAATAATGAATACTGTTTGAAGCTTGATCTTGAAATAGGCACGGTCTATTACTCAATGGAACAATATCAGCAAGCTGTTGATATATTAAGCGAAATACTGAAAAATGATGAAACAGAATGGACCTGGAAAGTTTATTTTCAATTGGCAAAAGCATTATCTCATACAAGGGGATATTTTTCAGATGAGGTTTTAGACGCTTATTTGAGTTGTGTAAAACATAGAAAAAAATTTGATGAGTACGGTAAGGGGGATCTTAAACCGGATATTTGTTTATGCCATGAAATTAGTGAAATATACAGAGTTAAGAAGAAATATACAGCATCTAATATGTGGTTTAGAGATGAAATGTTATTGCAAGATGCTTATTGCGATATTGGCATAAAAAATAAAATAAAAGATTTGCTTGAGAAAGCTGCTGAGCTTGCAAACAAGAACCTTGCGGAGGATGCATTAAGACTTTACGAAGAGGCTGCTTACCTGATAGAGAATCATATCAGTACAGATTGTGATAAATATGCGATGGTGCAGTTAGAAATGGGTCAACTGTTTTGGAAGGGATATGTGGTCCCAAGATATGATCTGGCATTAGGGTGTTTTCAGAAAAGCATAGAGATAAAAAGAAAATATATGTCGGACTTGCCTAAGGAACTATCTGATTTATTCGCATATGTTCTTCCGGATATGCAGGAACTCTGTAAGAAAAGTCTGGATATTATCAGGGAATTATATAGTGAATTCTGGAAGAAGAGAGGTTCCCGCAGTGAGCAAGATGTGGATGATATCCGGAGTTTGATTGATTCGAGAAATGCGGTAATAGATAAATGTGAAGAAGTTTTGGGATTGTTCGAAGAAGTATTTCCGGAAGATTCATTAGTATTAGCAGAGATATATCGGCTTATTGGTGAGGTATATAAATGGTATCCCCTTGATCATGATGGTTGTGTTGCCGCCGCTGTTTATCTGGAAAAAGTAGCTAAAATCTGGAGAAAATATAAGAATGACAAATTAATTCAAAAAAAGCTGGCAAGTTTGCTTGTGGATCTAGGCGGAACATTTGTAATGCAAAAGGATTACGAAACAGGGCTGTCATACCGCATAGAAGCGTTAAAAATCATTAGAAATGTGGAAAATGTAGATATAGCAGATATTGGATACATTGAGGTGTCTCTGAAATGTTTATATGAAGAAATTGTTCAGAGCAAAACTGTAGATTACAATAGTTTTCTTGAAAGTAACGGATTATCTACGGTTATTGAGAGTGTCCAAGTCCAGCCTTTGGGAAATGGATGGGTGAACGTTAAAGTAACATTATTAGGAGGAGAAGTAGGATTTATTGGTACAATGTCTATGGGAAGTCGATAGATGAGTAACACTTGTTTTCGGCTGATGATACATTTATATCAACAGAAATTATCTATCCAAGTCATTAATAAAGATGAATAGGAGAATTCGCTTTCACGTGAGGATAGAAACAAATATGACAAAAGGAAGAAGGTGTTATTTTGAAAGAACAGGGTTTCCGCGGACTGTCGTTTATGCCAGATTTAAGAGCAGTTGCTGAACAAAACAATGAAGCTTTGAAACGTGTGTTTAAGGGAAGGATAAAAGGTTATTTTCTGATAGATATAAAAGATCAGGTCATGAAGGATCTGGGTTTGAATAACTTTGTGAAATACTATAATTTCCGTTGGTCGGATGAGAGGATGATTACGGGAATAGGAGAGGCTGCGGAATATGATATCTGCAGGATGATAGTGGGGATACATAGAGCGCACTCGATTTTTCTTTCGAATGACGAAATACGGAAAAAAGAAAGAAGCAGGAGATACAAGCAGCAGCTTGTTTTTGAAACAATAGAGAAAATTAAGCTTCGTTTTTATGGCAGCGTATATTTTAGAAAAAATATGCTGTTTTCCGGTGAGGAATTTTTATATTATCCATTGCCATATGAACTTTTTGCCATGTCATCTAAAATGAGCGAAATGCTGATGGATGGACATGCCATTCATTGCTGGCAATTATATTATGGTGTAATTTATAATGGGTTTTCGGCCTTGTTCTTATTGGAGGGGAGTCTATTGGGAACGGCATATCCTTTATGCCGAGGAGCAATTGAAATGTATCTCAAACTTTTGATACTAAACACTCAGACAGAATTTTACGGTTGGTATGAAAAATTTAGAATGTTTGAGGTTGAATACTCCTGTAGTCAGACATACCCAGAAGAGTTTAATGCACTGTTTGAAAAACGAGTTCGTCAGGATTTGAAAGCTAGAGCAGATTACCTTCATTTTGGTTGGGTAGACTTTATTGACGGATATCATAAGGAAGTAAAGAAATTACCATATTCTATTTATGGAATTATCACTTTTTTTAAGGCTAAAAAAGAGGTTGGAATTTTAGAGTTAGAGCTGCTGGGGGATTTTTATAAGTCGTGCCATGCGTATACCCATGGTAGCATACAGACAGCAAAATACCCATTATTGCATTATTTTGAAATTTCAATCATGCTGTATCATGTTATCCGGAATACGTTTTTGCTGATGTGTAGGGAAAAGAATGTGGAGGCGCTTGTTGATGGAAATGATGTGATTACAATGATAGACAGGGATTTTAAGGTTTTGTATGAGCAGTATAAAATTCGATCTACGGAAATGTTTGAACTAGCAAGGCATGAAGGCTTATGAAGGGAGATAAAAGATATGATTAAAATATTATGCATCTGCCACGATAGTATCTTTAAAAGTCCCGGGAAAGCCTGTAAAATCAATGTTTCTATAGCTCAAAGCGGCTTTTACTACACCACTACTACACCATTTTTGAAAGAGCCTTGAAATGACGAATACAATCATTATGACTTTGATAGATATAGCATTTCACCACAGGAGGGAACGATAATGGAGAAACTGAAAGAAAGAATATCGGAAAACGGCATTGATTATATTTTAATAGATGATTATTATTTTCCGGATTTAAAGCTGTCAGAGGAAAAACGCTCCATCGGACGTTATGGGCGGCTGCACTGGGACTATCTCAAAGAGCAACATCCAGCATGGTACAGCTCTCTTGTCCTAACCGGGAAATTATGGACATATCTTGCTGATTTGAATGAGCAGGCAGAGGAACGGTTTGTACTTATCATAGAGAAGATGAAAGTCGCTGAAGGTGTAACCGAGGAACTGAAAGCCCAGAATCAGCTTGAATGGGTAGGATGGATGAATAATATCCGCAACCGGGCAGAGGAAATTATTAGGAGTGAACTTATATATACCCTGTAATCAGGGCATAACTGACCAGCCAGAATATAAATGGCTGGTCAGTTCAAATTAAAAGTAAACTACTATGAAAATAGCTTTTTTTGCTATCGATTGTGGAGAATTGTATTGTAAATGTTGCACATGAATGATATAATTTAAAGCATAGGAGGGCTTTGGAATGAACAAAACAATTTCTATGAGTATTAGGGTTAGTGAAGAAGAGTTGGATAAATTAAAACAAGCTGCAAGGCTTGAGGCGTATGCTTCTTATAGTGAGTTTATAAGAAGAACTGCACTTAAAGAAGCGGATAAAGTTTTAAATAGAAAAGTGAAAAAAGAAAGTGATCAGATATTATAAAGTTACTTTTTAACAGAAAAGCGGGGGATGATCATTATGTCTATCTTGAAGTGGCGTTTGGAAGATGATGTTGACGATTATGTAAAAATGATATTGGATTCTTTAGGGTTAAAGAAATTAGTTGATTATAATGTCAAGTCTGGTATGTCAGATTATATGAAGGAGTCATTGAAAGGGTCTGCAAAAACAAAGAAAAAGGCGAATTTTGGTATACCTGACTTGCATATTGAAAAATATAAAATACCCGTTATTATCGAGAATAAACTTGGTAGTAATAAGTTGATATCACAAAACAAGAACGGCATAAAATTCGATGACAAATCTGTTGCTTGTTATGCGGTAAATGGCGCTATTTTCTATGCACAAAATATGGTTGCTTCTGATAAATATAATGAGGTTATTGCAATTGGAATTGCTGGGGATGCTGAAGAGAATGTGAAAATTAATGTTTATTATGTTTATGGCTCGACAGCTGAACCTAAATATATGGAAACCTATAAAAGTCTTGATTTTTTAGAAAGCGAAACAACATTTGAAAACTTCTATAGTGATGCTGTTCTGAGTGAGCAAGATAAACATAATATATTAATTTTAACACAAGAGCAGTTGAAAAAGCACGCAAATAATCTTAACATTTTAATGAACAACCATAATATTCCAGTAGATCAAAGAGTAGTATATATTTCTGGAATGTTGCTTGCTATGCAAGATATAGTAGAAAAAAATGGTAATAAAATTGATGATGGTATTGTTCCGAATGATTTAAAAGGAATTCAAACGGATTCTAAAAGGGATGGAATAAAGGTTGTTGAACAAATACAGGAATATTTAAAATATAAGGAAATTCCTGAAAATAAACGGAGCTTAATAATGGGTTCTTTTCGAGAAACTATTTCTTTAGATAGTGATAGAGATGCCGTTGTAGATTTGGATAAGCAGGTTTCCGGTATTTTAAAAGAAAATGCCTCCGTTACTAAGCAGATTTTTTCTTATATTTATGAATATGTTTTTCTTGCTATTGACGGTACAGCTGGGCACTTGGATATAATGGGGGAAATGTATAGTGTGTTTTTGAAATATGCTTTGGGTGATGGTAAAGAAATAGGTATCGTATTAACTCCGGCATATATTACAAAAATGATGGCACAGCTTTTAGAAGTCAATAAAGATTCGAAAGTTATGGATTTGGCAGCTGGAAGTGCGGGCTTTTTGATAGCGGCTATGGAAATAATGATTGCAGATACAGAAAATGCATATGGAAGAAAAACGACAAAAGCAGAAAAGAAAATTGAAAACATTAAGAAAAAACAGTTGTTGGGAATTGAATTGAATGCCAAAATGTATACATTAGCATCTGCAAATATGATACTGAGAGGAGATGGCTCTAGTAATATTCAAAAAGGAAGCTCTTTTGATAGGCCGAAAGAAATGTATGATGAGTTTAAGGCAGATAGATTATTACTTAATCCGCCATTTTCATTTGAAGAAAATGGAATGCCGTTTATGGCACATGGATTGAAAAATATGAAGAAAAATGGTTTGGCTGCTATTATTATTCAGGATTCAGCAGGTAGTGGAAAGGCAAGTAAAACTAATAAAACTATTTTGGAAAAGAATAGACTAATTGCAAGTATTAAAATGCCTGTGGATTTGTTTCAACCATCAGCAGGAGTTCAAACATCGATTTATATTTTTGAGGTTGGGAAAAAACATGATTTTCAAAATGATATTGTTAAGTTTATTGATTTTCGCAATGATGGTTATAAGAGAACCAAACGCGGTATTGCTGAAATTGATTATCCAACTGAACGATATCAGGATATTTTGATAATCTATAAAATGGGTAGGAATGCTAATAAAAATCCTAATTTTCATGCGGATTTATGGAATTTGGAAGATATATATATAGAAGACGTGATTGATAAATCGGGAAATGACTGGAATTTTGAAAAGCATCAAAAGATAAATACTATGCCGCGGGAGGAAGATTTTATCAAAGTAGTTGAAGAATATTTATTATGGGAATTGGGTAATAGTAAGGAGGTCTAGTATGCCTTTTTTTAAGGAAGAAAAATTAGTGAATGTTTTGAACTGGATTACTAATATTAAACGGATTAAGCCTGTCGAGATAAAAAAATATACGATAGAAGGAGAAAAATATCCATTTTATGGACAACAGTTGGATAATAATGGAATTATTGACTATATTTCAGTCGAAGATAGATTTTTAAATAATAAAGATAGTAATGTATATTTACTTATTGCATCTAATAATCATTCAATAAATATTGTAACCACGCCTTTTTATATTAAAGAAGATCATGCAGCTACGAGTACAATAGGGCATCCTAAAATGACATTATTAAGTGCATTATATATCAAAGGAAGTATTCAACGTGTATTTGATATTTGTTTTGATTATAATGCAAAAGCATTGCAAGGAGTTTTGCAAAATACATATGTTACATTACCATTTGTAGATAAAGATTCTGATGAGTTGGATTGGGAGTATATGGAAAAATATATCAGTGATATTGAACGGAAATATGTTGCTAGATTAAAAGAAGAAATGGATAGAAAAATAGACATATTAAATAAACTTATACAATAAAATGGCTTGGGTAGAGGGATTCAATCTCCACACGCTATCCGTCTGGGATACCGTATAGAACCCCTATACAATTTGGCGAAAGTCGGTAGTTTCGCCAGATTGTATAGGGTTTTTGTCATAATAATATGAAGAAGTTGAAATTAGGCTGCAAAACACTTGCGTATTGATTTGACTGCTACTGGGCTTCCAACAGCAATTCCAATAACGGTTAAAGAAATAATTGCAAAAGCAGCTATATTTTGCCAACGTTCTTGATTCCAACGTTCGTAATCATTATCCATTGCATCAAGTTTCTCTTGAGTAGACATATCAGTAGCAGATTCTATCAGTTTCATTTTTTCGGCATACTTTGATTCAGAAATAAGTTCCGAATCATTAAAAGCATCTGTGATTTTTGCCTGGAGATCATTTAATAATGATTCATGGATAGTATTTTTTTGTGCTAATTCTGGATAGTTTGTGTTATTTGTCATATGGTATTCTCCTCTTTTGGTATTGGTTTCTTGACAATACATATTTTATCTGATAAGTTTTAAAATGTAAATATTACAAGAGGTATACAAATGATGTAAATAACAAAAATACAAAGAGGAAAATATATTATGAAAGATATAATTGCGAAAAAAGCAGAAATTTGGTGTGAGCGTATTAATAGAATAATGAAAGAAAAGGGCTATACACAGAAGACATTTTTAAAGGAGTATAAAGAAAGATATGGAGGAGGAACGCAAGCTAATATAAGCAGATGGCATAGAGTAGGAAGTAAAATAGAAGGTGAAAAGATAATTGGATTTCCATCATTTGAAACTATGTCAAATATAGCAGATCTTTTAGGAGTTTCTGTGGGGTATCTTACGGGTGAAACGGATTTTGAGTCGTTTGATATGGAAAGGACATGTGAATTCATGGGTATTGATGAAGATACAGTGAAGGCTATTAAAGGGATTACTTCTGGACAAAGCATGCGACCATTTGGGAAATATACTGCACCAGAATACACTGCTGTCTTGAAATATCTTTTAACAGCAAAAAGCTTTCCAGAATTTATAAAAGAGATTAGGGAGTACGCAGATAATATTTATCATCAGGTGAATCCGATTGATTATATGGAACTGACAGCAAAGCAAATTAATAAGTGTATTATAGATTTAGCAATTCAGTGTTTAGATTACCAGTGCAATTCAGACGAACAGTATGGAGAGTATGATGATTTTAAAGAGAATAATGTCGAGCCTACTGATGAATTATTAGAAGCAATTCGATTATTGCAGGATGCAAGAGGTAAAAACTACGATGAAGAGGAAGCAAGTGAGCAAAGAGTAAAGTTGTCAGAATATGGATTACAAAAGAAATATTTTGATTTGATTAAAGAAATAGTGATAGAAGAACATTTACCAGACATGACAATCCCTCGATATGAAGAAGATAAATTGATTGAGTATAAACAGAATAAATGATATGTGACCTCTTTACAGGAATGGATCCTGTGGAGAGGTTTTGTCTTTTTTGGCTTTTACCGGAAGTATCTCGTCAAAAGGCACTTAGGAAGGTAGAGAGGAGGTGCCTGAGATGAACGGTATCGAGAAAAGAGAACAGCCTTGGTGGCAAAGGTACACATTAACATTAAATGAAGCATCGGAGTATTTTGGAATCGGTTATAAGAAATTAAAGATGTTTGTTCAGAAGCATTCGGATGAGGACTTTATCCTCTGGAACGGAAACAGAGCACTGATTAAACGTGAGCAGTTTGAAAAGTATATGGACAGTCAGATGAAGGTGATTTAGTTTATGTTGGCTAAGGTCGGGGCGTTTTTTTATAGTAAAAGTTGGAAGAATATGCTAAACTTATTATGTTGGCTGATATATTGAATTTATAATTTTTTCGATTTATTCTTATGACTACAGCGCCAGAAATAAAAAAAAATAAAAAGTGATTTTGTGAAAAAGGAGGAGATATCATTGAACTTTATGGATATGTGTTATGAATTGTTCCAAAGAATTTCAAAAATTCATGATTTGAGTAAGGATGTTGATAATTATAATAAAGCGATATTTTATTTGAATAATTTTGGAGATACAGATTCAAAAGAGATTATAAATTTTATTATTAATGTTCGGGCAGATAATATAATTTATACAGCTATACAACAATTATTAAAAATGTATGAGAATATCGTGATAAATGGAATGCCTCCAAGGACATTGTATCAACTCAGTCAATATGAGTTGTATAATGAATTAAAAGGGGAAGTATTCAATATTATCGAAAAAGGAGCTTTTGATAGCCTCAAACTTTTAAATGATATATCATCAGAGCAGGATGAAGAACTTGCAGAAAGATTTGTCAGAGGAGATATGACAATATTTACACAGTATAGATGTAATTAAGTATTAAAGGAGAAAATGTATGGGATTGCAAGATATTCTTCCATATAGATTACCAAATTTTAAAGATAAAAGACTATTAGACCCACATGTGGTCATTGTAGGTGCAGGTGCCTCAATAGCTGACTGTAAAATAGATAAAAATGGAAAAGAGGTTCCATTACTAAAAAACATACATAATATTTTAGGACTTACTGATGAATTGACAAAGTACAATTTTTCTGATGAACAGATGGCAGATTTTGAAAAATTGTTTTCTTTTATTTATGGTAAGAAAAAATATGAGAATTTGCAAGCAAAGTTGGAATATGAAGTATGTGATTACTTTAGTAAACTTATTATTCCAAATGAACCCACATTATATGATTATTTAATTTTGTCGTTAACTGAAAAAGATGCGATCATATCTTTTAATTGGGATCCGTTTTTAATGCAATCATATCGAAGAAATATCTGTGTTGGGAATTTGCTAGAGTTAATATTTCCACATGGAAATTCGGGCGTAAGCTTATGCCATGATTGTAAAGTTAAGGGATATGCTAATTGTTTATGCCCGAATTGCTTTAAAGAATTAGAACAAATGCCCCTTCTATATCTCATAGGAAAGAAAAATTATGATGGCAAATCAATAATACAAAATGAATGGAACAGAGCAAGAAAGGTTTTATCTAAAGCGGCAGGAATTACAGTGTATGGATATGGGGCTCCTGTTACTGATACAGAAGCAGTAGAATTGATGAAGACCGCTAATAGCATAAGTTAAATGAAAGATATTGCTCCGTTCACAATTATAAATTTGGCAGAGAATGAAAAAGAGCAGCGGAAAAAATGGGCGGAGTTTTATGATGTTAGAATGATAATGTATTGTAATAACTTTGAAGAAACAATGCTGTGGAATAATCCGAGAGTAAGTTTGGAAAACCTGTTCGATGCAATTCTGCAGCAACAACCTAGAAATATAGAAAAACCATTTAAAAAATTCAAAACGCTGAGAGAACTACAAGACTTTGTAAAAACAATTACAGAGTTTGATATGTGTATATGAAAATCCTTAGTAGTAAGAATTTTTATTTAACTACTAATTTTACTACTAACAGGTAGTCACAACTTGCTAAAATATGCTCTGATTTGCCGCATTCACACATTTCAGAGCAAGGCAGAAGACATCCAAAATCCTCGCAAAACGGGGCATTTCAAGGCAATTTAAGGAGTTTGATAACAATGATAAAAATACTATTTATCTGCCACGGCAGTATCTTGAAATATTCCGTAAAAATCTGTAAAATCAATGATTTTACAGATTGAAAAGGCGCTTACTTACACCACTACTACACCATTTTTGAAAGAGCCATGAAATGACATAGTTACAATTGAAAAACAGAAAAACATAGGGCGACAGTTCACTTTGAGAAAAGGATTGCCGTCAGTTTTGTTAAATAATTAAATAATTCTAAAAGCAGCCGGGCGGTCTTGTACCACCCAGTGTTATCTGTTAGAATACGTCTATGGGGTACTGCCATAACGGGTAGGCGGTCAGTCTTTCTCGGCAGAGGGGACGGCCCCTCTGACTACGGGTAAAACCGGGAAGGGGGGATTGCTTATGAGTGACTATGAACTGCTGACAGTCGTTCTGATGATCCTTGGGATTATTGTGTCGATTTTGATAGCATACATAAACCACACAAAAAAGTGACCGCCCCGTCCAAAGGTAAGGTCACTTCTTTGTAAGTATCTTTAATTTGGACTGACCGTCTATCGGCAGTAGCCCTTTAGTGTTTTTATTGTAGCAGATTCCCCTGCGCCTGTCAAACGCTGCGGAGTGTTCTCCATTGAAACTATTTTATACTGGATTCTGCTAAAAAGTCCACTAAGTCTAATGGCAGCCCAGGCAGCTATAAATAATATATGAATATAACAGTAGGGAGGTAATAATGTTATGAAGCGTATTTTCTTTGTTGAGGATGACCTGAGTCTGATTAACGGTCTTTCTTTTGCTATGAAAAAACAGGGATATGAAATAGATATAGCGCGTACAAACCTTGAAGCCGAAGCATTATGGATAAATGGAAAATATGACCTGGTGATTCTGGATGTATCGCTCCCTGACGGCTCCGGTTTCGATATTTGCAAAAGGATTCGTCAGACTTCAAAGATTCCCATTATTTTCCTGACTGCTGCAGATGAAGAAACGGACATTATTATGGGGCTTGACATTGGAGCAGATGACTATATTACAAAACCCTTTAAACTGGCGGTGTTCCTGTCAAGAATCAACGCCCTGCTTCGCAGGAGCGACAATTTCAATCAGCCGGACACAGAATTGAGTTCCAATGGCATCATTTTGCAAAGGTTGAAAGGGGAAGGATACAAAAAAGGAGAACTGCTTGACCTGACTTCAAATGAATACAAACTGCTCTGTCTGTTTATGGAAAATCCGGGTGTGGTGCTTTCCCAGGAGCAGATTCTGGGAAGACTGTGGGATTGTGACGAGAATTATATTGATAATAAGGCACTCACTGTATATATCCGCAGACTCCGCATGAAAATTGAGGATGATCCGGGAAAACCACAGAAGATTGTGACTGTCCGGGGCATGGGCTATAAATGGAATATAGATGATTGAGGTGAGGAATGAAAATATTAACGAATCGAAAAGTAAAGTCATTGTTTATACAAATTTTATTGTGCATATCGGTATTTTTTATAGTTTCTGTGATACTTATAATCTTGAAAACGGAGCAGCATGCTTTGTATACACTGTTCTGTATTCTTAGCATGGGGACTGTGGTACTTGTGTTCTGTTACAGATATTTTAAGGAAGAGAACAAAATTATGGAAGATGCCGTGGCGCAGATCAGAGAATATATTTCCGGTGACCGGAGTGCCAGAATCGAGTGCGATGATGAGGGGGAATTATACAGACTGTTTCATGAAGTAAATTCCCTGGCAGCTATTTTGAATGCGCAGGCAGAAAATGAAGGGAAATCAAAGAAATTTTTGCAGGATACCATATCGGATATCTCCCATCAGTTAAAAACGCCGCTTGCAGCCCTTAATATCTATAATGGTATTATACAGACAGGGGTCGAGACGGATGATATGCCAACAGTCAGAGAATTTTCCCATCTGTCGGAGCAGGAACTTGACAGGATAGAAACGTTAGTGCAGAATCTTTTGAAGATTGCGAAATTTGATGCCGGAACTATTATGGTAGAGAAAAAGCAGGAAAATATTTTGGAAATGATGGCAGATGTGAAAAAGCAGTTTTCTTTTCGAATCGGACAAGAGAGAAAGGAGATTATCCTGTCGGGTAATGACTCTCTTTCTTTTTTTTGTGACCGGAGCTGGATTATGGAAGCACTCAGCAATATAGTAAAAAATGCCCTTGATCATACAAAAAAAGGCGACAGCGTATGGATTGAATGGGGGAAGTCTGCATCCTTTATACAGATAACAATAAAAGACAATGGGCAAGGTATTCATACGGAGGATCTGCATCATATATTCAAAAGGTTTTACCGCAGCAGGTATTCCAAAGATACGCAGGGCATAGGCCTTGGGTTGCCTCTTGCAAAATCAGTGATTGAAGCCCATGGTGGTACGATTAATGTTGACAGTCGGTTAGGCGTTGGAACAACCTTTGTAATGAATTTTTGGGCGTAACTTGTTACGCCTTTTCTTACAAAATTGTAGTCTTACTGTAGCTTTGCTGTAGTATTCATATGCTATTCTTTCAAAGTATGGGAAGGATGTCTAAAGCAAGCATTCTTCCCGGAACAAAATGATTGAGAAAGAGGTGTCTTCACTATGAACTTATTAGAAGTTAATAAAATTTGTAAGACATACGGCAGCGGTGAGACAGCCGTGCAAGCGTTAAAGAATGTCAGTTTTGCTGTTCCGAAAGGTGAGTATGTAGCAATTGTCGGGGAATCCGGCTCCGGTAAGAGTACGTTGCTTAACATGATAGGCGCACTTGATACGCCTACATCGGGTAAGGTGCTGATTGATGGCAAGGATACTTTTTCCATGAAAGAAAGAAATCTTACGATTTTTCGCCGAAGGAATATCGGTTTTATCTTTCAGGCATTTAATCTGATTCCAGAATTGACTGTCGAGCAGAATATCATCTTCCCGGTATTGCTTGATTATCAGAAGCCGGATGAGAAATATCTGGAGGAGCTGCTTGGTGTATTGAATTTAAAGGAACGTCGGAACCATCTGCCCAGCCAGTTATCCGGCGGACAGCAACAGAGAGTGGCGATTGGGCGTGCCCTTATCACACGTCCGGCACTGATCCTTGCGGATGAGCCTACAGGGAACCTGGACTCACAAAACAGCAGGGAGGTCATAGCGTTGTTAAAACAGGCATCGAAAAAATATGAGCAGACTATCATTATGATTACCCATAACCACAGCATTGCACAGACTGCGGACCGGGTACTGCAGGTGTCAGACGGTGTACTGACTGATCTGGGGAGGTGCAGCGAATGAAAAGCTATCTCAGCCTTATTCCGATTTCTGCAAAAGTAAGGAAACGGCAGAATCGTATGATAATACTATGTATCATCATTTCGGTGTTTCTTGTGACAACAATTTTCAGTGTGGCGGATATGACAATTCAGGCAGAAAATACCTATATGCAGGATAAGCATGGAAGCTGGCATATCCGGTTGGAAAATATTTCTCCTGACATTACGGAAGAAATAAGCCAGCGCTTTGATGTTACTGCTGTGGGCTGGTCGGAAGTTTTTAACATTGATGTAGACCAGCCATACTATATCAACGAAAGGAGCGCTGCCCTGTATGGAACCGATGAGACATATATGACCTTGCTTGCACACGGTATGGAGGAGGGGAGTTATCCCAAAAGTGACAATGAAGTAGTGCTTAGTTCCAATGCAAAACTTGCTTTGAATGTACAACTTGGCGATAGAGTGACCTTATATACTCCTGCAGGAAATGCCGACTTTATCGTGTCCGGTTTTGGCTCAGACGATAAGGAATATTTTCAAGGGCAGACTTATCTGGTTGCAGTATACATGACACAACCGGCTTTTACTGCGGTTATGGAAAGAAACGGTATCACAGCCAACCCAGTCTGTTATGTACAGTTTCAAAGCGCAGCAAAAGCTTCTAAGGCAATGTCCGAAATGCAGAAGCAATATAATCTGCCAAAGGAAAGTATTTTCGAAAATTCTGCCATTATGGGTATAACAGGGCAAAGCAGAAATACATCCGTGCATGGCTTTTATCAAATAGCGGCTATTTTATTTGTATTAGTACTTTTAGCCGGAGTGCTGATGATTTCCGGAAGCATGAACAGTAATGTGGCTCAGCGGACTAAATTCTTTGGCATGATGCGCTGTATTGGTGCAAGCCGTCAGCAGATTATCCGGTTTGTACGGCTGGAAGCGCTTAATTGGTGCAAGACGGCTGTTCCGGTTGGAATAATCCTGGGAACGGCAATCAGCTGGGGAGTTTGTGCACTGCTGCGTTATAGTATTGGGGGTGAGTTTGCGGCAACGCCGGTATTTGCGCTTAGTCCCATTGGGTTTATTTGTGGGGCGGTAGTTGGAGTTGCAACCGTTTTGTTAGCGGCACAAGCTCCCGCCAATCGTGCTGCTAAAGTTTCACCGATGGCTGCGGTTTCCTCCAATGAGGTGAATGCCGCTTCCATGCAGCGAACCTCAAAGATGCATTTGGGCAGGGTTGAACAGACATTGGGAGTTTATCATGCAATATCGTCTAAGAAAAACTGGTTTCTGATGACTGCAAGTTTTTCCCTCAGCATCATTCTGCTTTTATGTTTTTCGGTGGGATTGGATTTTGCATATGAATTGCTGCCATCTATGCGGACATGGAATCCGGATATTACACTCAATGGTTTTGCCAATGCACTTGCACTGGATCAGAAAGTATTTAATGAGATCAGTGCAATTTTAGGAGTAGAACATATTTACGGAAGCTCATACATGGGTAATATTCCTGCTGTTTCTTCGAGAGAGGGGATTGACCATGTTAATCTTGTATCCTACAGTGAATTTTTACTGGATTGTTCAGTAGAAAGCGTGGTTGAGGGGGATATAGCGGCGATCCATGGAAGTACGGAACAGGTTATGACAGTCTACAATAAGGATAATCCGTTAAAAGTCGGAGATACTGTCCGGATTGCAGGAAAAGAAGTCAAAATTGCATGTGCCATATCCAACGGTGTATGGTCCAGTGAATATACCGTAATCTGTTCTCAGGAAGCCTTTGAGTGGCTGACAGGGGAACAGAATTACACTCTGATCGGCATACAGTTAGATGACAATGCTACTGATATGACAGTACGACAAATTAGCGGTCTTATTGGAAATGATATCATTTTTTATGATTGCCGCGAAAATAATCAGAGCGATGCCAGTACATATCTGGCAGCGCAGGTTGTTTTATACAGTTTTTTGGGAATCATTGCCATGATTACAATATTTAACATCATCAACAGTATTTCCATGAGCGTGAATGCAAGAATAAAACAATATGGTGCCATGCGGGCCGTCGGCATGGATAGTGGACAGCTTACACGAATGATTGCCGCGGAAGCCTTTACTTATGCCTTTTCCGGTCTAGCGGTCGGATGCGGGATTGGAATCTTTCTGAGCCGCTTCCTGCATATTAAGCTAATCACACGATATATTGGAACTGCATGGGGCCTGCCATTAAAATTACTTTGCATTATTGTAGTGTTTGACATTATTTCTGCTGTTGCTGCAGTTTATGTTCCCTCGAAACGTATTCGGAACATGGCGATAACAGAAACAATCAATGAATTATAGAAAATTGAAAAAGAATGTCTTCGGTATTTATTATGCCGATGTGCGGTTTCTTATTTCCATAGGCAGGCCGGAGGACTGATAACGTGTTTGGTAAATGGGAATTTCACTCCATAAATGGCATATTTCGTGTCAAATCTATGAAAAAACTATGTAGATTGGCGATAAAGAAAATAAAAACAGTTTTATATGGAGGACAACATTATGGCAATAACAGGAATTGATAGCGCTTACAATAATGTGTATGAAAGCAGACATGATTTATCCAAAAAAGAAATAATGGGGAAACAGGAAACAGAGGGAACAGCGGGGAAAAAATACACGAATGCGCAAGAGTATTTTGATTACCTGAAAAGTAAATATGAATGCCTCAATGCCAGGAATTATAAGGTAACAATATCACCCGTGTATTTGGAAAAATGCGTAAATAATCCGGAAGAAGCCGAGCTGCTGGAAAAGAATTTGGCACATATACCGATTAGTAAGCGGATGGCGACTGCATTTTGGAATGCTCAGGGAGCAAGAGTTGTGAACGATGAATTGATTTTTGACGAAAACGGAAATTGCTGTGGCAGCCCTAATACATATGTTACGAACAGTAATTCATCATCTGGCAGCAGTGTTCAGAATAAAAAGACAGGCAAAAAAAGCACAAATCAGGGAATATCTTGAAGGAAGACGGGAAGAGAAAGAAATGCAAGCAGAATAGTTCTTCGCAGTTTGATACCAGACGGACCGTATCAAAAGGAGTGCCGCTCCATAACTGGAAATTAGTTATTTTGCGACACTCCCTTTAATTGCATTCTCTATCATATTGATCTTCTGCTGTAAAGGCACCCTCCGTAATAAGTTCCAAAAGAATATTTACAATGTCCTTATCCAATTGAGTGCCGACAACCCGTTTTAACTCGGCTATAATATTTTCCATTGGCATTCTTTCCCTATATGGGCGGGTTGAATGCATGGCATCAAATGTATCTGCAACAGCGATAATCTTAGCAATTTGCGGAATTTCTTCTGCCTGTTTTCCGTTTGGATACCCCCTTCCGTCTATACGTTCATGGTGGTATCCGGCTCCTAATGCCAGATTCGGCAGGCAGTCAATTTCCTTGAGAATATCATAGCCATATTGTGCATGTTTTCTAATTGTTTCAAATTCATCGTCTGTCAGCGTTCCTGGCTTGTTTAGAATTTCTTCCGGAATCACAACCTTTCCAATATCATGAAGCAGTGCAATATAATATATATTTTCCAGCGTTTTACCTGTATATCCCATTTTGCCTGCGATCATTTTGGTATATTCCGCAACCCTGAAGGAATGTCCCTTTGTATATTGATCTTTGATATCAATGCTTTTTGCAAAAGCACGTATCATTTGGTTAATAAACACTTCCCCGTTTTTTTCTTCCTGAATAGCTCGCCTCAATTCCGCATTCTGTTTCTTCAACTGAACAGAAAAATTATGTATTTCATCCTTCATAAAGTGCACACAGTTTTGTGGTATATTGCTTCCATTATAAATTGCCGCTGCCATTTCACGACAATTTCCATAGCCGCATGCCCCGCAGTTAATAATCCTTTTTTCCGGGTCGTTTTTATTCATCAAGACGAAAATAGTATCCAAATCCTTTTCGCTTGGATCACGAAGGGAAATGCTGCTTGATTTATCGGTGTAACTCCGTATAAAATCCCGGATATCCAATTCCGCAAACTGCCGGTTAAGCTGTTCTAACCGCTGTTTTGGAGTAAGTTTTAGGGAAAACGGGTCTGTATCATTGTTTTTCTTACAGGCTTTTCTTATTTTATGCAGATTATAAAAGTTATCTTCGGAATCATTTTTAGTTATTTCAATACCCGTTCCATAAAGGCAGCCACGGTCACAGTTTAGAATATCAACCATAAATGGCAGTCTCTGTCCTCCGGCAAGTCTTTTCCTATAATCCTCCAAAAAGGCATATGCCCGCTTTTCTCCTTCTATCTGCCGTATCATTGCTTCTTCGCCGCAAAACCAGTAAACATTCTCTTTCAGCCCTCCCGGCATGGGGTAGACAGAACCCAGGCCATATTCGATCTCATCTGCGGCATCCTCTCCAAAAATATGATACTTGTCTACATATTTCATAAAATGTTGAAAAGTCAGATTATAAGATACATAGCCTTGTGTATTTGAATCG
>CAZTKJ010000044.1:0-24223 GCA_964614185.1 uncultured Lachnospiraceae bacterium
ACGAACGGAGACATTGCCATGACCCCCGGCCAGCGTTTATCTGTTCTTGAGCAGGATCATTTCAAGTATGATGAATATCCTGTTATGGATGTAGTTATTATGGGAAATGAGCGTCTTTACGATATCATGAAAGAAAAGGATGCCATTTATGCCAAGGAAGATTTCACCGATGAAGACGGAATCCGTGCAAGTGAACTGGAAGGGGAATTTGCGGAAATGGACGGATGGGATGCGGAATCCAACGCTGCCATGCTGTTGAATGGCCTTGGCATCGGTACTGAATACCACTATTCTATTATGAAAGATTTAAATGGTAACGAAAAGGTAAAGGTTCTGCTGGCTAAAGCGCTTTTCGGCAATCCCGATATCCTGCTTCTGGATGAGCCTACCAACCACCTTGATTTAGACGCCATTGCATGGCTTGAGGAATTCCTTATCAATTTTGAAAATACAGTTATTGTAGTTTCCCATGACCGTTATTTCTTAAATAAAGTATGTACTCACACTGCTGATATCGATTATGGTAAAATACAGCTCTATGCAGGTAATTATGATTTCTGGTATGAATCCAGTCAGCTTCTTGTTAAGCAGATGAAAGAAGCCAACAAGAAAAAAGAAGAAAAGATCAAAGAGTTACAGGAATTCATTTCCCGCTTCTCTGCTAATGCTTCCAAATCCAAGCAGGCAACCAGCCGTAAGCGTGCTCTTGAAAAGATTGAGCTGGATGAAATCAAACCTTCCAGCCGTAAATATCCCTACATCGATTTCCGTCCTGAACGCGAAATCGGCAACGAAGTCCTTTTTGTAGAGAATATCTCTAAAACCATCAATGGTGAAAAAGTGTTGAACAATATTTCCTTTACTGTGGGACATGATGATAAGATCGCTTTTGTAGGCGGCAATGAGCTTGCTAAAACCACTCTGTTCAGAATTCTGATGGGCGAGATAGAACCGGACGAAGGATCCTATAAATGGGGCGTTACTACTTCCCAGGCCTATTTCCCCAAAGACAACACGGAAGAATTTGATAATGATTATACTATCGTGGACTGGCTGACGGGATATTCCGCCATTAAGGATGTCACTTATGTACGCGGCTTTTTAGGTCGTATGCTGTTTGCCGGTGAAGATGGTGTAAAAAAGGTAAAAGTTCTCTCCGGTGGTGAAAAAGTAAGATGTCTTCTTTCCAAAATGATGATCAGCGGCGCTAACTGTCTGATTCTGGATGAACCTACCAACCACCTTGACATGGAATCCATTACTGCATTAAATAACGGGCTTATCAAGTTCCCCGGTGTGGCACTGTTCTCCTGTCATGACCATCAGTTCGTACAGACTACTGCAAACCGCATTATAGAAATCCTGTCAGACGGTACCATCATCGATAAAATCACCACTTATGATGAATATCTGGAAAGTGATGAAATGGCCAGAAAACGTACTATTTATACAAAACAGACTGACGAAGAAGATAATTAAGTATGAATATTGTAGATTTACATGTACATTCCACCAAATCAGACGGCAGTTATACTCCTACAGAGCTTGTTGAATACGCCCTTGAAAAAGGGCTTACTGCTTTTGCCCTGACGGATCACGATACTACCGATGGAATTGATGAAGCTTTAAAAGCCACCGAAGGAAAGCCTATAGAGGTAATTCCCGGCATTGAGTTTTCCTCTGAATATGAAGGAAAAGACATTCATATCGTAGGACTTTATATCGATCATAATAGTGACTTTTTTAAACGAAGACTGATTAACTTTGTAAACGGACGACTTATCCGCAACAAAGAAATGTGCAGACGCCTTACAGAATACGGAATACCCGTTACCTATGAAGAACTGGTCAGTGAATTTCCTGACAGCGTTATTACACGTTCTCATTATGCCAAGTATCTTTTAAATCATGGTTATACGAAAAGTCTTAAAGAGGCTTTTGACCGCTATATCGGCGATAACTGCCCCTGCTTTGTTCCAAGGAAAAAAATCACGCCTATGCGGGCAGTGGAAATTATTTTAAAAGCCGGGGGAATTCCCATTCTGGCTCATCCCATCCTCTATCATATGAGCAGTTCAAGACTGGATAAACTGACTGCTACCTTAAAAGATATGGGACTGGTAGGCATCGAAGCCATTTACAGCACTTATTCTCAGGGAGACGAACGGGAAATGCGAAGGCTAGCTGCCAAATATGATTTATGTATCAGTGGCGGATCCGACTTTCATGGCAATGCCAAACCGGGGCTCGACCTGGCCGTTGGTTATGGAAAGCTGGTTATTCCCGAAGAAGTTCTTACCTGTTTAAAAAGGAAGCATGAAGATATGAAAAAACATCCTTCCGATTACAGGAAAACTAAGATTTTGTTTACAGATTTAGATGGTACTTTGCTGGATTCTCACAAGCAGATCAGTGATTACACCAGGGAAATCTTAACTGCCTGGACAAATGCCGGCCACAAACTGGTACTCTGTTCCGGAAGAGATATCAACAGTGTGGGCGATGTAAAAAGAGAACTCCATTTAGATTATCCCGGCATATATCTGATTGGTTACAATGGAGGTCAGATTCTGGATTGTCAAACAGGAAAAACTCTATATCGCATTGCTCTGACATATAAACAGGTTCTTCATCTGATGGAAGAAGCTAAAAAACAGAATCTTCATATTCACACTTATACGGATACTCATATCATTTCTCCTGTTGATGATGAAGAACTGCACTACTACCGCCGGGTAATCAAAACACCTGTTATATACAGCAAAGATGCAAAGGAGATACAGGAATGCGGCGCCTGCAAATGCATTGCCATTGAGCTTCATAACCCTGAAAAAATGGAAGCTTTCCGCAAATCCCTTCTGCCATGGGCTGAAGCTGAAGGGATTACCATGATTTATTCCAACCCTTACTATCTGGAAATCTTTCCATCTGCTTCCGGAAAAGGCACTGCCGTAAAAAAATTATGTGAAATCCTTGGAATCCATCAAGCCCTTTCCGTAGCTGCCGGCGATGCTGAGAATGATATTTCCATGATTGAAGCATCGGGCATGGGAATTGCTATGGTAAATGGAAGCGATGATATCAAAACAGCCGCCACTACCATTACTGCATATGATAATGATCACGATGGTCTGGCACATGCACTATATGATCTGATCTAACTCTCATGGCAATAGAACTTATTTTGAGCGAACAAGTTCTATTGCCTCTTTTCCAGTTATATGTTCTATCTTAAGTTCCATCATACAGAGCCGATCCCATGCATGATCAATTACTCTTATGCGGTTATCTTCTCCATCATCAGGATAATATTTTTCTGCCAGCAACGTGACTGCATTCCGAACTTCAACTTCATCCTCCAATATTTTTATTTTTCCGAAAGCAATTGCACTCCTAAAATATGTAGTATACTCTTCCGGCACAATTTCATCTTTCTCTATCACACAGAAGGATGCTTTATCATGTTGTCTGATCGCATCAATTTTATGACCGCTCTTTGCCCCATGAAAATATATTTTATTGTCTTCATACACATAGCTGAGGGGAACGGCATAAGGATAATCCTCATCTCCCAAAAGCGCCAGTACACCGGCGGTTCCATTCTGCAGAATTTGAATTGTTCTGCTCTCTTCCAAAAATTGTTTGTTTCTTCTCATTTCTCTAAACATATACTATCCCCTGTTCGTAATTTATGATTTAATCTTTTATTATTCAGTATAACTGATGTGCTTCATAATGACTAGAGTGTCGAAAGCTCTAATTGTAACTGTTGCATGGCAAATTACACAAAAGAGATTTGGGCAAACGACTTTTGCACGATGGAGCCGAAACTCAAAAATCGTGGAAGCCTTTGCTGAACACGATTTTCGTTTTGGGAGGTTTGGCGGAATGATCCGTGCAACGGAGTACGCACGAATTCTTTTGTGCAATTTGCCATCAAATGGCTGTTCCATATTTTGACGCCCTAAATCATAATGCAATTTATTCTTAAGAAAAATTGATAAATACTTTCTGCATTTACTCCCTTCAAAATAAATTTGAAGAAATTCAAAATTTTACTTGCATTCTCCTGCAACTTATACTAAAATAAGCAAGTACGTTACATTTAGTAATCGTATGGCTCGTTGGTCAAGCGGTTAAGACGCCGCCCTCTCACGGCGGAAACAGGGGTTCGATTCCCCTACGAGCTGCGACTGTTTATAAACAGCCCAACCCTGAAAAGTTCTTGAGGCTCAGCATTTATGCGGGTTTCAGGAATTTTTTATTTGTCTGGAATAACCTTATCTAATTCGCTCATTATCTGACAAAATACCTTGATAATTAAATAGACTTTGCCCCTTGGTTGTGATATACTGTATCTACTTAATAACATGTAATAATGCAACAGTCACTTGGCTCGTTGCTCGTGTGAATGAAGGCGGTGATAATATGACAGACAGTGAAAAACTTGATTTGATTCTTTCTGAAATACAAGGCATTAAAACAAATATTCAAGAAATAGAAAGACGCACAACAAGTATTGAATTGCATATTGAAAATACCACTGATAAAAATATTCAGTTAATAGCCGAGAATTTCATTGAACTGACCCAAAAGCATAATCTCAATTACATATATATCACACAAAACCAAGTGTAAAGTCTATTGAATTATCAGGGACTTTACACTTTTTATTTAGTCGATCCATAGCCCTTTAGCAGAATTAAGTCACCACAACAAAACCTACTAAAGGGGGCATAAACCATGTCTGCTCACATTATACGGCTAAACATGAGCTCAACAAATCCTGTTCTTAAGAATTTTGTCCCCAGCAATGCGGAGAAAAACTCAGTGCTCCACCTTCGGAAATACCACTGTCAGCATCCATTTAAAATCCTCTTCTCCATAAACTGCATGGGGAATCCCGGCTGGCATGATCAGCGTTTCTCCGGCCTTACAAATATAGTCTTTCCCTCCAACGGTAAATCTTCCGACACCTTCCAACACATAGACCATGGCATCTCCCGTGGATTCATGCGTACTGATTTCCTCTCCTTTTGCAAAGGCAAACAAGGTGATACTAACAGATTCATTCTGTACCAGCGTTTTGCTGACTATCATTTTCTGTTGTACGGAAATTTCATCCTTTAATGTTAATATTTTTTCATGCTCTATATTTTTGATATATGTCATAACGTATTTACCTCCACATAAAATATTATCTGCCTGCTGGTCATCTGTCATGCAATTGCCATCGTATTTTTCACCAGCATATATATTCAAGGTACCAGTTCCGTCCTCCCATTCATAAAAACGTCTGCTACGCATCCGCCGCCGCTTCGCAGCTTATTTTTTATTTCATGTGCGGGCGCTCCGCTCATGAACGCATTTACAATCAGTGCTTTGTGTGCAAGCACCCACACACGGCTTGTTAATACGTTCATGGCTGAACTGTTACCACTCAAGTGATTATACAAGGTCAAACAAACTGATCTGGTTGGATTCCGGCAGTTTTCCAAGAAGATTCAGTTCTGCCATCAGGTCAATAATGGTCTTTGATACCTTAGTCCTTTGCCTGAAATCATCCTTTGACAAGAAGGGACCGTTTTTAGCTGCTTCTACAATGGCATCTGCCGCATTTTCTCCCAGTCCGTCAATACTGCTTAAAGAGGGCATCAGTTTTCCATCCATAATCTGGAAGTTCCGGGAATGAGCCTTAAAAATATCAATAGGCATGAATTCAAATCCTCTGGCATACATTTCCTGCACGATCTTCATATCCCTATAAGATGCCTGTTCCTTTTGGGAAAGAGTATCTTCCCTTCTTTTGTAGTCTGCCATGACATTTTCCAAGTGCTGCTGCCCCTGACACATTAATTCATAGGAAAAGGCTTTGGCTCGTATAGAAAAGAAGGCCGCATAATAAGCCAGGGGATAATTGATTTTGCAGTAAGCAATACGCCACGCCATCATAACGTAAGCTGCTGCGTGAGCTTTCGGGAACATATACTTGATTTTCTTACATGACCAGATATACCAATCCGGCACATCCTTTTCCTTCATTGCCTCTTCCCACTCCGGCTTCAGTCCCTTTCCTTTACGGACGCTCTCCATAATGGTAAAAGACAATGCACTGTCTACACCTTTGTTGATCAAATAGATCATAATATCATCACGACAGCAGATACAGGAAGAAATATCAGCCGTTCCCTCTAAAATAAGGGTCTGGGCATTTCCCAGCCATACATCGGTTCCATGTCCCAAACCGGAAATTCTGATCAAATCCGATAAAGATTTAGGCTTCGTATCCAAAAGCATTTGGATGACGAAATCCGTACCAAATTCGGGAACACCCAGAGAACCTACGGGACAACCGTCTATCTGATCCGGTGTAATGCCAAGGGCAGAAGTATTCTGGAACAGTGACATGACCTGTGGATCATCCAGAGGAATGGTTGTGGGGTCTATGCCTGTCAGATCCTGCAGCATACGGATCATGGTAGGATCATCATGTCCCAGTATATCAAGCTTTAACAGATTGTGGTCAATGGAATGGTAATCAAAGTGTGTTGTTACAATATCTGTCGTCATATCATTGGCAGGATGCTGCACAGGTGTAAAAGAATTAATATCCTCTCCTACCGGCAGTACAATAATTCCGCCGGGGTGCTGCCCCGTACTTCTTCTGACGCCGGTGCATCCTAAGACAATTCGGTTGATCTCACAGTTTCTTTTTGTCTTTTCCCGTTCCTCATAGTAATTCTTTACATATCCAAAAGCCGTCTTATCCGCCAGGGTGCCGATGGTTCCTGCACGATAGGTCTGGCCTGCCCCAAAGATAACTTCTGTGTATTTATGCGCCTTACTCTGATATTCTCCGGAAAAATTCAGGTCAATATCCGGCTCCTTATCCCCTTTAAATCCTAAGAATGTTTCAAAAGGAATATCAAATCCGTCTTTCGTAAGGGGTCTGCCGCATACCGGACAATCCTTATCCGGCATATCACAGCCTGCGTTTCCTGCAAATGCTTTTACTTCAGGTGAATCAAAGTCATAATAATGACAGTTGGGACACCTGTAATGAGCGCTTAAAGAATTAACTTCCGTAATTCCTGCCATAAAGGCTACCAGGGAAGAACCTACTGAACCACGGGAGCCTACCAGATATCCGTCTTCCACCGATTTCCATACCAGTTTCTGTGCGATGATATACATAACCGCAAACCCATTATTGATAATGGAGTTCAGTTCCTTTTCCAGCCTTGCTTCCACTATTTGGGGAAGCTCTTCTCCATACAGCTCATGAGCCTTACTATAGCAGATTTCCTTTAGTGTTTTGTCACTGTCAGGAATGATCGGAGGACACTTGTCCGGCCTTACCGGTGATATTACATCAATACGGTCTGCAATCTTATTCGTATTGGTGATCACCACCTCCTCTGCCTTATCACTGCCGAGATATTCAAACTCCTTTAGCATTTCCTCAGTGGTTCTAAGGTAAAGAGGCGCCTGTTTGTCAGCATCTTCAAATCCTTTTCCCGCCATGATGATTCTTCTATATACCTCATCTTCCGGATCCAGAAAATGGACGTCACAAGTAGCAACTACAGGCTTTCCAAATTCCTCTCCCAGTTCCACGATCCTGCGGTTGAGATTTTTCAGATCTTCCATATTATTTACCGTGGAGATTCTCTCAGATTCTATCATAAACTGATTATTGTCAAGAGGCTGGATTTCCAGATAGTCATAGAAGTTAACGATTCTGGCAATTTCTGAATCTGACTTTCCCTCCAAAAGGGCTTGATACAGCTCCCCTGCTTCACAGGCGCTTCCTAAGATCAAACCTTCCCGATATTTCATCAAAAGGCTTTTAGGCACTCTGGGGCGCCTTGCAAAATAGTTTAAATGGGATTCCGACACCAGCCTGTAAAGATTTTCTCTTCCGATATTATTCTGGGCCAGCAAAATAGCATGATAGCTGGTCATTTTCTTGACAATATCCGGACTGGAAGCTCCAAGGTCATTTACTTTGGCAAGAGTATCAATCCCTGATTCCTTCAGCATTGAAAGAAATTTAATAAAGATTTCTGCTGTGCACTCTGCATCATCTACTGCTCTGTGATGATTCTCCAGGGAAATCCCCAGTGTTTTTGCCACAGCATCCAATGTATACTTTGCCTGATTCGTTAGCAGGACTCTTGCCAGACCTAATGTATCTACATAGGTAAACTCTCTTTTGATACCCTGTCTGCCCGCATTTTCTATAATAAAACTCATATCAAAATTAGCGTTATGAGCTACCAGTACGGCGTTCTTACAAAAGTCTAAAAATTCCGGCAGTACATCTTCAATGACAGGCGCATCCACCACCATGGTATCATTAATATCGGTAAGCTTCTGTATTCTAAAAGGTATCGGTACCTGGGGATTCACAAAGGAAGAATATCTGTCCACAATAGTACCCCCTGAAATCTTTACCGCACCAATTTCAATAATCCTGTTATTGACAGGGGAAAAACCTGTTGTTTCAATATCAAATACTACAAAATCGGAAGTCAGATCTAATCCCGTATCTCCTGTTACGATTTCCTTCAAATCATCTACCAGATATGCCTCCATTCCATAGATAATCTTAAAGAAATCCTGCTTATCGGGATTTGATTCTCCTGCTTCCTTCCGTTTATTCTTTTCCGCTTTCCACAAATCCTCCCATACATGATTAGCATCCGGGAAAGACTGTACTACTCCATGGTCTGTAATGGCAATAGCCGGATGTCCCCACTTATAAGCACGTTTAACAATATCCTTGGCTTCGGAAACACCGTCCATATCACTCATTTTGGTATGACAATGGAGTTCTACTCTCTTTCTAATGCTGTTATCACTTCTTGAAGTAGTAAAATCAGGAATTTTCTTTATTCCCATAAGGGAACCGATGGTAAGCTCTTTGTCAAATTTGTCCATCATAGTAATCCCTTTTAATTTGACAAAAGCCCCTTCTTTAATTCCTTCTTTGATTTCAGATACCTGATCATTTCTCACAAATATCTTAATGGTCATCGTATCAGTAAAATCCGTTACGTCAAACATCAATATGGTCTTTTCATTTTTAATTTCCCGTTGGTCAAAATGAATGATCTTACCCCGGATAACTACTTCACCTATCTCACCGATAATTTCTTCTATGGGCATTGCCTCATCTTCAAAATCCTTGCCATACAGAACATCCGGGTTCTCTGAATGCTTAACCGGACGTTTCCATTCACTCTTGGAAAACTCGCCCTTCCTTTTTAAGCCTTTCCTTATAACACCGTCTGATGCAGACACTCTTCCCGTACTGGCTGCTATACCTTCTTCTTTCTTTATCTCTACAGGATTTTGTTCTTTTGTCTCTTCTTCCTTATTTCCCACGCTTTCGGAAGAACCCTTTGCCTTGGAAGCAATTTCCGCCACCTGTCTGGCAACCTTAAAATCATCTTCCTCCTTATATCTCCCTGTTTTCTTTTCCTTATACTGAACAGAAATCCTTACGTTAAATCCGCATCTTTCATTCAAGATTTTTTCAAGGATCCTCACAAGCTCGTCTACTTTGCTTCTTGCAAGTACCGTATCCTCCACTGTCAGTTCTATTTCTTCTGCAGAAGGATAAAGAATATCAGCACTCTTAAAAATATTATATTCCACAGGACTGTAGTTCCGAAGTTCTAAAAGAATACTGTCCTTGTAAACATCCATCAGTTTTTCCGGTGTATACTGGCTGGAAAGATGAAACCTTTCATAAAGCTTTACCCTGACACTGTGGTTAGCAAAAAACTGGTTTTTGATCTGTTCCTCTACCTTGAGAACATTTTCCTTGTGGATCAGATGCTCACAAACAAAGGTAACACGAATCAGGTCTCTGCTTTTTGTTGCAGAAACCTTCTCCACTGTTACCTGTTCAAATAGCTCCTGATTTTTCTTATCCAGCTTTAAACTGGGAAATACGTCAAAAAACTGCTTTGCCATATCTTATCCCTTCTCTTCCGCATCCGTCCAGTGATCCAATTCATATTTTAACACGGCAAGCAATTCTTCTTCCGGAACTTTCCTTACGATTTCGCCCTTTTTAATGAGAAGTCCTTCGCCAATACCTCCTGCAATTCCGATATCTGCTTCCTTGGCTTCTCCCGGACCGTTTACCGCACATCCCATAACAGCCACTTTAATGGACAGGGGATATCCTGCGACCAAAGTTTCTACCTGATTGGCAAGTCCTATTAAATCAATCTTTGTCCTGCCACAGGTAGGACATGACACCACTTCAATTCCTCCTTTTCTAAGACCCAGAGTACGAAGAATCAGTTTGGCTGATTTAATCTCTTCTATGGGATCTCCTGTCAGGGAAACCCGAATGGTATCTCCGATTCCCTGGTTCAGGATCAATGCAAGTCCAATGGAAGATTTAATATTGCCGCTGATCAAAGTTCCCGACTCTGTGATTCCTACGTGAAGAGGATAATCCGTCTTAGCTGCCAAAAGTTCATGGGCTTTTACACACATCATAACATCAGAAGACTTGATGCTGATAACCATATTCTGATAGTCAAATTCCTCTATCATATGTACCTTATCAAGTGCGCTCTCCACAATTCCCTTTGCACACACCCCATGATATTTCTCTACCAGTTCCTTTTCAAGGGAACCGCTGTTCACACCTACACGGATAGGAATGTTTCTTTCCTTGGCCGCTTTAACAACTGCCTCTACTTTATCTCTTCCACCGATATTCCCGGGATTGATTCTTATTTTATCTGCACCGTTTTCTATAGCTGCAATTGCCATTTTATAATCAAAATGTATATCCGCCACAAGAGGGATCGTAATCTGTTTTTTGATCTCCTTAACAGCCTCTGCTGCTTCTAATGTGGGAACTGTGCAACGAATGATCTCACAGCCTGCTTCCGTAAGCTTTCTGATCTGTGCTACTGTTGCTTCCACATCCTCCGTTCTTGTATTTGTCATGGACTGTATCAGAATAGGATTTCCCCCTCCGATTACCTTATCTCCGATTTTGATCTTTCTTGTTTTTTCTCTTATCATAACCTGCCCTCCAATAGTTAAAGTATAGTCTATTCTCTAAAGAAAGGCAATTCCTGTTTCTCCTCTTTCATTCTTCTTTTCAGCAGGAAAATCCTGCTCTCATAAACTGATCCTCCTTCACCTGTGGCCACCAGCTGCAGCGCTACTCTTTCATCCGGCATCCTGTCTGCCGGAATTTCCAGTCTCACCCTGTCATCAGTATGATAGACAGCTCCTTCCTTTAGCAGAAGTTTACGGTTCTGCTCATCCCGCATTTCTACCCAAAGGCTGTTTTTTCCCGCCTGTGCCGCTGACGGAAAGCAGCACAGGCACTGTATCATAACGCCCGTTATGATAGCTGCCACTATTCCCGATATATAGATTCCAGGAAATTTCTTTTCCGTAAGAAAAATACTCTTTTCCTGTTTCTTTAATATTCCGCCGGTTTTGACCTTTCTTAAAAACAGATACTTGTATAAAAAAGCAATGACAAACAACAGTATGGGCCAATACAGATAAGGAAAAGGAAATTCCCATTCCTTTACTCCCCGTACAAGGGGTAATAGTGTTTTTATGCCTGCTGCCAAAAACAGCGCTACGCCAACTCCCTTTTCTGCACGAAATATCCACTCCTTTACTTTTCCTCTTTTTCCATATTCACACAGAGCTTTTTGCAGATCTTTCATAGACTGATACCGTTCTCCCGGTCTTCTTTTGGTACAGATGACAATAATCTTTTCCAGTTCCCTGGAAATACTTTTATCATATTCTCTGACAGGACGCCTTTTCCCTGGAAAACGGGTGGGATTGATTCCTGTCAGCATTTCATGCAGCACTGCTCCTAATCCGTATATATCGCTTGCTTTTCCTGCACTTCCATTCTGCCATTGTTCCGGCGCACTATAACCCGGTGTTCCCATAACCAGCTCTTCCCTCTCCTGACCATAGGCACTGACAAAGGCGGCGCCGAAATCAATCAGCTTTAATCTCCCCTCCGGCTGTATCATAATATTGGAAGGTTTCAGATCTCTGTAAATAATCGATGGAGTACGTGTATGAAGATATTGAAGCACTTCTGTCAACTCTACTGCCCATTTGACTGCCAGATCAACTTCTACCCTGCCGAACCTGCGCAGGTACTGCTCCAGTGTAATGCCGTCCACATATTCCATCACAAGACAGATAGCATCTTCCTCTTCAAAAAAATCTGTAATTGCCGGCAGGGCCGGGTGAGACAGTTCCTTTAACATCTCCATTTCACTCATGATCAACTCACGTTCTCTGCCATTTTCCGGATTCTTGCTGACCTTTACTGCTGCCAGCTTATTCAAATGCAAATCCTTTACCAGATAGACTACACCCATGCCGCCTTCTGCTATTCGCTTCAGTATCTCATATTTATTACACAGTATTTGTTTCATACCACCTATATCCCTCCTTATGTTGTCAGCCGTATATAAAGGGCCGACCTGTTATCCTGTTCTCCCATTCTGGACCCATATCCTGCCAGTTCTCTTAAGCGTTTTTCAATCTGCTCCTGGGTAAAATCTTCCCGCAAATTTAAAAGTTCCATGATCATTTCTTTTTTTGCATAGTGATAAAATCCATCTGAACATAAAAGAAAACTCTCAGATTTTCCTATCCTGCCTTTAATGATATCAGGAGTCTGATAGGCAAAGCTGCCCATGCATTTTGTCAGTCCATTATTCCCTGCCGCATGGTCTTTTGTTATCTGTTCGATATTGTTTCTACCGTATATCCTGTAAATTCTGGTGTCTCCCAAATGCATCACCAAAAATTTTCTTCTGTAAATAAAAAGTACGGAAATAGTTGCACCCAAATTAATTCCCTTCCCCCTGGCATATCCCCTAAGCATCTGATTTGTTTCAAAAAAACAGCGCAGCAGGCTCCTTTCCAAAAAACGCCCGCCTCTTCCTTTTTCTATCAGCGGCAGCATTCGATGGTAAAAATTCTGAAACAACTTTTCCAAAATAAATCCGCTGGCTGTTTCTCCTTCAGGAAGTCCTCCGATTCCGTCACTTATGGCTGCCAAAAGCACTCTTCCCTTTTTGGTAAGGATCTGTTCTAAAATGAGCGAATCCTCATTTCTGATTCTTTGCCCTCTATCCCAGTAAACACCTGAAATAATCTTCATAATAAGTTTCTCCTTTGGTCAAATACCCCGCTCCTTGAGGTGTTTCAAATTTGATGTCCCGCTGCTCGGGGCGGGGTTTTTGACTTGTCATGTCTGGAAAATTAGTGAATCACTAAATGAATATTGAAATAACACCATGAATGGATAAGATTCAGTATAGAATAAAACAAAAAAAGAATCCATTATACAAAACTACCAAAAGTACACTTTTGGTAATTTTGTACAGGATTCTCTCTCTTGTTCATAATAAAGTTTAGAAAAATTTGGTTATATCGTTAAATAAAACTAATACCATCAGTACCATCAAAGCCATCATTCCGCCTAAATGCACCATTCCTTCTTTTTCCGGAGGGATGGGTTTGCCTCTCACTGCTTCTATCAGTATAAATACTAATCTTCCTCCATCAAGGGCCGGAAGAGGCAGGAGATTAATAATTCCCAGATTTACAGACAATAGCAGCGCAATGTTGATCATAGACAATATTACACTGGATACGCCATAATCTTTTGCTACATCATAAGTTTCATCCACTACTTTGACAATTCCTACCGGTCCTGACACATCATTCCGGGTCAATTGTCCTCTGACTAACATAGAGAGGCTTTTGAACGTAGACTGTACAGTATATTCCATGGTATAAAATGCATATTGAAAAGTCTGAGGCACACTGCACTCAAGGGATTCTCCACTGGTAATCCCCATATAATACCTGTTATCCTCCTGGCTGAAGATAGGCTGCAGCGTTACATTATGCTTCTCACCATCTCGAAGATAAACAATATCAAAAGGTTCTCCCTTATTGACCGCCGAAAAGAAATAGATCTGGTCCTGAAGATGAATTCGCTTACCATTCATTTCACAGATGATATCTCCTTCCTGTAATCCGGCAGCCTGTGCTGCTCCTCCATCCGTTACAGTCTGGACTACAGGAAGCATGACGCCGCAGGCCCATACAAGAACAACTGCCATTAAAAAAGCGGTAAGGAAATTGAAAAGAGGTCCTGCAAAAACAGTGGCAAATCTCGACCATACAGGAGCATTGGGAAAGGCACCCTCCGACAGTTCTCCTTTCTCCGTTTCCAATCCGTCTTCGCCTTCAAATACACAAGCGCCCCCTATAGGAAGAAGCTTCAACGAATATTTGGTATCTCCCCTTACAAAAGAAAACAGCGTAGGTCCCATACCGATAAAGAATTCCACCACACGGATCCCGTTTTTCTTTGCAATTAAAAAGTGCCCTAACTCATGGGAAACAACAATCACACAAAAAATAATGATAAACAGAATAATCGATACTACCAATTTACATCCTCCTGTGACTGGCAATAAATTCATAAGCAGCAGCTTCCGCTCCCAGAATCTGATCTACGGAAGGATTTGCTATTACTTTATGATTTTCCATGGCTCCCTGAATGAAATCATAAATTTCAAGGAATCTGATTTTATTATTCAAAAAAAGACTTACAGCTTTTTCATTAGCGGCATTAAACACAGTAGGCATGCTTCCGCCCACGGCAATGGCATCATAAGCCATGCTAAGTCCTTTAAAAGTCTCTGTATCAGGCTTTTCAAAGGTAATGGATGCAAGCTCATAAAAGTCGATCCGCTTTCCATCCATAGGCCTCCTGTCAGGATAAAAGAGCGCATATTGAATAGGCAGTTTCATATCCGGCATACCCAGCTGGGCCATAACTGCTCCGTCCTCATACTCCACCATGGAATGGATAATACTCTGAGGTTGGACAATGACCTCTATATGTTCAGGTTCTACACCAAATAACCACTTTGCTTCAATTACCTCCAACCCCTTATTTACAAGGGTAGAAGAATCTACGGTAATCTTCTTGCCCATAGACCAGTTAGGGTGCTTTAAGGCGTCTTCTGCCGTAATTGTAAGAAGTTCTTCTCTTTTCTTTCCTCTGAAAGGACCTCCTGAAGCCGTTAGAAGAATCTTACTTATTCTTTTTCTGTTTTCTCCATTCATGGACTGAAAGATTGCACTATGCTCACTGTCTACAGGCAGAATGGAAACTTTTTTTTCAGCTGCCAGAGGCATGATAATGTGCCCTGCCGTAACCAGTGTTTCCTTATTGGCAAGAGCAATGGTCTTACCTGCTTCTATGGCCGCAATAGTAGGTCTTATTCCTATCATCCCCACAATTGCCGTAACTAAAACTTCTATCTCCTCCAAAACGGAAATAGTAAGAAGACCTTCCATTCCCGAAAGTATCTTAACAGGCAGATCCGACACCCTGCTTTTCAAGTCTTTTGCTGCCTCTTCCTTCCACATAACAGCATAAGAAGGCTGAAACTCTCTGATCTGCTTTTCCATCAAAGATACATTGCTCCCTGCTGCAAGTGCCATTACCTGCAGATCACTGTTGCTCCTGACTATATCAAGAGTCTGGGTACCAATAGAACCGGTAGAACCCAAAATTCCTATTTTCTTCATAAAAGTATTACCTCTTTTGCTGATGATATCCCTTATCTGCTATCCGTGAATCAAAACCAGCACCAGAAGATAGATCATAGGCGCTGTAAAAATCACGCTGTCAAAACGGTCCATGACTCCTCCATGTCCGGGAATCAGTTTTCCATAATCTTTGATCGCGTGGTCACGCTTAATTGCTGAAGCTGCCAGATCCCCTATCTGGGAAATTACTGCTCCCACGGCGCTGATTATTACAAATGCTAAGGTTATATTCTGCTCGGTAATAGCAGGCTCCACTACAAAATATCCGTATAGAGCCCCTACAACAGCTGATCCGGCTATACCGCCAATAGCTCCTTCAATGGACTTTTTAGGACTTAGCCTGGGTACCATTTTGTGCTTTCCTATCAGCATTCCCACTATATATGCACAGGTATCGCATATCCATGAACTGATAAATATCATCCATACAGAGTACTCTCCATAAGGCAGACTTCTTACCAGATAAATACAGGAAAGCATCACAGGTGCATAGGCTACATTAAAAAAAGCGCACATAACCTGTTCTGCGCGGTATTTGGGAAAAGTGAGCACATAAAGGAACATAAATGCTGCCAGGATCATGATTACTGCCAACAGAAGATAAAGCTTCTCGGAAATAAATGTCATAATCAGATAATATGCAGTGATTCCTACATATCCTACTATCTCAAGGGAAGAAAACTTTCCGCCCTTGTCAGAATCTTCTTTTTGAAGCTTACAGGCCTTCATCAATTCCCTGTATCCCATAAGAGCTAAGAACAAAAGCACTGCCGCCAGCACATATCCTCCCTGCAAAATGGTAAAGAGTGCTGCCGCTACAAGTACGATGCTGCTTATCAATCGCATTCTGAACATGATCATTCCTCCTCGATACGGCCATATCTTCTGTCTCTATGATTATATGCTTCAATGGCTTTTACCAATTCTTCTTTTGAAAAATCAGGCCATGCCGTTTCTGTAAAGTAAAACTCCGTGTAAGCCAGCTGCCATAAGAGAAAATTGGAGATTCTCTGCTCGTTACAGGTGCGTATCAGAAGATCGGGATCCGGAATGCCATTTGTATCCAGCATATCTGAAAGCAGCTGCTGCGTAATATCGTCTTTAGCAATGCTTCCTTCCATAGCCATTCCTGCAATTTTCTTTACGGCACGGACAATTTCATCCCTTCCGCCATAATTTAAGGCAATCTGAAAATGCAGCCCGTCATTGTTCTTCGTTGACTCTTCCAGCTCACTGATTCTGCTTCTGATATCTTCATCCAATCCTGATTTATCTCCGATCACACGGACACACATTCTATTCTTTTTAGCAGTAGACAGACAGGTTTTCATATAATTCCGCAAAAGTTTCATAAGCGCATCTACTTCATCTTTAGGTCTGTTCCAATTTTCCGTACTGAAAGCATATACCGTCAGATATTGAATCCCCATCTTATATGCTTCTTCGCAGATTACTTCTACCGTCTTGGCCCCCTGCACATGTCCATAATTTCTCGGCATTCCCTTGCTTTTGGCCCATCTTCCGTTTCCATCCAATATGATTGCCACATGATTTGGTATTTTGAGTTCGCTGTTTCCTTCCATTGCTTCCCTTCCTATAAGACTGCTTTCCCAACTACGCAAACAAAGGGACAGAAACCTTGCCTGCCCCTCTTTTTTATGTTCTAGACTGTAAGGATTTCCTTGGATTTCTCCTCCATCAGTTTATCAACATCCTTAATATACTTGTCTGTCATTTTTTGAAGCTCGTTCTCTAACTGCTTAACCTCATCCTCTGAGATTTCTTTCGCAATCTTCTTAAATGCATCATTACCGTCTCTTCTGATATTTCTGACAGCAACCTTACACTCTTCCGCTTTCTTCTTAACATCCTTTACAAGCTCTTTTCTGCGTTCCTCCGTAAGCTCCGGAAATACCAAACGGATTACAGAGCCGTCATTTGACGGTGTAATTCCTATGTCAGAAGCAAGGATTGCTTTTTCAATATCTTTAATCAAAGACTTTTCCCATGGTGCAATCTGAATCATCCTGGCTTCAGGAATCGTAATATTGCCTACCTGTTGGATCGGTGTGGGTGTTCCGTAATAATCAATCTTCAGTTTGTCAAGTACATGAGGATTGGCACGTCCTGCCCTGATTCCCAAATAGTCCCCTTCAAGATGTTCATATGTCTTCTGCATCTTTTCATCATATAGCTTTAACCTGTCATTCATTGCTTTATCCATCCCTTCTTAAACTATAACCCTGGTTCCGGTGAATTCACCCCTTACGGCATTTACAATGCTGTCTTTCTGATTAAGTCCAAATACACGCATAGGCATTTTATTGTCTCTTGCCAAAATAGAAGCTGTCATATCTACTACCTGAAGATTCTTCTCAATGACTTCATCTATCGTAACTGTATCATATTTCCTGGCACTTGGGTTTACCCTGGGGTCAGAATCATATACACCGTCAACTGACTTTGCAAGTAATATGGCCTCTGCCTCTACTTCAACTGCTCTTAAAACCACACCTGTATCTGTTGAAAAATAAGGATGTCCCGTTCCCCCTGCAAAAAATACTACCATTCCCTTGTCAAAATATTTATTAGCCCGATCCTTGGAAAAAAGTTTGGTAAAAGATCCGCATTCAAAAGGGGTCAATACTGATGTTTTCATACCAACGCTCCTGAAAATTTCAGAAACATAAATACAATTCATGACTGTTGCCAGCATCCCAATCTGGTCTGCTTTGGTTCTGTCGATATTTTCACTGGAACGTCCCCGCCAGAAATTGCCGCCTCCTGTTACAATTCCCACCTGTATTCCACTGTCTACAAGCTGCTTTACCTGAAGCGCCACACCTTTTACTGTTTCTTCATCAAAGCCTGTTTTTTTATCTCCGGCAAGAGCTTCTCCGCTTAATTTCAGTAATATTCTCTGCATGAGCGCGCCTTCCTATTTCATTTTTTTAATTTCTTCAAAGAAGGATGTGGGATTTACCTCTGCATAGCACTGGGAAACCATACCTTCAATTACTGCCCCGTTGTTGATCTGTACGGATTTGGATTTAATATCACCCATTACAATTGCGGAAGAATCCAGAATAACCGGTCCCCTCACATCAATATCGCCCTTTACTGCTCCTGCCACTACAGCGCTGTTAGCATAGATATTACCTATAATGACTGTGCTCTGTCCTATTTTAATGCTGCCTGCACTACGAAGTTCTCCTGTGATCTTTGCGCCTTCTGCATATACCTCGGCTGCCTGTGAATTACCCTGAATGGCGCCGGTAATATTTAACTTGCCAAGAGCTTCTACATTTCCTACAATGCTGCCTCTTACCTCTAAGGAACCTTCTGTTGCAATATTACCATTAATGAGCATACTGTCCGTTAATACGGAAACTTCATCACTGGGATGCTTCCCTGAAGCTGAGTGTACTTCGGTTTTCATCTCTGCAGCTGCGGGCGCTACATAAACCGGTTCAATCGGTTCTTCCGATACTTTGATTTCATCTACCTTATCAAGCATCGCCCCTAAATCTGCTTCAAATCCATTAACTGTTTCGCCGGGCTCTTCTGCAGCCATTCCTTCTGCTTCTGCCCCATTCAGTTCTTCCTCCGGCATCAATTCGTTAACTGCCTGTGATAAATCATCCTTTAAGTCTGAGAAAAATCCCATTCTATAGTCCTCCATTCATATCATAGTATATATAAATTTAATTAATACCATTTGCTTTTACATGCTGCACCGGCACCGTCTCATCCGTAATCGGCAAAAAACAGGCATCACCCCGCAGCCTTATCCGGGTAATAATTTCCGGCAGCGCTTCTACCGTTGTTTTCTTATCTGCCGCATCATGCATCAAAATCATGCTCACTGATTGGTTGTCAATATTCTCCAAACAATTATCCACAATTGCCTCTTTTGACAAATGACCGCTGACTGCATCTCCTGACGCTGTATTCCAATCGTAGTAAGTAATATCGTTTTCATTCATCCATGCAATAAGTTCCTGCATGTCCACTTTACTTACGGTATTTGAACTTCCTCCCGGAAAACGATAATATCTGGACCATACTCCCGTTACCTCATACAGATATTCCTGCAGCTGCGACAAATCCTCTATAAAGCTTTCCTTTGACTGATAGATATCCTGATATACATGGCTGTAAGAATGCATACCGAGAGTATGTCCCTCTGCTACGATTCTCTTATATGCCTCCTTAGATGCCTCGTCCGTCTTACCAACCACAAAGAAAGTAGCTTTGATATCATATGCCTTTAAAATATCAAGAATTTCATTGGTACTGCTGCTTGGTCCATCGTCAAAAGTGAGATAGATCTTTTTATCAAACTCCTGCTGATCTGTCTCTTCCTGTTTTGACAACACTTCTGTTTCTGCTTCCCTTGGGGATTCCTCAACATATGCTGTTGAAAATACCTCAGTTACTACCTTTGATTTATTTTGTTCTTCTTCCAGCAGTACTAAAAGTTCCTGCATTTTATGGGAAAGAACAGCAACGCGTATACCTAAGATAATACAGATTACTATCGGAATAATAATTGCAGCAACTATCCCGCCCAATATGATTTTCTTCAGACGATTGATCCGTTTTCTCCGGGCGGATGCCTCTTCCATAGAAGTCCACTCCTTCAGCACGATTTGTATATATTGTAGCATAAGTTTTCATACTTTAAAAGAGTTAATTATCAAAAACAAACAGGCAGATTTAAGATGACCCTAAATCTGCCTGTGTTATACATCAGTCTTTCAATCTGCTGTCAAACATTTATTCAGCAATATCTGCATACATAAAGTACCAGTAACCGTAAGCTGAGTGCCAGCATCCTGTAATCTTTTCACTCTGTAACCAGAAGTCATTGTAATATGCTACAGGAATGCATCCTGTTTCTTCCATAAGAATATCTTCTGCTTTATGAAGTGCTTCTGAACGCTCTGCTGTATCCAAAGTAGTTCTGGAAATATCCATAGCTGCATCATATTCTGCATTATTGAACTTACCGTCATTGTTACCGTTTGTAGAATAAAGCAGATCTAACATATTGGAAGGATCACTGTAATCACCAACCCAGCCGTTACGTGCTGAATCATAATCACCATTACGACGCATAGGTGTAAAGCTTGACCATTCAACGATTTCTACATTCAGTTCAACGCCGATTTCTCCCCATGCCTGCTGTAAATATTCAGCTACAACTTTGTGATAGCCTGCATCATTGGTAGAGTAAGTGATAGCCGGTAAGCCTTCACCATCGGGATATCCTGCTTCTGCCAGAAGTCTCTTAGCTTCTTCTACGTTTGCTTCATGGTTAGTAACATCAATATACGGCTGTCCGCCATTTGCATTATCCATGAACTGGCTTCCGTCTGTATCGATCCAACCGGGACCCATGAAGTTGCTTGCTGCAGAATAAGTACCCTGCATCAAAGTGCCTGCTACATATTCACGATCAATAGCAAGGCTTAATGCCTTACGCACATTGGCATCTGTAAAGGGCTCTCTCTGTGTATTTAAGCTTAAATAATAGGTACCGATAATAGGATCTACATAAAATTCTGAACTTCCTAATAAAGAAGGAATTTCTTCTGTAGGAACATCCTTAATAAACAGAACTTCACCTGTCTGGTATGCACTGTAGGATGCATTGGAATCCTCAATCAGGTTGAACTTGATTCCGTCTAACTTAATTGCATCTGCATTCCAGTAGTTAGGATTCTTGCTCATAAGGATATAAGAGCTGGGTACCCACTCTGAAATATAGAAAGGTCCATTGGAAATATAAGTTTCTGCTGCTGTTGCCCATGCATCGCCGTTAGCTTCAATAGTTGCCTGCTGTACAGGACTTAAAGTTGCAAATGCTGCAAGGCTTCCAAAATAAGAACAAGGTGCATTCAAAGTAACAACAAAAGTCGTATCATCTTCTGCTACTACCTGAAGAGCATCTAAGTTACCTGTGATGGCATCTTCATAACCTTCTACCATGCTAAGAACTGTTTCTGCATAAGGAGCTGCTACCATAGGGTCGCATACTCTCTTCCAGCTGTAAACAAAATCGTTAGCTGTTAAATCAGAACCGTCGGACCATTTTAAACCATCTCTTAAATGGAATGTCCATGTAAGTCCGTCCTCAGAAATTTCCCAGCTTTCTGCCTGTCCGGGAGCTAACTTACCGTCCTGGTCTACTGTTAAAAGACATTCAAAAGAATGCAATAACATGTTACCACCGTCTACTGCACTGTTCAGTGCCGGGTCAATGGTTTCAGGATCAGGTCCGATCTGTACAGATAAGATCTTTTCGCCTGTAGAAGCTGTTGTTGCTTCTGTTGTGTCTGTGTTTGCAGTATTGGTATTAGAATCAGTAGATTCAGTTGCTGTATTGCTGCCGCTGGAAGCATTTTCATTGCTGTTTCCGCCACAAGCAGTCAAACCAGCTACCATGGTAACTGCAAGTAAGAGCGCAAGTACTCTCTTTTTCATAATGTTTCCTCCTCTTTTCATATATTATAAACATAGAGACGTAACAAAACGTCTATATCTGTTTATCACATTTAATTCAATTTGTCAATATGATGACATGCCGCAAAATGTTCTTTTTCCACTTCACGCCACTTAGGCACTTCTGCGGCACATCTCTCATCTGCATAAGGGCATCTGGTTCTGAACCGGCATCCGGAAGGCGGATTTAAGGGACTTGGCACATCTCCTTCCAGTACAATACGTTTGCTTTCTCTGGCAATCTTCGGATCTGCAATGGGAATTGCAGAAATCAGGCTTTTCGTATAAGGATGAAGAGGTCTTGTGATCAACTCATAGCTGTCTGCAAGCTCTACCATTCTTCCAAGATACATAACGCCGATTCTGTTAGAAATATGTTTTACAGCAGAAAGGTCATGGGCAATAAACAGATAAGTCAGTCCCATTTCTGCCTGTAAATCCTCAAACATATTGATAACCTGTGCCTGAATAGAAACGTCAAGAGCTGAAATCGGTTCATCACAGACAATAAACTCAGGTCTTACTGCAAGCGCTCTTGCAATACCTACCCTCTGTCTTTGTCCGCCGGAAAATTCATGAGGATACCTGTTGGCATGCTCGGAATTCAATCCCACTCTCCTTAGCATTTCTATAATAATATCATATCTTTCCTGCTTATTGGCAGCCATTTTATGGACATCAATGGCCTCTCCTACTATGTCACCCACTGTCATACGGGGATCTAAGCTGGCATAAGGATCCTGGAATACGATCTGCATTCTTTTACGGTAAGGAAGCATATCTGCATAGGTTTTCTTTTCTACGTCAAAAATCACATCACCGTCATATACAAACCTGCCTCCTGTAGGCTCATAAAGGCGCAGCAGCGTACGGCCCGTAGTGGTTTTTCCACAGCCTGACTCTCCTACAAGTCCAAGAGTTTCTCCTCTCTCAATGGTAAAGGAAACATCATCCACGGCCTGAATGTATTTCTTCTTTTTGCCGTATCCGCCGGCAGGAAAATATTGCTGTAAATGCTCAACCTGAACTAGCTTATCACTCATTTGCGGCTCCTTTCTCCATTTCTTGCTTTTGATTCAACCAACACTGGGTATAATGCACTTCTCCGAAGGTAGTAACCGGCGGCATCTCCCGTAAGCAGATTTTCATACATTCCTCACATCTGGGGGCAAAAGGACAACCCTTGGGAGGATTCAAAAGGTCAACCGGCGTTCCTTCAATAGGAATCAGTCTCTCATGCTCTTTTGTATCAATTCTCGGAATGGAACGAATCAAACCCTTGGTATACTGGTGCTTGGGATTATAGAAAATATCATCTGCTGTACCATACTCTATGATCTTACCTGCATACATAACCGCAATCCTCTCACACATGCTGGCTACTACTCCAAGGTCATGTGTGATCATAATGATTGCCATACCAAGCTTTTCCTTTAATTCCATCATCAGTTCCAGAATCTGTGCCTGAATGGTCACATCCAGCGCCGTTGTAGGCTCATCTGCTATCAAAAGTTTCGGTTCACAGGCCAAAGCCATAGCTATCATAACACGCTGCCGCATACCGCCTGAAAGCTCATGAGGATACTGTTTCAGACGCTTCATCGGCTCATTGATTCCCACAAGTTCCAAAAGCTCTTTGGCTCTCTCTTTAGCCTCGGCCTTACTTTTATCCGTATGAAGCAGGATCGCTTCCGTAATCTGATTCCCGATGGTATAGACAGGGTTCAGGCTTGTCATAGGATCCTGAAAGATAATGGAAACCTCATTCCCTCTTATCTTTCTCATTTCCTTATCCGTCATCTGGTCGATCTGATGACCGTTAAACTCAAGACTGCCGCCGATCAGCTTGCCGGGATAAGCAGTAAGTCCCATCAGGCTGTAAGCCGTTACCGATTTGCCGGAGCCGCTCTCACCAACGATTCCAAGCACCTCTCCTTCTTTTAAGTGAATGGAAACATCATTTAATGCCTTCACTTCTCCTGCCGGAGTAAAAAAAGAAAGTCTTTCATTTTTTATATCAACAAGATATTCTGACATACTATTCCTCCAT
>CAZTKJ010000045.1:0-24182 GCA_964614185.1 uncultured Lachnospiraceae bacterium
AGGAACTTTTAGGACACTCGGACGTAAGCACTACCATGAATGTCTATGCACACGCAACAAGGGAGGCTAAGCGGGATTCCGCCAAGCTCTTGGATAAGGTTGTGGGAATGAATTAAAACTGAATAAGAAAAACTTTCCCTTGTGGCTGACCTATGAGGGCAAAAACAAGGGAAAAGGATACATATTTTGAGGCTGGCATTGCGCAAAGCCTTGAAAACAGGGGAAACTTATGGAAAAAGCCTACAAACCGGAATTTATTTACCGCATAAAATAAATTCATAAATACATTTTTCAAACTCGCCCCTATCACGCATATCGTTTCCTTCCGGCAGCTCTACTGTTTCCATCAACTTACCTCCGGCATATTCACACGTTTTTCTTGACGCATAATTATCTGGATTGCAGGTTATATACAAATATTTCATATCATGCTTTTTTGCAAGTTGAAATAATAATAAGCAAGCCTTACCCGCGTAATGATTTCCTCTATATTCGGGGAAAACCGTATATCCAATGTGTCCGCCATAATAAAGATTGTCGTTATATCCAATTCTCAAATCGCACTTCCCCATCCTATTGCCATTGAGATCGCAGATGAAAAAATGATATGCAGGAACCCAATTTTTCATTTCATCTCCATCTACGGTTTTTTCCAATATTAATTGTATTTCATTATTCTTTAAAAACTTAGTGTTTAAAAACATATGCTACCTCGTAAACTCAAGTTTATGCTTAAATCTTTATGTAAATGAACATTCGCACTCTGCTTGTCCCCTCTGATAAGTACATTCGATTATTTCAGCAGGATTCATTTTTTCGATATATGTCAAACACCTGAAAACCATTCCATGAGCAACAAAAATGACCTTATCATAATCTGAATATTTATATGCCACACGTATCATTCTTTTTCTCATCTGGTATCCATTCATGTAAATCTATATTAACTTCCACTCGTATTCCTTTTTGTTGTTATTTCTGCCTGTTGCTTTCCTTTTTCAGATAAAGGAGCAAAATCCCTGCCAAATCCCAAAACCCGTTTTCAAGCATAGAATCATATTTTGCTTCTCCATGCCTTACAAGATAAAACAATGCCATTTTATGGATCCTCCATACAAATTAAATAGAAATCCACCAACACACACCATATCTGTCAATAATGGTAGCGCAACATTTGCTCCAAGGCAATTCATGAATTTCTTCAATAACAACGCCACCATCACGTAAAATATCAAATGCTCGATGAACACTCTCTTCGGTGCCCATTTCAAATACATTAAAAGTCATTGTTTCCCATTTCATTTTGTGAACAACAGTTATGTCACAAGGATTTTTTGCTTCACCTATTGCTAAAAAACCTTCGCCGTTAACTGATAATTCACAATGTTCATAGGCAGTTCCATTATCATTTTTGATCTCAAATGTTATTTCTGCACCAAATGCTTTGCAATATGTTTTTGCTGCCTCTATACTGTTTTTTACATAAACTTGAGTATAATTTTTCATATATGCTGCTCCCTTACTGTTTCTTTCCTTTTTTGTATTTTAAAAATATATTGTACTGATTGTTTTTGCCGGAATCTGGATTCGAATAAGTTTCCCTTCCATCCGAATGGCATAGGCAGCATCTGTCTGTCCTGAATTTAGCAGGACAACAATGATGGAACCATCCGGATTTTTAGCAGCAGTGATTTCCACCCTGTTGTCACAGCGGGAAAAACCTATTCGCCTTGCACCGGGAAGGATATACCGGGAAAAATGGCCAATGTAGTAATAAGTCAACAGCTTCTTATATGTTCCATCTTCATTAGCGCATATGGGAGCCCCAAAACCTGACGGGACGTGGCGTGGTCCTCCGTCTTTGTCAACACAGAGATTCCAGTCGATCCACCTGTTCATTCCGTTGTTAAGATTTCCGATAATGTCATGGCCATATGCAGCGGCGTCCTCATACTCGACTTCTGCAATACTGGCTTTACTGTCACCAAACAACTCTGCAAACATATTGTGTTGACCGGGCGGATGAAGAGCACAGCATTCGCTTGCCATAAATTTCATATTCGGAAACAGTTCATGTGCCATACCAAGAGATTCAAAGTGGTCTCCTGAATACCAGTGAAATGCCACACCCTCAATCATTTTAGATGTTTCATCATCAATTATTTCTCTTGAAAACTCTACTATTCGTTCCTTGTTATGATCCCATATATACAGACCGATTTTTTCTGTAAGTCCGGCTTCTTTAAAAACAGGGTACAGATAGTCTTTAAGAAATATTTTCTGTTCCTGTGCTGTCCAAACACAACTATCCCAGTTTGTAGCAGCAATCGTTTCATTCTGGAGACTCATCATTGTAACAGGAACACCCTCATCCAGATATGCCTGCACATATTTAGCAAGATATATAGCCCAATTTTTATAGTATTCTTTTTTCAAGCTTCCGCCATTACATCTTGAGGGTGTATCATAATCCACTTTCGGCATAAAAGAATCCATAACAGCTCCGACACCATAAACAGATGCATCATTTTTGGGTTTTACAGGGGGTGTTTTCCATTGCTTTGGCGGAGACCATGGACTGAGTAGAACGCTGAATGGTTCAACACTCATGGACATCGCATCTTTAAGCATCGGGAGCATATATTTACGATCACGATCAATAGAAAAAGTTGTAAGTTCCGGATCGGTAAGAGGATTGGCAACGGCCTGATATTCTTCTAATGAGTAATCACAGCTGTCCATATGCATACGTATAAATCTGTAATGCTGCCCGTTTTTTCCAAAATGATCTTCCAGAAATTGCTTTTTATTCTCATCATTCATTTTAGAATAGAGATATCCGACAGTTTCTGTCAATGCACCACCAAATCCTTCTATTTCCTGATAAAGCAGATCAGGATAAATGTTAATAACACCTGATTCTAAATGTTTTTCTTCATCTGCTTCCAATGTGACCGGCAATGTATATTCCTCTATGATAGCTTTGCGGTTGAGGGCATAAGTAATGACTTGTTTTGCTTTCATAAGTTCACTCCTTCATTATGTAAATTGATAATAACATAAAATGAAAAGGGATAAAAGATTTGCCAGTTATTAAAGTTGACAAGCTCTGAAAAATACCGGATAATATCATTAAAATTCAGATTTTTTAACTGTAAGTTTAAATCAAATCTCACTTGCAGACAAAGGAAGGGCATAGGTTATATCATGGATAACGAAAAAGAACAAATGGATTCAAATAATCAGATTAACTGGGATGATGACAGTGGAGTAATACATACCAGCGAAAGCACTTATCATCTGACAAAAGAAGACGGTTGGCAGGAAAACCGGGCCCTGCAAGGCATGAACAAAGTCGGTCATAAGACGCGATATATTAAAGGCACACAAGTAGGATATCATTATGTTACGGACGATTACCGCCGAGTCATTCCTGCTTATATAATCGGTACGATTATGGTAATCATAATTTGCGTTGTGGTAACAATGATTTTTCTTCCCATGGGAATTATGTTTGATATCATGGGTGCTGCATGGGTTATTGGAATGTGGAAAAATGCGCCATATAAAAAGTGGAAAAATCAGGATAAGAAACTGAAGGAACAGTCAAAGAACCAGTGGTAAGAATATGTAGGCATCTCTATGAGACATAGCTCCTCTAAAACAGACAGTTTAAAAACAGAAACTGGTGTTTTAGAGGAATTTTTTATAAGCAGCGATTTTCCTAAAGATAAAATTTTGTTATAATAAAAAGGAAAAAGAGGAAAGGAATATTAGTATGGGTAAGCCTACTTTTATATTGATCATTATAATATTTTCCGGATTTTTCTGCCTGTTCAATAATTATGATGTATCCTATGACTATATCCTGCATCCATCAGACTACACCAAAGCGGAAGGAACTATTATCAGTACTTATTCAAGAGGAAGACCTAGAAAATATAAACATTATACGGACATTGAATATGAATGGAAGGGAGAAGTCTGCAAATTGCTGAAAGCCAAAAGAGGATTGTTTGATAAAACAGGCAAAGAAACGACCTTGTATATTAAAACCTCTTCCGGCAGCGCCATTCGGGGGTTTACTCTTAATTATATGGATATTGCATATTTTATTACTTCGGCAGTATTTCTTTATAAATGGGGATTTCAAAAGAAACATCTGTAAACAAAAATTTTGAAAATTATCAGAGCATGGAAACGTTATTTGAGGAGGAGAGATAGGATGATAATAGGTGAGGTTGAAAATAAGGATTTTGAGGGGCTTATGAAATTGTATATGCAGCTGCATAATAATCCCTTTCCGGAAAAAAGCGATGCGATCATAAACTTATGGAATCAAATCCTGCAGGATAAAAATCATCATATTATCGTTGCAAAAGAAGAAGGAAAAATAGTTTCATCCTGCGTGTGTGTGATCATACCGAATTTAACCCATTCTCAACAACCCTATGCATTTGTGGAAAATGTAATTACAGATGAACATTATCGTGGAAGAGGATTGGCAACACAATGTTTAAATTATGCCAGAGATCTGGCAGTAAAAGAGAACTGTTATAAGATGATGCTGCTTACCGGGTCGAAAGAAGAAAGCACATTACGATTTTACCGGCAGGCAGGATATAACAGTCAGGATAAGACAGCGTTTATTCAATGGATATAGAATTCTGAGAGTAGGAAAAAATAAAGTATATGGAGGTGCATGTTATGGAATTACCATTTCAAATTGATTTGACAGGACAGGTGGCTGTTGTTACAGGCGGCAGCGGAGTTATTGGCGGAATGTTTGCAAAGGCGCTGGCTGAATGCGGCGCTAAAGTAGCAGTCCTTGGCAGAAAGGCAGAAAACGGAATTCCCATAGTAAATGATATTGAGAAAGCAGGGGGAGAGGCAGTCAGCATTGCCGCTAATGTACTGGAGAAGGAAAGTCTTTTGGAAGCAAGAAAGAAGATATTAGAGAAGTGGGGCAAAATAAATATCCTTGTTAACTGTGCCGGAGGAGCTGTAAAAAGCGCTGAGATTCCCCAGGATCAGTTTTCCGATTTTTCAGGGGATATGTTGAATTTCTTTACAGCAGATATGGAAAATGTAAAAAAAGAGCTGGATTTGAATTTATATGGAACTATACTTCCTACGCAGATATTTGGAGAGAGCATGGTGGGAAAGGAAAATGCCAACATTATTAATATATCCAGTATGGGAGCCTATGGGCCTCTTACCAGAATTCCGGGATACTCCGGAGCTAAAGCGGCAGTCAGCAATTTTACCCAGTGGGCAGCGAATTATTTTGCTAAAAGCGGTATCAGGGTAAATGCTATTGCGCCGGGCTTTTTTCAGACGACACAGAATCATGCCCTTCATTTTCATGAAGACGGAACGCCTACACACAGAAGCCAAAAGATCATCGACAGTACACCTATGGGCAAATACGGTGAGCCGGAAGATTTGATAGGAGCGCTGCTGTTTCTTACCAGTCCAAAGGGAAGCAGTTTTGTTACCGGTGTAGTGCTGCCTGTGGATGGAGGATTTCACTGCTATTTGGGAGTATAAGGCAGGCCTGTGAGAGTAGGATTTATATATGTTTCGCATATTAATGATAGAAGATGACAATGTAATAGCGGATAAAGTAAAGGAACATTTGGAAAAGTGGGGATATGAGGTTGAAGGTGTCACTGATTTTGCTAATGTATTGCAGTATTTTATTCGTTTTGACCCGCATCTGGTATTGCTGGATATAGGCCTTCCTTTTTATAACGGATATTATTGGTGCGGAGAAATCAGGAAACTTTCCAAGGTTCCCATAGTGTTTCTTTCTTCTGCTTCTGATAATATGAATATTGTAATGGCAATAAATATGGGTGGAGATGATTTTATAGCAAAACCTTTTGATTTGGAAGTGCTTTCTGCCAAAGTTCAGGCTATTCTAAGAAGAACCTATTCCTTTCAGGGACAGTCTTCTGTTTTGGAGTATTGTGGCGTTATTTTGAATTTGGCGGATATGTCGTTGCTTTATGAAGGGAAGAGAATTGAGTTGTCCAAAAATGAATTCCGAATTATGCAGGTTCTGTTTGAAAATCCGGGGAATACGGTAACAAGAGAAAGCATCATGAAACGATTGTGGGATGAGGAGTGTTTTGTAGATGACAATACCCTTACAGTGAATATCAATCGTTTGAGAAGGGTACTGGAAGACGGCGGTCTTAAAGATTTTATCCTGACGAAGAAAGGAGTAGGCTATCAGCTGTATCGGAAGGAAGAATGAAAAAGCAGGAAATGCTGATCATAAAAGCTTATATAAGGGAACATATGAAGGCAGCGGCAGTTTATGCAGTTGTTGTTGTCATTTTTTGGGGGATCTCGGGATTATACGGGTATGAAGATGCCGGCAGGAACATGCTTTACGCGGCGGCGCTTGCTGCATTTTTTGGAGTTTTATGCGGATTGTGGGATTATGCAAGGTATCGGCAAAAATGCATAAAGCTTCTTTATATTATGGAAAAGGCAGTGGAAAGAGACAGTAATCTGCCCGAGTCAGCTTCTTATCCTGAGAGTCTTTATCAGGAGATCCTGTGTGAGGCAGAAAAAGAAAAAAGCCGGCTTCTATCAGAATTTGACGAAAAGAACCGGGATATGGCAGATTATTATGCTATGTGGAGCCATCAGATCAAGACACCGATTGTGGCTATGCGCTTATTGCTGCAGGATGAGAAACAGTCTCTTGAAGAGCTTTTTAAAATTGAGCAATATGCAGAAATGGCGCTGCATTACGCCAGGCTGGATAGTTTGTCATCGGATTTTCTGTTTAAAAGCCAGGATGTTTGTGAAATCATAAAGCAGGCTTTAAAGAAATATTCCATTCTGTTTATTGGAAGCGGGCTTTCCTTTAGGATGGAGGAATTTTCCTGCCAGGCAGTATCGGATGAAAAATGGCTGTCTTTTGTGGTAGAACAAGTGCTGTCCAATGCGCTGAAATATACATCTTGCGGTGGAATCAGGATCTATGGACTTGACAGATGGCGCAGAGAAACGAAAGAGAGAGCAGATTTTGTAGTTATAGAAGATGACGGAATAGGAATCAGGAAAGAAGACCTGCCGAGAATTTTTGAGAGAGGATTTACCGGCTGCAACGGCCGTTTTGATAAAAGAAGCACAGGTATTGGTCTCTATCTGTGCAAACAGGTTTTTGACAAACTTTCCCACACTATAGAAGCAGAGTCAGAAGAGGGGAAAGGGACAAGAATCATTTTGGGATTTATCCAAAAAGAAATGTGACAAAAATGTAAGATAACAGAAAGGAAATGTAAGCCGGATAAATGGCAGACCATTTCCTTTTGTTTTATGATAATGGCAGTTCCCCAAATACAGGCCGGAACAAAATGATAATGAGACAAAAGGAGAGAAGCAGATATGGCGCTTTTGGAAGTTAAGAATGTAAAAAAGGTATATACCACACATTTCGGAGCAGTGAAGGTACAGGCTTTAAGTAATGTAAATTTTACGGTGGAAGAAGGAGAGTATGTGGCGATCATGGGAGAGTCCGGGTCAGGGAAAACTACCCTTCTAAATATTCTGGCCTCTCTGGATAAAGCTACCAGCGGACAGGTGCTGCTTGGAGGAAAAGACTTGTCAGATATAAAGGCAAAGGAGCTCTGCGCTTTCAGAAGAGAGCATCTTGGATTTGTATTTCAGGATTTTAATCTGCTGGATACACTTTCACTGAAGGATAATATCTTTCTGCCCATGGTACTTTCGGGAAAAAGTTATCCGGAAATGGAGAAAAAGCTTGCAAAACTGGCAGGAAAGCTTTCTCTTTCGGACATATTGGAAAAATATCCTTATGAGGTTTCAGGAGGGCAGAAGCAGCGAGCGGCTGCTTGCAGAGCTCTCATTACAGAACCTGATATTATTCTGGCAGACGAGCCCACGGGAGCATTGGATTCAGGAGCATCCGGGAGACTGCTGAGGCTGTTTGAAGAAATCAATGAAGAGGGACAAACCATACTGATGGTAACCCACAGCATTAAGGCTGCAAGTCATGCAGAACGTGTCCTTTTTATTAAGGACGGATGTATTTTTCATCAGATTTACAGGGGAGGAAGAAGTAAAGACGATATGTATAAGATGATATCTGATGCGCTTACCATTCTGTTTACGGAAGATGCAAAGAAATACAGAGGAAATAATGGGGAGGAAAAGTAAGATGAATAAGAGAAAGCTTTTGCCAAGAATGGCAATAAAGGGAATAATTTCCAATAGTACCATATATTATCCTTATTTTGCTGCAGGGATCTTTGCATCATTTGCCTATTTCGTATTTGCTTCCATCTTAAATAATGATTTGATCAAGACGCTGCCGGCCAGCGCTTATGCATGGGTCACACTGGAAATCGGTAAAGTGCTTCTTGGAATTATTCTTCTTTTCTTTTTGATTTATGCCAATAGTTTTTTGATCAAGCGAAGGAAAAAAGAAATAGGACTGTACAGTATTCTGGGACTTGAAAAAAAGCATATTGGAATCATGCTTTTTTGGGAGACTTTGATTTCGTATGTTATTGTTGTGATGGGAGGAATCATTTTTGGTGTAGTATTATCAAAAGCTTTCTTTCTGCTGCTGCTAAACTTAAGTCATCTTCCGATCAATGCAGAATTTACTTTTACATGGAAAGCATTTCGGGATACCTTGTATTATTTTGCAGTTGTTTTCTTTATTCACTTTATTAATCAGCTTTGGGAACTTGGGAAATCCCGTCCGGTGGAGCTCTTTGCCGGAAGCAAAAAAGGTGAAAAGGAGCCAAAACTTCTTCCGCTGTGGACAGTGGCGGGTATTATTGCACTGGGAATGGGATATCATACCGCTATCTATTCCGAGATAGACGGCATGATTTTTATGAATTTTTTTATGGCTGTCTTTTTAGTGATCATCGGAACGTATCTTTTGTTTACTTCCGGCAGCGTATCCTTTTTAAAACTGCTTCAGCGCAGTAAAAAGATATATTATCAGCCGGCTAATTTTATTACGGTTTCCGGCATGCTTTACAGAATGAAGAAGAATGCTGCCAGTCTTGCCAATCTCTGTATATTTTCTACTATGGTAATGATTACTTTATCCTGTACAGGCTCTCTTTGGATTGGAATGGAGGAACTTGTACATTTTGCAGATCCCTATGATATGACAGCTGATTTTTGGGAAGACAGCCTTAATGCAGAAGAAGCTTACAAAGAGCTTGGTGCACTTGAAGAAAAATACGGGCTGTCTGCAGAAAGGAAAGATTTATTCAGTTTTGTGAAAGTCTCCTGTTTAAAAGAAGAAAACAGATTTTGCAGGAAGTCGGGAAATTATATTGATGATTACAGTATAACATTTATGACACTGGAAGATTATAACAGGATAACAGGTGAAAGAGAAGAACTGCAAGATGGAGAGATCTTACTGCATTCCACGGGTGTGGATATGGGATTTGATACTGTAGAATTTATGGGGATTATGTGCAGCGTCAGGAAAGAAACAGACAGCTTATTTCCTTATCCCAAAGCAGATAAAGATTCTTTTATCACGGAATATATTATAGTTGTAAAAGACAGAGCTGCAAGAGATGAACTGCTATACGCATGGGCAGAGCAGAATGGAGTAGAGGATATGGAAGCCTTTTTAAACAGCGGCAGTTCAAAGCTCTGTGTGCTTCTTGCGGGAGAAGAATCACAAAGGCGGGCATTTGCAGAGGAGTTCTTCGGCTGGTGTAAGGAGCAGCAAGGTTATAGAGCCTGCAGAGACGGATTGGAGAATCGGGCACAGACCCGTTCCATGAATGGGGGTCTTCTATTTATAGGTATTATATTTGGTCTGATCTTCTTTTCGTGTCTTTTTATGATCATGTATTATAAGCAGATTTCAGAAGGCTATGAAGATCAGGGTAGCTTTGATATTATGCAGAAGGTTGGTATGAGTGATAAAGAGATAAAGGGAACAATTCACAGACAGATTCTTCTCGTGTTTAGCATTCCTCTTCTGGGAGCGCTGATGCATACTTTTGCAGGAATGTTCATGGTAAATGAGATGATGTCTGCGATTAAGTTTTTTAATACCCGGTTAATACAAGAATGTACTGTCTTTGTCTGCGTGATCTTTATAGCAGTTTACAGTATCGGCTATCTGATTACGGCCAAGACATATTACCGCATAGTAAAGAAATATGACAGATAATCTTTAATATTTTCTTAATTTGAAGATTCCATGAAGCATTTGACGATTTATAGTGGTAAGATGAAGAAAAGGAATCGGAGGTAATTAAATGCATATTATTTTAAGCTTGCTTGGAGTTGTTTTTATTCTGTATTTTTTATGTATTGCATTTTTGGTTGGACATGGAACCAATTTTTACTTTATATGGTTGTTTTTGGGAGTTGGAGCAATTGTATTTTCGCTTCTGCTGAAAAAAGGGTTCTTTGCCGCCCATATTCCATTGTGGATGCGCAGGATATTTCTTATACTGGTTTGTATCGGATGCAGTCTCTTTCTTTTGGTAGAAGGGTGTATTATCAGCGGATTTTCACAAAAGGGGCAGCCGGGAGTGGATTATGTGATCGTTTTAGGAGCGCAGATGAAATGGAACGGGCCTTCCAAGGCGCTCCAATACCGTTTGGATGAAGCGATACGCTACTTAAATGAGAATGAAGAATCAAAAGTGATCGTTTCAGGGGGACAAGGCCCTGATGAACATATTTCGGAAGCGCAGGGTATGTATGATTATCTGGTGTCGAAGGGAATTGATGAAGAACGTATTCTGATGGAAGACCAATCAAAAAATACATTTCAGAATCTGACCTTTTCTGCAGAATTCCTGGATAAGGAAAAAGACAGCGTGGCAGTAGTCAGCAACAATTTTCATGTTTTCAGGGCAGTGAAAATTGCCAGAAAAGCAGGATATAAGGAAGTATGCGGAATTGCGGCAAAAGGAGAACCTTTCTTACAGTATAATAATATGATGCGGGAATTTTTCGGAGTGATGAAAGATTTTTTATTCGGGAACATGTAGAGTATAGTTGAAGAAAACCTTTGCATGTAGTAAACTGAACTCATGGGAAGGTGAGAATTATGGATCAGATAGCGAAACTGAAAGAAATAACAGATAACAGTAATAATATTGTCTTTTTTGGAGGAGCAGGGGTTTCCACGGAAAGCGGTATTCCGGACTTTAGGAGTGTAGACGGACTATATAACCAGAAATATGATTATCCGCCGGAAACGATCTTAAGTCATACCTTTTACAGAAGCCGGCCAGAAGAATTTTTCCGTTTTTATAAGGATAAGATGTTGTGTCTTACGGCGGAGCCCAATGCTGCTCATTTGAAACTGGCACAGTGGGAGCAGGAAGGAAAATTAAAAGCTGTCATTACACAGAATATTGACGGACTGCATCAGAAAGCAGGAAGTAAAGAAGTATTGGAACTGCATGGAAGCGTCCTTAGAAATTACTGCGAAAAATGCGGGGAATTTTATGATGCGGAATATATGCAGCAGGCAAAAGGGGTCCCCAGATGTGAAAAGTGCAATGGCTCAATAAAACCTGATGTAGTACTCTATGAGGAAGGACTTGACCAGGATATCTTAGGCAGATCGATTCAATATATCAGAGAGGCTGACGTGCTGATTATAGGAGGCACTTCCCTGGTAGTATATCCGGCTGCCGGACTTATTGATTATTATAGGGGAAATAAATTGATAGTGATCAATAAAACGCCTACCGGCAGAGATCATATGGCAGATCTTGTTATTCAGGAAAGTATCGGCAAGGTTTTCGCGTCACTATAAAGGACCTTAAAGGAAAGGAGCCGGGCACATATGGATGTTCAGGTGGGGGATATTGTTCAATTGAAGAAACCGCATCCTTGTGGCAGCCATGACTGGGAAGTACTGCGCATAGGAGCTGATTTCCGGCTTAAGTGCACAGGCTGCGGGCATCAGATTATGACGCCAAGGCATCAGATTGAGAAAAGTATCAAAAAAATTATAAGATGAACCCTTGCAAAAGAGCGTATTTTATGATAAGATATTAACTCGTGATATGTTAAAAACTTCGCAGTAAGCGAGGTACATGTTCCTAAAAAGGGATATGATTTAATTCCTTGTTCCTGCATAAGGCAGGGGCCAGAGACCAAAAGGAGGTAACGAAGCATGAACAAATATGAATTAGCCGTTGTTGTTAGTGCGAAAATCGAAGATGACGAAAGAACAGCAGTAGTTGACAAGTGTAAAGCACTGATTGAAAGGTTTGGCGGCACTGTTACTAATGTTGACGACTGGGGTAAGAAGAGACTGGCTTATGAAGTTCAGAAAATGAAAGACGCTTTCTATTACTTCATTCAGTTTGATGCTGAAGCTTCAGCGCCGGTTGAAATCGAAAACCGCATTCGTATTATGGACAACGTTGTCAGATTTTTAATCGTAAAACAGGACGAGGCATAGAAGATACATTTATTGTATTTAAAGAGAGGGACATATGAATAAAGTAATACTTATGGGCCGTTTGACGAGAGATCCCGAGGTGAGATATTCTCAGGGTGAGAGTGCAATGGCAATTGCCAGATATACACTAGCTGTTGACCGTAGATTCAACCGTAATAACGGTGATGAACAGACAGCAGATTTTATTAACTGTGTAGCTTTTGGAAGAGCCGGTGAGTTTGCAGAAAAGTATTTTAGAAAAGGTACTAAGATTGCTGTAACAGGACGTATCCAGACAGGAAGTTACACGAATAAAGACGGTGTAAGAGTTTATACTACGGATGTAGTAATAGAGGAACAGGAGTTTGCTGAGAGCAAAAACAGTTCCGGCGGTGACGGGGGTTATGCCGGAAATACAAACAGAGCACCTGAACCTTCAGGAGCCGGTGACGGTTTTATGAATATTCCGGATGGAATTGATGAAGAACTTCCATTTAATTAAATGGACAGCAAGACTTAAAGCATATGCGGCATAGCCGCATGAAAGAATGAGATAGGAGGCAATTATTATGGCATATAATAAAACAGAGAAGCCTGATTCTCCCATGAGAAGAAAAGGCGGAATCCGCAGAAGAAAAAAAGTCTGTGTATTCTGTGGTAAAGACAATACAATTGACTACAAAGATGTTAATAAGTTAAAAAGATATGTTTCTGAAAGAGGAAAGATTCTTCCCAGAAGAATCACAGGAAACTGTGCTAAGCATCAGAGAGCTTTGACTGTAGCAATTAAGAGAGCACGTCATATTGCAATCATGCCTTATGTTCAGGATTAATTTCCTGATTTCCATAGAAACAGAACATGTAAATGACAGATAAAGCGGTTGTCATATCTTGTGACAGCCGCTTTTTGTAAAATGAGCCGGCCCGCCAAGCGTACCGGCGTTTAGTGTCACAGGATAATATCTGTGTAAAAAGGAGAAAAGATGTTTGACGAAGCAAATGAAAATCAAAACCCTATAGAAGAAAACGCAAACCCGGTGGAAGAATCTCAAAACTCCGTAGAAGAAAACAAGACGGAAGCAGTAAATCCCTATCTTGAAGGTGAGCCGCAGCAGAGTAATAATTTTTCACCCATTCCGGAAGAGCCGGAGAAAAAGTCTTCCAATAAGATTGTAATTGGTGTGATCGTGGGAGCTGTTGTACTTTTCTTAGCTATTATCCTGGTTCTTGTTTTTGGCGGGTTGTTCCGGAATAATAAGCAGGTTGTAGTGGAGGCATTAAAAGATACTTTTAAGGAAAGCGGCGATTATATCAATGAGGTATGGGAATTTGAACAATATGAAGATATGTTTGAAGAAGTCTATACCATTGATGCACAGCTGGATCTTCCGGATGGAATCGGCATAGATATACTTGCTCAAAAAAATGAAGAAGCTTATGGACTTTATATTGATGGATCCGTGGCCGGAAGTTCCATGATAGAGATGCAGGTATACTCAGATGAGGAAGAGATCGTGATTTCTCTCCCCGATATGCTGGATTATATGCTTACGATCAACAGAGCCACCATGGCAGATGATATTCAGAATATGGTGGATATGGAAATGATAGATCAGGAAACGGCAGATGAGTTGATTGCCCTCAATGAAGGAACGGAAAAAGAGACACTTGACAGTGAAACATATGGAGAGCTGCAAAAAGAAATCATAAAAGTCTGCGTAACATTTTGGGATCAGTGTGAAGTGAAAAAAGGAGATTCCAAAAAGTTGACAGTCAATGATAAAGAGGTTGACTGTAAGGGCTATGTGATGGAGGTCACTAACGATAATCTGATCCAGTTTTTAGAGGACTTAAAGGCAGCTTATCAGAACCATGAGGATAATCTGGAAATGATATTGGATCTTTATGGCTATGCTTCTTATGATCTGGATGAAGTATACGAGGATTTTGATATTTTAATTGAAGGATTTGAAGACTTAGAAAAGGATCTTGAGCTGGAATTTTATCTGTATGACGGTAAAGTAGCGCAGATTTATGCAGATATCAGAGAAGGTATATTTTTTGAGTGGAATATAGAAGGCGGCAATTTCCCTTTGGAGAATACGAATATTGTGCTGGGTGACAGGGAGAACGGAGATTTCGTGATAAAAAGAACGGGATCGGATGACGGAAAATATCAGGTAAGATATGAAGCAGGAGATGAAGATTATAGTTTTGCTATTGAGCTGAAATATGCTAAGGATAAAGGAAAATTTTCATTTGAATTCATAGAGGATATATATGATTATGAAGAGAGCCTGATTTATGTCAAGGGTAATTTCAAAAAGACAAGTGGATCAGAGATTACCATCAGCATTGATTCTTTGGAAGTAGATGAAGAAATGCTGCTTTCCGGTGATATAGTACTGGAAAATACATGTGATGATATTGAAAGGCCCAGAGGAAGCGCAGAAAAGGAACTTCTCCGTTTGTCGGAGGAGGAATTGGAAGAAGTGCTGTGGGATATAGTAATGTCTCTGTACTAAGTTTGAGTCCTATTAAAAAGTATGTTACAGTAAAGGAGTAGTGAAAACTGCTCCTTTCTTTCAATTATACAGGAGGAATCTTCATGGAAGCTGTGAATATTTGTAAAACATACCGGAAAAAGAAAGTGCTTGCGAATCTTTCTTTTGTGGCAGAAAAGGGGAAATGTACCGGATTTATTGGAGCAAATGGCTGTGGGAAGTCAACGCTTTTTAAGATTCTTGCAGGAGTAGAAAAACCGGACAGCGGTGTGATTTCTCTTGGAGGAAAGGAAATCATAAAGCCAAATAAGGAACTTCCACAGTACGTAGGTTATCTGCCCCAGGAGAATGCCTTGATGGAGGACCTTACGGTAAAAGATAATCTTACCCTTTACAGTGCTCTATGCAAAAAGAAAATATCCAAAGACTATGTGGAAAAGCTATACGAAAGATTTGCAGTCAGAGAATTTGAAAGAGAGAGAGTAAGCCGTCTTTCCGGCGGCATGAAAAAGAGAGTCAGTATTGTATGTGCTTTGCTCCATCAGCCTGAAATATTGATCATGGATGAACCCAGTGCTGCCCTTGATCTGGTTTTTAAAGAAGAATTAAAGAATTATATAAAAGAGTTTACGAAGGAAGGCGGAAGCGTATTGATCAGCAGCCACGATCAGGGAGAGGTAGAGCAGTGTGACAGACTTTATGCGATCAGAAACGGAGAAGCCATAGCCATTCCTTCTCATTTGGATATGGGAAATATCATTGCCGGATATATTAAAAAGGATGAACGGGTGTCGATATGAAAGCGGGATGGACCTTTTTTTTACTGGAATTGAAGAGATATGGAAAGCGCATCCCTGTCATTTTCTTAGAAAGTCTGTTGTTTGCTTCTTTGATCCTGGCCTTTGGTTTTTTTGCTGTCAGATATGTGTACGGTAACAGGGTCATAGAGAAGATTCAAGTGGGAATCGTGTCTTCGGAAGATGAGGAAGTTTCCGGAATGCTGGTAAAGTTTGTAAGTTCCATGGATAGTATGGAAGAAAGCTGCAGTTTTGAAATGATGGAAGAAGAGACAGCACGGCAGAGACTTGAAGACGGCAGTATTCACGCAGCAATTATCCTGCCGGAGGGAATGATAGACAGCATTATGAATGGACAGAACATTCCAGCTACAGTTCTTTTTGGCGCGGTTTACAGTAGGATGGAAACAGAAGTATTTAAGGAACTTGCCGCTACAGGCAGCAGACTTCTGACTACAGCTCAGGCGGGAATTTATGCGGCAGATGCGGTGTGTCTTGAACAAAAGCGTTATGATTGGGTACAGGAGACGGAAGAATATCTGAATAAGGCTTATCTTAAATATGTTTTGAACCGGACTGCAATTTTTAAGCTGGAAGAGGTAGATGCAACCGGAGGACACAGCCTGATTCAATATTACGGAGGGGCCCTTCTTCTGGTATTCTTATCTTTTGCGGGTCTTGCCATGGGAAAGACAGCAGAAAGTACCCAAACTGCTTTGAGGGGAATCATGGCAGCCAGAGGATATCATAAAGAATGGCAGATGATCATGGACGCTTTGGCTTTTGCATTTATCTTTACGTTGTTTAGTATAGCGGTAGGAATCCCCTTTTTGCAGATCATAGGAAAAAGTGCAGATTTCACGGTGGGAATAGGAGACTTCTTTTTACTGCTTAGGGTCTTTTTTACCATGGGGATTTTTCTGCGGATATTAATTGGCATAACAGGAAATAAGGCAGCAGGACTTGGAATTTCTTTTCTTATTCTGATGATCCTGATGACGGCTTCGGGTTTGTTTTTGCCACAATCTTTTTTGCCCCGGACATTTTTAGAAAGTTCAAATGCAGGAGAGTATCTGCCCTATAAAATTTGGTTAGAAGCTATTTTAACCATTATGAATTAAAGAGATAAGAAGCATTGAGGTATAGCATGAAAAAGTGGAGTCAGCTTAATGGCATTTTGTGGAAACATTATCTGCTGCGAAACAGAATCTGGATTTTCTTTTTTCTTCTGGCAGGAGTCTGCTTATTCTTGTTTGGAGAAAAATCACAAAAGACAGTGATTTATAACGGTATTAAGACAGGAATCTTTGCAGAAGATGAAGCAGGAGAGCGTCTTTTTTCAAAGCTTCAGGAAGAAGAAGGTATCTTTGATTTTTCTCTTTATGATGATCAGGAAGAAATGCTGCGGCAGATCGAGAACGGTTCTTTAGAGTGCGGATTTGTACTGCCGGAAGGATTTTATGAGAACCTGGAACAGGGCAAAATGATGAGACAGATTGTGCTGTATTATTCACCTGCTTCTTCTGCCCATAAAATTTCTTATGAGGTGATATTTGGACATCTTTTTGAGCTGCTGTCAGATCATGTGCTTTCGGATTATGTGGAATACACTAAAGAAGCCGGAATATCCGGGCAGGAAGAAACGGAAAAACTTCTGGAAGAGATTTTAGAGAAAAACGAATATTATAGTCAAAACGGAAGTACCTTTTCTTTTTTGTATGAACAGATAGGAAAGGAAGGAGAGCAGGAAGTACAGCCTCTTAACATAGTAAAAGGATGTATTGCAGTGATGGTCTTTTTAATGAGTCTGTTGGGGTTGGCGGATTCTTATGAATCAAAGGCCATACTGGGAGGACTGCCTAAAAGCCGGCAGAGGGAAGTCAGGGAGACAGCTTTGAATATTTCCATTTTGGGGAGTATACTTCTTGGAGGTATCCTGCTTATTTTATCGGGCAGGGGAGAAGGATTCAAAAAAGAAGTCTTGGGGTTGATGGTCTATTTTGTGATCCTTGAAATCTATATCAGGCTCTTAAAGCTGATCATAAAAACATCGGAAGCCGTTTATGGGTTGATTCCCATATTGATTTTAGGAAGCCTTATATTTTGTCCTGTATTTATTCAGATCAAATCGTATCTTCCGATAGCGGAACTGATTGAAAAACTGTTTCCGGTTTCTTACTACCTGAATCTGCCGTAATTTGTCAAAGAAAAGGAAGTAATGTCAGAAACATGCAAAATAATAAGGTAGAAAATTTATCCAAAAAATGTTATACTGGAAAAGTATATATAAGAAAATACTTTGCTTGGAACAGAGGTATGAAAAAATGACTTCTAAGAAAAAAAATATGAAGTTAAAGGGGAGACTGAAAAGTTACACACAGACTTCTATTTATCTTGGTTTACTGTTAGTAGCGGTAAATTTGCTGATATACATATTGAATGTGCCGGCAGGACTTGTTTTGACTTGTTTTACGCTTTTTTACTTTGCAGTTATCACATTGCTTCAATTATATAATAAGCCTATTATTATGAATGAATTGGTAAGCTTTGCAACACAGTATGGGCAGATTCAAAAGGTGCTGCTTCGGGAACTGGAACTGCCTTATGCCATGCTGGACGAAGAAGGCCGTATTATTTGGATGAATGCACAATTTGAGCATGTGGTGCACCGTGATAAGGGTTACAGGAAATCTATTACTTCATTATTTCCCTCCATTACCAGAGAAAAACTGCCGGAGAAAGAGGACGTTACATTTCCCCTTGCGTATGAAGGCAGAAATTATTCTGTTAGAATGAGAAATATTTCCATGAAGGAAATGGCGAAAAACAGTGATATTATTGACGGAGCCGGATATGACGGCTGTCTCATTGCCTTTTATCTTTTTGATGAAACAGCGCTTAAGATTGCTTTGCAGGAAGTGGATGATCAAAGTCTGGTAGTGGGCATGATCTATCTTGATAATTATGAAGAAGCCCTGGAAAGTGTTGAGGAAGTAAGGAGATCTTTACTGACAGCGCTGATAGACAGGAAAGTGAATAAATATATTGCGGCGTTAGACGGCATCTGTAAGAAGATAGAAAAGGACAAGTATATGGTTATTCTGCGTAAGAAATCAGTGGATTCCTTACGTGAAAATAAATTTGATCTTCTGGATGATGTAAAGACTGTCAATATTGGCAATGAAATGGCAGTCACTCTCAGTATCGGATTGGGACTGGACGGACTTTCCTATGCTCAGAATTATGAATTTGCAAGAAATGCCATTGATTTGGCGCTGGGCAGAGGCGGAGACCAGGCAGTTATTAAAACTCATGATAATATCATTTATTTTGGCGGTAAGAGTCAGCAGGTAGAGAAGAATACCAGAGTGAAGGCCAGAGTGAAGGCTCAGGCTCTTCAGGAAATCATTTCTGCCAGAGAGCAGGTGCTGATCATGGGACACAGGCTGGCAGATGCAGACAGTTTTGGAGCTGCTGTAGGTATTTACAGAATTGCCAGAATCCTGGACAAGCGGGTGCATATTGTTTTAAATGATGTGGGAACTTCCATCAGGCCTATGACAGATCTTTTTAAGGACCATGAGGATTATGAGGAAGATATGATCATCAGCAGTCAGCAGGCTCTTGAATATGCCGGAAATAATACTGTTCTGGTGGTGGTAGATGTAAATAAACCAAGTATTACAGAGTGTCCGGAGCTTTTGCGTATATGCAAATCCATTGTGGTGCTGGATCACCATAGAGCAGGAACGGAAGTAATAGAAAATGCGACTCTTTCCTATGTTGAGGCATATGCATCATCAGCCTGTGAAATGGTTTCGGAGATTCTGCAGTATATTGGCGATGGCATTCGTATTACGCAGGAAGAAGCAGACTGTATGTATTCCGGTATTATGATAGATACCAATAACTTTATGACTAAAACAGGTGTCAGAACTTTTGAGGCGGCGGCCTTCTTAAGAAGGAACGGCGCTGATGTCACAAGGGTAAGAAAGCTTTTCAGGGAAGATGCCATTGAATATAAAGCAAAAGCAGATGCTGTAAGTCAGGCAGAAATTTACAGGAATGCATATGCTATTTCCACCTGTACCAGTGAAGATATTGAAAGTCCTACTATTGTGGGCGCCCAGGCGGCCAATGAACTTTTGAATATCAGAGGTGTGAAAGCAAGCTTTATTCTGACGGAGTATCAGAATCAGATTTTTGTCAGCGCCCGCTCTATAGATGAAGTGAATGTGCAGATCATTATGGAAAAAATGGGTGGCGGTGGTCATTTAAATACGGCAGGATGTCAGCTCTCCGGTGTTTCCATACCGGAAGGAATCGGTATTCTGAAGAGTACTTTAGATAAGATGATTGATGAGGGCGACCTTGTTTAGGATAGCATGAAATAAAAAGGAGAAGACAAATGAAAGTGATATTGATGGAAGACGTTAAGAGTCTTGGGAAAAAGGGAGAAGTAGTGGATATCAATGATGGGTATGCAAGAAACTTTATACTTCCCAAGAAGCTTGGTGTAGAAGCTAATAATAAAAATATGAATGATCTGAAACTGAAGAAAGCCAATGAAGCCAAAATAGCAAAACAGCAGCTGGAAGATGCCAAAGCATTTGCAGAGGCAATGGAAAAGGACGAAGTAGTAGTATCCATTAAAATGGGAGAAGGCGGCAGAACTTTTGGATCAGTCTCCAGTAAAGAAATTGCCGTTTCTTATAAAGAGCAGTGTGGTAAGGAAATTGACAAGAAAAAGATTCAGCTGGATCAGCCGATCAAAAATTTCGGTGTATATGAAGTAGGCGTTAAGCTTCATCCCAAGGTAACAGGGAAATTAAAGGTAAAGGTTACGGAGTTAAAGAATTAAGAGGATGTAGCTTATGGCAGCAGATGAAGCGCTTTTGAAACGCGTATTACCACATAGTATAGAAGCAGAACAATCGGTAATAGGTTCTATGATCATGGATAGGGAAGCCATTACCGTAGCTTCTGAAATTATTGCGGGTGAAGATTTTTACAGTAAACAATATGGAATATTATTTGATGCCATGACGGAGTTGAATGATGAAGGGAAGCCGGTAGATTTAGTTACTCTGCAGAACCGCCTTAAGGAAAAGGATGTGCCCCCGGAAGTCAGCAGTCTTGAATTCATCAGAGATTTAATGGAAATCCTTCCTACATCTGCTAATGTAAAATATTATGCGGAAATTGTGGCAGAAAAATCTACGCTCCGCAGATTGATCCGTCTAAACGAAGAGATTGCAAATACCTGCTATGTAGGAAAGGAAAATCTGGAAGTAATTCTGGAGGATACGGAAAAACGGATTTTTGAGCTGATTCAGAAAAGAAATACAGGTGAATTTATGCCTATCAGGCAAATAGTCATGAATGCTATGGACAGAATTGAGAGGGCATCCAAGACCAAAGGAAATGTCACCGGTATTGCAACAGGATTTATAGATCTTGATTATAAAACGGCAGGTATGCAGCCTTCCGACCTGGTTTTGATTGCGGCAAGACCTTCCATGGGAAAGACGGCATTTGTACTTAATATTGCCCAGCATGTAGCATTCAAAATGAATGAAACAGTGGCGGTTTTCAGTTTGGAAATGTCAAAAGAACAATTAGTAAACCGTTTGTTTTCACTGGAATCCAGAGTGGACTCCCAACATCTTCGTACAGGAAACCTTTCCGATGCGGAGTGGGAGAAACTAATTGAAAGTGCAGGAATTATTGGTAAATCAAATCTGATTATAGATGATACTCCCGGCATCAGTATTTCAGAGCTTCGCTCCAAATGCAGAAAGTATAAACTGGAGCACAACCTGCAAATGGTGATTATTGATTATTTGCAGCTGATGAGCGGAAGCGGCAGAGGCAGTGATTCAAGACAGCAGGAAATATCAGATATTTCCCGTTCCCTAAAAGCACTGGCAAGAGAACTGAACGTGCCGGTATTGGCGCTTTCACAGTTGAGCCGTGCTGTAGAACAACGTCCTGATCATAGACCTATGCTGTCGGATCTGCGTGAATCCGGGGCAATTGAGCAGGACGCCGATGTAGTAATGTTTATCTACAGAGATGATTACTATAATAAAGACAGTGAGAGAAAAGGAATAGCGGAAATCATTATTGCAAAGCAAAGAAACGGCCCCATTGGAACCATAGAACTGGTCTGGCTGCCGGATTATACCAAATTTGCAAATATGGAGCGTTAATATACGATTATACAGCTTTAAAACAAAAATATATTAATAATACGAAAGAGGACAAGCCTAAATAGGGAGTCCTCTTTTATTGTGCATTCAGAAAAGGAGGAGTTTGTATGCAACAGACACAAAAAATTTATTTAATCTCAGATGCAGCCAAACAGGTGCAGGTTGAATCTCATGTGCTCAGATACTGGGAGGAGGAATTAAAGCTTCCCATTAAGCGAAACGAGATGGGGCATCGGTATTATACGGAAGAAGACATTCTACAGTTTCGGGAGATCAGGAACCTGAAAGAACAGGGCCTTCAGTTAAAAGCCATCAGGAACATGCTGCAAAAGGGGAAACTGGGAAACGGAGGGAGCATTTATGATGCAGTCAGCGCTAATGTAAGAAACGAAACGATAATGCAGGGATTTGCAGACAGAAATATGAATGAAGAAAGTGTAAAGCGCCATGTAGTCATGGTCAACAAAGGAGAATTTGTGCCGGTAACAGAAGAAAGCAAGGAAGCCAAAAGTATCCGTTTACAGCAGCTTCTTAAAAACATGATCATGGAAGCGGTACAAAGCAATAATAAAGAGGTTTGCGAAGAAATCAAGGAGACACTGCTTAAGGAGCTTGATTATCAGTTCCGGTTACAGGAAGAAAGAGAAGAGGAGCGGGAGGGAATCAGAACTAACAGACAGGAAGAACATTATAAACAGCTTGATGAGCTGCTCAGATCCAGAAATAAAGGTCGCAGGCAAAGAGGAATCATTAATATAAAAAGTAATGAAGGACAGTCAGAAAAAGATTTCCTTCAAAGTATGGAAGAAAAGAATGAAGAGGAAAAGAAGGGATTTTTCTCAAGAAAAAAGCGTTCAATCAAATGATTGAACGCTTAAACCTGCGATATATTATTCTTCAGAAATAGCGCCTACAGGACATCCGCCTGCGCAAGAACCACAGCTGATGCAGGTATTAGGATCAATTTCAAATTTGCCGTCTCCTTCAGAAATAGCGCCTACAGGACACTGTCCAGCGCAAGCACCACAAGAGATGCAAGAATCACTAATTACATATGCCATAGCTTAATCCTCCTTAATGATCTGTACTGCATTGATGTTTTATCAATCTCTCTACACATTTTAATATAAATAAATAGCGAATACAAGCAAAATATCTAAAAATAAATGCAGAAATTTATGAAAGTGCAGATTTTTCAGAACGGCGTTTGCGGATGCCGTTTAAAACAACTTCCTTTTTCTCTACAACTTTATCTTTGTCCATAGCGGGAACACCTGCAAGCTTATATGGAATTCCCAACTTTTCGTATTTGGTTTCACCCATGGTATGGTAAGGCAGGACATCAAGAGCCTTTAAATTAGAAAACTGTCCGATAAAATAACCCAACTGGAATAAATATTCGTCATCATCTGTAATGCCGGGAACTACTACATGGCGTATCCACATATCTACATGCTTTTGCGCAAGGTATTTGGCAAAGGCAAGAATACCCTCATTGGGCTGCGAAGTCAGTTCCTTGTGTTTTATAGGATCAATGTGTTTAATATCCAACATAACAAGGTCAGTCAATTCCATCAGTTTATCCAGCTTTTTAATAAATTCTGCATTATCCGGATTATAAGCAATGCCGGAAGAATCAATACAGGTATGGACCTGATTCTTTTTGGCAATGGAAAAAAGGTCAATTAAAAAATCCACCTGCATGAGAGGTTCGCCGCCGGTAACGGTAATGCCGCCGTTTTTATAAAAATCCTGATTTCTTTTGTATTGTTCAAAAATATCTGCCGGTTCCATCATGGTGCCTCCGGTCATTGCCCAAGTGTCAGGATTGTGACAGTAGGCACAACGCATAGGACATCCTTGCACAAATACCACAAAGCGGGTACCGGGACCATCTACGGTACCAAAACTTTCCAACGAATGAATTCTGCCCTTCATGGTTTAGTTCTCCCTTCTGCTTTCATATCAGTTATTTTGTACTTCTGATTCAATAAATTCAGTATAGCAGAATCCGAAAAGAATGCCAAGTCCATAAGAAGGATGATAAAGTCTCCGATGGTACTCCAACTTACGGTTATGCTATGATAAATCATGAAAAAAATAAAATAATTAATGATAAACATTAAATATTTATTGACAAACATGATTTCGCAACATATAATAAGCTCATAGGGTAAATAGCAATCCGAGAGTCCCGTTTGTAACACAGGATTCCCGTTTTGTAAAT
>CAZTKJ010000046.1:0-24016 GCA_964614185.1 uncultured Lachnospiraceae bacterium
AAGAGAAAGAAATTTTTTGCTAATTTAGGCTTGACTTTTCATAGCTGGTCTCCTTATAAAGCTTCTCTCCTACCTCCAGAAGTTTTGTAATATCCTGTGTTCCAACCATCATTCCTGTACGCTCTTTCATCAGTTTACTTTTTTCTTCATAAAATTCCCGATCTGCATATAAATTTTCTACATATTCTTTACAGGCTTCATAATCTCCATCTATCACGTTTTCTTTTCCTATATAGGGTAAAATATCTGATGGGAAATTAGTCATTACTATTGGAAGGCCACACCGCATAGCCCTGCTTATGCTTCCTGCAGCTCCCATTCTGTTGGGATTCCAGTAAACATCACACATGGGGTAAAAACTCGTCAGTTCCATTTCATATCCCCATATGATAATTTTTCTGTTTAGCAGAAGATCCATATATTTTTCTTCAATATATCTGCTGCTTCCGCCTACAAGTATCCAACGCACATTCGCATGACTTCTAATAAAGTTGCAAACACAATCAACAAAATCTTTTGTCAGTTCCATTTCCAAGCGAAATCCTACCGTTGTAATGACAAAGTCATTTTCCTCAATTCCATAATCTTTTCTTGAGTATTTATTTTCATTTACTTTTAGTGGTTTGCTAGATAAAAGATTACACTCTACCATTTGTTCTTCTCGCATTGAATGAAAAAGTTCATTCTCCTTCATACAGATTTCCTTGTTCCTGCATATATATACGTCAAAACATGCACTTGACGTATAACCTCTCATTGGAAGAGCTATTACAGGAAACAGCCTGTTATATAATGGAGATAAATATGCGTATTCTCCGCAATAGTCATAAACTACTTCAGGAGCATACTCACATAACTTCTCCATAAAGTCAACTATCCTGTCTTCCATTTCCTCGCCTTCATTATATTCAATCCTAATACCGGCATCAAACATTTCCTTATGCAAATGCTGAAACTTGACAGTCTCTTGAACTTCCGCCTGTACCGGTATAATGAAGTGCTCTCCGCATTGATATCTATACAACTCAACGGGAAAAATAGCCACTTCTTTTCCCTGACGAAGCATTTCATTTGCATGGGGCACAATAAGTGTGTTGTGAGCTCCTCTGGGACCTCCAAGTGTAAAGGTGATAATTGCAACCCTATTTTCCTTTGGCTTTACAGATCGTGACGAATATAGCCATTGATAGTACAGCAAAGTGTCTTCCATGATCTTACGCTTATCAAGATAATAATTGGGATAACGAAATTCAGATCCATTTCTCTCAATAATAGTAATATCATACAGCAGCCACATTCTTGCAGTGAAACTTTTGATCCTGGAAATATTATGCATAAAAATTTTCATCATCTCTTCATCAAAATATCCGGCGTAAAACAAGACACGTAAAAGAACAATTTGATTCTTCACTGATTTCTCGGCTTTAATGCAGCCTTTAAAATATTTTTTTATTTCTTCTACTCTGCCGAAATCAGCTTCAAACTTAATTTGTGCCATTTCATCTATAATATTTCCAAAATATTCCATGCTCATGTCACGCATCTCAGAACATGACTGTACTTCCCGGTGTACTACTTCTTCAGTTTCCAATAAATTGTCTAAATTCGCATCTGCACGATAATTCCATACCCTTCTTGATGGCACATATATTATCTTTTCTCTATCTACCGCCCACTTAGACACCAGTTCTTCACTTATCTCACTGGCTGTGTCTTTTGATGCAACTGCCAGTATAATAACATCATAATCATATTCTGATATTTGCGCCGGAGAAATTACATTATAACGCATATTCTGATAATTTTCCCAATTGCTGTCTGCCACTGCTACTATATTACAATAATGCATCTCTGTAGCCTGAATATAAAATGAACGTCCTACCGTGCCAAGTCCATAAAGAATTACATTACTTCCTTCTTTCACCTTCTCAAAAGGAAAAATAAATAGTCCATTTGCCTTCATAAACAGCCCCCTTTTTCTAAATTGCATATAATACCATTTCCCACTTATAACATGAGTAATGCCTGATATACAGCTTATACTCCGGATTCAGCTCAAGAATATACTTTGGTATTTCCAAAATATCTTCATTTTTATGATAAATACTTATTGCAAGATTGGGCTTATCTCTCTTGATAGTTTCCCTTGCACCCTTCAATGCCTCCAACTCTGCACCTTCTATATCCATTTTAATAAAAGATACCTTCTCTTTTTCTTTCATAAAGGTATCAATGGAAATAGTCTCTATAACACTTTCACCAGAACTGGAAATATAAGAAGAACCTTTATTTTCAATAAAATGCAACCGGGTTTCTTCACTCCATAATCCTTTGTTTATAATCTTAACTTTGTCATTGTCCTGTAAGTATTTGCTTTTCCGCTCTAAACATACCTGAAAATTTTTCGCCTCAGGCTCAAAAGCATATACCTTCTTAAACTCTGGATTCTTCTGAATAAAACGTCGGGTTTCCTCCAAATTTAAACAGCCTCCATCAATGAATACTCCTTCAGATCCATATGGCTTAATAATTTCTTCATCAAAATATTGCTCTCCATAAATATTCACACTATGTAGATACCTGAATATATTTTCTTTTTTTACTCCCAAAGAAGTTAGCTGCTCCGTCATTGCATCATTATAAAATACACTTCCCAGCACATACAAAGCATCCTTAAATCGCGCACAAGCATCCTCAACTGACAAAACAGGCAATTCCTCAGAAACAGTTCCCTGCAATTCTGTTTTGTTATCACACCATGCAACTATTTTCCCTACATTATAGTCTTCTATAACTTTTTTATAAAAATGCCCCCAGCGTCCACATCCAAAAATCACCACCGGATAATTATCTTCATAATTCTTTCTATTTTTCAGAAAAGTATAAAAACTATGTCTATTGTCATCCTCCTTACTCATTGCCAATGCATACAATGCATCCGCATCCTCATTTCCAAGATTATATTCCAACCGTTTTCTAAAATTAAATCTTGATATGTCATCCTGCAAACTATTATATATTTTTTCAATTTCGCTCCACATAAAAATTCTCCTTATCAAAAATATTATAATTCGCGGTATAAAATCTTTCCCGCCTCATTCCTTGGAATCTTCTCAATATAATGAACCAGAAATACGCCTGAATTAATATTTGTTTTATCCGCAATATATTTTTTGATATCCTCATGCCCCTGGCTGGTGGTAACATAGATCTCCATGCATTCATCATTTCCCACACAGGCACATTCCACATCAAATGCCTGCTTAATTATGTTCTCACATTCATCCAGTCCAACTCTGAATCCACACAGTTTAAGAAACCTTGACTTCCGTCCTACGATATAGAAAAAACCATCCGAATCTCTTTTTACCATATCACCGGTATGTAAAATACCATGTCTTTCATCCCCCAGTATCAGGTCTTCACCTTTTTGTGCATAACCCAGCGTAACGTTAGGTCCCTTATAAACCATTTCGCCTGCTACATCAGGCTCCGTAATTTCCTTTCCTTCTTCATCTATCAAAAATAAATACCCATTAGGAATGGCCTTTCCTATGCTTCCGCATTTACTTAAGGCATATTCCGGAGGTAAATACGCCATTCGTGCACTTCCCTCTGTCTGTCCATAAGTCACAATAAATCTTTTGTCCGTATTTTGCGCATATTCGGCAAACTCTTTATGAAGCTTCTCACTTAGCTTGCCTCCCCCTTGGGAAAGTGTTTTTAATGATGGTAAATTCATTCTGAAGAACCGTAGTTTCTTTAATATTTCATAATAATACGGCACATTTGTGATACTTGTAGCTTCATTTTTATTAAAAAACTCCCAATATCCGGGATCAAGCACATTTAAAGATGTCAGCAATACAGTGGAGCCGGCGTACAAATGGCTGTTCAATACAGATAACCCATAAGTATAATTAATGGGAAGATCAAGCATTGGCCTTTCTGTTTCATCCAGTTCAAAAAAGGATGAAATATTCCTTGCCTGCGCCTCCAGATTCTTATAAGAATGCCTCACCAGTTTAGGACTTCCTGTAGAACCTGATGTAGTCAGCAAAAGAGAAAGTTCCTCGTACATTGGATACGTATCTAACCCTGTTGCCACTAACCCATACCCATATTGGTCAAAAAGGATTTCTTCTTGCTCCAATACTAAGTCAAGCGGTTTCCATATGTAACCGGGATGATACAAATCAATCAATCTTTCCAGCAATTCCTTATCCATAGAAGCGCTCAGCATCAGTGGTACGATATGATTCGTCAGCGCCCCTAAATATCCCATAGCTGCACCCACACAATTACTGCAAAGTGCAAAGACCAAAGTCCTTTCGGAAATCACCTGCTTTAATGTATCGGAAAATTGCAAAATATCTCCATAAGTTACCTGCATTCCATCACTGTCAATCAGAGAAATACTATTTTTTTCTTTTTTATCCAACTCTAAAAACATTCTGCCTGCTCCATCTCATTCACTCAAAATCAGTGAAGCCTTCCTCCATCCACGATCAGATTATGACCATTTATATAAGAAGAGCTGTCACTTGCCAAAAACATGACCGCTTCTGCTATCTCTTCCGGCTCCGCAATCCTTCCCAGGGCTGTTCTGGATATTACTTCTTCCATCTGCTTCTCTGTACGGGTTTGTCCCATATCTGTCCTGGTAGTTCCGGGAGATACTGCATTTACCCGTATTCCAAAGGGCGCCAGCTCCTTCGACAATTCCCTGGTTGCCCATATAAGCGCCGCCTTGCTGGAGCCATATGAAATATTTCCTCCGTAATTTTCACAGCCGCTTACGGATGCAATATTGATAATGTTCCCTTTCTTCTGACGTATCATCACCTTGGATATCATCTGAATTATCAGCATAGGAGCAAAAAAATTCACCTCAAAAGTATCATGAAGCATCTTCATAGACTGCATGAACAGCATACCTCCATAGGCTATTCCTGCATTATTTACCAAAATATCAATGGGAATCTTTTCCAGAATTATTTCTTTCATGGCGCTTTGAATCTCCTGAGGATTCAAAAGGTCAAAATATACCGGTTTGATTCTGACACCATATTTATCAGATAGATCCTGCATATCCTGTTCAAATTCACCATCCTGTTTATGGGAACAGGCAAAGACATTGGCTCCCTGTCCGGCCATGCACTCAACAATCTGTCTGCCTATACCTTTTCGTCCACCGGTAACAATTACGTTTTTGCCTATTAAGGATTTTTCCATACCATTCTCCACATCTATTTTAATTCCGTATATAAAATCTTTCCCGATTCGCTTCTGGGAATCTGCCTGATTGGAACAACTTCAAAAGCATACATATTAAGACCTGTCTTTTTTGCCAAAAAAGAGATAATCTCTCCTGCCTCGCCGTTGACAGCATAAATCTTTACATGATTGTCTTCTCCCGCTGTTACTGCTTCATAACCTGCCTCTTTAAGCAATCCATCCATTTCATCCAGATTCAACCGATTACCATAGACCTTAAGAAAACGCTTTTTTCTTCCAGCAATATAAAAGAATCCATCCTTATCCCTATAAGCCATATCGCCTGTTTCCAATACTCCGCCACGCTCATCCGATGAAGCCAGTTCTTTGTTTGATGTGGCATATCCCATGGTAACGTTAGGTCCTCTATAGACCAGCTCTCCTACTATATCACTGTCTGTTATCAGTTCATCATTTACATCTATGAGAGAAAATTCTCCTCCCGGAATAGCAATACCGATACTTCCCGCCTTTTCTATTGATTTTTCCCATGGCAGCCAGGACATTCTGGCAGTAGCTTCTGTCTGTCCATACATAACAATCAGCTTGATCCCTTTTTCCTTACAGATATTAGCAAACTCAAGATGAAGCTCTTTTCCCAGTTTTCCGCCTGCCTGGGTAATATACCGGAGGGAAGGAAGTTCCATTCGCTCAAAACGCAGTCTTTTCAGTGTTTCATATGTATAGGGAACTCCTCCAAAGTTATTTGCCTCATACTTCTTAAGAGTATCCCAGAATTTTCTCTGCATAATGGGGACTTCTGTCAGTACAATGGACGCTCCCTTTAGTATATGCGTATTAATAATAGATAACCCATACGTATAACTCATAGGCAAGGTAGTAATAGCCCGGTCATCACTCTTTATATCCAGATATTCAATAATAGATTCTGCATTGCTAAGGATATTGCTATAACTCTGCTTGACGTATTTGGGACTGCCTGTGCTGCCTGATGTAGTGAGCAGCAGCGCCAGTTCCTCAGCTAAAGGATAATCTTCCTCATTCTGCTTAATCAGTTCATAATCATACAATTCAAATATACTGTTTCCGGCAGAAAATCCCTTAGGCTGCCATACATACTTTGGCTTATATGTCTCTACAAGCTTTTCAAACATCTCCTTATTCATGGTATGATTGATCATCAAAGGAACAATATGGTTCCTTAAAAAAGAAACATATCCTGCTAATGACGGATATGTATTACTGCATACCAAAAAGACCAGACATCTGCCCCCAACAACATCTGCCAATTCCTGTGTATGGGACACCAATTTCCGGTAGCTTATTTCTTCTTCCTCACTGATTATGGCCAAATCATCTCCATATTTTTCAATACCTTCAAAAATCCCCATATTAACCGCTCCATTTTACATTTCAATATTGTATTTTTTTAGCAGTTCGATTCCTTTTTGGTAAGAAAGAATATCCATCATATCCTCTGAAGACATCATGATTCCAAAGACATCCTCAATTTCAGCAATCATTTCCATATGTCCTACACTATCCCATGCTTCAATACTCTGGTACTTTAAATCCTCCAGCTCACTTTCTTCTACGCCAAAAATCCTCTTAAACACTCCCTGATATTTCGCTAAATTGTCCATTCCTCTTTCTCCTATTCCACATTCAATTGAATGCCATACTTCTTCATCATATCAATTCCTTCTATATAAGAACGGAAATGAAGAATATCCTCCGGTTCAAGCATAATATCAAATGTTTCTTCCAGCTTTGTTACCAGAGCAATATGACCAATAGAATCCCAGTCTTTGATCTCACCTCTAACAATACTTTGTGGGGTAAAATCTTCTTCTAAATGAAACAATTCCATAAAAATTTTTCTATAATCTTCCATTATCTGTTTCCTTCCCTGATCCATTCATCTGCATATCTGTCCATAAACTCAAATCCCATACTTTTATGATATCTTATAGACGCTTCATTATCTAATAGTACCCAGCCTTGCAAACCTTCTACTCCTTGTTCCTTAAGCAGTTTTAATCTCTCATAACAGATTGCAGGAGCTAAACCCAAAGTCTTGTACTGCTCTTTAACTGCTATAGCGCCGCCATCTGCTACTCTCCCCCGAACCCATGTGACAGTAGCTGCACATATTTTTCCCTGTTTATCCACTACACACAGATATCCACTTTGTTCCAGATTCTGCTTCTTCTCCTCTATTGTCTTGAAGTTCACATGATAATCATGCACAAAAGGGACTTCTTCTAACAGAGCCTCAATTCCCTCCAGCATGAAACTGTCTGCCTGCACAATTCTATACCCGTTTCGCTCAATAATTCTGATACACCTTTCAATACTTTTTTTCTTTTCCAGAATATCAGAGGGGGTTCCCTGAATCTGTACGGATGTTCCTGCTTTCTGAAATTCATTCCGCATTAATTCTTTTTCGACCTGCTGCACAGAATTATTTTTAAGTCCTTCCCTATATATATTTCTCATAAGAATTCTCTTATCCAGTTCAGGAACAAAAAAGGACTTGCCGCTATCTATATAAAGGCATAGTTTATAATATTTTTCTTCATCTATTATAAATGCCACGCCGTTCTCTAACTCAATAAAATATAACCTTTCCAAACCAGTATATCTTTGAATTTCATCCGCCAAACAATACATATTGGAAAACGTAATTTTACACCTTTTGCGCACTTCCTTAATAAGAGTATAATAATCCTCTAAACTCTTCAATCTTTTCATTATTGATGCCTCAACTTTATATCAATTTTCCATTCAAGTAATCTTCCTTTAATTTCTTTCGATCTATTTTACCATTCGCATTGTAAGGAAATTCCTGTATGCAGACAATTACATTAGGCTGCATATAGCCGGGTATCTTTTCTCTGAAAAGTTCCATAAGCACTTCCTCTGCAATCTCTTTTCCTTTATACAGGAATACAATTTTCTGTGGAATATCATCATAAATACATACGCACGATTCAATTCCTTCTATTCCTCCGGCTGATGCTTCAATCTCGCCTAATTCTATACGGTTTCCGTGACGTTTAATCTGGAAATCCCGGCGTCCATGATACATTAACTCTCCATATTCATTTTTGCTGACCACATCACCTGTCTTATAAATGATTTCCGGATAGTGGGGATTAGATGGATTCTGAATAAAAACCTCTTTTGTTTTTTCCGGATTATTATAGTATCCCAAGGCTAAAAAGCTTCCCCTGATACATAATTCTCCCTTTTCTCCATCATTTACTTCTTTGCCTTCCTCATTCAAAATTAAGATATCCACATTATCACAGGTTTTTCCTATTGGTAATGCTTCATCATCAGCAAATTCACGGTTTACAATGTAATATAAGCCAATATCTGTAATTTCCGTTGGTCCAAACAAGTTAGCATATAAGACATCAGGCAAATATCTGCGCCATATATTCAACTGTTTTACAGGCATAGCTTCTCCGGCAAACAAGATTTTTTTTAAGTAAGGCATCTGTACTCTGTCCAACGCTCTCAAATTGGCCACTGTGCACAATGCTGTAGGAACCCAATAAACTGTATTAACATGATATTCATTCATATGCTCCAGCAATTTAACCGGAAAAGTAAATAACCTTTGTGGTATGATATGTAATTCAGCTCCGCTGCGTATTGTCGCATAAATATCTAAAACAGACATACTAAAATAGAATTGCGTCTGATTACCAAAGACCGTTTCTTCATTAAACTCAAAAGTATCTGCCAGCCAGTCTGCGTAATCAATTACTGACCGATGACAACAAATAACTCCCTTAGGTATTCCGGTAGATCCCGATGTAAATAGTGCATATACCGGATCCGTATCAATTGATTTTCTCCGAATCGTTATTAAAACTTCTTCATCCGGACTTGTTTTTACCGCATCACTATATATAATAACTTTGGCCTGACTTCCTAATGCCTGTGATCTTTCATAATTTTCTTCATCTGCCAATATTGCACAGGGATCAACTGTATCTAATATTTTTTTGATTCTCTCATCCGGCATTTTCGTATCAATGGGCACATAAAAATTACCGCTGTATACAACTCCCATAAAACATACCAAAGATTCTTTGCTTTTGTCTAAAATAACGGCTACAGCTCTGCCTTTTTGTCCAATTTCTGCTATACATGTTCCAATGGCCTTTGCACCGGCAACTACATTTTTATAATTAATGCATCCATTGCTGTCTGAAAAAGCTGCTTTTTCAGGAAACATCTGAGTTGTTGTTTCCAGCATCTGCAAAATATTTTTCACCACGTTCTGCACCTCGCATCATCCAATATCTATCTTTCTTCTTCCAGAATCCATTCATCTGCATACTTATTGAGAAATTCATATCCCAAGCTTTGATGATACCGCAATGAAGGTTCATTATCAGTCAATATCCATCCACGAATATATTTAATTCCCTGCTCACACAGCCATTTAAATCTATAATAGGTAAGTATAGGTGCCAACCCATGCATTTTGTATTTTTCTTTAACTGCCATTGCTATTCCTTTTGCAATACCATGTTCAATAACACAAGCACTTACCGCACATATTTGTCCTTCATCTTTCATCATGCATAAATAAGAACCTCTCTCCAATTGCTTTTTTTCTTCATCGGTTCTGTAATTCAATTGATAATCTTTAATAATACCTGAATCTACTATAATCCTTTCCATTTCTTCAAACAGGGAAAAGTCAGCTTCAACACAATAATATCCTTTCTTTTTCAATGTTTCCGCATATTTCTCCATGTGTTTACATCTCTGAATGAGCTTTTCTGATTCTCCCTGAATAGCTACAGATGTACCAGCCTTCTTAAAACCTGATTCTGTCAGTCGATTCTCTATACATTGCAGTTTTTCGTCTTTTTTTTCTTTTTCAAAAACATTCTTAACCAGCACTCTTTTTCTTTGAGGAGAAATTGTAAATCTTTCTTTTTCATCCACATAAAGGCATGCCCTATAATAAGTTTCTTCATCAAAGAAAAAGACTATACCGTTTTCTGTTTTTTCGTAACCTGCTCTTCCAAGCGCAATGTATCTTTTAATATCATCCGGCATATAATAAACATTAGAAAAAGGTCTCTTGCATACTAACCTAAAATTTCTAATTATATTTTTATATTCATCAAAAGATTCCAATTTTTTCATTTATCTTATTTACTTCTCCACTAATCCTGACTAATAAGCTTTTCTACCAGCAGAACAATAGCATTTACCGTTTGAAAATTATCCGGAACAATCAATTCCGGATCTATTTCTATATTTAATGCTCCTTCTAATTCCATTACTACATTCACAATTTCAAATGAATCTATCAAACCTGTTTCTAATAAATCCGCCTCTGCATTATTTTTTATTTTAGGATTTACTTTACATAATATTTCCAATACTTTTTCTTTCATGATCCTAATCATCCCTTCTAAAATAAGATTATTCTAAAACCCATTCATCGGTATATTCATTCGTAAATTCATAACCCATATTTCTATGATATTTTAAAGAAGGTTCATTACTATCCAGTATCCATCCCTGTACCCGTTTGACTCCTTTATCATATAACTGACTAAATCTATAATAAGACAATGCCGGTGTCAGACCATGCATTTTATATTCCTCTTTAACTACTACTGCCACACCCTTGGTTATATCGTCTTCGATAATACAGAATCCCACTGCGCATAACTGATTATCGTTATTTACTATACATAAATAATCACCGTCATTTATCATTTTTTTCTTTTCTTCATCTGTCCAGTAATTTAACTGATAGTCCTTAATCTTACCGGAATTTAATATCATTGCATCAATTTCATCCAGCATGGAAATATCTGGCACAATACTGCGGTATCCTTTCTTTTCAAGTGCATATACATATTTTTTAATCCGCTCACATCTTTGCAAAAGTTTTGACACATCGCCCTGAATTTTCACGGATGTCCCTTCCCTTTTAAACCCTAGTTCTTCCAGCCTTTGTTCAACACATAAAAGATTTTCTCTTTTCTTTCCTTCCTGAAAAACATTTTTAATAAGAATTTTCTTATTGGAACAGTCTATTGAAAACTTTCCTTTTTCATTTACACAGAGACAGACTCTTTTATACGTTCCCTCATCAAAGTATAGTACAATCCCATTTTCATCCTTTTCATAACTAACTCTTCCCAGCTGAATATATCGTTCCATATCATCTGGTACATAATAAACGTTTGAAAATGGTCTTCTGCATTTTTCTCTGAATTCCCTGATCATATCTTTATATTCGTTATACGATTTCAATAATTGCATTTAAACTACCTCACTTTTCATCCGACATTGAATTGATATGTTTCACAGAAATCTCTGAGCAGTTCCAGCCTGTCATCCTGCAGCAAATATATTTTAGGCATCTTCCTGCTTAAAAACAGATAAATTCCCTCTGTCACGGAATAAGAGCCAATTTTTTCAAAAACAAATAAATCTCCCACTTGCACATCATTGATGGTGATATTTCTGATCAAAACATCTGCAACCGTGCAAAGAGAACCACAGACGCATATGCATTCTGCATCCTGATCTGTCACTAATTCCTTCTCATAACCATCGGATATCGGATAATACTTAACCGGCGGAACCCTTACACCCATTACCTGTCCATAGTAATTAACATGATTAATCCCGCCATCCACTATGCAATACTTCTGACCGTTATTTTCCTTCACATCCATTACTTTCGTAAGATAACTCCCACAGTCAGCTGCCAGAAACCTTCCCATTTCCAAAGTCAGATGTAACCCCATTTCTGTTACCTTTCCAAAAGTTTCCTTACATTCCTCAAGTACTGTATCGGCATTTTCATCTTTTCCAAAATAATCAATTCCAAAACCGGGACCATACTCCAGTTTTTCTGCTTCAAAGTAATAATTTTGTTTTAATTCCTGACAAAAATTACACAGGCTCTCTATTTCCTCTTTAATCTTCTTTGCCTTTTTCTGAGTGCCTGAGTAATACTGTATCCCTTTCAGTGTCAAATTGGGGGATTCCTCTCTATGATCTATAATATCTAAAACGTCCGCCTTATCCATTCCAAACTGATTGCCGCTTGTAAGACGGAGCAAAACCTCTACTGTCTTATTCTGAGTACCGGCACACTCCTGAATCAGTTTTAACTGTGCCCGTGATTCGATTGTAAAAATAGTAACTCCCCATTCCAGAGCACGATCAATATCTTCCTTTTCTTTGTTCACACCAGACATGACAATTTTGCCCATATCAATATCTTTCTTTCTGCATATAGACAGTTCTCCGGGAGAACATACCTCATATTTATCAATAAACGGCTCCAGCACTTTTACCAAAAAGGGATTGGCTTTCATCGCATAACACAACTCAACATTTTGATTGCTGCCTAATTTCTGTCTGATAAAATGTAATTTCTCTTCGAGTATATCTGCATCAAAAACAAACGCCGGGGTACTTTCTGATTCTGCAATTCTTTTAATCAAATTCTGTTTCATACTATCCCTCCCCAAAATACTCTGCCTTTAGTTTTTTTCTGTCTATCTTTCCATTAGGCGTCAATGGCATTTGTTCCACAACAATATATCGTTCCGGAATCATATATTTAATCAATTTTTTTCTTAGTTCTTTTTTAATAAATATCTTTTCTACATCGCCTTGGTAAAAAGCTGTAATTTGTTGTTTAACATCATCATACAGACAACACACTCTGTCTATTCCAGGAATCATATTAATATACGTCTCTATCTCTCCTAACTCTATCCTGTGTCCCAAATGTTTGATTTGAAAATCTTTTCTTCCAACATAGACCAGATTTCCATCCTCACGGTAATAAGCAACATCACCTGTACGGTATATTAATTCATTATAGTTGGTGTGCAAAGGATTCTGCATAAATGCCTTCTGTGTTCGTTCCGGATCGTCAAAGTACCCTAATGCAAGCGTTGAGCCTACCACGCAGATTTCTCCCTCAACATTTGCCACACAAACCTCTTTTTCCGCTTCATCCAGAAGGAATACCCTCTCATTGGGAAATGCTTTTCCTATGGGAATTCCTTTTTCGCAGTCTTCTCCCACAATATAATATGTACAATTACAAGTTATTTCCGTAGGACCATATAAATTGACAAACATTGCCTGTGGCAATACATTCCGCCATTCCTGTAAATGCTTTAATGGCATCACTTCGCCGCTAAACAATATTTTATTGACCGTCACAGGAATTTTATATGTAAACCCTCTTAGGGAAGTAATCATACATAACGCGGAAACTGCCCATATAAGAGTTGTGATCTTTTCCTCTACCAGAACATCCAATACTTTTTTAGGAAAGCTGAAATATTCTTTCGGAATAATATACATCTCAGCACCGGAAAGCAGCATTGAATAGATATCCTTTACAGAAACATCAAAATCAAAAGGAGCCTGATTTCCAATAATGTCCTCGGATGTAATGTGAAAAATGGACACGAAATAATGGATAAACTCTATAACAGATTTATGCCCAACCACAACCCCCTTAGGAATTCCTGTAGAACCTGATGTAAAATTAACATACAAAGCATCTGTGTCTATGGTTTTTTCTCTAATCTGTTTTAGACCCATCTCATCAACTGCGCACTTTATCAAATCCTCCACAAAAAGTATCTCGCCGCCAAATTTTATACCTGTCAGTCCATCATAGGAATTATGGTCTGTAATAAGATAGGGCGTTTTTAAAATATTTAGTATTTTTTCAATTCTTTCCTGTGGCTGTATAGGATTTAAAAGGCTGTAGCACCCACCTGCATAAGCAATTCCCCAGAAAGCCTCCAGTGTTACAACTCCCTTTTCCATAAAAACAGGAATAGTTCTGCCAAATATCTTCTTTTCAAGTAGTGCACTTCCGATTTTTCTGGCATTCATACATAATTGTGCAAAGGTACGTTCTGTATGGATATCCCTTACAGCAATTTTGCCCGAAAAATTCACCGATGCATTTTCCAAGAGTTCCAAAACATTTCTTTCCATAATTCATTTCCACCTATACTTATTTTTGATATAGTGATTCATCATCCATATGGGTAAACCTTACAATATCCTTGACTTTGTATAAATATTCAACCATGAACCTCAGATATTCTTCCGCTATCATATGCCGGCTTTGATAAAAGGTAACTACTTTATATTTTTTATTTTTCAGTAGTTCTTCCAACCCCAGCGCTCTTTGTACACTGGGATATATTAAAATTTCGCTACCTGAATTCTCTTCAAGCAGTTGAATACGCCGATTTTGATCCATATCAAGCTCCGGTAAATCTATTAAGGCTGATAACCTCTCTATCACATAAGATATAACTGGTTCGTTCCATTCATTCAGACTGCGACATAGATATTCTTCTTTATTCTGACTGATATAACCCCCTAGTCGGATATCTGCAGCTTTCTCTAATGTCCTAAACCTTTCTACCTGCTCATGAAAATAATTCTGCACTGCTTCATTACTATAAAACTTAGGGTTTAATAGTGTTTCTACAATATCCTCTTCCGATACTCCCTGCTGGCACAAATTTACTATTTCTTTATCTGTTCTGGAAAAGGCAAGTGTTTCATAACTCATCGGAAGCCGCGCATATCCACGCAGCAAATAAGTGCTGATTTCATCCCTGTTATTTATAATTTGAGGATAATATCCTCCAAAGCCAAAATCTGCCACCGTGATAATTTTGCAATCACTGTTTTTAATGTCTGTGTCAATTATCTTTAATGGAAATTGTTCTTTTTCACAGGCAGACCGTATGTAAACATCACAATACCTGCTTACATGAGCATATTCTACCATCCTGTCCTTATAGACTTCTCTTAAATTGCTTTCAGGATAATAGACTATATCATACTCTCTGCAAACATACTCAGAATTCGTCAAAAGAACATATACCTGCTCCAGAAGTTGTGTACCCATACAAATGATTAGTTTTTTCCCATGCAGCAAGGACTCAACTAATTCCTGGCTGATAAAATCCTTATATTCTTCCTTTCTCATATAACACAGACGTCTTTTTAACGTATCAAATTTATTTCTTGAACAAATCACAATCAGAGAATTCTCCGATAATTCTGCCTGCTCCATCATTACGGTTTTTACATCCCATTTCACATATGACTGCAGCCTGACCTCATCCCTGTGATCCGTAAGTACATATTGTATATTAAGCACATTACTATATTTTTCCAAAAAAATCTCTATTTCATTTTGATCTCCATACAGTGAGATTTCTCTCTGCTGAATATTCCCACATCTTTGTCTAATATTCATTTCTTCACCTTATAACATCCGAATTATTTCTACTGCTTTACGAGTATACTCTGCATAGTGTTCTATATATTCCCTAAATGTCATCTGCTCAACTCCATTCCCAACTATTACTTCATATCTCGTCTGTTCATTAACAAAATTTAATTTTAAATGTTTTGCAGTACTGGGATAAATGGGAACTTCGCCGCCCCTGTGCGCTGCACCCTGAAGTTCTTCTTTTAAATCATCCCATCCTTCCGTTGAAAGTCCCAGCTTAAGCAACAGCCTTCTAATATATTCCCAGATAATACAATTATGAGGATGTGCAAAATTTTGATATAAAGGAATTGTGGCATAACTATCTTGTAAATAGTCCAGAATTGTAATATCCACAGATTTTTCTGCCATCCCGACAGATTTGAAGAAAATTTCTTTATGTCTCCATATGTGTTTTTCAGAATAGAAATCTTCATCAGAAAGACGGTCTGCTATTTCTTTAGTAGAAAGCCCCCGCAGTACCATTTCATTTATGTTGAGATCTCCCCGTCTGTATAAAGAATGACCAAATATTTCATCCCTGTTGATATCATATGGATAAAGATAATTTTCATTCACCTGTCTTAATACCCGCGACACCTGTGGCCAATAGAGAAACAGCATCAAATTAGAAATACTTGTCACTATACAATCAGGAGGGAGCTCTTCTTTATCTATTGCATAAATACTATCGCGATCCAGAAGTTTAGGGGTATATGCATATAAATCACAAACATCTTTTGCATAATAGAGCAACCTGTTTGTTATTACCGCCTGCTCCCGAACTACCTGCGTAAAGATAGATGCATACATATCCTGAAATACAGGAACACGTATAATGCAGTGATAAATGTCTCTTATAATACATTCCCCATAAAACAATGCTATCTTTTTATTCTGTAAAATGGCTGAAGCGATTTTAGACTCTACATAATGCTCATACATTTTCATACCGATAGCTTCCAACTGCAGTTCTATTGATCTGAATGCAAGTGGACCACATACTACCAGGTAATCATCTTCCTGCAGTTCCTCTTGTTTATACTGTCTTACATCAAGTTCTCCTAAAAAAGCTCCTTCACCCCACTCTTTCGGAAAATTACTTACACAATGAGATATCTGTAAACAGTCTTTATATTCCTGATAGAACTCTTCTGCAATGGTGCCTGCACCAAATAGAATAATTCTTTTACTATGTAATTTCTCCCGTACAAGTAATTTGATCTGTTCCTTTGTCATGCCAGTAAACTCTCCATCAACTCAATAATAGAATCTACTGTTCGGAAATTCTCAGGTGTTACTAAATCTACATCAATGACCACATCAAAAGTTTCTTCCAAATCAACCACCATCTCTACGATTCCAAAAGAATCTAAAATACCTGATGCCAGCAGGTCTCTGCTTGTATCCTCTACAATCTCCTCGTTAATCTCTTCCAAAACTTTCATAAGTTTTTCTTTCATTTCAATTCTCCTTTTCTTTTTATTTTCTCGTAAGTTTTCCATATTCTCCGCATTTACTATGCAGCATCTGATGATATCGCATCATCTTCTCTGATGTTGCAAAGGTATATGCCTTTTTACCTTCTGCCTCTAGTTCCTGCAACACATGATTACTAAGACATATATAATAATTGGTATTTCTATATTTCGGATGTATGATTGTGCCTCCTACCACCGCAACACCTTCTGCTTCTGCATAAGTTGCACTGTGTGCTGCAATCTCTCCATCACTTCGGATAATGTAACTTCGCCCGCTCTCCGTTTTGATACGCTCAGTCAGCTGCATTGCCAGATCTTCCACTGTATAATGTCCGCCTATTTCTTCGTCCGAACATATCAATTCGGCAATCTCCTTTGTATCTTTCTCCATGGCTTTTAGGATTTCTGTTTCATCCTGTACTTTTCGATATTTGTCCATAAGAAAGACTTCACCATAAGCTGCTATATAATCCGGACATTGTTCTCCCAATTTCTCAATGAGATCCCTCCTTCCTGAAATCATGGCAACAGGGTACTGCCGTACCAATATCCCCACGGAATCCACATTCGGATACTGCTTATAATGATATATCTGCAAGCTGTCATAATATTTCATGACCACCCATCCGATTCCATCCTGCTCCTCTTCAAACCAAACCTGCATATGTTCAGAAGCAATTCCATAATTCGTAATATCAATATAAAGATAAAGACAATCTGCTAAATTTTTCTTCAGATATTGTAAGATTTTTTCTCTGTCATCTAATCCGGCTCTTTTCATAATGCCTCCCGTATCTTTTCCATGGCAGCTAATAATCTTTCATAATCTTTCCATCTCATACATCCTAAATGTCCGATTCTGATCAATTCATCTGCTATTGCCCCGCCGCTGGGTGTTACTATCAAATCATAATCTTCTTTTAGGTGGGTATACATTTTCTTTGCATGAGGATAAAGCATAACCGGTGTCAAAGCATTAGACAGCGGATATTTCGGAATGGAAAATCCCTTTTTCTGTAACGCCCCTCTAAAGCCCATTGCCAAATCGGACATTTCCTTCTGCATTTGCTGCATTCCTGTTTCTCTTATCTGTCTAAGACGCTCATGCAGTTCCAGTAAGATTCCTACTGCAGGCGTAAATGGCGTCTGTCCTCTTCTCAAGTTGTCAATATGACTCTTAAAATCAAAGTAAAGAGAACCGGAAGAAATCATCATTACCTTGTTCTCATAAATTCTTTTACTTATAGCTATGATAGCTAGTCCCGGTGATAATGCCAGTGCTTTTTGCGAACTTACAATCAATACATCAATTCCATGCTTTTCAAATTCAATCTCATCCGCCCCGTATGCACTAATTCCATCTACCATCAAATATATTTCATTTTCCCTGCAAAATGCAGATATCATCTCAATATCATATAATTGTCCTGTGGATGTCTCATGAAGGTTGACAAGTAATCCTACATATCCCTTCCCTGCAAAGGCTTCCAGTTTTTCCTTAGTCAGTGTTTCACCAAATGGAATGAAAAGTTCATCATAAGAAATCTGATGAACGGCACAGATTTCTCCAAACCTTGCTCCGAAGCTTCCTCCATTGATTACCAGTAATTTTTCTTCTTTAGTAAAACAGTTCATTACTGATGCTTCCATAGCAGCAGTTCCCGATGCTGTCAGAAAAACAACCTCTGTTTCCTCCGGCGCATAAATACTTTCCAGAAACATCTCTTTATTTTCCAACATTACTTTAGAAAATTCCGGTGTTCTGAAGTATGGCAGCTGTTTCCCCGCCATCTCCAATGTCGCTGGAAACATTTCTACCGGTCCCACCGTAAACAGCTTCATACTTCTCCCTCTTTCTGCGATGCAAAATAATTCAATATTCTCGTATAATCATCAAAATAATCAATCTCTGACCAAAACAATCCCTCTACATCCTTTGTATAGATTCGATGTTCATCCTTATCCGTAAAGGAATATAAGATGTTTTCCCACCACATATCATGTTTGGATTCAGTGATCAACTGATCCAGCCTCTCCAAGAAAACCGGCATGAATGTATGATTAATTTTAGAAACCCCTACATATTCACAGCTCCTGTGTTGAAGGGGAAGATCCTTACCATACTTTCGAATGCAGCCATTATCTGTAGTAGAAAAGAAATAATCTCCCGTCTGCCTTCTGGATTTGTCTACCATCATGACAACTTCTTTATTTTCTTCCATAATCATCTGTAGAATTGCATTAGAGAAAAATACATCTGCATTAATTATCAGACAATCCTCTGTCAATTCCTGTCTGGCAAACCATAAACTTGCAATACTGTTAGTCACATCATAAAAAGGATTAAGATAATATTTCACATCATAGCTTTTCAAGGCGTCCTTTATGATATTCTGTTGATATCCTACGCAGACTACCGTTTCTATTCCCTGTTTTTGCAGCATATCAACTGTCAAACCGATCAATGGCGTACCATTAATCGGCAATGTCGATTTTGGTATTTCTTTAACCATTCTGGAAATCCGTGTTCCTCTTCCGGCAGCTAATAATATGGCTTTCATTTGCAATCTCCTGAATTTTTACAACAAAAAACTTCTACAATCGTGCCATAAATCCATCAGAAATCCTCTTCTGATCCTACACGATAGTAGAAGCTATTTTACGGCATCCATGCACATACTTATTTACTTCTAGTTTTTATATCGGCATATAGAAAAAATACTTTACCTTTTATCTCTTTTTAATCACAGGTAATTACACACACTTCATTACTATGGGAATAAATTGTAACAGTCCAAACTTTATGTTATGATATATATGCAAATGATGATTATATAGTTATGAAAGGATTTTCTTATGACACCTATTTCTATCTGTATCATAGCTAAAAATGAAGAAAAGCATATGGAGGACTTTCTTGCTTCCATTCAAAAATATTTTAGTGGTTATCCACATGAAATCGTACTAGTGGATACCGGTTCCACAGACCGCACGGTGGCTATCGCCAAAAAGTATACCGACAAAATATTTTTCTTTGAATGGATTCATGATTTCAGCGCCGCCAGAAACTTTTCCATTTCATGTGCTTCTTATGATTGGATCTTAGTTTTAGACTGTGATGAATATGTGATAAATCTAGATCCCAACGGATTTACTCAAATGGTTTCTCAGTATCCCCAGGCTGTGGGTGTATTGTCCCGGCGAAACCATTATGAAATGAACGGAACAGACAGCGTATATACTGACGGAGTAGAACGCTTTTTTAACAAAAAATATTATCACTATGAAGCCATTATTCATGAACAGGTCAGAGCATTAAACGGACAGCCCTATACCCGGGTGGAACTGCCTCTTACGGTAGACCACTGCGGATATAGCGGCTCTCCTGAGGAAATGGCTGCAAAGGCCCAGAGAAATAATGATCTGCTCTTAAAGATGCTGAAGGAAAATCCCAATGACCCTTATCTCTATTTCCAAATCGGACAATCCTACAATATGCTGCATGATGATGAAAAAGCATGTTATTATTACGGAAAAGGGCTGGAATATGATGTAGATCCTGAAGCAGAATATGTCCAGATGATGGTTATCGGATATGGATATGCTCTTCTTCATCTGGAACGCTATGAAGAAGCTCTTCATTTTCAAAATATTTATGAGGAATTTGCTTCCACTGCTGACTTCGTCTGCCTTATGGGATTGATTTATCTGCGAAACGGATTAGTAGTACAGGCTATGAAAGAGTTTTTAAAAGCCACTTCCATTAGTCATGTTCATGTTGAAGGAGCCAATTCTTTTATTCCCACTTTTAACATGGGCTGCATTAACGAAGTCCTGGGGGATACAAATGCTGCCGTTACTCTTTACCGAAAATGCGGCAATTTTAAGCCGGCCTTAGACAGACTTGCCGAATTATCTCAAACATAACTGCCATTATATGGTCTATTAAATATGAAAGGATAGCATTATGTCCACAACACCTATTTCTGTATGTATCATTGCGAAAAACGAAGAAAAAAATATAGAACGCTGTCTTTCTTCTCTGGCGCCGTATGGTTTTGAAATTGTCCTGGTAGACACCGGTTCTACGGACCGCACAAAGGAGCTTGCCTCCAAATATACTGACTGCATTTATGATTTTCCCTGGCAAAATGATTTCAGTGCTGCCAGAAATTTTTCTCTGTCCAAAGCCTCCAATAACTGGATCTTCATGATGGATTGTGACGAATGGGTCAAATCTTTGGACTTGGAAGAACTTAATTATTTCCGCAAGCATTTATCTCATGCTGTAGGCTCCGTTACCAGAGAGAATCTGACAGGAACTCCGGAGCAGTCTTCCATGTCTATTGACCAGACAGAGCGGTTCTTTTCCCGGAAGAATTTTATGTATACAGGGATTATTCACGAGCAGGTAACTCCCAAGCATGAAAAGACCTTTGAAGCTTTCCTGCTAAATACCACCATTGGGCATGACGGTTACTTTATGACAGAAGAAAACCGTCTTTCCAAAGCTGAACGAAATATTTCCCTTCTGGAAAAACAGCTGTCTCAAAAGCCGGGTGATCCATACACTCTGTACCAATTGGGAAAAGGATATGAAATGATCAATGACGCAGCAAAAGCTTGTACTTATTTTGAAAAAGCTCTGCGTTCCGACTTAGATCCCGAACTGGCTTATACACAGGCGCTGGTAATTTCATATGGTGAATCACTCCTTGATACCGGTGAGTTTTCCAAAGCCCTTTCTTTAGAACGTTTCTATGAACAATATGCTGTTACTTCTGATTTCGTATATCTGATGGGAATGGTTTATTTGAAGAATGAGCAATATGAAAAGGCTTTAGATCAATTTGAAAAAGCTCTTACTTTCCCCACTGCACGACGTGCCGGAACTAACAGCTTTCTCAGCCTTTACCAAATTGGTCATATTTTAATGATGATTTCCGAATGGAACATGGCACGAAATTACTTTTTGAAATGCGGAGATTATCCCCCTGCCCTAAAAGCCCTTCACTTTTTAGATGAAAATCATCTCTAATAAAAAGGGATTGGCTTTCGCCAATCCCTTTGGTAGTTCTTGTTTTCGCAATGGTTTTTACTATTAGCCAAGTAAGGATAATACTCCCTGGTTTGCCTGATTGGACTGTGCCAACATTGCCTGACCTGCCTGAGCAAGGATATTGTTGTTGGAGTACTTAACCATTTCTGTTGCCATATCTGTATCACGGATGCGGCTCTCAGCTGCGGTTGTGTTCTCTACTACGTTATCCAGGTTTGCAATTGTGTGCTCAAGACGGTTCTGTACTGCACCGAGTTCAGATCTCTGTAATGATACGGTCTGAAGTGCGCTCTTTACGAATGCGTTCAAGCTTGCAAAATCTCTTGATACTGCATATGTGCTTGTATCTGTTGCATCATAAGCTTTGAATTTTGCAACTGTGTCTTCTGCAACATCCTGTACGCTTACGCCTTCTGTCTTGGTCTTGCCATCTTCATCATACTGTGTAAATGTTACAGTTGATTTCTTTGCAGATGCAATTAAACCATCCACGTTCATTGCTGTAATGGAAATGTCGATGTGCTGTCCAGCTTCTGCTCCAACCTGAAGTCCTGCTTTGAAGTCACCCTTTAACAGATTCTTCTCATTGAATGTAGTTGTATCTGCTACACGGTCAATTTCTGTCATCAGCTGTTTGATTTCTGCCTGGATGTAAGACTGATCTACAGATGATAATGTTCCGTTCTCACCCTTTACTGCCAGTTCGTTCATACGCTGTAACATATCGTGTACTTCATTCAAAGCACCTTCTGCTGTCTGTACGCAGGAAACACCATCCTGTGCGTTGGTGGATGCCTGTGTAAGTCCTCTGATCTGACGTCTCATCTTCTCGGAAATGGAAAGACCTGCTGCATCATCTGCTGCACGGTTGATCTTGTATCCGGATGATAACTTCTCTGTGGACTTTGCCTGTGTTGACGTATTAACTGTCAACATTCTGTTTGAATTCATTGCTCTAAGATTGTGTTGTACTACCATAATTTATTCCTCCTTGAATTTAACGTCGCTTCCTTGCGTACGTTTGATGATTTGTTTGAAAGCAATTTGTTTTGCTTTAACTGCATTATATATCGGGTCAATTCTGAAATACTTTATAGGTAAATTAAAAAATTTTTCTTTTTTTACAACCAATTATTATTACATAGACTTTGCATTTTAATTGTGCTATACTCTAAGCAATCAGCAATTATAACAGTTATGGGGGTAACAATATTGCAAAAGTAGTTTTTTCACGCCAAATTTATTTTCGCGCTCAAATTCGCAAGTTGATCAAAAATGGAGGATTATATGACAAATGACGAAAAGCTTGATCTATTATTAGAAAAAGTAACAGGTCTTGAACAGGATGTATCGGGTCTCAAGCAGGATGTATCAGGCCTTAAGCAGGATATGACTGAAGTTAAACAAGATGTGTCGGGTCTCAAACAGGATGTATCAAATCTTAAGCAGGATGTATCAGGCCTTAAGCAGGATATGACTGAAGTTAAACAAGATGTGTCGGGTCTCAAACAGGATGTATCAAATCTTAAGCAGGATGTATCAGGCCTTAAACAGGATATGGTTGAGGTCAAGCAGGATATATCAGACCTTAAACAGGATATGGTTGAGGTGAAATCAGATTTAATACGTTTACATCGCGATGATGTTTTGATACTTGATGAAATAGAAAGGGTTCATGAAATTTTAAATATACATAAATCTGATAAATCAGTACACACTGCATAATTATCTTTATAAACTTAATATATTTATTTCAATGTAAAAAGGGATTGGCGAAAGCCAATCCCTTTGGTAGTTCTCATTTTCGCAATGGTTTTTACAATTAGCCAAGTAAGGATAATACTCCCTGATTTGCCTGATTGGACTGTGCCAACATTGCCTGACCTGCCTGAGCAAGGATATTGT
>CAZTKJ010000047.1:0-21099 GCA_964614185.1 uncultured Lachnospiraceae bacterium
ACCATGTCTATTTTCTATGAAACTACAATTTGCGAAATCTATTATACGTTATCAAATTAATTGCTTTTATGAAAATAATGAACAAAAAAATAGTAAGAAAAATATATATCTTCTCCGTTCTTTCACTACGGCGAGGAGAAATATAACATTTTCACCATATTCAATTCAAACAACGCAGGTGATGGCATTGTTAGCAACATACTATCAAAGTATGATCTGATACGACAATGAATATGCCGACAAATTTTTTCTAGTAGAGTAGTAGTAGTACTACAAAAGTTATATAAAATAATTTGCAAAATTTCTATATAACACTATACCTTAAAAGCACCTTCAATAAGGTAGAAGATACTCTGAGGATCGGTAGTCGTTGAACATCCATTCTCATTCACAGTTTTAGTTCCGTTTATAGGGGTTATTCCTGTTAGAAATAATTATATCTTGAGAATGTGTGCTGCTGATTTCTGCCTTGTCAATGATAGTTAGGCACACTTTATATTTGCATATAAATTACCATATATCGAATATTCTGTTTTTTCTGCCTTTCGCACATTTACGTATATCGTTACCGATTCCGCTTTAGTAGAATATTCATGAGCATCAGTTCCAGCAATTACTCCTCGTTGGTTTATTTTAAAACTCCCAAACGCATAGACTTGTACTATGAACCATCTTATCATTTCCTTATCTATCGTTAGACCAACTTAAAATTCTAGGTAATTTTAAGTGCCTTTTGGCAATCTAAGTTTTTAATAAATTGTGTAATACCATAGCCGACTCCAGCTAATCCTATGGTTCCTAAAGTATCGAATTTTGCAACAACAGCATCTATCACATTTACTACGCCATTGCCAAGATCAATGATCCCTTTTAAGAAACCGGAATCTAAGATATGGTTTGCGAATGTCTGGAAGGAAGCTTCCAGACGGTCCAGGGAATACTGGATCCCCTGTTCATATTGTTTCTGTGCTTCCAGTGCGGAACCGGTGCTGTTAACAGCGGTCTCTGCAGCCCACCTTGCCGTCTCAAAATTGTCCATCAGGGCAGAGAGGATACCGGACTGTTCCTTTCCAGCAATAAGCTCAGCAGCTGAATCCCGCTGGGCGGCAGTAAGGTACTGCCATTTCGTGGCCAGCTCATTCAGGATCTGATAAGTGGACCCTGTCATTCCTTCCATCTGGATGCCAAGGGCTTCCAGTTCGGTTCTGGAATCGCGTATACCCATGGATATGGTCTCATAGACAGTTCCGACAGAAGAGGGTTCCTGTACCACTGCACTTGCAGCGGTGATGAGACCGATGGTTTCCTCCAGGGTGTTCCCGGCATCATACATGGATGAAGCAGACTGTTTCAGCGCTTCACTGATGAGACTGCTGTCAACTGCTTCAGCATTCGCTACCGCATTAAAGGCATCAATGACATGTATTGCCTCGTCAGCCGTCAGTTTGAATCCCTGAAGGGCAGAAGAGAGTGCTTCATTTGCAGAATCCATGGTGATGTTATTGCCGATATTGGCATACAGAGCTGCGGCTTCCGCCAGCTTTTTGCTGTCAGGCAGGCTGTAGCCTGCTTTGCTCCACCTGGCAGCGGCATTGATCATGCCGCTTACGGATGTGCCAAATCTTTTAGCGCTTCCTGAAGCTTTTTCAAAGTAGTCATTGATCTCCGATATAGAAGCATTGCTGGTCTTTTTCAGTTCTGTCATGGCGGTATTTACTTTGATGACCTCACCCGGTATTCTCTGCAGCTGTCTGACCAGCATGTCCATGTTTTTGGGAACTAATCCCAGATTCCCCAGGGAGCTCCATGTCTTTTTTAACTTGTCCATAGACTTCCGGGCGCCGGAGGCATCAATGTCTGTTTCTATACTGACAGTATTTAATTTAGATTGTATCTTTTTAAGATCTGAGTTAAGTTGTTTGGCTGTTGTGGATACATCCAGACTAAGTACGATACGTTCATCATTATTAGCCAATTTGCCACCTTCCTTTCTTGTTGTCAGGTAAAATGTTGTATTGTTTAATTGTATATTTTGAATCCATCAGTTTAGAGATACTGATAAGGGTAGGTAAAAAGCATCTGCACTTACGATATAAAAATTTCTCACTTCCTAACTTTAATGAGAATTTGTTTAAATCATAATTTAGCTAATCTGTGAATGGCGTTTCACTAGAATCAAATACAAAACCAAAGGGAGTGGCGTTATTAGCATTGGAAGTTAATTTAGCACCATATGCAGTCATTGTTTTACTTCCGCCACCTGTTTGAGTTGCCGATACAACGCCATTATTATATTTTATTGTTACAGTTGAATTACCTGATACAGAACCGCTACCTACTGCACTCTCAGAATCACCTCTTGTAAAGCTGGCATTTATTTTAATAATTGTATAGATAGCCTTAAAGTTATTGGCTGTGAAATCATTGACTGTTTTATTTAATGATTGTATTATTGCTGTAAAGTCAGCATTATTTCCTAACTTAAAATAATATCTACCACTACTATTAAAAGGGAATACTGTATCGGCACCTCCGACTGATGTTTTATAACCGGTGATTTTTCCGGTATCATCAATTATAGGGGTAAATCCGCCTAAATTATTATTTATTGTACTAACAGCTTTGGCGCTGGCAGCAATATTGGAGGATGTGCTGACCAGACTGTCCGTAATACCATCAATAGCCCCCACTTTTGTTTCTGCGTTCTTTCCGTCATCGAATTCAACGTCAGAGGATTTTGTCCAAAAAGAAATTTTCTGCCACAATTTGGTGGCTTCATCCATTAATTGCCTAAATTTTTTACCGGTTATTTCTACTTCATTAATTTCCATTTTAGATCTCCCTTCTTTAGTTTCCTATCCATATCATTCCAGATACTAAATTTGTCGGCTCTGAATCAGAATAGTATATCCCATTATCACTTTCTCCTAATGGATGTGTGTAGACGGTCACCTCAACCTCATTAATTTTTATATTGCCATTGATATCTGACTTTTCCACCTTTGTTGCGTCTGTGCGGGCATGTGTGGAGTCGACATGTTCTTTGGCAGCATTTAATTCATCAATTAATGCGGCAACTTTAACATCTGTATAGTAATTAGATTGTGATAATGCCTCATCAATGGCATTTTGCTGTGGGATTGATATAGGCTTATCCAGATCAGAAGTGTTATCAACATTGCCAAGGCCAATTTGCGCTTTAGTTACTTCATGGGGATTGTTTTTATTCGAAGTATGATTATTTAAAGCTTCTTTCGTGGCCAGTAAGTTGTCCTGGCTTTCGTTCCTTAAATTCAGTTTATGCAATTCTGAATCTATGACATCATAATTCTTATTGGTCACAGCTACGTTGTATTTGTCTGTTGACAATGGCTTTTCAAGCTGTTTATATTCTGTATATGTGCTCATTATGGTTTCCTTTCTTTTTTATATTTTGGAGTTATATTATAGATATTATCTACAGATAGTTTATAGATGACATGCGACAATATGTAACAACAGAATATGAAACTACAGCATAAAAAATAGGGACAGAAGAGTGCAATCTATCTCAACTGTCCCGATATTTTTTCATAATTTTAGCTGCTTTTAAAATTTAGTAAATAATCAAATATAAATTATATCGCTAGTCTTATTATAGACTATTATAGACGGGCATTATTTATTCAAATGTAATTTCTGCTTTCTCGATAGTAGATGTTGTCTTATTACATTTAAGTTCCCTAGATGTTCCACCGCCATGAGAACTATTAGTACCTGGAAATGTAGAACCACATTTTTCACAATGGTAATTATAAAAGGGTTTGCCATCACCATCGGTATAACCTAACTCTCCGAGATTTGTGACGGGGCCATCACATAGAGGTTTTGTTATAGTTTTATAACAAGCCGATGTATGTTTATGATAAGTATATTGTATTTTAACATTTCCTTTAGTAGATTTCGATGCTGCTAAACCATCCTTATATTGATCTACATAAATCTTGCGTATTTGATCATTAATCTCATCTGCTCCTTGTGGGTCTTCCGGTGTATATCCTAAGGCTGTGAGATTACCCACTATCTTATCACAGCCATCCTGAAAAGACTGTCGTAACATGCTTACAACTTTCATTGAAGCTGCAAGGTTATCACTTTCTTCATCTATATCAGAAGAAATTCCATTGATATTACCTAATTTTTCTTCTGCTGTCTTTCCGTCATTGAACTCCACATCACTTGCTTTTGTCCAATAAGATAAACGCTGCCATAATTTTGCAGCTTTATCAATCAATCTGCGTTTTACTCGTCCGGTTACTATTACTTCATTAACTATTGTTGCCAATTTTAAGTCTCCTTCCTATAAAAAAGTACCAATTATGGTATTTAAAAATATTTTGCTTTTTGCTCTTTATTTTATTGTTTATTATTTTTATATCCAGAACATATCCTTTTCAATATCAGGTTCTTCCACCACATCATTTGCATCAAAGAATACATAAGATTTTTTAGGGGATGTTTTTGTTTCAAGATATTCTTGTAATTTAAAAATGCGGTTTTCAATTGCATTAAAAAAATCAGCAAAATATCCGTAGATACCTTCTTGCTGATTTATATAATTACTAGCCTCTGTATATTTTCCCTGAGAAATAAAATTATTGTAGGTATTAATTATATCTACTTTTTCCAAATCATTATCTTGAAAAAATATCATGGGATCAATTTCATTTGGATAATATGATACCGTATTACATAACATTATAAAATCACACCTTTCCTATCCATATATCATCTTCTTCACAATAATCAGGTTCTTCATCCTCAAAATAAATCTGTTGCTGTACTTTTTTTGCATATCTCTGTGTATTATAAATTTCCTCTTCCCATGTACGGAAAGTGACAGCATCAACTACATAATGTGACAGAAAATTAATATTATCCTGAATAATACTGGCAGCTTCATCATAGTTTCCTTCTGCCTGTTTTTCTTTGATTTCTTTAATTTTGTCAGCAACATCATTATCAAAATTTTTAAAATTATGTAATTTAATTTTTTCGTTTGGGAAATTGCTAAATTCCTGTTCATAATGCATGGTAATTTCTTTAGCCGGGAAGCTGTTAACTTCATCTTCGTAATTCATTATATTTTCCTCACCTACTTTACTCATTCTCGGTAATCCACTTTTCGGTAGCTTTTCTCCACAGTTTTGGCACCTTGCCAATTGTGATTTCACCATTTTTTATTTTTGATCCGTAAAATCTGCCCATTACACGAGACCTCCTTCCTCTGCCAGACTGCTGACAGCTTCACCTAAGTCTGAAATTGCGCCGTCCTGTACTTCCTGTCCATTTTCAAGCTGTTCAACACGTTCTCTCAAAAATTCGACTTCTGTTTTTTCGCGCAGATGAAAACTGGTAAGGATGGTTTCGTCCGCATGCACCTTAGATGTCTCACTTTCAAGAATAAGACTTTCATAATTTGCAACAATTACACCATCGCTGTTTTGAACCTGGACAGATTTTAGATTTTCCTCTGTCAATATATTCCACACAGATACCATGTCATCTTTGGTATCAAATACCACTCTGATATCCGATAAAGATGACGCACTTTCAATTTCAATTTGTGTTTGATTATTTAAAATTAATTTGTCTTTCATGTTTTACCTTCTTTCTTTTACTTGATAAGTTATGCTGATTTGATAGCACTTATTTGTCCGTTTAGTGAATAGGACATTAGTCGAGTGGAGATTAATCCACTCTTTTTATAATATTAGTTCATGAATTTTGGAAGTAAAAGGTGTATCTGATGGGTCAAACACTATTCCTAAAATTGTTCCACCTGATAAAGATGCCCTTGCTTGGCGACCACTATTTCCAATTTCCCCACTATTTGTGATTGAAATAGCAGGTGCGGTTATGGTCACTAAACCATTATTATATGATTTACTTATTGTTGCGTTTGAGGTTCCAGAACCTTTAAAACCTGATGAACCATTTATAGTACTTGCTGATAAACGTCCACGCGATTGAGATGTATTGGAAAGAACAGCATTAAAATTGTTTATTGTAAAGTCTGTGACTTCTTTACCAATTTTTTCAATAATTGGAGTAAAATCTACTGTAGAACCTAAAGCAAAATACACATTTCCAAAACCTGATTGATTAAAAGGGATAACTGTATCAGCACCATTCCAATCCCGGAAATGCCACATTCCGTCTTCTTCATTTTGATAAAAAGCCATTTGCTCGCCTTTGTCATTTAGCGCTTTTCCTTGTGTGGCATCAAGGGCAGTACCAGCTATAGTAGCTAACAAATTGTTTGTCAGTGTAACAGAGCCTGATACAGTAAGACCTGAAATAAGATCCCGTATATCACTATGAGCAGAAGCAGAAGTGTTATGATTACTTAAATCCTCAGTAATCGTTTCTTCGGCCATAACTGCCCTGTTGGTTTCGGATAAAATATCATTGGACAGATCCTCTTCAGATGCCATTGCCCTTAATGTTTCATTATCCAAATCTGCGGATATCTCATTCTCTTTGGCTTGTGCTCTTGAGATTTCATCATTTAAAGCTTCTTTTGTGGCCAGTAACTGATCCTGACTTTCATTTTTTAAATCCAGTTTATGTAATTCTGAGTCTATAACATCATTGTTTTTATTAGCCACAGATATGTTATATTTGTCTGTTGACAACGGTTTTTCAAGTTGTTTATATTCTGTATATGTTCCCATTAAATCCTCCTTTTTCGTTTGTGTCAAAGGCTCGTCTATACAGACAAGCCTTTGATAATGATTACAATTCTTCCTCACTGATGACTGTAGCCAGTTCCTCATAAGTATATTTACTAAGTACACCGTGACTAAATTCAGACAATACTTTATGAGTACCGGCTTCTTTAAGAAGTGTTTCATATAATGGATAGAAACGATACATGGTTATAGTAGTTGTAAATCCGGAAAAATCATGAGAAATAGAAGAGATAACATATTGATGTTCCCTGTCGGAGTCGCTTCTTTTATAGGAGACTTTTTTATTCACATCCAGGAAGGGCAGGAGAGCGGTAGTAATAGTGATATTATCCGTTAGTCTACAGTTTTTCCAGTTCTCCCATTTTGCCTTGTCTGCGGCTAAATCATTGGATGTGATATTTTCATATTCATTGCCTGTTTTGACATCAGGTATCTCACCAAGTTTTTCTACTGTAAAAGGAGAGTTGGCAATTATGGTCATATCAACACGTTCACAATTGTAGAATTTCTGAAAATATTCTTTAGAATATAGTTCATATTCTTCACCGTCAGGATCTGTTACAAACTGTCTGCTTTTCCTACCATTAGTCAGGACATTGATTGCATGTACCTGCCATTGTCCTAAAAGATATGCCCTGGGTATATCCTGTTTGTCGACGCGCTCCTTCTTAATTTTAAAAATATATACATTATCAGGTTTTAATTCATCTGCCTCAATGGGTTTTTTATTAGCTTCATTATATATTCCTATAGCGCCAAAGCCATTTATATTTATCTGTGCATTTGCCTGATTGGCAGTTGGTATTTTTAATCCAATAAGATCTCCATTGGAATATTTTTTTTCATATGCTTTAACGGTAGCAGTATAAATATTATTCTTATAAGAACATTCTTCGCAATAAAAATCCTTGTCTATGACTTTTCCCCATATTTCGCAAATGTTTCGGACCATCGTCATGTCTACAGAAGTGTTCTCGGATATCAACACTCTTTGTAAAAAGTCGTTATCCAGATATATATCATCTTCGTAACACAGTGGTTTCAATTGACAGATGAAGGTGTTGCTTTCCATATCAAAAAACATTTCATAGTTAGGATATAAATCACGAAGTGCTGTCAGAATAGATAATACACTGCATCCGGCAGAAAACTCCTGGTCAGAAGGTATGGCATTCCAATCTTTATGATTTTCCTGATATTCTTTCCAATTATCATTATACTCAGGCAGTGCCTTGTATTCACCAATATCATCTATCCGATAGTTAGTTATCCGGGCTGATTTTTTTAATGTTTCTTCAATGGCATCACGAATAATATAATATTTAATAACTTCTCCTGTTTCCTTATTTTCTTCATATCCTGGATAACTGATGACCAATGAACCTAACTGACCATTCTTGGTACCATCAAGCTTTTTCATGAAATCGGCACAGTTAATAGTTAAGCTGTTAGTTGTTGCATCATACGTGCCTGATGTATCTGTATAAACATAGTATCCAAGGCAATAGTATTTATATTGTCTGGTTCGTACATTATATAAGCCGATAAATAACCGGATATCTTTATTCAGCCAAAGAAGGCTGTCTTCTGTCAACTTTATTTTTTCTGTAAGGGTAGGCTGCACAACAATACTGGCAGTACGCCTTATATCGGATTCACCGTTTATTGACATACTGCCACTTACTACACCATGAATGGTTCCTATGATCTGACTCTTTTGATCTAATACTTCAATTTTTAAGTCAAGTTTTGGAGATGCAGATTGAGAGAGAATAAGTACCAGATCTTCCTGTGTGATGATGGCCGCCATTACTTATTCCACCATTTCTGCGATACATCAGATAATCCCAGATAGTACAAGTCCTCTTCAGAGTTGGCATCTCCAATTTCAACCCATGTCCAGGATATTTCTCTGTCATTATAATTCTGCACTGCATTATCAGCAGGGCTTGGAGTAACCTGTATGATCCACATTCTGCCATCCGGCAATTTCAATATTTTAGGGACACCATCACAGATAAAGTCCATAAATTCTCTTTGATACTTGATGCGCTGATAATCATACTGCGCGTCATAAGCCGGTTCACAGCCTTCTTCATCAACAAGTGGAACAAAAGACCCTGTGCAGGTTCCTGTGTCATAATTTGCAACTGTATTTCTTATAAAAACAGGATATCTGCTGTTTAATAACTCAACGGTAGAAGAAGGAATATTCCGGGTGGTGTTACAATATCCATCTGTGATTTCCGTACCCCATACAGTTCCATCCTCAATCAGGAACATTTTATTGAATCTGGGAGTGATTCGGGTAATGGCATAGTTCCCTTCAGAGCCGTGAAGAACATTTACTACAGCATATTCAACTGTCTGACCGGATGCAACAAAATAGTCCGGATAATTAATGACAAAGTCATCAATAGTATGAATTTCTTTTACAACAATGGTCTTCCACTTAAATTCACCTTCACTTCTGCGCTTAAGGAGAATATGAGATGTGGTCTCCAGATTCCAGTCGATGTTTCCTGCATATGTATCATCATTGAACTTAGCCCATAGAGCAGTATCAAAGGTCCATTCTTCAGGACATTTATTACTTAATTCAAATTCTGTATCTTTGGTAATATATAAGTCGTCATATATTCCGTTTTTTAACTCTACATAATTTATATTCTTTATGTCAGTTGGAGTAATGGCACATGCAAGTGCCCCTCCGACAAAGTTACTTCCACATATAAACATGTGCCTTATTCACCTCCTCCAAACCATATATCATTTAATATGGCATTTATTGGTTCTTCATCTTCAAAATACTCTGTAAAATCTTCTCTGCTGACCATATGTATTTCTTCATCAGTATTGATCCAGGTATCATAATTATTCATCAGTCTTTGTTGTGGACGTTCAGAGCCATACCACATATTTCCATTTTCTGTACTGAATCCAAGCTCAATGAATACTTTAAGCTGATATACATTATTTTTTCTCCTGATGGCAATAGTGACCATATCTGTATTATCAAATACCTGTTCTTCGGAATATAATAAATAATTTCCAATACCGTTAGGAGCCATCAGTCTAAACCGTAAATTTCCGTTATTATAGATTCGTGAACTTAATGTAAGTCCATGATTTCCATTACTCATTTTAAAAATATCAGCTGTCTGCCAGAGATTGATTCCACGTATCAGTACTGTAAAATCATCCTTAAGTAAAAAACCTTCGTCATAATACAAAGTCTTATCACGAAGATCTATCATCCCATCTATATATTCAAATGAATCTGTTCCATTATATTGAATGATAATTAGATTGGTTGCAACCTGTATGCATCCCTGGGATGGAACAGGAGTAGCATAGATACGGGCATAAGTATTTGGGTTTTCATATTTAACTGTGATTTCTAAGTATCCGGTATCCACTTCCATCTCATTCACAGTAACGCCAATACATCTTATGAAGTAGACCGTATTGTTTTCAAGTCCACGATAAGTATAACTGATATTGAAAGAATCAGTTAAAGAGTTACTTTCCAGTAATTGTCTTTTGGTAGAATCATACAGATAGAATTTGTAGCTGCTGATATCTTCCCAATCGGAAGAGTAATAATGGACAGAAGCCTGAAAAGAAGCATTTGTTATTTTGCCGCTTTCAGGAATATCATTAAAATAGAAATCAGGTGTTTTAAAAGTAAAGAATAAAATCTTGTCTGACATTGGCGATGGTATGTTTTCCACATCATATATCTGTGCCTGAATAATATATTTTCTGCCATTAGTCAATGTATGAGCCGGTATTGTATGCTTCAGTGCAAAAGAGGATATCATATCATCGAATGCAACTTCATTTGTTTCATTATCATATATTAAAATTCTGTTTGCATGTGCACGATTACCCATCCATGAAAGTATGACTTCATAGTCTTTGTTTGCATCAAAAGGCCGGATTTTTTGTATGATTGGACGAGCCATATCTGCTTATCACCATCCTTTCTGATTATTGTATCGAGGAATATAAGTGTTTCCATCGCAGGATAGTTCAATCAGCATATTGTCATCCTCGTAGGTTCTGTAGATCGTTGTGTATGTGGCATAATTTCCCTGTACAAGACCATTATGCTCATTTAAAAGCTCAAAACCGTTAGTCAGAATATGCTGGGGCGGAAGAGTATCATGGAATTTAATGGTAAGTACACTTCCGCGAACAGATACGTCTCCATCGTAAACAGTTTCATCGTTTAAAAAACGTATTTTTTCCATTTTTTGAAGTCCTTTCTTTTTCATTTGACCACTCCGCAGATATGCAGTTTCCCAAGATTGCCCATAGGTTCCTTGATCCAAACTCTTTGACCGGCGCTTAACTGGAGATTCGGCAGAGCGCATTTCACAGTCCGTTTGTAGCCTGCTTCATCTAAAACAACATATCCTTTTGGAGTGATTTCCTCAATGACAGATTCATAAGTCCTGTCTGATTTGTAAGTTCTTAACTTTTTGTCAATCATGATTTGAATTGATCTTAAGAGTTCTGATTTATAATCCATTCTGCGTTATCGCCTCCTTTTTGGCATCCAAATCAGTATAAGATGTAATGTAAACCGCACCCATATTTCGGGGTGCGGTTGTGGTTTTGAGGATTTATCTGATCATGCTCTGCTGCATTGCATCCAGGTGAAGACCGTTGAACATATGATTGAGTTCCATTCCTACCTGTTTAACAACTTCCTGGCTTGTTACACCGGGACAGGTTATATTGAGACCGCCTGTTATATGAACATCAGTCTTACCCTGACCCATTCCATTTGCTGTATTTAAGGGGTTAAGCATGGTCTGCATCTGTTTATCGTATGTAATCCTTGCGTTGTCGGCAAGGTATTCAAGATGATTGTTCATCCGGTTTAAAAGCGGCTCAAATGTTTTCTGTAATTCCCATGTGCGGTCTCCGGGCAGAAGAGGACGTAAGATATCTCCATTAGGTGTAAGGAATTTGCCTCCGCCTACTGTACCGTCAGCGTAGGCTCTGCCCCTGCCTGAAATGCGGCCATACTTTAAAAGCTGCTTGCTTTGTTCGTGATTGAAAACAATATCACCTTTTTTGATGGGGAACATTTCTGCACCGCTGTTGCCAACGGTAAAGAAGCGTCCGTTTCTTACGATGATCTCATAACCGACTTCGCCTAAGAGTGCATTTCCGGCATCAGACTGTACCGCCCAGTTGCCGGACACTAAAGCAGTTCCTTCCACATGGGCATTTCCAAGGTATTGGGCATCATATTGCGCACTGCTTAGGTTCATTGTATTTAAAGCTGTTCCTGCAACACCGGCAGAACCGCCAAATATAACGGGTATCTCACCGTCCTGCTCAATAGTTATCTTAATAGTACATTCTACTTCCTGACCGTCAATGGCAGTTAATCCTTCCGATATGCCGGTAACATGTTCTTTGGCTTCACCGATTACATCCTTAAACTCTTCAAACCGTCCAATGACGCCGCCGGATTCATTACCTGACTTGCCGCCGCCCACAAGGATTTCTTCTGTAGTATCACCAAGGCCTGTGATGGCGCTTGTAAGATTTGCGGCATCTTCCTGGTCGCCGTCAGCATTTTTGTCGTCCTCCGAATCGCCGGTACCGATAGCAGTACTGACTTCATCAACAGCGTTTTTCAATTGGCCGAACTGACCAATCACGCCGGAGCCTGTGCCCTCGGCATTTTCCTCGCCACCGGAACCTAAAGATTGGTCAGCAGCGGTCTTTATGGAATTAATGGCATCTGTAAGGCTGCCGGAACTTTTACCATTGGTTCCTAGGCCGGAAGGTGTTCCATCTGCAGAACAGGATGAACCGCCGCCGGAAATGGTATTGATCACATCATCAACCGCAGCTTTAAGAGACTGGAATTGTGACACAATATTTTCGCCATCTTCGGTATTGCCAAGAGAAAAAATGCTTAACTGCTCTAAGGCGCTCATCAGGCCGCCAATGGGGCTTTGGGCATCAAGATCCAGAGAATCAGAAACAGATCCTATCAATAACTTTAATCCGTCAAAAGGGGTCTCCATGGAAGTACTGTCAAAGAGAAATCCTTCCTTAAAAGCAAGGAGGCCTTCTTCAGCTAAGGATCTGATGGAATCTATGAATGATTGCCTTTTTTCTTCAACTCCAAGTAAAAGGCCGTCTATAGCATCACCTGCCAAACCTTTGTACTTTTCTGAAGGTGAGTTTGAATCCTGCCCTTCGGCAAAAGCTTCAACGGCATCAATTGATGTCTGCTTTGTCGCATCTGAGATATCTCCGGATTTTTCGTTCCATCCTTCTATAAATCCTTCACCGGCATCGTCACCTAACTGTTTCATTTTATCCAGTTCCTGTTGTGCTGAGACCATGCCCTCGGAGATGCCTTTGGAAATAGCATCTGCAAGTGTTCCATCACTAAAAGCCTGTGATAACTGCTGCATGGAATTGCTTACATCTGAAATAATGCTTCCAACATTTTCCTGGGTAATACCGGCAGCATAAGATAATCCTTCTGCAAAACTGGTATTATTGTTCATATCACTAAGAATACCAATGTATTTGGACTTGAAATCTTCAAAGGCCTGTTCGTTGCCGTTTAGTACATCTTCAACAGAATACCCGAGGTCGTTAAATACCTGTTTTACTTTACTGTAAGCATCTGCGATCCCCTCTATTTCAGCTAATTCTTCCCATTTGGATTTCTGCTGTTCCATGTTTCTTATCATGGAATCCCAGTATTCTTCCTGCTGTTTGATCAGGCTGTCATAATACTTATTGGATGCTTCCTGTGCTTCCGCTAAGGAGTTCTTCTGTTTTTCCAGTAAGTCGATTTCATTTTCAAGAAGTCTGATCTCTTTTTCCTTTGATGCAACTTCTATTTCAAATTTGGCATCGTCTACAGCTTCTTTGGCATCCCTTATGCCGGATTCATCGCTTACATAATGAAGCCCCCTTTCCTCGCTGTACTGGAGGATGGTGCGCTGGTTCTTCATCCGCTCAAGGTCGTACTGGGCTTTCTGCAGGTCGATCTCGCGTTTGCGTTCTTCCCTGGCTTCCTTCATGGCATCGATCTCATCCCGGATGCTGTCTATGGTCTCTTTCTTCCTGTCGATCATATCATCGATGGCGTCGATCTGGGACTGGTAGGCATCCTCGGCAGCCTGTTTCTCAGCCTCAAGGCTTTCTATTGCTGCGTCTTTGGATTCCGTGTAGCCGTCTATCCTGGAACTCATCAGTTTGGTGATGCCGCTGAGGGCGGATTCATAGAGGGATTTATACCCTTCCAGATACTGCCTCTGATATTTGGAAAACTGTTTTTCATAGCCGAGCTTGTCTTTGAAGTATTGTTCATTGAGGGTACGGAGCCTGTCTAAGTATTCCTTTTCTGTGATGACGCCGTCACTTTTAAGCTGTTCCAGTTCAGATAATTCTTCCTCGAATGCGTCAACGTAAGCGTCACCTGCTGCTGCACCGGCGTTTCCTGCCGGATCAATTGTTGTACTAAAATCAAGATCCAGTTTGAAATCAGACATAGAAGCAATAATAGACTGTCTGGCCTGTTCCATGATGGCCTGTGCAGCATTGGTATCTTTAATATTGCCGTTTCTTACATTCTCTAATGCTGTAAGGGTAGCAACGTCAAGTCCGGCTGCCTGTGCTTCTGCCAATAAGGCTTCAACATTGGATTCAGTGGAAATGGTGCCGTCAGTAATGGCTCCTTTTGCAACTGCCAGCTGCCATAATGCCTGTGTGTCCTGGCTATCGGCTTGTGCCTTGAACAGCATCTGTACGGCTTCTTCATAAGTGGCACCGGCTACCTCTTCAAGGGTCATGCCGAGCTGTTCGCTTACTGCCTGGAATTTCTGCTGTGCATCCATAACTTCTTCCAGGATATCTCCGGCATTCTGGATGCCCATCTTCTCTAACTGTTTTTCAACAGCATCGGCAGTTTCGGCATTAAGCTGTTTCATCGTATCCGTGCTGTAGAGATATGCCGTTGCAAGGTCATTAAAGGCCTGTTGTACCTGTTTTGCACCTTCTTCAGAATCAGCATAATCAGAGGTAAGAGTGTCAAAGAATGGATCAAGGACTGAAGCATCAAATGCTACGCCAACGTCTTCTCCAATCTCTGCAAATGACTGGCGTAATCCCTCCAGCATTGAATTGTCTATATTGTCAAGTGTAAAGCCGTCAGAAGTAAAGATTGATTTATATGCTTCGCCTAATTTAGTGAATTGGGGTTCCAGCTGGGCTGCCATCTGCTTGATGGAAGAGGAGATGGTAGGAGTAATCGAATCTTCAGGTTTTCGTCTTTGATTTAAATATTCTTTTTCAGCTTCAGAAGCATTTCTGGCGCCTTCTGCAATTTTTTGCCATACATCAATTTCTTCCTGAGTATTTATAGAATGTTCCTTGAAAAATTCACCAGGGTCGTATCCATCAAACTTATCTTTTGCAAAATCTACTGTACGTTGGTACTGTGCTTCAAGGTTATTGATTGATTGTTCACGGTTAGATATAGTAATAGGAATTTCAACGCCGTTCTCTTTGCAATATGCTTGTATAACTTCTAAAGCATTTTTGAACTGCTCAACAAATTCACAAATCGATTGTTCATCTGTTGGTATTGCATATAAATCTGCAAGTGCAGTTTTAGTTGTTTCATCTTGTGAAAGTGTTTCGACAAAATTTTCAATTTGATGCTTTACGGATGCCATTTTGTCTTTATCAAATTTCCAACCTTGATCAAATGGATTATTTGATTCTGACATTATATCGGAGATATTGTAATTCTTTAAAAATTCATTTGCGAATTTCTGTTGCTCAGTAGATAAATCAGTATAACCATCTGTATATTCAGCAATATAACCTAAATCTCTTTGAATATATTCATTTGCCATAGATATTGCATCTTTCATATCAAGGTATGATTGAGCAGCACTATCTACTTTTTCTATATTTTGATCAAATACTGTTTCGTCTAAACCTACAATATCAGCAGATAAAGAATTAGTTATTACCTCAATATTTTCAGCAATAATATCTGCATATGCATTAAAAAACCATGAAGATTCGAAGATTCCATTTTGGTTTATATATTTTTGAATTTCAGAATCAACATCATCTATTCCTAACGATTCAATAATTTTTCTGGCAATTTTTTCTGTATTATCATAGTTATGTTTTTCAGTGCCATTTAAATTGAAAGTTCTATATAATGCATTAGAAAAGTCTGTTGCTGTCGTTGTACTAATTGCTGACATATCATTTGTTACAAGACCGCCATTAAACGCTTTCTTGTATTCTGCAATATATCCAGACATAGAAGTTTTCAGGTTATCAAGATTTGTAGCTTTTCTTAATTCATTGCGGTATTCTTGCTCCTGCAACTCAATGGCACGTTCTAACAATCCATTTTTATCTGCAATGTATCCATTCTCTGTACTATAGCCTTCTGCAAGAGAAGGAGATATACCAACAATTTGCTGAATAATTTCCTGGTATCTTTCATACTGTTCAGTAGTAAGAGACACATTGTCTCCATATTGGCTTACACCTTTGGATAATTCCTTAAATTCTCTCTCTAACCCTTTAAGTGTTGTTACATTACTTTCATTGGTTGACTTAAATTCTTCATATTTCCTTCGTAATCCTTCCGCTTTTTCAATTGCTTCTTCATTTGCATGAATTAGTTTGTCTATTCCTTGTACAACTAAACTAACAAGTAATCCAATGCCCATTCCGATAGCTGCATTTAGTGCCGTCTCAGCTATGGTTAATCCAATAGTGGATTGAGTTGCAACATTTTGTGCGTTTTTTAATCCTTCAATAGAACCTTTACTCTTATTTAATCCAGCAAAATACATTTTCGTATTATCATCTGCGTCAGCAATAATCCTGTTAAACGTTTCTTGATTAGTACATCCATGTGTAACAGCATTGTTCCAATTTCTTAAAATCTGAACTTGATTATTAGAAATAACAGCTGCATTTGCATTAGATGAAGAAGTAAATATACTACCTATTTTAGCACCAATTCCATTTGCGTTTTGCCAATTAGCTTTATACGTATTCCAATCTTTATTAAATAATGCTAAAGTTTTTCTTGTTTCATCAACAGAACTGTTAATTGTTTTAAATATCATACTATAAATTTGCAACTTGTGGAGAGTTGCAATTTAGCGTTGCAGAGACGCTGTTTTGAGTATTTGTGGAGAATACTCTTTAGACAATGTGGAGTTGTCGGTAGTTATGTTTTGTGATAAAATGAAAATCGTTTAAACATATTTTAGTAAAGAGGGTATTATAAATGAAAAAGAAAAAATGGTTAGGGGTTTTTTTGATTGTTCTAGGTTGTATATTAATATTTGTGCTTGCTATAAATTTATTTAATAAAAGAAAAAATATTGATGATTTGGTATCAAAGCTGGAAAAGTCAATAAATAGTAGTGATTTAAAAAGCATAGTTAATTTGTATCCAGATTATTACCGCAACACTATTTTGGACTTATTATCTCAAGATAAACTTGATGACTTTAATAATAAACTTGGTGATATAGAAATAAATATCATTAATAAGACAAATTATGATTTATCACAAGCAAAAGATATACAAAATAAAATAAATGACAATTACAAAATCAATTTAAAAATAGAAGACTATCAAATTGTAATAATAAATATTACTAATAATGTAGGTTCAGTATTTGAACAAACACAGTTAGAAGTTGTAAAAATTCAAGGTGAATATTATTTATATACGGAATATTATCTTGGAGATTTAATCCAATGTTTTGTAAAATAGATTATATGAGAGAGTTTCAAGTTCTGTTTAAACTCAAAATTTGATATAAGATAGGTGAATAGTTACTTAAGAGGTGGATGATTGATTCTCAGGTGAATATTCTTGTGCTTCGAAATCACAAATCCGGAAATAGAATTTCGGTACTCGGAAATTACCGGACACCTGATGGAATACTACTTGGAATATTCACTCAGACTCCGTCTCTTATTTGTATTATATAGGAGATAACGTATAATAGATTTTGCATATTTTAGTTCCATAGAAAATAGACATGGTCTATGCCGTTTGGTAGAATTAGGTCACCACAACAAAACCAACTAAAGGAGGCTAAAAACCATGTCTGATAACATTATGTAGCTAAACGAGGATTTAATAAAGAACGATCTGAAAGACCTTGTCCGTTCCAGTGTGGAGGAAACTCTCAATGCCCTGCTCGATAAGGAAGCAGATGAGCTTGTAAATGCTCAGAAGTACGAACGTTCCAGTCATTATAAAAGAGATTTCCAGACCACCGCAGGTGAGGTGGAACTGAAAGTACCCAAACTCAAAGGTGTTCCTTTTGAGGCTGCCATCATCGAACGCTACCGCCGCAGGGAATCTTCTATAGAAGATTCCCTGATCGAGATGTATCTTGCAGGAGTATCCGTGCGCCGTGTGGAGGATATCACAGAAGCCTTATGGGGAACAAAAGTATCTTCGGGTACGATCAGCAATCTCAATAAAAAAGCTTATGAGCACATCGAAAACTGGCGTACCCGAAAACAGTCTGGAGAATACCCGTACGTTTATGTAGATGGTGTATATCTCAAACGCAGCTGGGGCGGGGAGATACGGAATGTCTCCATTCTTGTTGCTATTGGTGTAAGCAGTGACGGATATCGTGAGATCATCGGTGCAGCGGAAGGAACGAAAGAGGATAAAGAAAGCTGGCGCAGCTTTTCTGTATGGCTGAAGGAACGAGGGCTTACCGGTGTCAGGCTTATCATCGGAGACAAGAATCTTGGAATGCTTGAGACTATACCGGAAGTATTCCCGGATGCCCGATACCAAAGATGCACAGTTCATTTTTATCGGAACATTTTTTCTGTTATGTCGCGCAATAAAATTAAGTCAGTTGCCATGATGCTGAAGGCCATCCATGCACAGGAAAGTAAAGAAGCTGCCCGTGAGAAAGACCGCCAGGTAACAGAAAAGCTGAAGGAAATGAAGCTCAGGTCCGCAGCAAAGAAGCTTCAGGATGGCATAGAGGAAACCCTCACCTATATGGACTTTCCAACCCAGCACTGGAGCCGGATACGGACCAACAATACCATCGAACGCCTCAATCGTGAGATCAAACGCCAGACAAAGGCAATCGGAGCCTTTCCCGATGGACAGAGCGCGCTGATGCTGGTATGTGCAAGACAGCGCCATGTAGCTGGGACCCAGTGGGGAACACGCCGCTACATGAACATGGAGCATCTCACCAAACCGGAAGATGAGCTACTGTCTGGTATCATAGCCGGCTGATTACCGGCTACCAAACGGCTGGAATTATTTTTGCGAAAAAATCTTGACACTATCAATTTTATCTTACATCAGTTTGAAGGTTTACACAAACTTTGGGATTGTCCTAATTTTTGACACTATCTAAAGCATTTTTGTATCATAAACTATATATTTGAATTATTAGTGTTATACCAATTAAGAGCAGAATTTATCTGCATTCCTGATATTTTTTCATTTATTTCATTTTGATCAATATATCTAATTCCAGCATCATCTTCACGTTTTCCTTTTTGGAATTTTCCTCTGTAATAAAAATATTTATTAATATTATTACTATTATCAAATATTATTTCCCAAGCATTACCTGAATTATCATCAAGAAATCCGTCTTTGAAACAACCTGTATAAAAAGCTTTTATTATACCATCAATATCATATTTTATCATATAAGCTTTGCCAGTATTATCATTATAAAATCCATTAGATGTATTTCCGAAATAATAACCTTCCAATGGAGACGAAATTTTTATACTATTCTCAAAATTATCTACATATAGTATGTTTTCAATACTAACATTATTAAAGGTTTTTTCATAATTGTTTAATTTATAATAATTTCTAGTTTCGCCACTATTATAAGTGATTTCGTTAGTTCGATAAGAAAAACTCCAAACTTCTATTCCAGCGGCAGTTGTAGTTTGGACAGCATTTTTATAAGACAAAAGCTTTCCATCATCGTAGTTTCCTTCAATAATTGTAGTTAATTTATTTTCTTCATAAATATTAATGATGCAATTTCCATTCCAGTGATTACTAGCATTATATTGACCATAAAAAAATATTTCTTTATTACCATCAAAATATGGAATTAGCAATTTTGTGTCAGTTAATTGATTTGCAAAATACTCAATATTGTTTTTCACATCATCAGCTATTTTGTCTTCACTATCCCATTGATATGTTAAAGGAATAACATATCCTATTGTATCTACATTTTGAAAGGTAGCAGTTATAGCCTCAGAAAAAGATGGATCAAATTCCAGATTAGAATAATAATTTACTTTACTGTTTATATTAGAAATTTCTTTTCTTATGTCAGCAATTTCTTTCCTTATGTCAGTAAATTCTTGGTACATATCATTATTTGTATCAGTAATTTTATTGTTTAGATCAATGTTTAATTCATAAATTTTATTTGTCAATTCGTTGCTTACAGTGCTTAATTTCTCATTTGTTTCATTTTTGGACTCAATAATAGACTCATTTAATTCTGACTTTATAGACGTTAATTCAGCTTCCATGTTGGCATTCAACGTTTTTTCTAATGCATCTAGCCTTACATTTATTATAGTGGGAAGTGAAAAGATATTAGCTAAATTAATTATCAATGTTGCAATTATTGAAGCAAGTATAGAAGCTGCAAATGGATGGTCATTTATTGTACTTTTTATTTTCACAATAATATTTTCTTTTTGGGGATGATTATTTGTCATAATTTTTCCTTTGTATGTTTCTAATTTAGACATTACCATAATTATACACCAATTTTACATTTATTAACATAAATCGTCAATACATATTTATTAATAATATAATTTTATTAATTTCAATTGTAATTTTCAACATTTATCGTATACAAAATTATTAGAAAAAATTTCAAAAGATGACAAGTTGATTTTGCATATTATACATAATAGTTGAATAATTAATAAAGTCAACTTAAATCTTTAAATTCCAATGAAGAATGAAATTCCACTTCATTTTGAAACTTTGAGTATTTTAAATGCTTTATTTTTAGGATAGAAACATTGATGTTTGCTATAATCATATAGCATTAATCAGAAACATTTTTTAGGTATGACGAACAGATTATAGTGGATCAGTGTGCGAAACTAAATTTTGCCGACTACATTAGAAAGATGTGAAAAGTTACTTCTAGGCTGACAGAAAATTATTGAAATTAATATAAATTATATTATAGCTTATAAATGTGTAGATATGTATCTTTGTTGTGGTCAAGCATTTTTGTAACATTACGACCTAATTGTTGCTATAGGGTTT
>CAZTKJ010000048.1:0-20554 GCA_964614185.1 uncultured Lachnospiraceae bacterium
CACCCTTAGGGAATCCAAAGCTGTTATTGTCATAATCATATAAGCTTTCATCACCATAATAGTGCATCGGTGAAATCGGAAGCTGCAACTGATAGATCAATGTTGCATCAACTCTGGTAGCAACTACACGCATGGAATAATCGCCTGTACGCTGAATACCGGAAACATTGGGCGCAGATTCGCCGGTCTCAACACCTACCTGATAAGCAGTATCTATAAAGCTCCACAAACCGCCGCTTGCCTGTTCTGTTTCAGATAAAGTATCGTAATCTCCTTCATATGCTTCTACCATAACATTGAAGAAATCCGTAAGGGTAGCGCCTTCCGGAGTCTCAAATCCCCAGTTAGGTGTTACTGCCTCAACGGGATCATCAGCGCTTGCATAGCCTGCATTTACACAGTAATCAATAATAGACTTAGCAAATGCTTCTCCTGCTGCCGGAAGAGCTTCCTGCCAGAATGCAGTCTGTGTTGCCTCATCCCAGTAAGTAAAATCTGTGTTATCCTCTCCTGCTTCCACTAACAGTTTATAAAGAGGATCAACACCACTGCGATATGCGTCAATACCCTCAATCGATGTAGAATACAATGTGGCGTTTCCGTCATAAGTAGGATCAAGGAAAACATACATACCAAAGATAACATCATCAATATCTGCAGTTGTACCATCGGTGAACTTAATGTCATCGCGAATGGTCATATCATAATAAACAGTACCGTCCGCATTCTCTGTAATCTCAATATCGGACGCTGTATAATAAGTATAGTCTGTTCCATTATAGGAACGTGTCTCTCCTTCAATACCTTTCAGAATAGGGTTACCTACACGGTCAACCTCCAAAGTATAAACACGAGTCATCTCGTCAATCGTTGTATCATTTGCTGACAATGAAAAATATGGAGAAAACTTACCCTCCAGTCCCTGCTCTACACTGGCTACCAGCGTATCATTGGCAGGCGCTGCATCGGATGTTTCAGTAGCATCTGCTTCCGGTGCTGTTGTTTCATTGCTGCTCTCGCTCTCAGTAGGTGTCTCATCAGATACAGGAGCCTCAGTGCCCTGGTTTGAACTACAAGCTGATAAGGAAACTACCATTGCCATTGACAGCAGCAATGCAAGAAATTTCTTTTTCACTTCAAAATCCTCCCTTTTTAATTTTTTTATAGTTTACAAAAGTTTATGTTTCTAGTCAACTAAAAATCAGAGGATTTCGCAGATTTTCCTTATTTTTGGGGAAATTTACCAATGAGATAACTCCTTACGTCCATTTAACGGCTGCCGTAAAGGTTAAAAAATTTCATTAACTTACCGTAAGATATTTGACATCATTCTTTCCAAATCTCAGCAATGCCGCTTCGTCTTGCAAGAAAAGATGCTGCAAGCTGTATCACGCAGCAGACAATGCATACCATCCCGCCCTGTCCGCTTCCGCCGCCTATCAAAAACACAATTAGTGCAAAAGCTGTCAACACTGCACCTGCAAGGGGAAACACAGTGCGAAAGGCATAGGGCATTACGCTGCGCTGATAAATATAGTCCTTCAGCGGATTGCCTCCAAAGGTCATGCTTCCAAGGGTGTAAGCAAGGGCAAAATCAGAGATCAGCCAGAATACATAAGGTATGATGACATAAAAAGTGTTCAGAAGCCCTGCCGTCGTGATAAAACCGGGAAGAATCACCGCAAAGAGCATGACTGCCTGCAGCGCCCATAATTTTACAAGCAGACGGCGCCGCAGGACGGGATCGGCATGCCATGTTTTTCCTGTGTAAACATAACTGCCATCCGGGCTTTTTTCAAAACCATGGAGGTAATCTCTTTTATCCCGTTTCTTCTGTCCTGCCATTGTTATTCCAATCCTTCTAAATCGTAATTTTCCAGCCACTGACGCGCCACGGCGCAAACTTCCCTTAAGCAGTTCTCCTCAAATGGATTGTCCAGCCCGGCGTTTTGCAGAAGCTCCGTAAATACAGCACTGCCACCCTGCTTTGTGTATGCCATATAATTCTCCCATGCTGCTTTGGGATCCTTCTGAATTCTTGCAAAGAACTGCAGTGCCACTGTCTGCGCCAGACAATAATCAATGTAATAGAAAGGCCTGTCATAAATATGATGCTGCCGCTGCCAGCCTTCGCCATCAGAATAGAAAGGAATCTCCCCATCCAGACGCATCCATGGCATGTAGATGCCAAGCAGTTCCTTCCAGAGTGCGTGACGCTCTGCCGGTGTCATATCAGGTTTTTCAAATACTTTATGCTGAAAATGGTCAACCATGGTGCCATAAGGAATAAATGTCAGTGCATCAGACAGATGGGCATAGAAAAACTTCCGGGTATCTTCTCCGAAAAAGCCTTCCGCCCAATTCCATGCAAAGAATTCCATCGACATGGAATGTACTTCACACGCCTCAAGTGACGGCCAGATCGATGATGACGGCACACGCTTACGATTCATCCATGTGGCAAAGGCATGTCCTGCCTCATGGGTCACCACCTCCACATCATGCTGCGTGCCATTGAAGTTTGCAAAAATAAAGGGTACTTCATAATCCGGAATACCCGTGCAGTATCCGCCTCCTGCCTTTCCTTCCGTAGACAGGACATCCAACAGCTCTCCGTCTAACATGGTACGGAAAAATTCACTGGTTTCCGGACTTAATTCATCATAGAACTTCCTGCCCTGTGCCAGAATATCATCCGGCGTTCCCACAGGTCTTGCATTGCCGGAACGGAACGCAAGGGCATTGTCTGCAAAACTCATGGGATATTCTTTTCCCAGCCGCTTTGCCTGTTCCCTGTAGATCCCATCTGCCACCGGCACCAGATATTTCACTACAGCAGCACGAAACTTTTCTACATCTTCTTTGGTATAACAATTGCGCATCATCCGGTAATAGCCAAGCCGGGTATAGCCATCATAACCTAATTTACGTCCCATGGCATCCCGCAGATGTACCAATTCATCATACAGCCGGTCAAGATCAGCCTGATGCTCCTTGTACCACTGTCCTTCCGCTTTCCATGCGGCAAGTCGGCGCTTATCGTCCTTATCTGTCTTAAATGGAGTCATCTGGGAAATGGTATAAACACCTTCTTCAAAAGGAATCTGTGCTGAAGCCAGCAGTTTATTGTATTCCTGCTTCAGGTCATTTTCTTTCTGAAGTTCCTGTATAATCTCGGGAGAAAATGTCTTTAGTTCCATCTCCGTATTCAGGAACATCATCCTGCCATATTCCGCTTCAAATTCTGCCCGGAAAGGACTGTCCAGCATAGTATGATTCCAGTTCTGAAGATATTCTTCCAATTCAGGCCCCATTGCGCTAAAGAACTTCATTTCGCCGTCATAGAATGTATCACGGGTGTCGATGTCATGCCTGATATGGGCAAGGGTAATCTGTGTCTCAACATGTTTCACAAGTTCTTCTTTCTCCAGAAAGACAGACTTTGCCGTATCATAATCTGCAGCGTTCTTCAAACGTTCTATCAGATTCTCCATTTGTTTCTTTACATCCTCTGCATCGGGACGTGTATAAGGCATTTCAGAAAATTTCATGGTAATCGTTATTCTCCTTTTCATTCATAATAGGTGCTGAAAAACAGCCCTTGTATCGTTTATCTGGCATAATCATAACATAAGTTTATAACGGATTCCATACACCACGCATATAACAAATCAAAAACAGAACAAACAACAACAGATTATGGGCAATCATACATGCCCATGCCGAAATCAGTCCCATTCCAAGAAGCTGTGTGCAGATGAAGGTTCCTGCTATACGCACCAGCCACATACCCACAATATTATATGCGAAAGGCTCTTTCGTCTTTCCCACACCCACCATAAGCCCTTCAATGATAATGGAAAATCCGTAAAAAGGCTCTGAAACCGCTACCATCCTCAAAACCGTTGAGCCAAGAATAATCACCTCTTCCTGAGCGGAAAATAGCCTCATCAATGTCGGAGCAGCAAGGAACAAACAAGTTCCGGAACCCACCATCAAAACCGTCTCTAAAGGTATAAACATGGATGCCTGCCGTTTCATCTGGTTGCTGTCATTGGCTCCGTAGGCGTTTCCCGCCAGTGTAGCTGCCGCTGTCTGCATTCCATACCCCGGTATGTAAAAAGCGGACTCTACCGTATTGGCAATGGTATGGGCAGCCGTAGAAACCTCTCCTAATGAATTGATCATTGCCGCAAAAGCTACATAACCAAGAGAAGTTCCAAAACGCTGCAGCATGTTGGGAAAAGCCACTTTCATACAAGGTTTTAAGATCTGCATATCGGGATAAAATCTTTGTCCCCGGGGAGAAACCATAGGATGCTTCCAAAGTACGCAGGTAATACAGATGCCTCCCACCGTAAAAGAAACTGCACTTGCAATTGCCGCACCGATCACTCCAAGACCGGCTCCCCAAAGTGTTATCCTGCCAAAGATCAGTTTTATCTCACGAACCGGATAAATCAAAAGAAAATTAAGCGTCACATTGATCAAATTCACGATCACACCTATCTTCATGGGTGATTTCGTATCACCTGCCGCCCGAAGAACCGTACCAAAAATAATGCTGGCTGTTCTCGGAAGCATGGGAATATACAAAATCAGAAAATACATTGACGCCATCTTCCGTATCCCCGGATCCACCTGCATCCAGACAGGTACCATGCCGCTTAAAGATACTGTAAGAACCGTAAAAAAGAACCCTAAGATACACGTAATCAAGACCGCCTGCGAAACGGCACGTTTTGCAGCGGTCTGATCATTTGCTCCATATGCTTTTGCTATGTAGGAAAGAAATCCTACTCCCACCGCAGAAATCGTACTGCCGATAAGCCAGTTAACGGTTCCGGTGGAACCTACCGCCGCAGTTGCCTGTGTCCCCAGAGCTCCTACCATTGCCGTGTCAATATACTGGACAGCTGTCTGCATCAGCTGTTCCAGCATAGTCGGCCACGCAAGGGTAAGAATGGTCATAAGCATACTGTAGTCGGATGCTTTTTTTCTCATTCATATACCTCTAATACTGCAGAACCATATGCCTTCACGAAAATCAACAACTACAAATATTTCCTGACAACATATTTGTCTTCCAGTTCTTTATAATGTTCAAAGCCTTCGCTTTTATATAACTCGTCAAATCCCATAAACTGCATCCACCAGACAGAAGCGTCCTTTTGAGGATAGGCTTCCACATAATCAAATCCCTCTTTCTTCGCATCTTCGCAGACCGCCTGTAAAAGCCTGCGTGCAACGCCTTGACGCTGGTACTCCTCTGCAACCATAAAGCAATAAATTGCCTTGACTTTTTCCTCCGGTGCAGATACTGCCTTTTGCAGATCCGGTATGGCAAAAACAAGTCCTGCACAGTTGAGACAGTCAGATTTTGTATTTGCATTGCACCATCCGATGATCTTTTCGTCACTCAAGGCTATGTATCCCTTTAGAATATTGTTTTGCACATAATCGAATGCCATTGCACGGCGTTCCGCCCGGTCAGGTTCTTTCAGTGTACGGTGGTCTGCACTACACCAGTTTACACAATAGCATGTATTCTCAGGATCATGATCGTCATGGGGTGTAGTATCAAAAAACGTTACATACGCCTCTGCATCTTCAGGTCTTAATTTTCTCACTTCAATGTTCATTGTCCATCCTCCATATTGTTTGATTCCCTACATCTTTTTATCCACATACACCTTGGCTTCTCCAAGGAATATCATCTCCTCGCTGTCTTCCATACTGCCATAAACGTGGACATAATAAACCCCTTGCCTATTATAACCTGACAGATCAAGTTCATATGTGAAATAGCTTTCATGATTTCCGGGTATGCTAAACCATTGCAGATCATCCTGCTCACCCTCTTCACTCCAGAGTGCATAATTGAGCATATCCCATGCATCTCCATTATATAGTTCTGCCGTAATCACAGTTTGCTCATCATTTACTCTGGCATAGACATGCTCGGCCTCTTCATATTCTTCATAGATCAGATCATTAGAAAGCTTTAGTGCATAATATTTTGCAAGCTGCTTTTCAAATTCCTGCATCTGCTGCGCCGAAAGAATGTTAATCTCTCCATCGGCAGTATTATAATAGATTCCCATAGATTCAAAATAAGTATCATAAAAACTTTCGCTCTCTGAAGCAAACAGACTGTTTCCCAAAAAGTAGTTTGGTGCGGACATATCAAGAAAGTCAAGTATGGTAGGAACCATGTCCAGGGAATTTCGTCCATTTGCATCATAACTCTTCGGGATGACTCCTTTGTAAGAAACCATCAAAGGCATGCGGTCAAGAGAGGGGTCCGCCCGCCTGTAATCAGGAAAAGCAGTAACAAAATCCGCATCCTGATAGGTTGCATGGTCAGATGTCAGAATGATAATGGTATTTTCAGCCAATTTACTTTTATAAAACCCATCCAAAAATGCTCCGATCTGCACATCAAGATCATAAAACCTGTTGAGCAATGCATTTGAACCATCCGCAAATTCCTCATAAACCCCATCCAAAGTCGCATGGGTCCCAAAAGAATACATTGCAAGAAAGAAGGGTGCCTCACCTTCATTTTGCTCAAGTGCTGTTTCCAGCAGCATCTCATAGGCCGCCTTATCACTAAGTGCATCCGCCATGCCGTCCACCCTGCCTTTATCGGCAAGCAGTTCATCAAAGCCAAAGTTTGCAAGATATTCTGAAAATTCTACATTTTCCGGTTCTGCATTAATGAAAGCGGTTCTATATCCATAGCTTTTGAAAATATCCTGGACAGAAACCAGAGGATTTACATCATAATTTTCACGCTGGTAGTCTGAATAAAGCTGTCCGCTAAGTCCCATGTAGGTAGCAAAAGTATGGTTGTAATAATTGGTAAAGCTAATGGAGTTATCCTGCAGAGCCGATACATTGGGCATGATACTCCTTGGATCCTCAATAATATTCTGTGACATCCCCTCCACAAAAATAAGTATCACATTGGGATCTTCCGGAATTTCTTCCGGCTTTGTAATATAGTCTGACACGGAATCCGAATAAAATTCATTTTTCTCCAGTGACTGCTCCGTATCACTTTCCCCGCTGACTACCATACTGCTCATGGCCTCAGCCACTGCATCGTCCGCCATCTTGTTTCGTTCCATTTGCTGATAAAGCCTGTAAAAAGCACGATATGGTGAATACTCTATCACACCTGTAAAAATAATGCCGGCATACAGTATGGCTGTTACCAACCCCAATGCAAAAGTTGTTTTTTTATTGCCGGGAACAGGACAGACCGGTAATAAGGAAAATAGCAGAACCATTACAATGGTAAGTCCATAAACAAAAATCTTTCCGCTGATGGCATTGACTGAATCAAGATTTGCCAGCATCACAGCGCTTACAAAAGTACTTCCCCAATATAACACTCCAAACTGAACATTCATAAGCAATAATGCCGGCGCATTAAAAACATACCCCAGCCAGCTTTTAACATGACACAGCAGATTGGTAAAAAAAGCTATAAGAAATATTTCCGCCAGTGCAACCACAATATAGTACCAGGTCATCTTATGCATCACTACTGATAAAATCGGAAACAGCATTGCAAAAAGGTATTTCAATATCAGACAAATATAAGAGTATATCCTTTTTCTTTTCATTTGTATTCTTATTTCCTTCCAACTTGTGATTTTACTTTACCTTCTTTTTCCAATTTTGACAAGGCGTCTGCTGCCTTTTGTCAACAGACGCCTTAGTTCCTCTCACGTGTATTTTATCACGAACCCTTATTTCATTTTTCTTTTATGATTGCAATATGTCAGGGTTCTTAATACAACAAAGCTGACGATTGAGATCCCTGCAAAAAACATGATAGCAATATGCACGATTTGAGAGGTCTCTGCTCCCAGATGAATATAACAAAAGATCAATGCTATTGTAAATACACCTGAACACACCACACTAATCAAAATATGTTTCAGCGGAATGCTTTCAAAGCCTGACCCTGTTTCCCATACTCCATTGTATATCATAGTTCCGATGTAAACTATACCCCCAACAAGTATAATCACCGTTTCACCCAAAACAACTGATAAATCCCCTGTAGCAATCAGTTGAATGACAATCGCCGCTGCACAGACAAGAAAAGTCAAACTAAAAGCAATATTTCCGGCTTTTGCTATTTTTTCTTTCTCCAGCTTATTATAATCTGCAACTTTAGATAAGGTTTCCTTTAATTTTTCATCCATAGTCTCGCTTTTCCTTTCTCCATTCAAAATTTCTTTAATTTCTACATCATAGAACTCTGCCATTTGAATAAGGATACTTAAATCCGGCATATTTGTTCCTGTTTCCCATCGGGAAACCGTCCTTCCCGATACAAGAAGAACTTCTGCAAGCTGCTCTTGTGTGAATCCTTTTTCTTTACGAAGCTCTCTCAGAAATCCTCCAATTTTTTTCGTATCCATTGATCTTCCCTCCTTTCACCCACAAGCTACCATACACAACAAATAAAAAACACGACACAAAGCGAGAAATGTCGTGTTTTCACTATTAGACATGATTGTCCGGTTAATCTCTACACGTTCCGTATAGTTATTTTACCAGATACTTTTTCTTGTTTCCATACACTTTTATACCAAATCACCATTGGCGGGATTATCAAGCACTTTTCCGTTTTCTGAAAAACGGGATCCATGACAGGCACAGTCCCAGGAATGTTCATCCGGATTCCATTTAAGTGCACAACCCATGTGAGGACAACGTTTTTTGGATATGGTCAGCAAATTTTTGGCAGCTTCAAATCCGTTCATAAAAAGCTGCGGTTTTATCATATTTCTGGAAGGGCTGAACATTTCGGCAAAATCACTTCTCTCTCCGCAAACCATATCGGTCAGCAGCATAGCCGACAGCATTGCCCCCGTCATACCCCATTTATTAAATCCGCTTGCAGTATATAAATTCATTGTATTTTTGGAATACTCACCAATATAGGGTATATGGTCAAGGCTCATGCAGTCCTGGGCAGCCCAGAAATATTTCTCCGCAGCATTGGGATAATTCCTTTCCGCAAATTCACGCAGCTGATTCCAATTGCCGCCGCGCTTTCCTGTCCGGTGGCTGCCTCCGCCAAGGAGTAAAAAATCACCGTAATTTCTAAATGAAAATCCTGTTTTACATTGGTCTATAAACATTCCGCCAACATTCTGTGCGTTTTCAAGAGCAATCACATAGGAACGTTGCTGATAAAGCTTCAAAAAATAACTGCCATGCTTATTGATAAACGGAAAATGTGTTGCAACAATGACCTTCTCAGCATAAATTTTTCCTCTGTCCGTAACAGCTGTTTTGTCAATCATTTCACGCACAAATGTATTCTCATAAATATTCAGATCTTTTGCAATTGAAAAAAGAAGTTTCAAAGGATGAAACTGTGCCTGGTCTTCAAAACAGACTGCTCCAACGGTATCAATGGGCAGGGGAAGATTTTCTTTCAAAACGGCATTATAACCGATTTTAGAAAGAGCATTCATTTCCTCCTCCAGCTTTTTGCGATCATCTCGTGAATAGACATAATTATCTTTTATTTCATAATCGCAGTCAATGTTCTTGCAAAGCTCTGAGTATTTTTCAAATGCCATTTTATTGCCCTGCAAATATATTTTTGCCTTTTCAACACCTTCACTTCGAAGAATTTTATTGTAAATCAAACCATGCTGAAAAGTGATTTTCGCAGTTGTATTTCCTGTTGTTCCACTGCATATTTTATCCTTTTCAACGAGCACATAAGGTACTCCTTTTTCCTGCAAAAAATGCGCGGCAAGAATTCCCGCAATGCCTCCGCCGATAATCAGCACATCGGTTTTTATATCATTTTTCAGCGTAGGAAAAGCAGGACGGTTACTATATTCATTCCATAACGATTTCAAAATTAATTTCCTTTCGATATTCTTGCTGTTTAAAAAGAGAATTTGATATTAAGATATATTGCTGCATTCAATTTGGGCAAAGCAAAATACTATGAAGTTTATTATGTGCATTTTTTCAGATTTTATAAGATTATTTCAAAAGGGTCTTATATTTACCTCCCCATTCCGCCATTGCGTTTATAACCGGTTGTAGCGTTTCACCTATTTCGCTCAAAGAATATTCAACACGAGGAGGCACCTCGGCATAAACAGTACGATTAATGATCCCATCAGCCTCCATTGACCGCAGACTGTCCGTGAGAACCTTCTGACTGATACCTTCCAAATCCTTTTTTAACTCATTAAAACGCCATGGCCGCTGCATAAGATTACGCAGGATCAGAAGTTTCCATTTACTACCGATGATCTGCACTGTCGTAGCTACAGGACAAATGGGCAACTCTTCTTTTGTCAACATATCTGTGTACTCCTTATAGATTCAAAATAGAATGTTACTTTCAAATTATAATGCGAGGCTGAAATTTACACAATAGGTTACAAAAAGGTGACTGAGTAATAAAAAGGTGCGTACTTGTTTTGGTCTCAAGGCTAAGCTAGGATAAAGTTGCGAACAAAAAAAGTTCGACAAACATAGTTGGAGGTAAATAATATGGCACTTTCCAATCTGTCCGGATGGGCTGGTTCTTCCTGCGGAGCATCCGACAAGCCCGCTGCTTGCGGTGCATCTGACAAACCGGTTGAGACTCCTGCTGCTTGCGGTACGTCCGACAAGCCAGAGGAGAAGCCCGCTGCTTGCGGCTCTGCCTGTGGCGCTGGCGACAAGTAATTCGGCACTATCCCCGGCAAGGCCAGTCTTTGCCGGGGAATTTTTCAGATATAACCGGCATTCGCCGGTTTTATATAAGGAGAACACAATATGAAACAATATTTTTCCTTTCAATGGCATATTACAGACGAATGCGATCAACGGTGCAAACATTGTTATATTTTTTCGGAGGACAACTGCAAAAAGTTGGATGCCATGACCTGGGAACAGATGCAGGATGTAATAGACAACTGCTGCGATATGTGCGAAATGTACCACCGTTTACCTTATTTTTATATCACCGGCGGCGACCCCATTCTGCACCCCGATTTCTGGAGACTGCTAGGCCTGCTGCAAGAACGGGACATTCCTTTTACCATCATGGGCAACCCGTTCCATCTGACGGATGAAGTCTGCAAACAGCTAAAATCTTATGGCTGCCAAAAATACCAACTCTCCTTGGACGGTATGCAGAAAACACATGACTGGTTCCGAAAACCCGGTTCTTTTGACTGTACTCTTGAAAAAATTTCCTGCATCAAAAACGCCGGTATTCGCAGTGTTATTATGACCACTGTATCCGGCACCAACATCAAGGAAATTCCTGATATCATTGACACGGTAGTAAAATATGGCGTAGATGTGTATGCCTTTGCCCGATACTGCCCCACCAGTGAGGAAAAGGACACCGGTATGACACCCCAGGAGTACCGGGAACTGCTGGCCCTCTGCGATGAAAAATTCAAGGTGTATGATGCCGCAGGGTGCAACACCTACTTCAACAAAAAAGACCACCTTTGGACACTGTACGAATACGAAACCGGTGAATTTAAAATTCCTGAGGGAACAGAGGACGGTATGATCTACGGCGGCTGTAACTGTGGAAACTGCCATTTGACTATTCTGCCTTCTGGCGATATTTTTGCCTGCCGCAGGGTGCAGAACAGCAAAGTAGGCAACGTCTTTGAGGACCGTCTGGCTGATGTGTGGGTCAGTAAAATGGAAGCCTACCGGGATTATAAGAGATTCAAGAAATGTAACAAGTGTGAGTTACTGGCCTGGTGTCGGGGATGTCCCGCCGTAGCCAGCGGCGCACATGGAGATTTTTATGACGCTGATCCTCAGTGTTGGAAAGAGGTGAAATGATGGAACTTTTGGAACTGATAAAATACCGCCGCTCCATTCGCAAGTATCAGAACAGGCAGATTTCTAAAGCAGATCTGGAAATAATCATTGAAGCCGGAACCTATGCACCCAATGCAGGTGGCGGTCAGCGGAGCATGATCGTAGGTATCCATAATGCTGCACTGGCAGAAAAAATTGGCCGAATGAACTTAAATCGGTTTGACCGAAGCAGACTGACCGGCAGTTATGTTTCCAAAGAACAACCAAGTATCATAGATGATCCCGCTATAAAAAGCGGATTTTATGGTGCACCTACCGTCTGCGCTGTCTTTGCGCAGAAAAATTTCCTTTACAGTATTCCGGATGCTTTTTGCTGTGCGGAAAACATGGTTCTGATGGCAGCAGAGTTGGGGATCTCCTCCTGCATCGTAGCACGGGCCGAGGAAACATTTGACAATGAGATCGGAGCGGCTCTGCTAAAAGAATGGGGTGTTCCTGAAAACTATATTGCCAGATGCTTTGTTCTGTTGGGCTATGCAGATGGCGACTATCCACAGGAGAAGCCGCGTAAAGGCGGCAGAAGCAAAATCATTTAGTATTTCTGATAAGTTTTATTGCTGTATTATCGGGATTGTGCTAACATATAGAGAAAACACAGGAGTATCCGTTACTGGATAATTTTCTATATGAGAATTCGACCATATATACCAAACAAGGATTACGAATCTTTATCAAAATGGATTGACAACGAAAGAACTCATGCCTTTTGGTGTGCAAACCGTTTTCCATATCCTATTACATCAAAACCATTTCATGATTTCTTAGAACAAATTTCAACAGAGTGGACAGACAGTGCCTATGTGGCAACAGAAAATAACGGACAGGTAGTAGGCTTTTTCTGTTATTCTGTCAACACAGACGACAATATTGGCTTTCTTAAATTTGTAATTGTTGACAAAACAAAACGGGGAAGGGGTTATGGAAAAGAAATGCTGAGTCTGGCTCTGCAATACGCCTTTCAAATAACCGGTGCAAAGGCAGTTCAGCTGAATGTTTTTAAGGAAAATACTTTAGCGAAACAATGTTATGAAAAAGTCGGTTTTGTCGAAAGAACTGTGGATAAAAATGCGTTTGCATATAAAGACGAGTTATGGAGCAGGTGTAACATGATCGTTAACCACTTTACAGATTAGCAATGTATGTCTCTATGAAAAAGCCGTGGAGAACGTGAGGTACGAATATGAAATATAATTTTACAGATGTGATTGACAGGAATAGTAAGGACGCCATTGCCGTGGAGGTGATTCCGTATTCGGATGTACAGGTGAAAGAGGGATTCAGTCGGATTCCCATGTGGGTAGCAGATATGAATTTTGCAACGGTTCCCACTGTCCCGCAAAAAATTATGGAACGGGCTTCACATCCGTTATATGGCTATTTTAACATTAAAGATGAATATTATGGTGCCATCATCCGCTGGCAGCAGAAACGCCATGGCGTACAGGGTCTGACCAGAGAGTGTATCGGATATGAAAACGGTGTTCTGGGAGGCGTGATCAGTGCACTGAATGTATTTTGCTCCAGGGGCGATAAGGTATTGCTGCACTCACCCACTTACATAGGATTCAGCCATAGTCTTAAGGATAATGGTTATGATATGGTACTCAGTCCGCTGAAGAAGGACGAAGACGGCATTTGGCGGATGGATTTCGAAGATATGGAGCAAAAGTTAAAAGAACAGTCGATCCATGCGGCAGTATTCTGTTCCCCGCATAATCCATGTGGCAGAGTCTGGGAGCTGTGGGAACTGGAACGGGCCATGGCGCTGTTTAAGAAATATGATGTGATGGTTGTATCCGATGAGATCTGGTCCGACATTATTCTGGAGGGCAACACACATATCCCGCTGCAAACAATATCGGAAGATGCGAAAATGCGTACGGTGGCACTCTATGCACCTTCCAAGACGTTTAACCTGGCGGGACTGATCGGCAGCTATCATATTATTTATAATCCGTGGATCAGGGACAGAGTTATGAAAGAATCTTCCCTGTCCCACTATAACTCCATAAATGTTCTGTCTATGTATGCGCTGCTTGGAGCATACAGCCGGGAGGGAGCTGAGTGGACGGATGAACTGTGTCAGGTGCTCAGCGAGAACGTGTCGTATGCCTGGGAATATATCAACCGGAATTTCCCGGGAGTCTCAGTATCAAAAGCGGAGGGAACTTATATGCTGCTTTTGGATTGCAGTGAATGGTGCAGTCAGCACGGAAAGACCATCGATGAAGTACAAAGAGCGGGTGTGGAAGTCGGTGTGATCTGGCAGGATGGGAGACAGTTCTACAGCCCGTGCGGAATTCGTATGAATCTGGCGTTGCCCAAAACGATGCTTACGGAAGCCATGGAACGGCTGAGTAAGTATGTGTTTGTATAAGTGGCAATATATAAAGGTAATCTACAGCCTGATCAGTTCCCGGGCAATGGGAATTTTAGACATCACATAGCCGATAAACACGGAAACTAATGTAAGCCCTATCCAGAAACAAACTGCTGCAATTGTTCCTGCCGGAGTAAAAAGTGCATTCAGCGCAAAAAGTAAAATAGGATGTATGATAAAAATACCCATTGTCAGGCTGCTAAAGCGGCTGACCCATATCCCATAAGATTCTTTAAGCGGAAGCCGCAGCAAAAAAGTAAACAGCAGGCAATACCATACAATAGAGAAGAGATTATCATAAAAATATTCTGCCAGCCGACTATGTATAAGATAGAGTCCTATTTTCTTTTCGTTTATGTTACTGATTATGGTAAAACACAGCAAAAATATTCCGTGAACACGAATGGACAATTGCTGTATTCTTTGTTTTTGGGCGGCAAACAACCCGCCTGTAAGGAAGTAAAACAACCAAGTCCACAAACGCAACGGCTGTGGAACAAACATGCCAAGGGGATATCCCTTTATCATAGAAAGTATATCTATGCAAAGACATACTCCCATAAACATAAGACACATATTCCGCTGAACGTAACTCTTATTAAAAAATAATCGGTGAAGTATCGGAAGAAGTAAATAAATAATAATCAGGGCCCCCAAAAACCAAAAATGCCACAGGTACCCCTTCTGCAGCAGGCTGTCAAAAGCCAGCCGGAAGGGATTTATCATTTTTTGCCGGAAAATAAAAACAGGTATAGCAATCAGAATGTTCCATGACAGCACAATCTTCAAAATGCTGGCAATCTTATGAAAAACATATCGATAGCTGACCTGCTCTCTGGAAAGAAGCAAATATCCATTCACCATAAAAAAGAGCGGAACACCACAATCACAGAGGTAATAAATCGTATAATTATTCATACTTACCGCGTGGAGTCCCACTACACCAATGCATGCCACAGATTTGATCAAATCAAGATTAGCATTTCTTTTGTCTGTCATAATGCCCTCTTCAACTAATAGTAAATTAAGGAATTCATTATCTTTCTTAATAGTTGAATTTTACAACAAGACGCTGTTTCTTTGCAACAAGAATTACTTAAGAGCATATGATTAACTGAAAACAGCCTCAAAGCACCATGGCATTTCCAATGTGACAGAGGGGAGTACGCCAAAAGGCTATAAGTACTCCCTCAGATCTTTACAAAGTTTTTCTTCAATATTTACCAGCCGTTCACAGATTGCTTTAGAAGAATGATCCGCTGCCGGATACTGATTCAGATATCGATGCAGAGATTTGATTCCCATATTGCAGCCGTCTGTGATCAGATCCGCTACAGTTGCATCGCTCTTATCCATTGCCATTTTCATATTTGTTTTCATCCATGACATGCTCTTGGCCATAGCACTTGGCTCCTTATCTTCACTGTGACATTCAGAAAGCATGGAGTGAATTTCGTTTCCCAGCTTTTCATGGTGAGACTTGCTTTCTGATAAGAGCTGTTTCATGCTGCTGGATTGAACACTTTCTAACACTTCATCAATAGAGGCAACCGCCATCTTGCTTCCGGAATCACATTCTTTTAATAAGCAGATAGTATCTTTGTTTTCCATAAATAATCCTGTCCTTTCTTTAGCCGGACATCCGGCTGATCTGTCAATGGTAGTCTGTCCGAAAAACTTATTTTTATCCCATATTTTGGGCAGAATATTTTTATAATAGGAAATGCAAAGGTAAACAACGGACGCCACGCTTTGCGAGCTATCCTTATGTCAAGAAAAAGCCGCTAAGCCCTGGTGCTTACGGGCTTGGCGACTTAGTTCCAATAAAAACAATCTTCGCTTTATTCCTTATCATTATCCTTATCGTTATTCGCCTTCTTTTTAATATGATTTCCAATAATCTCTGACACATCACTAATCGTGATAAAAGCGCTCGCATCTACCTCTTTGATCAGCTGCTTCAGTTGATAGATTTCAAGTCGGTTCAGTACGCAGTAGAGGATCACCTTTTTTCCGCTGATCAGGCCCTCACCCTCCAAAATCGTCACGGTGCGTCCCATCTTTTTATAAATCTCATCCGCAATCCTGCGTCCCTCATTGGTGATTATCATGGCAGATTTGGCCTGCTCTACGCCTGTCTCTACAAAATCAATCACTTTCGATGTGATAAAATACGTCAACAGGCTGTACATGGCCCGGTCAAATCCAAACAGAAAACCTGCGGTGGTATAAATTGCAATATTGATGAAAAGAACTGTCTGTCCCACCGGAAGATTAAAACGCCGGTTCAAAAAGATTGCCACCGTCTCCGTTCCGTCAAGGCAGCCGCCGGAGCGAATGACGAGCCCCACGCCTATTCCCAGGAACACTCCTCCAAAGCAGACGGCCAGCAGATAATCCTGTGTCATATCCGTAAGGGGCGCAAATATTTCCAGAAAACATGAAAATGCCACCATGGCAACCGCAGATTTGGCAATAAATTTGGTTCCCAGCTTCCGCATACCTGCAATCAGGAAGGGCAAGTTAAGTACGAAAGTCAATAACCCCAAAGGAATCTTACTAAGATTATTGATCATAATTGAGATTCCCACAATCCCTCCATCCAGGATCGTACATGGAACCAGAAATTCTTCAATGGAAAGAGCGGCGATCATGGCACCTGCCACCAGCATCAAATAACTAAAAATCTCTTTCATATAATCTTTCGACTTTGCAACATTTTCTGACATAGACATTACCTCCGCTATTATCATATCAATGAAAAGCGTACCCGTCAAATATTGATTTTATCAGTTTCCCGGTTAATAGGATATGTTTTATATACGAACATATCCCGTAGCTGGTCCTGCCCCGACTTTAGCAATATATCCACTTTTTACCAGTTCCGTCAAAGTTCTTTCCACAGTAACTTTACTTATATCAGGACAAAACTCCATTATTTCTTTCTTCGTAATCTTCCCCACCTTTTGGTCAATTACATTTTTTATTCGATCCGGTTTTGAAAGATTGCGGTGCTTCAGATGTTCCACTCTGTTTTCGAACTCATTATATGCCTTTTGCATAATACCAAGATAATATTTCACAAAAGGCTCATAATTATTTTTATTCTCGTGCCATCCAAATGAACTTGACTGTAATGCCTCATAATATGTTTCCTTTGTCTTTTCTATCAACATTTCCATACTAACATATTTTCCAACAATATAACCTGCTTTATAAAATAACAAAAGCGTTAACAATCGACTCATTCTGCCATTCCCATCATTAAACGGATGAATACAGAGAAAATCAAGAATAAACATAGGTATAAGAATCAATTTATCTATTCGGTCAGCTTCCCATTCTTCCAAAAATCGAGCACATAATTCATCCATTGATTCTGAGGTTTGAAATGCCGGAACCGGCACAAAACGAACTTTTTGTTTTCCCTCTACATCTCTTTCTGCAATTACATTATCTGAATTCTTATAAGTACCGCCGACAGTTCCCTGCGAATAAGAATATAAATCCCTATGCAATTGCAATATCACATTCGGTCTTGGCACAATATATTCATAGCTATCATGAATTGTCGCAAGCACTTCTCGGTAGCCGGCAATTTCTTGTTCAGAACGATTACGTGGTTCCGCCTTTTGACTTACCAGTTCTTCCAAACGCTTATCACTCGTAAAAATTCCTTCGATTCTATTAGATGCGCCTGTACTTTGAATAAGGGCCACTTCTAACAATGTTTTTAATTCATCAATATTTGCCTCCAAAAACAGCTCCTGCTTACCCTTATGTTCATGAATACTTCCAACCATCTGAACAATTTCCGGTTTTAACAACTTTAAAGGATCATTTATAAAATCAAATTTTCTCATGGAAATCTCCTTCATTCAAAAATTATCTCCATCATTATACCATAAATGATGGAGATATCAATAGAATGGCAGATAATATGTCATAAACGAAATATTATATTTTGTTCAGCAAAGAATACATCTTCATATCAATAACTTTATCATTTTTGACAGCATTGCTTCTCAATGTACCCTCATATTGAAATCCTGCTTTTTCAAGCACTCTGCAAGACGCTATATTGTATGCAAACGGTTCTGCATAAATACGGATAATATCACTCTTTTCAAAGACATATTCGCAAATCTGCATTACTGCTTCAGTCATAACACCTTTACCCCAGTATTCTTCGGCAATATAATATCCCAACTCCGCAGTCTGTCTATGGATATTTTCTTGACGAAAGACACCAATACTCCCCACCGCCCTGTCGTCTACTGTAATAGCAAAAGCAAAAACTTCATTTTCATCTGCGGAAAGCATAGCAGAAATGTAATCTACGCCGTCCTGCTCTGTGTAGGGATATGGTAATCCGTCCCGAAGATTATCCTGTATTTTTTTATTAGAGAGTGCCACCGCCAAATCTTTTGCGTCTGATAATTTCCATTTTCTTATTTTGCAAGTCATTTTCCATTCTCCATTTCCTTAGTCAAAAAATCTATTTTATCCCTATTCCCTTCAAGACTTCTGTTGTTGTTTTGTCTGTATTCAAAAATACCAACTTACATTTATCATATGGCAAAAGCTGATTTTTTTCTAATTTTATTAATTCATAATTTTTTCTAATCCTGTCGGTATTTTCTACTATTGATTTTCTTATAGACGACTTATCTATGTTTTCGGCATTACTAATGATATTTTCCAGTGTTCCAAATGTCCTTAAAAGTGAGGCTGCCGTTTTAACACCAATTTTTTCTACTCCTTTTATATTGTCTGCAGTATCACCCACCAGAGATTTAAAATATGCATATTGATCAGGGTAAATACCGTATCTGTCAATAATATATTGAGATGAACATATCATTGTTTTTTCACCTCGATATCTTAATATTGAAACATGTTCACTGATCAGCTGAAAGAAATCGCTATCAAAAGAACATATAACAATTTCAGTGTCATTACAAAAGGATAGTGCATAACTTGTTATTAAATCATCGGCTTCACAGTTGGTTGTTTCTATGTAGTTTATACCCAGATAATCCAACGCTTTATAAACATCCGGCAATTGTGAGAATGGATTTTCTTCTTCATTGACCATACTATAGTCAATTCTATTTGCTTTATAATCAGCATCTATTTCACAGCGACTATTTTCATGTTCTCCATCGAATACAACAAGAATATGTGTAGGCTCAACCCTTCGTATTACCTTTAACAATGCTCCTACAAATCCAAGGGTTCCTTGTATTGCTTTGCCTTGACTATTAACAATTCTGGCCGGCATACCAAAAAACATTTGAAAAAGCAAATTGCTGCCATCAACCATCAATAATTTTTCCATGTACTTTCTCACCGTTCCTTTATATCACTTAAAAGTCAAAGATAGGAATAAATTCATTCGTTTACTATTCGATTTCTATCATCTTTTTAATTCCATTTGAGATAATCTCAAACCCCATTTTATCGTAAAATGGTTCTTTTCCTTTCGCTGAAACGCCTCCGACTGTTGTAAATTTCCCAGTAACAGAATTTGCTTTTGCATAATCAACTAAATGATTAACAATCATAGTTCCAATACCTTTTCGTTGAAATTTAGGCAAAATTATTATTTCTTGAAGATACCAGTACATAGCACCATCTCCAACAAGTCTCCCCATCCCCACAAGTTCCCCATTATATATTGCAGAAACATTTATTAACCCATTTTGCAAAGCCTTTCTGGCATGCTTCACCGGTATCTCAGCAAATCCTGCTTCAATTCGCAGCCTTATAAAATCCTCAGCTTGTAAAATATTATCAATAAGTCTGATTTCTCCACAAATTTTCTCGTCCATATTCATGCTCCCTACTTCAAATCCAACTTCTCACAATTCATTTATTTTGCAATATATTTATAAATTACCTCTTGTATATCCTGTCGTTGAACCATTTTCTCTCCCTACAAATTCCGGCTTCTTCTCATTTTATCACACTAACATTCCAAACACTATTCTATATTCGCAAAAAGAGCAGCCTTTCGACTGCTCTCCATGCTTACAAATGGCTTGCTGATTTTCTGTTGCCAAAATATTGCCTCTTCACTATAGCGTTGTTTCTATTTTGAATAAACGGCATCATTTCTGGAAAGAAGATATACACAATATTGATTCATACTGATACCTTCTCTCTTGGAATGTTCTGCCAGTAATCTGTGTAAACTACGCGGTATTCTCAATTTAAACTGACCTGAATAATCTTCTAAACTATCTGGCTCATGAATCTCTATCCCATCTTCAAGCGCTG
>CAZTKJ010000049.1:0-20178 GCA_964614185.1 uncultured Lachnospiraceae bacterium
TGGTATTTCCGTCTTTTTAAATATTCAGTTGTAACATATGTATTGTAATCCTACATTTTGTATAGTGGTTTTTTTGAAATCCCCTTGACAAAGCAGACCTTGTAATTTACAATTACTGATGTGTCATGGGCATTTTAAATAAATATTTTCTTATGCGGGTGTAGTTCAATGGTAGAACACCAGCCTTCCAAGCTGGATACGTGGGTTCGATTCCCATCACCCGCTCTTTTATTTTGAACAATTGAAAATTAAAGCTTAATCCCATTTTTCATAGGGACAGTTGTTTTTCTTTAGGGCGGCACGCATTTCTACATAGCAGCCACATGCCCTGCATAGACCGTCATTTAATAAATCACAGCTTTTACAAACCATCAGCCGCCTTTCATAAAGCGGCTGATTTGTTTTTATTGCTTCATCCAGATGATTGATATAATCATACATATTCTGAAAATAAGATGCCTTGTCTGTCATATCTCTTGTCAGGCATCGTTTACATACCCTGCGCTCTTCCAAGTAGATTCTCCTCTGTTTATTTTTTTCCACTGATTCTGATAGAGACGATACTGCAGGGCGGCATTTGTACTATAAGCCCTCTCTCTCTAATCTTATACTCTGTAAATGCATCCTCTTTTACTTTAGAAGGCTCTTCAAAGGTATTGCAGGCATTCATTTCATTTTTTAGGACAACTGCTTCCACCTCATCCGGCTGCAGTTCATGAAATACGATTTCCACCTGCTTTTCCTCTGTCAGTGACAGATTATTTAAAGTAACGGTGATCCTGCCATCCTTTCCTTCCGATACGGATTCACTTAATACAGGAACCTGATATTGCTCCTCTTTGCCTGTAAGCTCATTTCCTTCTAGGAAACTGTCAAGCAGTTGGCCGTCCTGATGATGCTTATACATATGGAATGCATAGTAAGTCGGCGTCAAGACCATTCTGGCTCCTTCTGTCAGTACTACTGCCTGCAGGACATTTACCATCTGAGCAATACATGCCATTTTAACACGGTCACAATGCTTATTAAAAATATTAAGGCTGATGCCTGCCACAAGTGCATCCCGCATAGTATTCTGCTGATACAAAAATCCCGGATTGGTGCCGGGTTCAACATCATACCAACAGCCCCACTCGTCCACCATCATACCAATCTTCTTTTTAGGATCGAATTGATCCATAATAGCTGCATGGCGTTCAATCAGTTCTTCAATATATGCTGCTTTGTGAAGAGTCCTGTACCATTCCTTATCTGTAAAATCCGTTGCACTTCCCTTTTCAGACCAATTGTCTCCGGGAACTGTATAATAGTGAAGCGACAACCCATCCATAAATCCGGTATCATTATGATAAAAACAAGTTTCCAAAACCTTTTTTGTCCATTCATAATCATCAGAATTAGGTCCGCAGCAAATTTTTCTGACAGGTGCAGATTCGTGATATTGACGTACATAGGTCTGATATCTTCTATATTCGTTTCCATAATATTCCGGAGACATATTTCCTCCGCATCCCCAGTTCTCATTTCCTACACCGAAGTAATCAAGCTTCCAGGAAGCTTCACGACCATTTTCTTTCCTTAGATCTGCCATAGGTGAAATTCCGTCAAAAGTAATATATTCTACCCATTCTGACATCTCCTGTACGGTACCGCTTCCTACATTTCCATTTACATAGGTCTTACATCCAAGCTGTTCACACAATTCAAAATATTCATGTGTTCCGAAACTATTGTCTTCTGTAACACCACCCCAATGCGTATTGATCATTTTCTTTCTGTCTGTTTTAGGACCAATCCCATCTTTCCAGTGATACTCATCTGCAAAGCAGCCTCCGGGCCATCTGAGCACCGGTATCTGCATTTCTTTCAATGCTTCTATTACATCTTTACGCATTCCCTTTTTGTTAGGAATCGCAGAATCCTCTCCAACATACAGGCCTTCATAAATACATCTTCCTAAATGCTCTGAAAAATGCCCGTAAATTTCAGGATTAATATGTCCTATCTTTCTGTTTTCATTAATATAAAGCTTTGCCATTGTTTTCTCCTTTTACTTATTGTTGAATTAAAATATGTTTTCTCAAAAATATAATAGCTACATCTTCTATGTTGATTCTATCAATTAAGATTTTTTCACTATCTACATTATAAAACTTACTGATTAAATTCACAATTGTAGTTTTTGGCTCTCTGATATTTTCCTATAACATAACCAGTTAAAAATAGAAAAAATCTATTTTCTTATTGAAATTAATTTTAAAGAGAAATAAACTATTAAAGAGACTATTAAGGAGGATTACATGATGACATCGAATGCATCTTTAAAGAACTATTCATTACAGGAAATGAAGCAATATAAGATTCATGGACGCACAGATACAGAACAATATCCCATTCCCCTGTTTTTTAACGGAAGCGGTATAGAAGTAAATGTAAACGGCTCAGAACTTTGGATTGATATAGATGTGGATTGCGATTTGCATGAACCTTGGATCTGCACTTTTTTAAATGACGCATTTATGAGCAGGCAGATGCTTCTGCCCGGTTCTCAGTCTATTTGCCTGTTCCGCAAAATGAGTCCTGATGCCATCAAGAATGTGAAATTCATAAGAGAAATACAGGCAATGTCTGAAGATGATTCCTGCCATATTCTGGTCAGGGGATTCCGGGCAGATGGTTCCTTTTTCCCTGTTTCAGACAGGCCTTTTAAATTAGAATTTATCGGAGACAGCATCACTTCCGGAGAAGGCACCTATGGCGCCAAAGAGGATATAGACTGGCTTTCTATGTATATGGGCGTCAGCCGCAACTATGCAGCTATGGTATCAGATGCCCTCCATGCTGAATACCATTTGTTTTCACAAGGCGGCTGGGGTGTTTTAACCGGCTGGGACAATGACCCTAATCACAATATCCCCGCCTATTATGAAAGACTCTGCGGTCTTGCAGGCGGCAAATTTAATGAATCCCTTGGCTCACAAAAGCCCTATGATTTTAAAAAGTGGCAGCCGGATGCTGTTATCGTCAATCTGGGAACTAATGATGCCAGTGCATTCAACCAGCCACAGTGGCAGAATCCCTTGACCGGCGAAACCTTTCAGCAGCGCCGCAATCTGGACGGCACTTACAATGAGGACGATTTAATGCGTTTTAAGCAGGCTGTCATTCATTTCCTTACCATGATTCGTAAAAATAATCCTCGTTCGCACATTGTCTGGGTGTATGGAATGCTGGGTTATGATTTGACACTGGCAATTACTGACGCCATCAATGTTTATCAACGTCAATCAGGTGATCATCATGTTGCTTTTCTACAGCTTCCAAATACTACGGAAGAAACCGTTGGCTCCCATCTCCATCCCGGCGCTAAGTCCCATGAAAGGGCTGCAAAAGTTTTAATTGAATATCTGAAACCTATTTTGGAGGCGTAATATACGCCTCCATTTCCACATCTGCTTTATATTCTTCTTTTCTCAGGCAATTGCAAACTGGCTGTTATAGAGATTTGCATAAAATCCGCCTTTGGCCAGCAGTTCCTGATGGTTCCCCTGCTCAATAATATGACCGTCCTTCATTACCAGGATCACGTCTGCATTTTGGATAGTTGAAAGCCTATGGGCTACAATAAAGCTGGTTCTGCCTTCCATCATGGAAGCAAATGCTTTCTGGATCTTAATTTCCGTTCTGGTGTCAATAGATGACGTTGCCTCATCCAGTATCAGCATGGGCGGAAGTGACAGCATGACCCTGGTAATGCAAAGCAGCTGCTTTTGTCCTCCTGAAAGGCTTCCTCCATCTTCCCCTATCACAGTATCATAACCCTTAGGAAGCCGCTTGATAAAGCTGTGTGCATGAGATGCCTTTGCCGCTGCAATAATTTCTTCCTCAGTAGCATCTAACTTTCCTACAATAATATTGTCCCTGATAGTCCCTCTCTTTAACCACGTATCCTGTAGTACCATGCCATAGGAAGCACGAAGAGATTTTCTGGTGATATTCTGAATATCCTTATCATCTACCAGAATACTGCCTCTGTCTATATCATAAAACCGCATCAGCAGATTAATAATGGTAGTCTTTCCGCAGCCGGTAGGTCCTACAATGGCTATTCTCTGTCCCGGTTTTACATGAAGGTTCAGATTTTCAATCAGCTTCTTCTCCGGTACATAAGAAAAACTTACATCGCTTAAGTCTACTCTTCCCTCCACCTGTTTAAGAATAACAGCATCAGCATTATCCGCTGTCTGGGGCTTTTCTTCTATCAATTCAAAGATCCTGGCTGCACAGGCCAGAGCATTTTGAAGTTCTGTAATGACTCCTGAAATTTCATTAAAAGGTTTCGTATACTGGTTTGCATAGGATAAAAAGCATGTCAGCTGTCCTACAGAAAGTCCCCTTCTCAATACAGCAAATGCACCCGTAAGCCCTACCCCTGTATATACCAGACTGTTGACAAAACGAGTACAGGGATTTGTCAGGGAAGAGAAGAAAATTGCCCGCAGAGAATATTTCTCCAGTCTTTCGTTAATTTCATCAAATTTTTCTAAGGTTTCATCTTCTCTGTTAAAGGCCTGAACCACTTTTTGATTGCCAATCATTTCATTGATCAGCGCCGTCTGCTCACCTCTTGTTTCCGACTGCAGCTGAAACATACTGAAAGTTTTTTTGGCGATAAAACTTGCTACAAATAATGAAACAGGAGTAACAATAACTACCACCAGTGTAATTCCCACATTTACAGACAGCATAAAACCTAAGGTGCCTAAAATAGTAATGATGCCTGTAAACAACTGTGTAAATCCAATTAACAACCCGTCTGCAAACTGATCTACATCCGCTACTACACGGCTTACAATATCACCATGGGAATGAGCATCAAGGTATTTAAGAGGCAGTTCTTCAAGCCTTCTGAATGCTTTCTTTCTGATATCCTGAATGACACTATATACTATTTTGTTATTGCAGATACTCATGATCCACTGTGTCAACGCTGTAAGCAGGATGATGATCCCCATTTTGATTAAAATTCCAAAAAGCTTTTCCCATACTGTGGCAGATCCCGTAAGGAATCCTGCCAGTATATCTACGGCATTACCTGTCAAAATAGGAAGATACAGCGTAAAAGCTACGGAAATCACTGCCATGACAATAGTCAGTATCATAAGTAAACTGTAAGGTCTGATATATTGTAATACTTTTATGAGGGTTTCTTTTTGATTCACATTTTTCTTACTGCCTTTCACTGTCCGCACCCTCCTTTTTTTCTGTCTGTTCAAATTGGCTGTAATAAATCTCCTGATATACCTGACAGCTTGCGAGAAGTTCCTGATGGGTTCCCATGCCTGCCACATGACCATCTTCCAATACAATGATCATATCTGCATGCATCAGGGAAGATGCTCTTTGAGAGACAATGAAAACCGTAGTTTCCCCCGGCATTCCTTTAAGAGATTTGCGCAGAGCCGCATCTGTTGCATAGTCAAGAGCCGATGCGCTGTCATCTAAAATCAGTATTTCCGGCTTTTTAACTAATGCTCTGGCAATAGACAGTCTCTGCTTCTGTCCGCCGGATAAATTCCTTCCTTCCTGTTCAATCATTTCATCCAGTTTGTCCTTTTTCTGAAGTACAAATTCCTCTGCCTGAGCCACTCTTAAAGCTTCCCAAAGTTCCTCATCATTAGCATCTTCTTTCCCCCACCTCAGATTATCTCTGATGGTTCCCTGAAACAGCACCGCCTTCTGCATGACAATACCGATTTTATCTCTGAGTTCCGTCAGTTCATAACTCCGTACATCCCTGCCGTCTACTTTGACACATCCGCTTTCTACGTCATAAAAGCGTGGAATCAGCTGAACAAGAGAAGATTTACCGGAGCCTGTGCCTCCGATTACTCCGATGGTATCTCCTCTTTTGGCCTTAAAATGAATATCTGTAAGAGCCTCCTCGCCGCCTTCATGATACCGCAGGCTTACATGATCAAATTCTACTGCTCCTCTCAGATCTTCATTTTCACCAGTACTCTCTACAGCTGCCTTACTATCCATTTTCTCTCCCATTCCTACCGGGATTTCAAATATACTCTGAATTCTGTTTCCGCATGCAAAAGCTTTCGTAACTGTAATGATCAGATTTGCCAGTTTTACAAGTTCCACCAAAATCTGAGACATATAATTGACCAGTGCCACTACCTGTCCCTGCGAAAGTATGCCGGCCTCTACCCGAAGTGCTCCTACATAAATAAGCATAACCAGACCGCCGTTTACCACAATGTAAGTAAGAGGATTCATAAGCGCTGATATCCTTGCTGCTATCATCTGCATATGGCGCAGATGATCTGTCTGATCATCAAACTTCTCTATTTCTGTTTCTTCTTCTCCAAAGGCTCTAATCACCCTTACTCCTGTCAGATTCTCCCTGGTAATTCCAAGCACCTGATCTAATGCTCCCTGCACCTTTTTAAACAAAGGAATACTGATCAGCATAATACCAAATACGATCACTGACAGCAGGGGAATTACAATCACAAAAATGATGGCTGCTTTTACATCTACTGTAAAGGCCATGATCATAGCGCCAAATACAATAAAGGGAGAACGCAGAAACAGGCGCAGCACCAGGTTCACACCTGACTGCACCTGATTAATATCACTAGTCATTCTGGTGATCAAAGTCGACGTACCTTCACGATCCATCCGGGAGAAAGAAAGTTTCTCTATATGTTCAAATAGTCCATGCCGCAGCTTTGTAGCAAATCCTACTGCTGCTTTAGCAGCAAAATATTGCGCTGTTACTGCACACACCAATCCGATCAGCCCCAGCACTGCCATAATCAGGCACATTCTCAGAATATACCCTTTATTGCTATTTCCAATGCCCACGTCAATCATAGATGCTACTACTAAAGGAACAATAAGCTCAAAAGAAGCCTCCAGTAATTTGAACAGAGGCCCCAATACGCTTTCTTTTTTATAATCCTGTAAATACACAAGTAATTTTTTCATGTTTCCACACCTAATAAGAATACTTTTATTTTAAGTATGCGTCATATTTTTCATTTGTCTCATTTAAGAAGGTAATTCCCAGAATGCCGGGTCCGGTATGGGCTCCGATAGCACAGCCGATCCTTCCTTCTAAAAGTCCTTTTACATGATATCTTTCCTTAAGCTGCTCTTTAATATATTCGGCGGATTCTTTATCTCGTCCATACACTACACCTACTACCTGATTTTCCAGATTCCGGCCTTTTTCACCTACCATATCCAAAATCCGCTTTTGCGCTTTCTTCCAGCCTCTTACTTTTTCAACTGCACTTAAAGAGCCCTTTTCATCCACAATAATAATTGGCTTAATATCCAGTACGGTTCCGGCCAGGAATGAAGTTCTGCTAAGGCGTCCTCCTTTAAATAAGTAGTCCAACTGCATTACTGTTACTGCATGTTCCATATGCTCACAGAAAAATGATGCTGCTTCAATAATAAGCTCTTTGGGCGCACCGTTTCTCTGCATCTCTAAGAGCTTGGCCACTACCAGTCCATAACCTATAGAAGCACATTTAGAATCAATGATTGTTATTTTAAAATCCGGGTACTCTTCAAGAATTTCCTCATATGCAAGATTGGCTGCGTTAAAGGTGCCTGCAATTCCTGTTGAAAAGCAAATGTAAAGAACCTCGTCCCCTCTCTGTGCATAGGGAAGAAAATGATTATAAAACATATACTGATTGATATGATATGTCTTAATCTCTTTACCGGATGCCTGAATCTCATAAAACTGGTCAGGAAAAATCGTCTCCCCATCAAAATAGTCCGTATCTTCAATGGTGACCGGCGTAGGCATTACGTAAAGATCATACTCCTTACGAATACTTTCCGGAATGTCGGAGGCTGAATCTGTTATAATATAAAAAGCCATAATTTTCTCCTTATCTATAATAAAAATACATTTATACTATACTATATTTTATAAGTGAATGCATCTTAAAATTTTCTAAAATGATTTGTTGTCTGCCTGTCATACACCAAACATATTTTATTGTCATAAAATATGTTAAAACACACAGGAAATTCATTATGCCAAACTATCAAATCACCCCTGGAATTACTTTTACAGAACTCCTTTACTATGATCACCCTGAGGCTGCTGCCTGGATTAACGGCAATACCGCCAATCCACAGTTAAGTGGTCTTGTGAGGTTTTATCAGACTTCCTATGGCGGCATCTTAGTAGAAGCTGAAATTTTTGGTCTGCCTAATATCAGCCTTTCTGATTCCAGTAATTTTTATGCAATGCACATTCATGAAACCGGCGATTGCAGTGATAATTTCGAAAAAACAGGCACTCACTATAACCCTTCTTTACAGGAACATCCGAATCATGCCGGTGATATGCCGCCTCTTCTTGCCCAACATGGATATTCCTTCAGTATTTTTTATGACAAACGTCTTACTATTCCGGACATCCTTGGCCGTTCAGTTGTCATCCACGAGCTTCCTGATGATTTTACCACACAGCCTTCCGGAAATTCCGGTAAAAAAATAGGATGTGGAGAAATCAGACCGACAGCTTCTTATACCGGAAGTCATTAAACATGATCATTTAAAATAACTTCTAACAACGCAAAGAGGTTCCTGTATATAAATATACCGGAACCCCTTTTAATTAAATATTGCCAGAATTAATCTGTTAATTCCCATTCTGTAGCAAAAAACGTAAATTCTCCACTGTCCAGAAGCTTATCTTCTTCATCTTTTAACTTTACCTGAAAGACCATAAGATGCCTGCCTCCATGCAGCTGGATTGCTTCACAATATACATAACCGGTTTCCTTTGCCGGAAGCATGAAATTCAAGCTTCCTGACACTGTAGTCACATAATACCCATTCATACAGGCCGTGGTACCCGCTACAATATCTGCCAGGGAATAAAGGCTTCCGCCATGAAGCATCCCATAAGGATTTACCAGTTCTTTTCTGTACTGCATTCTGGCCAATCCATATCCTTGCTTTAATTCCAAAAATTCAACTCCCAGAAACCGAATGTAGGCGTTTTCTTCCGCCATCTTTCTTAAAATCCGTTCTGCTTTATCCATAATGATTAGTTATACTTTAAGAGCCTATACTATCCCTTTCCCTAAACTTCAATTAACTCATATTCCCTTGAACCATACCCGAGAGCTGCTGCCGCTTCAATGGTATGGACACCATTCTTTGACTCTATTCTTTCAAGCAGATGATCTCTTCCCGGATCTTTTGATGCATATACAAGGTCCAGACACGCCTGGTCAATAGCAACAGGGTCTAATGAAGCAAGAATACCAATGTCCTTCATACAGGGGTCTTCTGCAACAGCACAGCAGTCACAGTCCACAGACATATTTTTCATAACATTGACATATACCAGATTCCCCTTGAAATATTCAATAACTGATAATGCCGCATCTGCCATAGCTTCCAGGAAGGAATCATGATCTGAGTTCCAGAAATCTTCCGGAACACCTACTCCATGGATGTAAGCTTTTCCATAAGAAGAAGCCACGCCTATCGATAATTGTTTGATTGCTCCGCCATATCCGCCCATAGGATGTCCCTTAAAATGAGAAAGTACCAGCATAGAATCGTAATTGACAATATTCTTTCCTACATAATTCTTTTGAATCTTTTTTCCTGTTGGAATAGCCAGCTCTAAATCAGGTCCTTCTGCATCCAGCAGATCCACCTTAAAATGTTTGCTCCATCCGTGCTTTTCCAAAGTCTCTAAATGCTTTTCCGTAGTATTTCTGGAACCTTCATAAGCAGTATTACATTCTACTACTGTTCCATCAACCTGTTCAACAACTGCCTTCCAAAGTTCCGGCTTTAAAAAATTCTGATTGCCTTCTTCTCCGGAATGAAGCTTCACCGCCACTTTTCCTGTCAGATCCTTTCCCACAAGGCGATATAATTCTACCACTTTTTCAGGGGTAATTTCTTTTGTAAAAAAAACTTTTGATGCCATTTTCTTACTCCTTTCTCTTTTCCATAATCCACTCTTAGTTTCGCAGTATATCAAATCATGTATATCAGCATTTCGTATTTAACGATGTAAACTCATCATACAATATTTGTAACCTAAAAGCAACGTACATTCCCTTTGTTCTTTATGATCCACGCTCCTATAGCAGCGCCTGCTGTGTTTAAAATCAAATCATCCAGTTCTGAAATACCGGTTCCTAAAATATACTGCATGACTTCAATAAAAAGGGAAAAACAAAATCCCATCATGATAACTCCTTTTAACTTCCATCTTCCGCACCATTGCAGATACATTCCAAAAGGAATAAACCAGATGATATTTCCCACAAATAAATAGACAATGCGTATCCAGTCCCCCGTTTCTAAAAGCGGTACATAGGACTGAAACAAACTGATGTTGCTCCTTCCCTCCAGCAAATGTTCAAGGCTGATACCTGAACGGAAAATTGTAATTCGCAATATACTGAGCATATAAATTACAAATAAGATCTTTATTGCTTTTTTCTTCATGTATCTCTCTCTCTTGTCAATGCCTGATAAATTTCTCTTTTAGAAATACCCCTGTCAGATGCTGCCATTTTCATGGCATTTTTTCTGTCTATCCCCTGTGACTCATAATAAGTCATATGCTCTTCAATACTCATTTCTTTCCACTTGGCCTGTTCATTTTGTTTGATTTCTTCCCTGCTTTTCCCTTCAAGAACAAGCACATATTCTCCCTTAGGCTCCTTTTCCTCATAATAAGAAACTGCCTGTTCCAAAGTAGTTGGAAAAACTGTTTCAAACTTCTTAGTCAGTTCTCTGCAAAGTGTAATTTTCCTTTGTCCCAGTACATCATAAAGCTCCTGCAAAGTACGCTTTAAATGATGAGGCGCTTCATATAAAATAATAGTTCTGGTTTCTTCTTTCAATTCATTTAGGATAATTTTTTTTTCCTTTTTATCGGAAGGCAGAAATCCCTCAAAACAAAATCTCCGGGTGGGAAGTCCTGATAATGTGAGGGCCGTAATACAGGCGCAGCATCCGGGCAACGATGTCACACGAATACCTGCCTCCTGGCATTTTAGCACAAGCACTTCACCGGGATCGGAAATTGCCGGTGTTCCTGCATCCGTAATTAAAGCGATATTTTTCCCATTAAGAAGTTGGGCTATCAGCTGCTTCGCCTTTTCTGTTTTGTTATATTCATGATAACTGGTCATGGGCGTTTTAATATTAAAATAGTTTAACAATCTGATACTGTTTCTGGTATCCTCTGCCGCAATTAAATCTGCTTCCTGCAGCGTCTCTATGACCCGGTTTGTCATATCCCCTAAATTTCCTATGGGAGTTGCACATAAATAAAGAGTTCCTGCCATTTCAAATTTCGCCTTCCTGCTGCCGGATATTGTTTCTGCTACAATCCCTATTCTTCTGCAGCTTCATTTTCAAGAAGTAACCCATCCTCTGTATACTGGTTAGATGCATTCCACAAAATCCATTCTTCATATCCTGCATCATATACTGCCTGTATCTGATCTCTGATCTCATCTGCTTCATATGTAATATGCCCTTTGACCCAGGTAGCAGTAAAATCCTGCAGCCATGGTCTGACTTGTGCCCGGATATCCTCCATAGGCTTAAGGGCTGCCAGTTCCTCTAAGGTATATTCCTGCGTTTCATTTCCTGAAACAGTAGTATTTAAAACCCCTGCCAGTACTTGTTTGGATGATTGCAGCGCCGTCAGGACTAATTGGTACGGTTCCGCATCAGGTACCGGAATATTGTAATTATAGGGTCCATAGTGGGAAGGATAAATCATAGGACTGATATAATCCAGATATTTAGACATTTCTACATAATTTTGTCCCACAATTTTCTGATCCACTTCACTATCAATCACCATACCATAAACATCAGCAGAAACTGCTCCTCCCATCTCATGTATCCTGTCTGAAGCATACTGCACAAATTCTGTGATGATCTCTTCCCTGTCTTTTTCTTCCTGTGTAAAATCTACATTCTCCATCCTGCTGTCAGTAGAAAAGCGAATATAGTCAAACTGCACCTCATCAAAGCCTATCCGCAGCGCTTCCTGTGCTATCTCCAAAAGATATTCCCATACCTCATGATTATAAGGATTAAGCCATGCTAAATTATTCTTATCCCGAAAAATACTGCCATCAGGATTATGAATGCACCATTCCGGTTTTGCCTCTGCTAAAAAAGGATCTTTAAATGCAACAATTCTGGCAATCAGGTAAATATCCTTTTCCTTACATTTATCTATTAAGGCTTCCATGTCCTGCACATAACGTATTCCCGCTCCTACTTCTTCTACCGCAGGTATCTTCATGTTATATACCACTCTGCCTTCATCATTTTTTATATCCATAACAATGGTATTAAGCTCTGTCCGATCCACCATGTCAATCAAATCTTCCATATGATCTGTTCCTGCCATGGGTCCGGTGACAAAAATCCCCTTTACTTTTGGCCGTTCTATGACTTCCTCTGAATTCTCCTCTGATTCTTCTAAATCTGTGGCCGTTTCTGTTTCCACTGGTTCTCCTGCCTCTGCTTCCTCTGAGAAAGTCTCCTGCATACTACTCCGGCATCCTGCAAACAACACCGCAGCAATCAAAACAGTTCCCATAAAAATTACTTTTTTTCTCCTAGATTTAATATCCATATATGTCATAAATCTCATCATGATAAACTCCAGGCTCCTTATATACTATCAAGGGTTTCTCCACTTTCATTCTCGGCTTTCCTCCACGACTTGCTTCTAGCAGTACCATGTTCGGTTCTTTATCCACAAAAGGATATACCAGCTGCATTCTTTTAGGTTCCAGCTTATATTCCCGCAGCAGTACAATAATTTCTGCCAGCCTAAAAGGCCTGTGTACCATGAAAAGGTTTCCGCCGGGCTTTAATAATCCGGCACTTTGACTGATTACATCTTCTAATGTGCAGAGCAGTTCATGCCTGGCAATGGCCTTTGGCGCTTCCGGATTAAGTATGCCATGATGTTCTGTCATATAGGGAGGATTACATGTTATAACATCAAAGGAAGCAGCCCCAAATAGGCGGACTGCTTCTTTTATATCACCTGTTACAATTGCAATTTTATCTTCCAGGTTATTCATTTTCACGCTTCGGGATGCCATATCCGCACTTTCAGCCTGAATTTCCAACCCTGTTAAATGAGATGCCTTTGTTTTTGCTTCCATTAAAAGCGGAATGATCCCCGTTCCGGTGCCAAGGTCAAGTACTCTGTCACCTTCATCTGCCCTGGCAAATCCTGACAGAAGCACTGCATCCATGCCAAAGCAAAAAAGATCTGGATTCTGAATGATTTTGTAATGATTTCTCTGTAAATCATCTACTCTCTCATTTTCTTTAAGAAGTACATCAGTTGTCATCTAATTTTGACTTTCCTTCCTCTTTTTCCAGCTTTTCCAACTCTTTCAGTTCTTCATCCTGAAGCTCAACTTTATTGCTTCTGTGTTTTCTCTTAAAGCGAAGCTGGTTTACCTTATATTCCTGAATTTCCTTTTCATCTCCTACGTCTACTATTACCTTCACCAGCTGTCTAAGTACATTGACGCTGGAAACCTCACCCTTAAGTCCATCTTCTGTAGTAACATGATCTCCCACATTAGGAAGCTTTCTGTTCAGTTCTTCATAAGTTTCTTCTTCATGTTTGAGACAGCACATAAGTCTTCCGCAGACACCTGAAATTTTCGTAGGATTTAAAGACAGATTTTGCTCTTTGGCCATCTTAATGGATACAGGAACAAACTCTGATAAGTGAGCATGACAGCAAAGCTCTCTGCCGCAGATACCAATGCCGCCAAGAATCTTTGTCTCATCCCGTACTCCTATCTGTCGAAGCTCTATTCTGGTCTTAAAAACAGATGCCAGATCCTTTACCAATTCTCTGAAATCAATTCTTCCATCTGCTGTGAAATAAAACAGCACTTTATTATTATCAAAGGTATATTCTGCATCTATCAGCTTCATCTCAAGATTGTGCTTTTGAATTTTTTCAAGACAGATTTTAAATGCATCCTTTTCTTTGACTTTATTGGCAGCCTCCTGCTCATCATCTCTTTGTGTTGCAATGCGCAGAACAGGCTTTAACGGCTGGATAACTTTATCATTCTCTACTTCCTTGGGATCGCCTACGACAGTTCCGTATTCAATTCCTCTTGCTGTCTCAACAATCACATGATCGCTTCTTTTAATATCTAACTTACCGGGGTCAAAAAAATATATTTTACCGGCTGTCCTAAAACGCACACCTATTACTTTTGTCATAGATTCCTCTCATTCTGTCAGTTTCAATCTTTTAATTTTCTTTGATCGTAAGCAGCAACAACTCCATAGTCAGGTCAAAATTAACATTGGCGCTTAACCTCTGCTTAGATTTTTCCATGGCATCAATAATTTTTTCAATGCCTTCATAGGTACTTTTATCTGCCACTTTTCTAATATACTGTATTTCTTCCCTGAAAATCAAGTGGTTGGCATCATGGGTAGCCTTAAATAGCAATGCATCACGATACCAAATAGCTAAAATATCCAGATAATCCGCCACTTCAAACTTATACTCATTAATTTTCTTGATAGCCTCAACAATTTCATTCATTTCCATATCATTGATACTTTTAAGTAAAGTAAGGGCTTCATCTTTTACCTTATCAAACTCTTCACTTTTAGCAAGCAGTCTTGCCTTTCCCACATTTCCTCTTGCAAAAGCAACGCATATATCCGCTTTGTAATCAGGAATCTGCATGTTTTCCATTAGGAATGTTTTAATCTGATGATCCTTTACCGGTCTCATATGGAGAAGTACACAGCGGCTTAAAATAGTAGGCAGCAAAGTATTTACATTAGATGTAAGAATTAAAATCACCGCATATTCCGGAGGTTCTTCCAATGTCTTTAATAAGGCATTCTGAGCCTGCACCGTCATTTTTTCTCCTTCATTAATAATGTAAATCTTCTTAGGGCCATTGTAGGGTTTAATGGCTACATCATTATTAATCTGCAAACGGATATCATCAACGCCAATGGTATTAGGTTTTTCGTGGGTAATAAAAATGATGTCCGGATGATTGCCGCTCATGGCCTGTTTACAGGAATGGCATTCTTCACATGGTTCTATTTCCCCTTCTTCATACCTGCTTTCGCACTGAAGAGCCATAGCAAAGGTTTTAGCAATAAATTCTTTACCTGCATTTCTTTCACCATTAATAATATAAGCATGAGATATTTTATTTAAACGTATCGCATTCTGAAAATGCTCTTTCAGATGTTCCTGTCCTACTATATCCTTGAATCTGCTCATTACTTACCCTCCCCTACGTTAAAATGTCAAGCAAAAGACCTCTTATTTCTCCTATTTTAGCAAGAATGGCAAGATGATCCTGCTCATCATTCATCAATTCCTGTGCCAATTCGTCCAGATTTTCATCTACCAGACGAACAATGCCATATACTCTGTGACGTCCTTTTCTATCCAAAAAGTTCTCACGGCTGAAGGAATGAGAACGGTTAATAATTTCATTCATAAAGTCTTTTATCAATCCGCGGTACTTCTTCATATCCCGTATATCCCGCTTCTTGGCCAGTTTGTCTCCCTGCATGGTAATTTCTTCCATAAGGGTATTCAAACGGGTCTGCAGTTCCTGCTCTTCTATATGACTCACCAGGGTAAATTTAAATTTTCCATCTGATTCCCTGACAGGAGCCGTTGCTTCCGGCTGCGTAACCTGATTCACCTGATTTACTTTAATATCCATATCAATAACCATGCCCTTTCCACAACCTGCAGACCTTGAGCTTTAAACTCAAAACTGCAGAAGAAACAAATTCTTTTAATTACCTTCCCTTAGGTAATCTATTATCTTCAAGAGACAGTATTCCAGATTTTCATTAGAAAATTTTGTATGAATGCCGGCTTCTCTTATTTTTTCCTCAGAAAAATCTTCTTCATCAGCTAAATATCTCCTGCAAAGCTCCTGATATTTAGGGTTTTCCTGCCGTCTTTCCCTATCCAGCGCTCTTTGCAGTCTGATTCCGTCATCTACTTCCAACATAATCGGAACAACCTTGTCCCGTCCAAAGTACTCTGCTGTTTTGACAAAAGATTCCGGAGTACCAATAATAATATAATTATTGTTTTCAAGATCTATCTTTCCGTCATCTACCGTAAAATACCGCCACAAGCCATGATATGTATGATAGGCACGGGCTTCTATGACCCGGCCCTGCGCCTGTAGTTGATGAAATCCGTCATCGTCTGTAAAAAAATACTCTTCCCCGTTTTTTTCTCCCATACGAATGGGTCTTGTAGTATAAGGAATCACTTTTTTTAGATGCAGGGAATGATCTTTTAGGAGCCGCTTATACACGGTATCCTTTCCTGAAGAACTCTTCCCCATTAAGTATACCATTTTTCCCATGTAAATTAAACCTCTACTACTCGAATCATATTTGTTTTTCCTGAAACTCCAAGAGGCACTCCGGCTGTAAGCACAACCCTGTCTCCCTTTTTAATATAACCTGCCTCTTCCGCAGCACGAACCGCCACTTCAAACAAGTCATCCGTTGTATTTTCTCTTGCTATCCAAACAGGTGTAACACCCCAGAAAAGATTCAACTGTCTGCATACTCTGGGGCTGACGCTGCATGCAATAACAGGACAACTGGGTTTATATCTTGAAATCATTCCTGCCGTAAATCCGGAAATAGTCACGGTAATAATGGCTGCAGCTTTTAAATCCATAGCCGTGGTACAGGTAGCATGAGATATGGCATTCGTAATATCTAAACTGCCCGTTTCTTCTCTTTGTCTCATACGTCCATTATAGTCAATGTCCTGTTCTGTACGTTCTGCAATTTTGGCCATAGTTTTAACTGCTTCTACAGGATACATTCCGGCTGCACTTTCACCTGAAAGCATAATAGCCGTAGTTCCATCATAAATAGCATTTGCAATATCTGCAGTTTCGGCCCGGGTAGGTCTTGGATTTTTAATCATGGATTCCAGCATCTGTGTAGCTGTAATAACGTGCTTTCCAAGAGTTTCCGCTTTCTTAATCATCTGCTTTTGTGCTATCGGCACTTCTTCCATGGGAATTTCCACTCCCATATCCCCTCTTGCCACCATAATACCATCGGAGACTTCCAGTATCTCATCTAAATTGCGGATACCCTGCATATTTTCAATTTTGGCAATAATCTTCATATGGCTGCCATGATCCTCTAAGATCTTTCTGACTTCCAGGATATCCTCTTTGCATCTGACAAAAGATGCTGCTAAAAAATCAAATCCCATATCGCAGCCAAACATAATATCACTTCTATCCACATCACTGATATAAGGCATGGATAAAACAGCTCCCGGCACATTAACTCCTTTGTGATTGGAAATGAACCCGCCATTAATTACTGTACATATTATATCGGTCTCATTAATGTCATCTACAACCATTTCTATTAAACCATCATCAATTAAAATCGTAGTTCCGACAGAAATATCATTCTTTAAATTTTTATAGGAAATGGTAACTTTTTCGCTGGTGCCAAGCATTTCGTCTGTAGTCAGTATAAATTTCTGACCTGTCTTTAACTCTGTCCGCCCACCTTCAATATCCTTCAGTCTGATTTCAGGTCCCTTCGTATCCAGCAAAGTAGCTATGGGCATCCCCAGTTCATTACTGACTTTGACCACTCTGTCAAATTTTATTTTATGCTCTTCATGACTGCCGTGAGAAAAGTTGAAACGTGCTACATTCATGCCTGCCAGCATCAGTTCTTTTAACTTTTCTTCACTTTCACTTGCGGGACCTATGGTACAAATAATCTTTGTCTTTCTCATAATAATATTACCTCTCTTTCAAGCCGTTTCCCTTTTTATTCTATTCTCTGTTTAAGTACTTTCAGGTTATGTCTGCCATTCCTTTCATCGGTTTTAATACCCTCAACGGTATATCCGCCATCTAAATATGCTTTTACTATCTGGATAATCCCTTCATCTGCTATTTCTCCCGGCACTAAAACAGGTATTCCCGGCGGATAAAGACTGATAAAGTCTGCCGCTGTTTTCCCCTGTGCTTCCTCTAAGGGTATGTAACAGCTTTCTGCCATAAAGGCGTCACTTAGCTTAAGTGCTGCTTTTGGCTGATGTTGCTGATACATAAAAACACTTTCTTTTTGCAATTGTTGATGCTCCTGATGAGAGCCAATCCATTTATCAATTTCGTCAAGAGCCTCTGACAAACGGTCAAATCCTATTTTTTTATCCATCATGGAAAGAATGGCTATGACATAATCTGCCCCGCACATTTCCATTTGTAAATGATATGTCTCTCTTAAAATATTGTATAAGCAGCGACCTGTAATATTACTTCCCTTTACGGAAATCAGGAGACGTCCCGGTTCCTCCATCCCCTGGCTGAAATATCCCGGCTTTTCTTCCCACGTTTCTGCCATGGACGGATAGATGCTGATATATTTTAATTTTTCTGCCTTCTTGATCAACTCTCTTCTATAATCGAGCATATGATCAAGTCTTTCCTGTCCTTCCTTTCCTACAATCTGCATACAAGTATCTATTCCTGCCATCAGTAGATAAGAAGGACTGCTGGACTGATAAATCCTCAAATATTTTCTTACTGTTTCACTGCTGACGAGGGAACCATTTTTATGCAGAAGAGCCGTCTGAGTAGGCGCCGGCAGCGTCTTGTGTACGCTATGGATCACAAGATCCGCACCATCTGCAACAGCATTTGATGGAAAGGCAGGATGAAAACCAAAATGAGCTCCATGAGCCTGATCTACAATAACCGGAATCCCATAACTGTGAGCCATTTTGACAATACCGGCTATATCAGAAAGAATGCCGTCATAAGTAGGGGAAGTTATAACAATACCGGCTATTACTGTACAAATATCACTTTTCTCTATTCTTTCCCTTCCTGCAATTTCATCAATCGCAGTCTGCACCTGATGCTGCAAAATTCCATCGGAAATCCCGAACTCTTCTATTATATCCGGATAAATATATTCTATTTCCAATTGATTTAAAAAAGCCGCATGATATACGGCTTTATGACAGTTCCTTGCAATAATCAGCTTTTTCCCTCTGCCCGCAATAGAAGATACGGCACTTAAAATTCCGGCTGTACTTCCATTGATCAGAAAATACGTTTCTTCTGAATGATAAAGGGCAGCTGCATATTCCTGTGATTCCTTAAGAATCCCCTGTGCCTGATGAAGATTATCAAATCCATCTATTTCTGTAATATCACACTGATAGACAGCATTAAAAAATTCATTTACAGAATTCCTTTTGTGCCCGGGCATATGAAAAGGGTAATAATCACTTTCCCCATACTCTTTAAGCTTTTCAAATAACCCTTTTTTCATCTGACTAATCCCATTTTTGCCCTTCTGATACCTCTGCGAAGTCTCAATGTTTCAAGAAGCGAACAATATTTGTCTGCCATAGTTACAATCCATGCTTCCCTACACATCGGCGGCACAATTGTAAGCGGCCACATATGTTTTTTAATAATATCTCTCTCCCTGCCTGACAAATGATATTCTTTTTCAGCATTTCTAAGGGCAATACCCGGATGATAAAAACCATGCAACATTTGATAATCTTCTCTTGTTCTGTCATGCCAATCATAAAGAAAATAATCATGTAAAAGAGCTCCTCTGATTAATTCTCTTTCATTGCAGGGTATCTTTAAGTACTTACTGATTTTGATACTCTGATTCGCTACATCAATGCAATGTCTGTGCACCGGAATCGTTCCATGCTGAATATGATTTCTAGTACTCTGAAAATTCCCGGATTTTAAAATATCTGAGGCATATTCCTTTAAAAGTCTGTCCAGCTCTCTTCTTTCCGCATACCGTTTTTTACACTTTTCTATATTTTTTTTGTACTTCCCTTCCAAATGCCCTATTTTCATAACTCCTCCAAAAACATAAGCATATTATCCTCAATTATGTATTTTACCATATAAAACGAAATAAATGCATAAAAACATGCAAATACTTTAAAAAAAGCCTTGCCTATGGCAAGACTTCAACAAAATTTTTATCATAATAAAAATGCCCAGAACCGGAATCGAACCAGTGACACGAGGATTTTCAGTCCTCTGC
>CAZTKJ010000050.1:0-19805 GCA_964614185.1 uncultured Lachnospiraceae bacterium
CAGCTTAGTAAAATGCACCTATTTATGGATGTCCTCTACTTTCTTTCACACTAATCTCCTATCATTTCAATATTAAGCATATTATAGCTTTTTTTGACAAATTATTCAATTATCTCTTTTGCTTGACAAGAAATATAATTAGGTATATAGTTCTTATGAATGAGCAAAGGCGTTCATCTTGGCATAAATCTGCATTTATGTCAAAATGAATGTCTTTATTTTTAAAGGAAAGCAGGGTAGAATTATGAAATATTCGGAACAAGAGGTTATTCAGTATGTGCAGGAGGAGGACGTTAAATTTATTCGTCTTGCTTTTTGCGATGTATTCGGCAAGCAAAAAAATATATCTATTATGCCAAAGGAGCTTCCCCGTGCTTTTAAGTATGGAATTGCCTTTGACGCCTCTTCTGTCACGGGATTCGGAGATGAGACACATTCCGATCTTTTGCTTCATCCGGATCCGGAAACTTTGACTTTGCTGCCCTGGCGGCCTGAGCATGGCAAAGTTGTACGTATGTTTTCCGGTATTTCCTATCCTGACGGACGGCCTTTTGAATGTGATACAAGAAGTCTTTTGAAAAAAGCTGTGGCAGATGCTGACAAACTGGGATATCATTTTTTCTTTGGAGCTGAACAGGAATTTTATCTTTTTACTCTGGACGAAAATGGAAACCCTACAAGGACCCCTTATGACAAAGCCGGTTATATGGACATTGCCCCTGATGACAGAGGAGAAAATATCCGCCGTGAAATTTGTCTTACCCTTGAACAAATGGGAATATGCCCTGAAAGCTCCCATCATGAAGAGGGCCCCGGGCAAAATGAGATCGATTTCCGATACTCAGATCCTGTTACCGCCGCAGACAATGCAATGACTTTCCGGACAGTTGCAAAGACAACCGCTCACCGCAACGGACTGTATGCAAATTTTGACGCAAAACCCCTCCCTGATAAGCCGGGAAACGGTTTTCATATCAACGTGTCGGTAGAAGATGTAAACCATTCTGATCATCTGTCACACATGATAGCCGGCATTCTTGAAAAAATCAGAGATATTACTATATTTTTAAATCCTACGGAGAACTCCTTTAGGCGTTTTGGCTCCCACAAAGCGCCACTATATATTTCCTGGTCTAAAGAAAACCGTTCTCAGCTTGTAAGAATTCCGGCAGCTGCAGATGAGTACCGCCGTGCGGAACTCCGTTCACCGGATCCTTTTGCCAATCCCTATCTTGCTTTTGCTCTGATCATCTATGCAGGCATTTACGGTATACAAAATAATCTGGAACTTCCGGGAGCTGTGAATTGCAATCTGTATAAAGCCGATAAATCTTCTCTTGCAACACTTAAGGAACTGCCTAAAGACCTGGAGAGTGCCCGGGAAGCTGCCTTCTTCAGTCCTTTTGTGCAGGAACATATTCCTGCTGCCATACTGGATATTTATTGTGGCCGATAAAAAATTACTTTATGCGTATGATAAGCTTAGCAAAAATAAGCTGTTAAATCAGCTCAGAAATGAGGATCAACATGAGTTTAGAAGAACGAGGATACAGTGTTCTTGTCGTTTCGGCGTCAAAGAACTTCAATTCTGCTATATTGCCTCTGCTTCCCGAGTCCGCCTTTTCTCCGGTTCGTATTGTTTCCGGTATCGGCGCCGGGCAGAGAATGTTTGCTGAGAGAAGCTTTGATTTTATTATTATCAATTCACCTCTGCCGGATGACCCCGGTATACGTTTTGCCATTGATTCCTGCAGTACAAAGGGAACCGTTGTATTATTGCTTGTAAAATCTGAAACTTATATGGAGATTTATGATAAGGTAGTACTTCACGGCGTTTTTACCCTGCCTAAGCCTATATCGAAACAAACCTTAATTCAGGCTCTTGGCTGGATGGCCAGTGCAAGAGAGAGACTGCGCCGAGTTGAGAAAAAGACATTATCTATTGAAGAAAAAATGGAGGAAATCAGATTAGTCAACCGTGCAAAATGGCTGCTTATCAGTGAACTGAAAATGGATGAGCCGCATGCACATCACTATATAGAAAAACAGGCAATGGACCAATGCATTACTAAAAGGCAGGCAGCCGAAAATATTATCAGCACTTATTCATAAAAAGCGGACCGTGATCTTCATATTCACAGTCCGCTTTTTAGTATTAACATAAAAATTCTTTTCCGCTAATTCAATGTAATATGAATTTCCTCTATCATGCCGCCACGGATGTCCTTTGCAGATTTGCCTTTTACTTGCGGCTCTCTGACATTTACTACACCGCCATCCTTATAGGTAAGAGTATATTCGGTTATCTGATAGTTTCCGGGGATATAATCCTTTTTCTCTCCTACATGATAAGTTACTTTTGTTTCTCCCAAAAGTACTGCTTCTACCATTCCTTCTTCTTCCAGAAGATAGTCCGGCAAAATGGGAGCGGGAGCAAAGACCAGTTCTCCCTCTTCTACGGTAAAAGGATTCTTTCCGAACATCATAATGATCCACATATTTAAAAATTCCACTGTAGAGCCGCTTAAGCGTGCTACAAAACCTTTGCCGTGACAGCTGCTGTCCGGATTTTTGCTGCTGGCAATAAAAGAAGAATTTTCATAGATGCTTCTGCCATATACATCAGGATCCAAAAAAGGAATGGCAGATTTCTTAAAGTCTTCAAAGAATTCCTCATACATATCTGATTTAAGAAGTTCCAAAAGATACTTATATTCCATATGAAGCCATATGGATTCATTTTCCAGCCATCCGGGAGTAAATGCTTTGGCTCTGCCAAGTTCATAAGACGCATCTGCCAAAGAAGCATTTACCTTATACATGGATAATTTCTCATCATATAAGTCGCTGCTCTTTATCTCTTCATAAAGTTCTCTTTTCCGCTCTTTCGTATTATCCAGTTTTAAATATCTTACAGGACCTTCTAAGAAGAGCGGAACTGCCTGCACGTTAAAATCAAGCGGTCTGACGCCTGCCTGCGTCTCTTCATAATCTGTAACTTCAAAAGTAAAGTAAGTAGGACAGATTCCTTCACTCATGGCACAGGCTTTATCAATTCCAGTTCTTACAATTTCATGCCACTGCTCTAATATTTCCGTTAAATGCTGAGCAGAAAACATCTTTCTTTCTCCTGAAACGCCCTGATAAATTTTATCACGATAGGCTTCTTTGGCATCATTGATCTTATTCCAGAAGCTCATGACTTTTTCTTCTTTAAGCAGAGCACTCTTTTCTTCCTTTACGATTCCGTCTATTTCATCAATAAAATCAGCCAGTTCCTTTAACAGCTCTACCTGCTCCGGATAACGCTTTAAAGCGCCAATGGTATATTCCAGGTTTCTTGCCAGTTCACAGCTTTCTGCCATGGAGGAACCGAATAATCCCGGAAGTCCGTTCAGTGCATCGTACCAGCCCGGCTTCCCGCCTTCCATTTCCACACCCATTCCATAGGCATCCAATGTAGCAAATTTAGTGGCGGACAATAACAACAGCTTTTCCATTAAGGTTACAAGAACGACTTCTCCCTTCCCATAACTGCTTTGAAGAAGGCTTCCGTCCTTTCCTCCTATTTCTTCCACTGCATGGTACTGGCGTATGCCTTTTTCTGTCCGTACACAGCGCTCTTCCCGCTTTCTGACTTTTGCCTGAGGTTTGTAATAACTGTACATTTTCGTATAAAGAAGACTTTCTTCTTTCTCAGGAAAAACAGAAAGATAATTTTCCAAGAGGTCCAAATTATAAGTCCAGTGGTCGGACCAGTATCCTTCTATAAATCTGCCGTTAGTTACGCCATCTGCTTCCCTGATGATCTCTGCAAACAGAGCATCCTCTTTTCCTTCTCCCTCACCAGATCTGTTAAGTTCCCTATAAAGCTCGCCCGGTGTAAAAGGTTTCTGAAGCACTGAACGCAAATGCGCCTTTTCTTCCTTTGATGCATCAGCAAAAATCCTGTCAATTTTTTCTTCTTTCAAACAGTAAGTTACCTTTTCCACACCTAATGGATTATAACCGTCCGGCTGAATCAGACTGTAAAAAGTCCTGATATTCAAATCTCCTACAAAAGGAGCAAAAAATGTGTCGCATCTTCTATTCTGATTGACATCTCTGAAATTTCCGTTTCCCTGAGAATAAAATTCGGGCAGCATACTGAAGAAGTTGTAATCCCGCTCCAAATCACCATGCTTTCTGGAATAAATATAAAAAACTTTATCTTCTGCCAATTGAATAGGATAACCGCCGCGAAGCACATTGTCCATATAAGTATACTGACAGTAAGCGTCAAAATCTTCATTGGCTGTTTTAGTCTTTACATGTCTGCACAGATTTATGACAAGCTCATCTGCTTCTTCTCTTTTTTGATCATAATAAGATGCATTCAGGGTTTTGCCGGCAAATTCTGTCAGCAGTTCCTTACTTTCCGTCTGTCCGATCAGCTGATAAAGGACAGTTTCTTCTCCGGAAGCCAGTTCCGTTTTCATACCGTAAAAACAGCAGGGTACTATATTGTCTGCTCTCTGCTCCATTTCCCCAAGTTCCTGCAGGCTCTTTTCTTTGAAATTTACAGGCTTGTCCAAAGAAAAATCATAAGCAAATACTACCTTAGGATCCGTAATGGGTTTTAATCTTGTACCATCTTTAAGAGTTCCTATTGCAAAGTTTCCTCCATGTACTTCTGATACAGCAGCCGTATCTGTAGTACTGGCTCTTACTTTCATAAAAGGGATATCCTCTACCATAAACACCTGCATCCATGCCTTAATCGTCTGTCCCATCGTTTTCATACTATCAAGATCGACCCCGTAAGGGATACAAGCCGGCATTCCATCTAATATTTCCAAATCAGCCGTTTCTTTTCCGATATTCTTAATGCTGAGCTTCCTTACCAATGCCCCTATTTTTTCTCCCGGCAGAGTAAAATAAGATACTTTGGTTAAAAGGCCTTCCCTCCCATTTTTCTCTTCGATTTCAAATCCATTCATGGCAATGGACATACTATGAGGCACATCTTCCTCCCTAAAGGGTTCCAATACTTCCCCGCCCTTTTTCAAAAAAGTGCGGAACCCTGTTCTCTTTACATTCTGATATGCCTGATGTGCCGGATAAAATTCCATAATAGCATGGTCTTTATTTTCCACACCAAAGCTGACAACACCTTGTCCCCTGTTTACATAATAACACCAAACGGGAATTCCCTTAGTTCCACTGATTCCGGGAAGAAAGCTTGCAAATTCTGTCTTCTTTCCGTAATTCTCTATCCGATACACTGTATTTTTGCTCATATTGACTCCTTTCTCATATCTTCTACTTTAATTCTACCATTATTTCATGAATTGTGTTTTCGTCCAGATTCTGAATCTCCTCTAAAGAAACAACTACTTCTCCTTTTGCAGCATCTCTTTTACTGCCATCCAGATATATATCGCCTATCTCATATTCGCTGCTTGTTTTCTCCTTGCTGTTGACATATACAATATGCCATCTTCTCTTTCCGAAATTCAGATAAACTCCTGCTTTCTTGTCCTTAAACTGTTCCCTTTGCAGTTTCGGCTCCAAAACCAGGCTGCCGCATTTCCCTTTAATACCAAACATTTCCGTAATAACAGTAAGCATCATCCAGCTTGCCGCCCCGGTCAGATAATGATACATTCCCCGGCCTCTGTCATTAAAATATTCAGGAATTCCGGGATAAATCCGGCTTACCTTAAAGTCTGCTGCCTGTTCGTAAAGTGTATGTAAAGCACGGTAGCCTTCTTTAGCAAATCCCTGTTTATAAAGGGCATTGGCATACATTGTTGTCATATGGGAGAAAACAGCGCCGTTTTCTTTATGGCCATAGGCAAATCCGAACATTCTTCCCAGGTCTGTTTTCAATTCTTTAAAATCTGTATTTAACTTGTACCCTCCGATTTCCTTTTGATAAAGATGCTTATCTGCTGCCTTTACTATTTTAGCTATCTGCTCTTTTGTTGCTGTCCCTGACATGATGGTGAACACCTGGCCTGTGAGCATCATTCTAACGCCATCTTCCCACATTCCTTCACACTTCTGCCCGTGATTATCATAATAGCTGTTAAACCAACCGCATTCTGCTCCTTCATCGATCCATTCCCTTTGACGAATATGCTCTCTTATCCACATTGCTTTTTCCATCAGGCTGTCTTTTACCTGCTCACTGTCAAATTGGGTCTTTTCACCGGATATACAATGGAAACAGGATTGGCAGTACTTTGCTAATATTTCTTTTTTGTATGCAATATCTTCATAAGATTCTTTTCCCGTCTTTATCAGAGGCTCAATTTCCTTAAGCAGTTCTATGGATTTCATCTGCTTTTCTTCCTGCAATAATCCGATCAACTGTGCCAGACTTTCCAGATTATCAGCGTAAGCAGCGGTAAATGCCACGCTTTCTCCTCTTTCCGGAGCCATATCCAGTGCATCATTCCAGTCCGCGCCTCTCAGCCTCATATGGTTATGCTCCCCTACTTCATAAAAAGCAGTAAGATTCTGTACCAGAAGATGTTCTAAGATGGTTCCGCAATATTCTTTCCCCTTCTCATCTTTCAGTATCGGAGAGCCGTTATCCTCCCAGTTTTCATCCGTACCTGTTCCCCGTGCCTCCTGTTTATCTTTAAAATATGTATTTTCTTTTAGTAAAATTGACAGGTCCCCGGTCTGATCAATATACAATTTGGTGGTCATAAGAGGCCACAGTCCATGATCCATCCAAACTCTGGTAATGTTATTTCTGTCTGCAATAAACTCTCCCTGCCTGCTTCCGATAATGGTTGCATTGCTGCCGTCAATCCTTACTCCCCCATAATTATCAATCAGCATCTGCCTTACTCCATCCGGATTCATGATCAGTAATGCCAGACAGTCCTGCCACAGATCTCTCCATCCTCTTCCGCCTTTTCCATAATCATGATGAGGCAGAAAAGAACATCCGTAAATCCGCCTTAACATAGGCTGGAAATTTACCCAATACATAAAATTATCAAATACAGGATCCGCCGTTTCATAAGAAACATTGATTTTATCGAGCCAATATTTCTTTGTCTGTTCTAAAGCTTCAGAAACCTTTTCTTCATTTCCGTACTGCTCAAGCATTGCCTGTATCATTTCTTTATTTTCTTCTGCACCAATAAAAATGATATAATCCTTTTTCTCCAAAGGCTTAAGGTGCACCTCTTTGAAACGAAGAGCACCTACTATTTCGTAACCATCATATTGTCTGCCTGCAGGATCATAGGGCAGATTTAAAATAACGCTTTCCGGTCTTGCAAAGCTTCCTCCCTCTCCAATATAATCCTCTACTATCGGCAGAAAACCAACAGGCTCCGTTCCGTCTCCTTCTGCTCCGCATACATAATAAGTGATCTGATTTTTACGATGGCCTCTCTCATCAAAGGAAAGCGTAGGTGTTACCAAAACCCCCTTAGAAGTAGTAACGGCACGATGCAGCAGAGAAGTTACATGTCTGTGATCTCTTATATTGTCTGCACTCCTGCCATAAATGGGAATTGCAGCCGTAGGCACAAAAGAGACTTCCTTTTCTCCTACATTTTCTATTTCTACCTGCATGATTTCTACAGAATATTCGCCTACCGGTACAAAAGAAACAATGCGGGATTTCAATCCATATTCTTCGGATTCTCTTTCTATCTGATGCCACATCGGTCCTGCGGTCAACACACTTTTTTCCTGCTTATCCGTAAATCTTTTTCCTTCTGCTTCTGCTGAAACGCCCGTTGCTGAATAACAGGCATTTTCTCCTATCCTGCACCAGAAATTTCTTGTGGACTTATTATTGTGAAGTTCTTCTGCACTGACCGGCTGCAAAACAAACTCATTTTGGTTCCTTTTTAAGTCCCCTCCCAAAGTTGGCGTCACAGCTCCTTTTATGCCTTGTTCCCCTGCTATCGGAAAATACAGATAACTGATATTTTCCGGCTGTTCCAAACGGAAAGTTCCCTTATCATCCACAAATTGATACTGCTTCATTTCTTCCTTACCCATCTTGTTTTTCCTTTCTATTTATTATTTTTATTTTCTGCTTTTTCTCCCAGGAAACGGCCAAGCACACGGCTTATTACTTCGGGCTCAAGAGGCTTGGCAATATGCTCATTCATACCGGCATCCCGGGCCGCCTTTACGTCCTCCGCAAATGCGTTTGCCGTCATGGCAATAATGGGAACTGTTGCAGCATCCTCCCGCTCAAGGCTCCTTATGGCTCTCGCTGCCTCATGTCCGTTCATAACAGGCATCATCACATCCATAAAAATAATATGATATGTATAGGGAGCCGTTTTCTTAAACAGTTCCACAGCCTCCTGCCCGTTAGCGGCAACAGTAACTTCCAAACCGCTTTCTGTCAGTATATACTGTGCAATCTCCTGGTTCAGTTCATTATCTTCCACAAGCAGAGCCTTTTTCCCGGAAAGGTTTACCGCTCTTATTTCTTCCTCTTTTTTACTGCTTTCTGCCAAAGCAGTGATTTCTAAAGGCAGTACTACGGTAAAAACGCTTCCTTCATTAAGTTCGCTTTGGATCTCTATAGTTCCTCCCATTTTGTCCACCAGATTTTTGGTAATGGTCATACCAAGACCGGTGCCCTGATAGTTGGTTCTTGCTCCGCCTTCTTCCTGGGTAAAGGGTTCAAAAATATGTTTTAAATATTCTTTGCTCATACCTATACCGGTATCAGAAATCTCAAAGCATATCCGGGCAATTCCACTCTCCTCTGATATCTCATAGCATCGAAAGTTGACACTCCCCCTTGGCTTATTATATTTCACCGCATTACCTGCTATATTAATTAAAATCTGTTTAATATGCAAAGGGCTTCCCACAAAATATTCATGGGGCAGCTGCCCGGAATCCTCAAAATCTGTTATGAGCTCTACATTTCTCTCTGCTGCCTGCCCGCCTATGATCACAGCACAATTATGAAGCAGGTCATTCAGACTAAAAACTTCTCTTGCAAATTCTACATTTCCACTTTCCAGTTTACTGATATCCAGCACATCATTGATCAATGACAACAGATGCTCTGCAGATGTCTTTATTTTTCCTCTGCACTCCATCTGTCTTTCCAGATTTTCCGGTTCCTTCTCTGCAATATTGAGCATACCCATAATTCCGTTTATTGGTGTGCGTATATCATGTGACATATGAGAGAGGAATTCTGTCTTTGCCTGATTCGCTCTTTGGGCCTCCTGTATGGCAATCTGCAGCTCTCTGTTTTTCTTTTCAAGCAGAAAATAAGATTTTTTCCTCATACGAGAAAGGATATAGCCAAAGATCATCAATAAAATCAATATAATGACTGAAATGATAATGGCATTTTTACTATGATACAGATAATCCCAAAATCCGTAACTGTCATAAGGAATATTCATGTACTGATTGATAATGTCCTCTTTCTCATCATCCGTTATCAGTCTTAGGGCCTTATTCATAGCGCCAAACAATACAGGATCTGCCTCTGATGAAGCGGCCAGTGCGGCTCCTGACTGATACCGATATGTTTCCCACTCAATCAGATTGGAAAATCTCTCATTTTTAGACTGATAGTTATATTCAATTGTATTTAACAGGGTAATATCCGCTTTGCCGCTTTCCAATGCCTGCAGGCAGTCCTTGGCGCTTTCACAATAAATCACCCTGCCATCCAGCTCTATATTGTTTGACAAATAAGTACGTCCTTTTGTCAATACCACCGTTATTTCCTCATCAGAGAGAACATAGTCATTTTTAGATATAACAGTTGTATTATATGGCATGAACGCATTTGTCAACATGATATTTTCGTCCTGCGCCAGCTTCGTATTATTGGAACCGACATAGAAGTCGATCTCACCTTTTAAAAGCAGATCCTTCCAATACATGCTCCTGCTGATAGGACAGAATTCCATGGAAATTCCGCTTCTTTCGGAAACAGTCTTTAAGATCTGAATATAAATCCCATCATATTCTCCCTGCTTATTAATGTAAGCTAAAGGCTTTGTGTCCACATAAAATCCGACTCTGACAGTATTACCCTGATTAATGAGCTGTAACTCTCTTGTTGCAAAATTCTCCCGACGCTCACCATAATATTCAGCCATAAGTTCCTGTTCCAGCGTAGGATCATTCATTTTCAGTTCTTCTATTCCTAAATTCAATTCATCCAGCAGCGCAGTATTGCCCTTCCATGTTATATAATAAAAAGGTGCATAAGCAAACTTTCCCACTAAGCACTGTCCTTCCCTGACTTCTGTAGAAGTATGGGCTGCTATATCAATTTCACCCGTCCGGAGCGCCTGCTGCAGTTCCTCAGTGGTGCCATATTCCTGAAGCAAAGGATTTTCGATTCCATTCCTCCCCAAATATTCCAGAAAATCCTGCTTGCGGATATAGCTTTCCACAATACCGAATTTCATGTCTTTCATACTATTAAAATCTTCAAAAGCCAGGCTGCTGTTCTCCTCTACAAATAAACAGCCAAAAGTATACCCACTGGACAAGGCCGCATAATCAAAAATCTCTGTACGTTCTTCTGCGTATTGTGCAGACCCAACTAAATCTACCTCTTTTGCTTCCAGCTTTGACAAAGCATCGTTCCAGCTGTCGCAATCCACATATTCAATCTTCCATCCGGTATAACTGCATAATTTTTCCAAATAAGCAACATCCATACCACCATAACCATCAGCTTCCGAATAGGAATGAAAGCCTTCCATAGGAAAGAATGCTACTCTTACTATATGGGTTTCCCGTGCGCGAACCGGTATGGGAAGGGGTAATAGGAAAAGGATCATTAATGACAGCAGCAACAAACTGCCCTGTATGAACTTTTTCCGATATGATCGCTTCATCTGCTCTCTCCTTAAAACGATTCTACCATCTGTCCACCCATTATGGGCAGACGCCTGACCACTATATTATACCGTAAAGAAATCCGTATTGCACTATCTTATCTTTAAATCCATCATAATTTTATTAATTTCCCATAAAACAAAAGAAGCGCCCATATATCTAAAAGGCGCTCCTTGCTCTTTCTTCATAAGCTATCTAACTCATCCAAAAGTTCCAGATTTGCTATTTCATACTCATTAAAAACTTTATCACTAAAATCTTCCGGCTCTATAGTGGGAGTGTACCAAATACATCCCATAAAATAATTATATAAGTCTTTATCGTTGAAAATATATCCATGCCGGGCATAAATTTCATTTTTGGCCAGATGAATCACTGTGGATGGCTCATTAGCTAACTCCTCTTTCATCAGATACCTTTTATCCGTTTCATAAAGCGGTACCATTCTGTATGAAACATCTGTTACTCCGCGAATTTCTTCCCAATATCTCATCATCTCATCGCAGTATGCGCTCTTTACATAATATGTCATTCTTTCGTTAAAAAGAGCTATCATCTCTTCATCCGATGTAGTGGTTTCTGTATTAGTCGCAGATTGTGATTCTTCTATGAAGATATTTTCTTTTGAAGCTGTTTCTTCTGTTCCTTTCTCTTCTTTTCTTTCAACATGCTCTTCTTCCTGTGGCTTTTCTATTTTTTCAATATCATCTTTTTTCTGTGGTTTTTCTGTTGTCTCGGCACTATCTTCTCCCTGTGGTTTTTCTATTGCTTCGGTAATAACAGGTAATACCACATCATCATTTTTTTCTTCTGCACATCCTGCTGCTGAAAATACAATAAATCCTGTCATAAGTAATAATAAAATTTTCTTCATCATCTGTCCCTTTTCTCTGTCTCAGATTAATTAAATATCTGTGTCAATGTTCCGGACAGGATGGATAAGGCCCTGTCACATTGGATATTTCCTGTAGGTTTGGATCATAAAACACTTCAAACCATTCTGCATTCTCTGTTTGAATTGTCCACATTCCCGGATACCGTTGTTCTATGGTCTTTACTTTAACATCACTCACCATTGGAAGCTGTTCAAAATACCAGATTATTACTTCTACATCCGTCATCATATTTATATTCTCCGGAATATTCCTCCAGAATATCTGTGAATACCAGACTTCTTTTCCTGAAGATATGCTGACAGACGAAATGCTCTTGTCATAACCACTGAGATTATACTCTGTATCTGCTCCGAAATATCGGCTGCAGAATACTCTTGAATGATCCATATCTTCTAATGATTCAGCCAGAATAACTCCTCCTGCATCTGTCACCAGAAAACAGGCTGTTTCTACCTTTGCACCCATCCACTGTTCAAGCTCCGAAATAGTCTGCTTTGCCATATAAATCAATGTCAAATCCAGATTATTTTCATCTGCTATTGCGGGCAGGGCATATCTGCTCCCATTCTCCTCATATGTCAGATCCAGCTGTATGCTCTCTCCCTCTGCAGATATGCTCTTTTCTACATATCGAACCATGTGCAGATGGTTATCAATATCATAACGGTAATATGTTTCAGAACACTGTTCTTCCCCATTATACATCCTGCTGCATATCCATTCATTTTCCGCTTCTGCTTCTACATTATACAATGTGGCACTATATTCGAAGCTGCCTGTCTCAGGATTCCAAAGCATACAGTCATAGGGAATATCAGCTTTAGCAATCGAATATCTTTGAATGCATAAATCGTCCCAGCCGTCAAAATTCAGATCCATCATCAGAATTTCATCATCCTTAACTGATAAATCCTCTGCTAAATCTTCAACATTCTTAAAAGCCTGACTGTAATTTCTTCTCCACTGCGCCATGCTATAATCGGCAATTTCCTGTATGGGATTTCTCCCTGTAAAAGTAATAAGTACTGCAAACACTGCTGCTGTGGCAAACAGTATCCGTACACCCATGGTCTCTTCCGGCATATTTACGATCATTTGCAGCCGTTCTTTTAAAATGCGTCTGTTTCCTCTTATCATAGAGGACATCCGCCATCCACTGATGCCCGATGCTTTTGCTGTACCAAGTTCCAGCAAAGCTCTTCCATAATCCACACACATTTCATCACCCAGTATTTTCAATACACTTTCATCACAGGAAAGCTCCCCATCCTCTCTGGATAAATAAACAGCCAGCCAGACCAGGGGATTATACCAGTGCAGGCACAAGCATAGGGCACGCACTGCTATCCACCAATTGTCATGATGTTTATAATGTACATTTTCATGACAAAGGACGAAATGAAAAACTGATTTTTCTTTCCTTACATCGTCTGTCACATAAATACAGGGATGAAACAGTCCGAAAAGACAGGGAGTCTGTACCATTTCCGAAATATATACCGGTATTTTCAGATCATCCGGCAGCATTTCTCCGGCTATCTGTCTTCTGCTTTGCTTTAATCTCCGACCATAATCCAGATTTACTGCCAGCAATATGAACATACACAGCACCACCCCTAAAAACCAGCAATGCCAAAGTTGCATATTCCACAAGATTCCACCCTGCTTTGCAGTTTCATCTACGGCTAAGTCATATTGCTTCTGATTTTCCATCTGTGAGAGCAAAAGGTCACTTTCCGGCCCCTGTCCGTCTGGGAGCCTTTGCTCTTTTAGGGTATCACTCTGCTCTGTATGAACTTCCGTCCTTTTAAACTGTTCTGTTATGGAAATATCTCTTCCATCTGACTGAAACTTCATTTGTTCCGGAATAAAATTCAGAATACTGACATCTGTTTTCCAAAAAGAAAACGGTATCAGAAGGCGTAAGGCTACTGCAAGCCACATAATATACCGCACATGAGGCCTGATTTTATTGCGAAAGACAACTCTTACCAACACGATCATTAATATAAGAATACTGGAAGATACTACCCAATCAACATTCATGTCCGTTCTCCGCATTATCTAAAATCTTCCTGAGCTCTTCAATCTCTTTAGACGTCAGTGCCTGTTTCTCCACAAATCCGTTCAGCATCATACTTACACTGCCATGATAAACTCTGTCTAAAAAACTTTTTGTTTCTTTCTTTACTGCCTCCTCTCTGGCAATCAGCGGTGCATAAGCTTTCATTTTCCCGCTGTCATCACAGAAGATCAGCTGTTTTTCTACCATTCTGCGAAGCATGGTTAAAGTAGTGCTCCTGCTCCATCCCTTCCTTGCAGACATATCTGTTACAATCTGACTTCCAACTTTGGGCGAATTCTCCCAAAGGCTTTCCAGTACATACCACTCTGCTCCACTTAATTCCTTCATAGCGCAAATATCCCTTTCCTGCATCAACACATCTTATGTTTACAATGTAAACACTATATCCAAAATTATTTTAACACTATATGTCTACATTGTAAACACCAAAGTGCATTTAAAATCTAAAATTTAAAATTTTTCATATATACCGCACATTTTCAGAGGCTGCCTCGTTATACATAGTGAAAGGAGGTTTCTAAAGCGTGGCCATAGATAAAGCAGAAGAGATAAGAAAGCAGTACCATAAAATTTATCGTTACTGCTATTTCAAATTGCAGAAACAAGAAATTGCCGAAGATATCACACAGGAAACTTTCTTGCGTTTTTTGGAAAGCAAGGATTATCACAATGAAGGGAAAGTACTTCAATATCTATATACCATCGCCCGGAATCTTTGTATTGATGAGTTCAGGAAAAAGAAGTATCAGAGCTTTGAGGAAGGGTTTGATAAGACAAAAAGCATGGAAAACAGTCCTCATAGTGGAGCTGCTTCCTCTGACATGGAGGAAAGGATCATTACATCTATGACAGTTCGGGCAGCCCTTAATGAACTTGAGGAAGAGGAGCGGGAAATGGTGCTCCTTCGATATGTAAATGAAGTTCCTGTTTCAGTAATCTGCAGTATGTATCGGATGTCGCGTTTTTCCTGTTACCGAAAGCTGAAAAGGACTTTAAAAACCCTGAAAAAAGCATTGGATAGGTCATAATGTCGTAGGAAGAGAAGAAAGGATGGTTAGATGAAAAACGAGTTAAGGGAAATTCTAAAGGAGATAATGGAAGCACCGGCTCCGGAAAAGAAAAAGGAGTTTTTGTACCGTATTGGAAAAATGCAGACTGCTGCCTCCCGGATCAGCTATGGAAAATTTGTGGCAGCACAGTTTTTTTATATTGGAAAATGGGGATGGCTGATTTCCGTTCTTTCTTTCGCGGGCATATATCTTGTTTGTGCCGCAACGGATAAAAATGTATTATGGGCGTTTTCTGCCATGGTTCCCTTTTTGGCAGTATCTTTTTTGGCGGAAAGCCTGCGGTCAGAAGTCTGCGAAATGGCAGAACTTGAGATGGCTACGAGATTTTCCTTGAAAAGTCTCATCCTGGCAAGAATGGAAATTATGGGATTTGTACACTTGTTATTGTTTGGCTTAAGCGTATTTGCGGGATATTGGCTGGAAGGTATGCCGCTGCTGAGCACGGGTGTTTATCTGCTGGTACCATATTTACTGACAAATACAGCAGGTTTGCATCTGGCAAGAAGGATGCGGGGCCAGGAATGTCTTTACGCGGTTTTTGCGGTAGCAGTTGTGGTTTCGGTGATTCCGAAAATAACGAAAATTCTTTATAAAGAGGAGCTGTTTGTCTGGTGGCTGGCAGCATTGGGGATTCTCAGTGCTCTTGCGGTAAAAGAGTGGAAAAGAAATATGGAAAGATGGGAGGAATATACATGGAGCTTATGATTGATCGCGTATCAAAACAATATGGAAGTAAAATTGCAGTAGACAGGATATCCTTCAGACTGCACAAAGGGGTCTACGGTTTGCTGGGAGCAAACGGTGCAGGAAAGACTACCCTGATGCGATTGTTATGTGGGATATTGAAGCCTGACAGCGGGAGTATTTCCATGAATGAAGCCGGCGTATCTACCGGCGGAGCGGCTGATGCACCGACGGACATATCTGTGGATGTATCTGAGGAAGAATATCGTGCGCTTTTAGGATATCTGCCGCAGGATTTCGGCTATTATCCGGACTTTACGGGAATGAAATTTTTACTATATATGGCAGCATTAAAAGGATTGGATAAAGGATCGGCACGGAAAAAGGCTACAGAGCTTTTGAATCTGGTGGGGCTGTCTGAAGTCTGTAAAAAAAAGATCAAGACTTATTCCGGCGGGATGAAGCAGCGGCTGGGGATTGCCCAGGCACTGCTTGGAGATCCAAAGCTTATCATTTTAGATGAACCTACAGCCGGGCTGGACCCAAAGGAACGGGTACGGTTCCGAAATCTGATTGGAGATCTTGGGAAGGAAAATATCGTGCTTCTTTCCACCCATATTGTTTCGGATATTGAGCATGTTGCAGATACTGTTTTGATGATGAAAGATGGACAGCTTATCTATCAGGGGAAATGGGATGAAGATCATGGCGATCTGGAAAAGTTTTATTTAAAGCAGTTTGAGGAGGCACAGGGTAATGAAGAATCTGGGAACGTTATATAAGATTGAATTGGAAAAAATTTTGAAGCGGAAAATTGTATGGATTACCATTGTGATCATGCTGCTTCTGATACTAGGGTCGTTAGCACTTAATTCCCTTGGCAGCTATTATATTGATGGCGTAAAGGTGGACAGTAATTTTCATATGAACCAGATTTATAAAGCTGACCAGCAAAAGCTTGACGGGCGGCTGATTGACCAGGAGCTTATGGAGGAAATGAGCAATGGATATGGTATGATACCGGAGGAGACGCAAAACGGCGTAGTACATTACGCGGGGACCGAGGAATATCAAACTTATGCGAGACCCTACAGCGCAATTTTCAATTTTGTGAGGAGCGCGGGAAACCTGACTACTCCGGAGGCAATGGAGTGGAAAGCAGATGAGCAGGAGTTGTATCAGCGAAGACAAAATGTTATAGAAGAAAACTGGGAAGAGAGTTTCCTGACAGAGAAGGAAAAGGACTTTTGGAGGAAACAGGATGATAAACTGGAATGGCCTATAACTTTCCGGTTTAAGGAAGGATACTGGCATCTTCTGAACAGCGCCTATACGGTTGGAGTGTCAATCCTGCTTGCAGTGGCTATTTGCCTTGCCGGGGTGTTTCCCGAAGAGCACAGCCGGAAAACAGATCAACTGATCTTAAGCAGCAAATATGGCAGGGAACCTGTTTATCTGGCAAAGCTTCTGGCAGGGATCAGCTTTATAGTAGGTTTCTCACTGCTGGTCTTTGGTGTATCAGTCTTGGAAATATATTTTTTGTATGGATTGGAGGGATTCGGGGCAGCTTTTCAGCTTATCATGCCAGATTTTTCTTATCCTTTAAATGTAGGCGAAAGTGTCTTACTGGTTTTTGGCATGGTGATGTTGGCAGCAATTTTAACAGGAGTATTTGTTATGCTTTTGTCCGAACTGTTCCGAAGCAGCCTGGGAACCCTTGCCTTGACGGTAGGGTTGATCATTTTTAGCATGCTTGTGCCGCCATTATCCGAACGTTACCGTGTGTTATCGCAGATATGGAGTTACCTGCCAAGTAATTTTATTGCAGTGTGGAGTATTTTTGACTATCGCACCGTTCCTATATTTGGAAAGGTGCTGGTGTCCTGGCAGGCGGTGCCGATCTTATATGCCATTCTTGGGGGAGCGTTTGCAGTAATTGGAAAGAATCGATACGTGAGCTGCCAGGTGAGCGGGCAATAAGATAACGATAAAAGACCTCACTTCAAAAAAGCGAGGTCTTTCGAAATTTGTACTGCTAAAGCATATAAATATTTAGCCTCCTGTACTCACTCTATAAATTAAAATATTTAATGCTCTTTACCAGTTCATCGGCTATTTCACGCAGCCTTCCCGCACTGGTGGAAACCTGCTCAAAGGCGCCTGTCGCTTCCTGGGTCGCATCATAAGTTTTCTGAGTTCCGGAAGCGTTATCCTGTGCAATTTCCGACAGTTCTTCCACCGCCTGCACCACTTCATTACGAGACTGCTCCAAACGCTGAGCACTGCCCTTAATCATTTCAATGCTGCGCATGGAATCATTGATTTCACCCAAAACTTCCCTGACAATGCTCTGGGTATCCTGTATACTCTCGCTTTGGCTTGTTATGATTCCTTGCATCTGCTGCATAATTTCCACAGCTTTTGCAGAATCTTCCATCAGTTTCCGGCTTGTCTCCTCAATCTCGAAACTGGACTGGCTGGACTGATCTGCCAGTTTCTGAATCTGGTCTGCCACAACGGCAAATCCTCTACCGCTTTCTCCTGCCCGCGCCGCTTCAATCGTTGCATTTAAGCTTAACAAATTAGTTTCTTCCGCTATGGAAGTAATAAAAGCTGTTGCCTGATAAATCTGCTGTACCGAATCGTTTGTACGATTCGTCTGCATCCGTATTTCTTCAATAAAATGCTCTACCTCATCATTAATATTACGCAGTTTTGCAAGTGTATCAACCGCCTTTTCACTGGATCTCTGCATTGCGGCAGCATTCTCATCCAACATACCAACTTCTGAAGACGTCTCTGTAATATCCGAACCCATGATTCGCATATGCTCCGAAGTATTTCTTGAATTTTCCGCCTGCTCCGTAGAACTTTCCGCAATTCTATTGACCGCTTGGGTCATTTCCTGCATTGCTCCGCCTGTACGCTCAGCCACATCTCCCAAAGTTTCCGAAGCCTCCACAAGATTCCTGGCATTCCCAGATATTTCCTGAATGGTGGACTTTAAGGCATCCCGCAGCATAAGCATTGCCCTTGATAGCTCTCCTGTCTCGTCCTTATATGAGAGCATCTTCTCTCCTATCTCCACATTCAGATTTCCTTCCGCCACCATCTTAACAATACCGATACTGGACTGAACGCTCCTGCTGATAGATGACGCAATACCGTACGAAACTGCAATAAATAGCACCATGACAATCAGAACCGCTATTCCGACCAGTCTTAATATTTCATTGATCGTTTTGTCCTGAAGTTCCTTATTGCTGCCGACAAAAATCATGCCAATCGGATTTGTCGTTGTTCCATTTTGATAAACCGGCATATAATAGCCATATGTAAGTACACCATCAAGAGAAACTGCTTTACTGAAATACTCTTCCTCTCCCTGCAGCACTTTTTCTACAATCTTTTCTCCTGCCGGGGAACCTAAAATCCTGTTGCCGTTGTTATCAAGCGCAGAAGTCATAATCCTTTTATCGCCATAAAAAAACGTAACATCCATTCCCGAATTATCTTTTATCTTGTCTACAAGACTATCAGAATGTGAAATATTATAACCGCCTTTCCAGATATCCCCGTTAGTGCTTTCTATGTAATCCCCCGTATTTTGGTCGTAGGCTGCCAGCGTTGCCGCCGCAGTTCCCTTAAGCGCATCCCGTATTTCATTCACCATGGCATTCTTAACAACCGTCAATGTCAGAATCATGGATAAAAACCCTAAAATCAATATGGGCAAAATTGCCGTTGCCAGAATTTTCTTTTTTAAACTCATATCCATTCCTCCTATTCCACTACTGTCACCGTCTTGAAATACCAATTGATACCACCTGTTATCGTTGCATCATCCAGAGTTTTCCCTTCCTCGCCTACCGTATCTCCGGTATTTGTCTCAATCACACCGTCAAACACGCCAAACTCGCCCGACAGAATCTTCGCTTTTGCCTCGTCAACCTTTTCCTGCGTTCCTTCCGCACAAAAATCGGCAAGCTCAGTAATACCTAACAGATTTTCCGTCATACCGCCAAAATAATTACTGCCATCCCAAGTGCCATCAATGATACTCTGCACCGCAGAGGTATAATAAGCGCTCCAGTTCCAGATCACACTGCACAGACATGCATTTGGCGCTTCTTTACTCATATCGGAGTTATATCCAATCCCATACACACCATTCTCATCAGCCACAGTCTGCGGATATGATGTATCACAATG